>CAZGUX010000090.1:0-13006 GCA_964529305.1 uncultured Solibacteraceae bacterium | reverse complement strand
CAAGCAACAGCAGCGTGACGGCGACGACGGGCGTCGCCAGGATCATGATCAGGCTGGTAGCGTAGTGGGCCCACACAAATAGCGGCAGGCGGAACCAGGTCATCCCGGGCGCGCGGATGCGGTGGATGGTGACGATGAAGTTGAGCCCGGTCAGGAGGGAGGAGAAGCCGGCGATGAAGGCGCCCACGGCGGTGATCATCACGCTGGTGTTGGAGTAGGTGCTGCTGTACGGGGTATAGAAGGTCCAGCCCGTGTCGACGCCTCCCGAGACCATGGCGAGGATGCCGCAAGTGAGACCCGCCATGTAGAGGTACCAGCTCAGCAGATTGATGCGCGGAAAAGCGAGATCGCGGGCGCCCACCATGAGTGGGATCAGGAAGTTGCCGAGTGTCGCGGGGATGGATGGGATGAGAACGAAGAAGACCATCACCACACCGTGCATGGTGAAGACCTTGTTGTAGTTCTCGGCTTGAAACAGGTCGCCTTGAGGTGTCAGCAGTTCGAGCCGGATGAGGCCGGCGAACACTCCGCCGACGGCGAACGCAATCGAGATCGACAGCAGGTAGAGCACCGCGATGCGCTTGTGGTCGGTGGTCAGCAGCCACGACTTGATGCTGAAGTCCTGCGTCAGGTAGTTGGTTTTCGCTTCAGCGGTTCCTGTAGAAGATGCCGTATTCATATGCTTCACCTGGAATCTAACGAGGGGCCGCTGCCGCGACTCTGGCTGGCGGAGCCGGCTTTGCCCCAGGCGCGGCGGGCGCCTTCTGCTTCTTGCCAATGGACTTCAAGTACTCGATCAATTGCAGCACCTGATCCTCGGTAACCAGTCCCTGAAAGACCGGCATGATGCTCTGATATCCGGAGACCACTTTGGCCGATGAATTGAGGATCGACTCACGCAGGTACGCCTCGTCGGCGAGCACTTTGCCGCCCTTGTCCAATTCCACCTGCTCGCCGAAGACGCCGACGAGCGAGGGCCCTCTTCCCTTCCCGTCGATCCGGTGGCAGTTGGCGCACCCCAGTTCATTGAACAGCCGTTCTCCGCGCTGCGAGAGGGTCCCTTCGCCGGCATCGCCCTGGAGCCACTTCTGGTAGTCCTCCGGCAGCATCACGTAGACCCAGCCGATCATGCCTGAATGCTTGGTGCCGCAATACTCGGCGCAGAAGAGGTGATACTTGCCGATGGCGGTTGGGCGGAACCAGGTGGTGGTGTAGCGGCCGGGAACGACGTCCATCTTGGTGCGGAACGCCGGAACGAAGAAACTGTGGATGACATCTTCGGAGGTCATCTTGAGTTTCACCGCCTGGCCGAGCGGAATGTGGAGTTCGTTGATCTCGCGCTTGCCGTTGCGATGCTGGATCTTCCACATCCATTGCTTTCCGGTCGCGTACATCTCAATCGCGTCCTCGGGAGGCGTGATGAGAGTCATGTACAGCTTGGCGCTCCAGAAAAACAGGACCATGCAGATCACGAGCGGGATGATCGTCCACACCAGTTCGAGGGGGACGCTGCCCAGAATCGCTCTGGGGCGGTCGGCGTCGGACTTGCGGCGATACTTGATGGCCATGATCACCACCAAGGCGCAGATGAGGATCGTGAAGAACGCCGAAATCCCGACGATGACGAAATAGAAGGTGTCGACCTCGCCCGCGACCGAGGACGCTTGAGGAGGAAGTAACGGTATCGAGCCCATTGCTTAGTACTTATGCCGTCTTCTGCGCCGGCGGCCGGCGCGCGCTAATCCACAGGAAACTACCGAGGGCGGCAACAGTGGCCAGCCCCAACAGCCGAATCAGGTTCATCGCGGCGGCGCTGTATTTGCCCGTCGCGGGGTCGTAGTGATAACAGAAGAGCAGGAGCGAATCGACCGGAGTGCCGATCCGGCCCTGCGAGGCCTCCACCAAAGCCAGGCGCATGTCCCGCGGCTCGTATTCCACGCCATAGAGGTATCGGGAGATGCTGCCGCCGGGAGTCGCCACCACGATGGCGCCCGGGTGCGCGAACTGCTTGGTCTCGGGCACGAACTTATAGCGGTAACCGATCGACTGAAGCAGCGCCTTGATGTTGGACTCCTGTCCGGTGAGGAAGTGCCAGCCTTGCTCGACGCCTTTCTTGCCAAAGCGGCCGGCATAGCTGGCCTTCTTTTTGTTCGCAAGTTCGGGCGTATCGGTCGGGTCAAAACTTACCGCGACCACTTCGAAATCATCGCCGGAGACGAACGACACCGCTTTCAGACTGGAGACCAGGCCGTTCAGAATCTGGGTGCAGAGCATCGGGCACTGATAGTAGACCGGGGCCAGCACCACCGGCTTTTTTCCGAAGTACTCGCGCAGGCGCACGATGCGGCCCTGCTCATCTTTGAATTCGAGGTCGAGTGGAATTTGCGCGTTCAGCTTCTGGTCGACGCCGACTCCATCGAGTTGGCGGTCCTTCATGTTGGCGGGACGGCCGACGGGTTCGCGGAAAATGCTCATCTGCGCGCCGGCAATCACCACGCCGGCCGCAAACAGCATCGACAACCGCGGAATGCGCTTCACTTCGGCACGCCTCCCTGCGGCTTGGCCGGGAGCGCGGGAATCCAGACCGGCAGTTTCCCTTCCCTCGCCACAATCTCCAAAGCGCGTTCGACCGGGATCTGCACGATCTTCTTGTCGCCGTCCACCCATTTGTACTCGGCCAGTTTGCGCGCCTCTTCCGCCTGGAACGAGGCCAGATCGGGCCGCGGCCTCCCTTGCAAGTGAGGCAGCGGGGGCTCCTTCATTGGATTCTGGGCCACCATCGGCCGCGGCTTCGGGCTCGACTTCGTCTCGAAGCGCGACAGAATGTCGAGGAAGAACCACATGGCCATCATGGAAATCAGGGTGACCGCGGCGATGGCGATGCCGAACTTCGAGACCGACAGGGTGTTGATGTCCGTCCCTTCGTGCGCCCCGTGAGGTCCGCGCACCACATGCGATTCGAAATTAGTGTCCTGCACTGTGCAAAGCCTCCTCGAGCATCGGATCCCGCACCGGAAGGACGGGCCGTGCCTTCAGTTGCCCGAAGAACGCCCACATCCAGACGCCGCCGATTCCCACCGGCGCCGCGATATCCAGCCAGTGAAGGTGGATGCCCTTTTCGTACAGGCTCGGCATCACGAGCCAGTACGCGTTGACCAATTGCATGAAGATCAGCCAGCCGGCCACCTTGGTCACTTTGCCCGGTGTCCGCTTCAAGTTGCGCGATAACAGCAGGAAGAACGGAACAAAGAAGTGCAGGACCATGATGGCGATGCTGACGTACTGCCAGCCGCCGGTGGTCCGCCTCAGATACCAGGTGGTTTCTTCCGGCAGGTTGCCGGACCAGATGATCAGGAACTGTGAAAAATTGAAGTAAGCGAAGAGATTGACGAAGGCGAACATCAACTTGCCCAGGTCATGGAGATGAACGGAGGTCACGGCGTCCGACATCGGCGGCCGCCGCATCAGCCAGACCAGCATCATGATCGCGAACGAGAACGCAGTGACGCCCTGGCAGCCGAGCAGCAGAATCCCGAAAATGGTCGAAAACCAGTGCGGGTCGAGCGACATGATCCAATCGATGGAAGCAAACGTGACCGTGAAGGCGTACAACAGAAGGCCCGGCCCGCTCACGCGCTGGAGCTTGGTGAAGTAGGGTTCGGAGCCGTTCTGGTCCTGCTGGCCCGAAAGGCTGCTGATCCGGAACGAGAGGAGCAGCCAGATCGCGAAGTAGACCGCGGCCCGAACATAAAAGAAGGGCACGTTCAGGTAGGAGAGTTTCTCGTGCAGCAAATGGTCGGAGGCCGCTGCGTGAGCGGCCCACGGGAACAGGTGCGGCACACCCAAGGCGATCGGGATAAAGAGGACCAACATCACCGGGAACGTACGGCAGCCGGCCTCGGCGATGCGGCGGATCATGATGCCCCACGCGCCCCCGGTCAGGTGATTGAGCATGGTGAGGGCGAGCAAGCCCATCGGGAAGCCAATCACGAACACGAACGCGTACAGGTACGACTGATAGAACCTCTCCTGGTCCAAGAAGAATCCGGCCACCGTGGCGGCCAGACCGGTGAGGCCGATCATGAGCCAGCGCGAGCGCGCCCTATCCATGTCGGCAAGGAGATCAGGAGGCGTGTTGTAGGAACCGTGGGTCATTGAGCACCTCCGGCGGGAGCGGGGGCTTGCGCCGGTTTGGCCGGGGGAGGCCCGAGTTTGGGCAACTCTTCAGCCGGGACGTCGGTGGAAGGCGAGTAGTGACTGCGCTGCAGGACCCGGATGTAGGCGACAATGGCCCACCGGTCCCGCGGATCCTGGATTTGGGACGAGTAGTCGTACATCGCGCCAAATCCGTTGGTGATGATGTCGTAGAAATACCCAGGGGGCGCTTCGCGCAACCGGTCGAGGTGATAGGACGGGGGCTGTTTGGCGCCACGGCCCGGGATGATACCCTTCCCGTCGCCGGAATAGCCGTGACAAGGCGTGCAGTAGATGTTGAAGCGCTGCTGGCCTCTCTTGAGCAATGCGGCATTGACCGGCAGGGGGAACTCTTTCACCGGCTCGTTCCCATCCTTACCTTGAAAGAACTTCGCGTCTTCGCGGAGGAAGCCGCGGGCGATGGTTCCCTCGGGCAGAGGCCGCGCAACACGGCGATCGTCGAAGAATTCGCTGCGCCGCAGTCCCTTGTACTTGGGCTGATCGTGCATGTCCTGGCGGCAGGCCGTCGCACCCAGGAGCACGAGGGGAACGATCGCGGCCCGCCAGCACGGGGAAGTGAAAATCTCAGTCCGCAACTTCAGTCACCTCCCGCGGTTCCAGGCTGGCGAGGAAGTTCCGCGTTTCCTCGGCGTGGTATTTGGGGTCAATCGCTTCGATGCAAAGGAAGAACCGGTCGCGCGACGCGGCCGAGACGAAGCGCTCGACGTTGAACAAGGGATGATGCGGCCGGGGCAGACCATTCATCAGGATCATGCCGAAGGTCGCCGCGAAGGAGGCAAAGAGGATCCCCAATTCGAAGGTAATCGGCACAAAGGAGGGCCAGCTCAGGTTCGGCCGCCCGCCGACGTTGAAGGGGTAGTAAAGCATCGAGGCCCATGCCTGCAATCCGAACCCCGTGGCTACGCCGAGCAAACCACCGCACAGCACGGCCAGCGGCACCTTGTTCGAATGCGACCCCACCGCTTCCCACAGTTCTTCCACGGGATAAGGGGAGTAGGCATCGATCTTCCGGTAGCCGGCGTCGTACGTCCGACGCGTCGCCTGGAGCAGGAGACCTGGGCTGTCGAACTCGGCCAGCAGGCCGTAGACGCCATTGCCGGCAGGAATCGCATGTCCGGACATTACTTGTGGACCTCCGCGGTTTTGGACTGAGGAATCAAGGTCCGCATTTCAAAGATCGAAATCATGGGCAGCACCCGAATGAACAGGAAGAAGAGAGTGAGGAACAGGCCAAAGGTCCCGGCGTAGGTCATGATGTCCCACACCGTCGGCCAATACATGCCCCACGATGAGGGCAGAAAGTCGCGGTGCAAGCTGGTGACGACGATGATGAAACGCTCTAACCACATTCCGATGTTCACGATGATCGACATGATGAACAACGTGGGAATGTGCGTCCTGGCTTTCTTGAACCAGAAAATCTGGGGAGCCAGGCCGTTGCAGAAGATCAGCATCCAGTAGAAGGGAGCGTACGGACCCATCTGGCGATTGATCATCATGTAGCGTTCGTACGGGTTGCCGCTATACCAGGCCATGAAGGCTTCGATGATGTAGCCGTAGAACACGATCCACCCGGTGGCCAGCATCACTTTGGCCATGTTCTCCAGGTGGCGCATGGTGATGAAGTCCTGCAGGCCGTAGATCGCGCGAATGGGAATCGACAGCGTCATCACCATGGCAAATCCGGAGAAGATGGCGCCGGCGACGAAGTACGGAGGAAAGATGGTGGTGTGCCAACCCGGAATGATGCCAACCGCGAAGTCGAAGCTGACGATGGTATGGACCGACAAAACCAGGGGCGTCGACATGCCGGCCAGCAGCAGTGACGCCGTCTCGTACCGGTGCCAGTGAGTCGCGGAGCCGCGCCACCCGAGGGAAAGGACGCCGTAGATGAATTGCTGTATTTTCGTTTTCGCGCGGTCCCGTAGGGTTGCGAGGTCGGGAATCAAGCCGACGTACCAGAACAACAGCGACACGGTCCCGTAGGTCGAGACTGCGAACACGTCCCACATCAGGGGGCTGCGGAACTGCGGCATGAGCGCCATCGTATTGGGATACGGGAACAGCCAGTACGCCGCGAGCCATGGACGGCCGGTATGAAGGATAGGGAAGATCGCGGCGCAAGCCACGGCGAACAGGGTCATGGCCTCGGCAAAGCGGTTGATGGAGTTTCTCCACCGCTGCTTGAGCAACAACAGAATGGCTGAAATCAGTGTTCCCGCGTGGCCGATACCGATCCACCAGACGAAGTTGATGATGGCGAAGCCCCAGCCGACCGGCTGGTTGATGCCCCAGATCCCGGTACCGGTGATGAACAGGTACAGAATCGCCACTCCCAACCCGCCGAGGAGCGAAAGGCCGACCGCCAACCCCAGCCACCAAGCCAGGGGCGAAGGCTCATGCAGGACGATGGAGGCGATCTTGTCGGTGATCGTGGCAAAAGAGTGCCCCGGTCCGATGATGGCCTGGCGTTCGCGCTCCCCCAGGGAGGGATCTTTCAGGATTTGCGTATTTCCGTTGTCCATGCCGCTTATCCGTGACTCTTCGATTCGTGCGCGCCGGCCGGTTCAATGGCCGGATTCGGATTGCGCAGGGAGGCCAGATAGGTAGTCCGCGGCCTCGTATTCAGATCGCCCAGGAGGCTGTAGTTGAGCTGCTCCTTCTTGAGCTTCGCGACGTTGCTGTTGGGGTCGTTGATATTGCCGAAGTGAATCGCTCCCGCCGGGCAGGTCTGCTGGCAGGCGGTCAGCACTTCACCGTCCTTGATCTCCCGGTCTTCGCGCTTGGCCGTGATGCGCGCCTGGTTGATGCGCTGCACGCAATACGTACACTTTTCCATCACACCGCGGCTCCGAACCGACACGTCGGGGTTCTTCTGCATCTTCGAGATTTCGGTCACGAAATCGGAGAAGAGCAGGAAGTTGAACCGGCGGACCTTATACGGGCAGTTGTTGGAGCAATACCGCGTGCCGACGCAGCGGTTGTAGACCATGTCGTTCAGCCCCTCGGTGGAATGCACGGTGGCCGCTACCGGACAGACCACCTCGCAGGGCGCGTTCTCGCACTGCTGGCAGAGCACGGGCTGGCTGTGGATGGCGGGGTTATCCACGTCGGCGCCCTCAAAGTAACGGTCGATGCGAATCCAATGCATCTCTCGCTGATTCAGCACCTGTTCGTGTCCCACGACAGCGATGTTGTTTTCCGCCTGGCACGCCACCAGGCACGCATTGCAGCCATTGCAGGCGCTCAGGTCGACAGCCATACCCCAGGCATAGCCATCGCCGTTCCGATCCGGAAACATGGTGATCTCGGGCGGGAACTCGTGACCCATCGTCTTCACGAAGCCGGGGTTCTTCTCGTATTCCTGAACCGTACCCGCGCGGACCGTGTTGCGGCCCTCCATCTTCCAATGACCTTGCGTGCAGGCAAGTTTCCTGCTGTCGCCGGTCTTGCGGATCTCGACCCCGGCGCCTCGCCAAAGGTTCGCCGAATCCCGCAGAACATAGGCATTGAACCCGATTCCGTCGCCGACGCGGCCGGCACGGGTGCGGCCGTAACCGAGATGGACCGTCACCGATTCGTTGGCGTGGCCGGGAAGAATCCATGCGGGCGCCTTGACGGAACGGCCCTGGTACCGCAACTCCAGGATGTCGCCCTCCTGCAGGCCCATCTTCTGCGCGGTCGTGTAGCCGACCATCGCCAGGTTCTCCCAGGTGGTCTTGGTGAGGGGCTTGGGCAACTCCTGCAACCAGCCGTTGTTGGCGAACCGCCCATCGTACACCGTCGGGTCGGGGCGAAAGTTGATCTCGATGCCGCCGGCCTCGGCGGGTTTGAGACCCGACGACCAGCCGGCCTTGAGCGTCACGGGCTTTCCCGGTAGCGCTGAAGAACCGATCACGCCATCGTGAACCGACTTACGCCACCACGCCTCGAACTCCTCGCCTTTCTGCGACTGCCAATAGGAGCGAACGACTTCGTAGGCGGGCTGTTCGGGAGTCGCGCCAAAGAACGTCAACAGATCAATGGCGGTCTTCCCGCGGAACAGGGGCTGCACCAGCGGCTGTTGGATCGTAATCGTCCCGTCGAACGCGCGCGCATCGCCCCAGGCTTCCAGATAATGCGCTTCCGGCACCTGCCATTGGCACAACGACGAGGTTTCGTCGTCGAAGTAGCACAACGCGATGCGCAGCTTGGCCTTTTGCATCGCATCCCGGAAGTTCACATCCGCCGGCGAATTGTACACCGGATTTCCGCCCAGCAGGATCAGGGTATGCACGGCCCCCTTTTCCAGGTCGTTGACCAACGCCTTCAACGAAGCTGCCTGGTCGACCGGATCCACCTCGATGGGTTCGGTGTACATCACGGTCGCGCCCACATTGCCAAGGGCGATGTTCATGGCGTGCGCGAGTGCGTGGACCTCCGGCGATTGATGTTCGCCCGCAACCACAAGACTGGTTCCCTTGTGGGCCAGCAACTCTGCCACCAGGGCTTTTCGCGCGGCCTCGGGGACGCCGTTGAACGAGGCGCCGGCAAGCGCTCCCGTTTCCACGCCCAGATCCTTGGCGACGGCGGCGGCGAAGTTCTGGACCTCGGCGCTTCGCATCGGCCAGCGGTGATCCGCCTTTGTCCCCGTATTGGTCGGCGCGCTTTCGGCGGCGTACAGCCGATTCAGCTTCTTGCCTTCGTAGACACGGCGGCGAAGCGCGAACTCCCGGGCGTACCGGACATTGCCGGGTCCCGCGGTGAGGAAGTCGGAATCCAACGACAGAATGACGTCGGCGTTCTCGACCTTATAGAACGTATTGACGGGTGCGCCAAAGGCCAGAAGCGCGCCGGCCCGGGCCGAATGCGCGCCGGCGGGCTCCCACTGGTGCCACTTCGCTTCCGGAAAGTCCTGCTGGAACTTCCTGATCACGGCGCCGAATGCCGGCGAGGTGACCGTTTCGCTCAGCAGGCGGACGCCTGCGCCTTTGTTCAGCCTGGCAGCGGCTACGACTTTGCTGAACTCCTGCGAAAAATCCGCCCAGGTCGAGATCTCGCCGTAACGAAGAACGGTGTTCAAGCGGTCAGGGTCGTACAGCGTCAGGACCGAGGCCTGCGTCAACGCATCGGCCGCGCCCAGACTCGCCGGATGTTCCGGATTCCCTTCGATCTTGGTTGGCCGTCCGGAGTGGCTCTCCACGAGCACCCCGGAAGCGACGCCGCTCAGCGGAGCCGCGGTCGCAAAGAACAACGGCCGGCCCGGAATCATTTCCTCCGGCTGCCGCACATACGGCATGATCTTCTCGTCCGGCTGCTTGGTGCACGCGGTCAGACCGCCCAGCGCAAGGGACGCGCCCATCAACTTCAGGAACTTCCGGCGCCCGGGTTCATCATTCACCCACTCGGCCGCCTGGCGCGGAAACTCCCGATGAAGCAGTTCCTTAAAATCGTCCGTCTCGGCGAGTTCTTCCAGGCTTTGCCAATACCGCGGCCCCTTGGCCGTCTCCAGTTTCGCCCGGATTGCGGCCAGATCCAGCTTCCGAATTTCCTCGTTCGGCATTTCGTTCACGTCAACCCTCATCGAGCGGCGACTCCGCCGCCCCCTCCCACGCCAAACCTGAAGAGCGAGCCCCGTCTACCGGTGGCAGGTCGAACAACTTGTCAGGTTCTCCGGCTTGGCGATCTTGTACTCCGCCATCAACTGTGCTCCGAGCTCGAGTTGGTTGTGCGGGACCGTGTAGTCCATCCGGAAGACGTCCTCCCGCTTCCGAACGTACTGGGCCGGATTCCGGTGGCAGTCCAGACACCACTCCATCGTTAGCGGAGAATGCTGGGACATTAACGGCATCCGGTCGACCTGACCGTGGCAGGTCTGGCAACCAACTCCCTTCCTCACGTGAATACTGTGGTTGAAATAGACAAAGTCCGGAAGGTCGTGCACGCGAGTCCAGGGGATAGACTCGTTGGTCCTGAAGCTGGCCCGTACAGGCTCCAGCGTCGGACTCTGGTTCCAGACCATGGAATGACAGTTCATGCAGGTCTTGGTGGGCGGAATATTGGCGCTGCCCGCGACCTCGACGGTCGTGTGGCAGTACCGGCAATCCAAACCCATGCCGCCTACATGATGGGCGTGACTGAAGGGGACCGGTTGCTCGCGGTTGACGTTTTGTTGGGTAGCGTAAGAAGACCGGCTCAAGGCCATAACCAACCACAGAGCAAAACCAGCGAACAGCGCCACCCCCACAATGCTTGCCTTGGCGTATACGTTCGCGCTTTTGTGAAAAATTTGCGACATGGATCTCGACTATCCTAACCTACCGGCTCTCCTCCCCGGCGCGCCGCCACGCTGGCGGGCAAGCCCCTACTCTGAGTGATCTTCGCGAAGGGTAAGTTTACATTATACTCATTCACGGCCGTTCGCCAACTACCGTTTCATCGTTCCTGTAGATGGGCAGCCACGCGTCCTGCATACTGGATCCGGGCGGTCAGGATACACGCCACAACTCTTCCAGGGCTTTCGGCAACTGCCGCTGCCAGGTGTCAAAAGAGTAGAAGCCTTCATCGTCAATGGGAGCAAAGCTGTAGCGTTGCTGGCGGAGGGCTCCCCACAACAGGTGGTTGGCATCTCTCACCGCTTCGGGATCGTGAGCACCCAGGGTCATCGAAAGACGCAACGGTTTGGGAGGCGAGGAGCGGACGGCCTCCGGGTATTGAGACGCCTGGCGATTGGCGGCAAAGTTGGCGGACTGGCACAGGACCCGGCCGAACACGCCGGGCAGGGTCCACGTGGCGTGGAATGCGGCCAACCCGCCCGAGGCCGCGCCGATCACGGCTCGCGACGAGGGGTCGTCTCGAAGCCGGATGCCGGCGGGGGGAGCGACAGCCAGTCCGGCGCGGAGCCATGAGGGATAGGCATCGGAGAGGTCTTCGTACTCCCGGTTGGGACGCGCTTCCAGAAACAGGGCCACGAGCGGAGGAATCCGTCTTCGAGCGATGAGCGAGTCGAGGATCTCCGGCAGTTTGGCCGCGATGTAGCCGGCTCCGTCATGCACGATCATCAACGGCGCCGCCTCGCCGCCCTGCTGCTTCGGCACATACCAGGTGGCCTTCTGTCCGTTGAAGGACGGCTCCGCGGCCCGCAACTCCCCCCGAGGCACACTTGCGTCGGGCTGAGCTTCGCGCGGAGGGCGGTACTTCGGCATCGCCGCGACGGACTGGTCCGAGGCGTCCCGCCGCGGATTCCACGGATCGGCCGAAGGCTGACCGTCCAGAAGGAAGTGGTAGGTGAACTTGACGCCCTCACCGAACTCGTGAACGCTCACCCAGACTGTGGTCCCCGCGAGTTTGCGCATCGGAATCGGCCGGTCGAGCGCGACGACCCCGCCGAGGACCACCTCCCTGGACGGCGCGTCGACCGCGAAGACCACGTGGCGCCCCTCGATCAGAGGGGATTGCTTCTGGCGCTTCAGCCTGTCCGCGATCGACCTCGACGCATCGCCCGCCATGGAGAGCTTCAAAGCCATCTGGATTTCCTTCACCGAGACGGTTTCCCGCGCCGCGGCGACGGCACCGATCGCCCCCGCCAGCAGGGTCCGTCGAGATGACCGATTCGTGCAACCCCCGTCCCTCACGACTTGCGCTCGAACAGATAGATACAGTCTTCGTGGCGGCTGGCGCCGCCGTCGTTGACGGCAAACTTGCGGCGGTCGGTCCGGCCGTTGCGGATGCGGCCATTCCACAAGGACCCGCCGGCATAGTCGCCGTCTTTCCGCAGCGCGTAGAAACTGAGGTCGAATTTCTCGAGGCGGCGGAGATCGTTGTTGAAGTTGCGCGCCACACGCTTGAGGACATCCATCACGGCGTCGCGTGCGTTCATGCCGTGGCGCATGTTTTCCACGATCGAGTGAGCCCCGGCGACGCGAATGTTCTCCTCTCCCCGTCCGGTCGAGCCTCCGGCGCCGACGTCCTGATCCACGTAGACGCCCGCTCCGATAATCGGCGAATCTCCGACGCGGCCCGGAATCTTCCAGGCCAGTCCGCTGGTGGTCGTGACGCCGGACATCTCGCCGGCCGCGTTCAGCGCCAGGCAGTTGATGGTGCCGGTCGGCGGATCGAGAGCGGCGTCCCAAGCCCAGGCCAGAGTCGTCTCATCCGCTTGGGGAAACTGCTGCTTGAGCCACTCGGCTCGTTTCGGGGTTTGCGGGGCGTCCAGACCCGGACCCCAATTGTTGTGCCCGGCCGCATCGCGCAGCGACCGTTTCCAGACCAGCCACGCCAGGCGCGACTTTTCGGTCAACAGATTCTCTTCCTGAAACCCGTGCGCGCGGGCAAACCGCAGAGCGCCCTCGCCGACCAGCATGATGTGGTCGCTCTGTTCCATCACGAGTTGCGCCAGTTTGGCCGGATTGCGGACATTGCGCAGCGAGGCAACCGACCCTGCCCGCCGCGACGGCCCATGCATGAGGCAGGCATCCAGTTCGACGATGCCTTCTTCGTTCGGAAGGCCGCCGTAGCCCACGGAGGTGTCGTTCGGGTCGTCTTCCACCAGGGTTACGCCGGCCACCACGGCGTCGAGTGTGTCGCGGCCCAAGCGCAAATAGTCCATGGCCCGCTGGCAGGCCTGCAATCCGTTGTCGCTCGAGATCACAATGTTCTTCGGGGAGGCCGCGCCGGCCGCCGGAGCGGCTGCCAGCGCCGCCGAGCCAAGCACGTCGCGACGGCTGATCATGACCGGTTAGGGTAGCATGGGAGAGCGCAAGACAATGAGGCTCGCTCGGGTACGAAAATGGGGGCTGGTTCTGGCCACGGC
>CAZGUX010000089.1:0-3075 GCA_964529305.1 uncultured Solibacteraceae bacterium | reverse complement strand
GTCATCTTAACCGCCTTCGTCTTCTTGTCAGCCGCGGCCGCCGATCACATTGTCCTGAAGGACGGTGATCGCATTACCGGGGACATAGTCAAAAAGGATGGCCAGACGGTGACCCTACAGAGCAAGAACTTCGGCCTGGTCACACTCAAATGGGACGCAATCGCCACCGTTGAAACAGAAAAACCGTTGAACGTGGTGCTGCCCGGCGATCGAACCGTGAAGGCCACAATCCAGACCCAGGACAATCGCATCCAGGTTGCGGCCCCCGATGGACCACAAACCGTCGCTCCCGAGGAGATCGTCGCCCTCCGCAACGACGCGGAGCAGCGAACCTACGAGCGGCTCCACCACCCGGGCCTCCTCGATCTCTGGACCATTACTGGGAGCCTCAACATCGCGGGCACCAAAGGAAACGCCGAGACGTCGACGCTCACGACGCCGATCAATTTCCTTCGCGCTTCCAACAGCAGCCGCACTACCGCCTACTTCAATTCGATTCGTTCGACGGCGACCGTCGACGGCGTCAATGCGCAGACGGCCCGAGCGATTCGCGGCGGTTGGGGCTACGGCCGGAATCTGACGAAACGGGTGCTAGCCAATACCTTCAACGATTACGAATACGACAAGTTCCAGTCCCTCGACCTCCGCGTCGTGCTCGGCGGAGGTCTGGGTTATCAACTCTGGACCCGCGAATCGGGGCGGCTGGCGCTCCTCGCCGGCGCCGCGTGGAACCGTGAATCGTTCACTCCGGCCACCGCCGCCGCGTTCACCCGGAACTCGGCGGAGGCGTACTGGGGCGACGATTTCAACTACAAGTTGAATGCCCGTACCAGCTTTGTGCAAGGGTTCCGCATGTTCAACAACCTGTCGAACTCGGGCGAGTACCGCGTCAACTTTGACGTTGGAGCGACCACGCAACTGACCAAGTGGCTGACCTGGAACATTTCCCTCAGCGACCGCTACCTGAGCAACCCGGTCGCCGGGCGAAAGAACAACGACTTTCTCTACACGATGGGCCTGGGGTTCACATTCGCCCGCCGATAGTGCTAGCGTTTGAGGAGTCTTCGACCGGAGTCCGGCCGTTCTCGCGTCGCGCCTCGCTCCATCGGTTCCTGGCGACCCAGGGATCAACAAACGTTACGCATCAGGCGGGATCTGCAGGCTGCCGGACGAAGTTTTGGCGGCATCACGGCGGAAACAGGGTGTCCTTCTGAATGCAAGAATCACCTGCCCAACGGGCAGAGACGAGGAGAGGATCGGATATGTCTCTAGGAAAAAGGGCCTCGGCGGAGTTTCTCGGAACGTTCTGGCTGGTTTTCGGCGGCTGCGGCAGTGCGGTGCTGGCTGCGGCCTTTCCTAACGTCGGTATCGGTTTGTTGGGCGTGTCCTTTGCCTTCGGGCTGACCGTCCTGACCATGGCTTACGCGATCGGGCACATTTCGGGCTGCCATTTGAATCCGGCGGTTTCGATCGGCCTTGCGGTGGGAAAGCGGTTTCCAATGTCGGAGTTGGCGGCATACATCGGCGCCCAGGTGGTGGGAGGCATCGCGGCGGCCGGAGTGCTCCTGGTGATCGCCAGCGGCAAAGCCGGCTTCGATTTGAGCGGGGGCTTCGCTTCGAACGGATATGGCGAGCACTCGCCGGGCCAATATTCGCTAGGCGCCTGCCTGACCGCCGAGGTCGTGTTGACGTTCATGTTCTTGATCATCATTCTGGGCGCCACCGACCGGCGCGCGCCCCAGGGGTTTGCGCCGATTCCGATCGGCCTCGGCCTGACCCTGATCCATCTGATTGGCATCCCTGTCACGAATCTGTCGGTGAATCCGGCGCGCAGCACGGGACCGGCGGTCTTCGTGGGCGGTTGGGCGATCGAGCAGCTTTGGCTTTTCTGGGTGGCTCCGATTGCCGGAGCGATCCTGGCCGGCATCGTTTACCCCGCCATCGCCGGGGATCCGGACTGACTCAGCCGAAGGGCTGGACGCGAAGCACAACAGCAAGGCCTGCGCCCGCCCAGTCCGGGTGCGGGCCCCGAGTCGTGGGAGGAGAACGATGAACCCAATTCTGGACATGCTCATGAATGCGGCGGGCGGCACGGCCGTGCAGGAAGTAGGCCGGCGGTTTGACCTCTCCGAAGAGCAAGCCGGCAGCGCCCTCAATCAACTCGTGCCGGCCATTATGCAGGGCTTGCAGCGCAACGCCTCGCAGGAAGGGGGCCTTGAATCGTTGCTGGGCGCGCTCAGCAGCGGCAATCACTCCCAATATCTGGAAAAACCCGAGTTGCTCGGCGAGCAAGCGACAACGGAGGACGGTAATGCCATCCTCGGCCACATCTTCGGAAGCAAGAATGTCAGCCGGACGGTGGCGGGCCGCGCGGCGGAAGAGACGGGAATCGGCGTGGACGTCCTGAAGAAACTGCTGCCGGTGGCGGCGACCATGGTGATGGGCGGATTGAGCAGGCAACAGGCGAATGCCCCGGTCCAGGCGGAGGAGGCGGGTGGGATGAGTTTCCTGACCTCGCTCCTGGATCAGAGTCGCAGCGGATCCGCGGCCGATGAGGTAGTCGGACTGTTAGGCCGATTCCTGAGCGGCCGCTAGTGCCTTACCAAGGCTTTTGGCAATAAGTCAACGGAGGTGAAACTATGTCCAAATTCCTGATCCTGACACTAGTCGCTGGCATCTCCTGCGGGATGGCGCAGCAATCCCTTGAGGTGGTAAAAGCGGAATGGGGCGCAGGCCGAAGGTGGTCGGACGTCACCGGACGCATTCAATCGATGGTGAACTCCGGCGAATCCAGCTTTCAAGTGGACGTGCCTGCGTTGGGAAACGACCCGTTGCCGGGCACCCCCAAAACCCTCCGCGTCCGCGTACGGGCGAGAAACGGGCAGGTTCAGTCGTTCGAGTACAAAGATCTCGAAACGGTAAATCTCCGAACGTGGATAGGAGGCGGGAGAGGCCTGACGGATCCTAGGGGGCGCAACCGCCCGGCCGACCGCTGGGGCGCCGGCAATACAGCCTCCACCCTCCGCATTCTCAGCGCCCAATACGGCGACGGGCGGCGCCAGAGCGACGTCACTG
>CAZGUX010000088.1:0-27929 GCA_964529305.1 uncultured Solibacteraceae bacterium | reverse complement strand
TCCTCGCCGACGGCGCCAACAACACGGCGGTAGGGCATCGCCGTTGGATTCTGAACCCCCCGACGCAACAAATGGGCCCCGGGGACGTCCCAGCCAATGGAAGCTACTGGAAAGGCAATGCACTCTGGGTAATCGGACTCGGCGGCGGTTCGACGGCCACTCGAGACGGCTTTGTGGCATGGCCCCCCAAAGGCTACGTTCCGAAGCAAATGATACCTGCCCGGTGGTCGTTCAGCTACAGTGGCGCGAACTTTTCAAGCGCCACGGTGACCCTGACTCGAGGCAGCCAGAGCGTCTCCACTACGTTCGAGCCGATCGCCAACGGATATGGGTTGAACACGCTCGTGTGGGTGGTGCCGGCCTCGTTCCTGACCGAAGTCGGCAATGTCACCAACGACCTGCCGGTGAATGTCGCGGTCAACAACGTGATCATCGGCGGCTCGCCGCAGAACTTCAGCTACACCGTCACCGTTATCGACCCGAACAACGCGGGTGGCGGCGGGGGCACGGTCCCCGTTACGGTCACCACCAGTCCCGGCGGGCTGAACCTCACGGTGGACGGGGTGACCGCGCCGTCGCCCCAGACCTACAACTGGGCGGCCGGGAACCACACGCTCGATGCTCCGTCGCCGCAGTCGTCGACCAATACGCGGAACACGTTTACCTCCTGGTTGCACGGCGGCGGCCAGTTCCACAACATCGCCGCACCCGCGTCAGCAACGACCTACACGGCCAATTTCCAGACCGCATACCTGCTGACCACCAGTGTTTCCCCGGGGGGCGGAGGAACGATTACCCGCAACCCTTCTTCCGGGGACGGCTTCTACAACAAAGACACGCCGGTCCAGGTGACGGCTCAGGCCAACGCCGGCTATACGTTCTCCGGGTTCTCGGGTAGCCTGACCGGTCTCACGAATCCGCAGACCGTCACGATGTCCGGACCGCGCTCGGTGACGGCCAACTTCACGGCGGCGGGGGTTTCGGTGACCGTGACCACGAATCCGCCGGGGCTGAGCATCACTGTGGATAACGTGACTGCGTTGTCCCCCCAAACCTACAACTGGACGCCAGGAACGCAGCACACCCTCACCGTGCCCACCAGCATCAACGGAGCATCGGGGACCCGGTATCAATTCGCTTCGTGGTCGCCGGTCGGCGGAGCAGCCTCGCAATCGATTCCGGCTCCGGGCGTGGCGACCACGTACACCGCGAACTTCACGACGCAGTATCTGCTGACCCGAACCGCCAATCCGGCTAACGGCGGAACCCTGACCGCGACTCCGGCCTCGGGCGACGGCTACTACAACGCCGGAACAACGGTTCAGTTGAATGCGCAGGCTTCGGCCGGGTTCACGTTCTCGGGCTTCAGCGGCAACCTGAGCGGGACGACGAATCCGCAGTCCGTGGTGATGAGCGCCGCGCGAACGGTGGCCGCGGGTTTCGGAGCGCTAGGCGCGGTCGCGGTTACGGTGGCCACAGTCCCGAGTGGCCTCTCGGTGGTGGTGGACGGCGTCACGCGCGTGGCGCCGGCCATCCTGCAGTGGACGCCGGGGACGCAGCACACGCTGGACCTTCCAGCCTCGCAGACGGCCAACGGCGCGCGGTTCCTGTTCTCGAATTGGAGCCAGGGCGGCGCCCGGAGCCAGACCCTGACTGCACCCTCGGCCGCGGCGGTCTATACCGCGAATCACGCCGTGCAGTACCTGCTGACTCGCCTGACTTCGCCTTCGAATGGAGGGACCCTGGCCGCAACTCCGGATTCCCTCGACGGCTACTACAACGATGGGACGCCCGTCACCTTGACCGCCCTCGCGAGCGCCGGGTTCCAGTTCAGCGGCTTTTCCGGAAGCCTGTCCGGAACGGCGAGTCCGCAGAACCTGATCATGTCGGCTCCCCGGACGGTCACGGCGAGTTTCCAGGCCAACAACCCGGCGCCGGGAGGAGGCAACGGTCCCTACCGGTTCGTCGCGGTGACGCCGTGCCGCGTGGCCGACACGCGCGCGGGCCAGGGAACGGCTGGGGCCTTCGGGCCGCCCACGCTTCTGGCCGGGCAAACCCGCGAGATGCCGGTGCCGCAGTCGGCGTGCGGCATTCCGGGCAACGCCCGGGCGTACTCGCTGAACGTCACGGTGGTGCCCGGCGAAGGGCTGGGATATCTGACGGTCTGGCCGGCGGGCCTCGCGATGCCGCTGGTGTCGACGCTGAATTCGTTCGACGGGCGAATCGTGGCCAACGCGGCGATCGTTCCCGCTGGCGTGAACGGATCGATCAACGTGTTTGTGACGAACCGGACGGACGTCATCGTGGACATCAACGGATACTTCGCGCCGTAGGATCGGCCATGCACGACCATTGACTTGCCGCGGCGGATCTTCCGTTCGCAAGCCGGCCTTCGGCCTGTCGGGTCATCAATATGTGACCTCCGGCATTGATCGGGCAACCGGCCATACTTCGTGGGCGCCGGTCGGAGACCGGCGCTACGAAACCGGACCCAGTGAAGACGGCTGCGCCCGGCGGATCAGCACTCGCGAACGACTTCGAAGCCCATGAGGTGCGAGAGACGCTCCACCTGCGTTTCGTGATCTCCAAAGAAGACGACTCGATGCAACAGGTCCCGGGTCCCGGCGGTGGGGCCGAGCGAAGGCGCCCAGTTGGCGAGCAATTTGCGAGCGTCCTTGACGCGGGTCCGGATTTTGGTGCGGCAGCCCCGCTCGTTGTCGACGTTGCCCAAGGCTTCGCCGGTCGAGAGCATCAGCTTTTGGGGATCGGTGAAGCGGGCGACAGTGACGGCGCCGCCGGGAGCGGTGAGCACCTGCATGGAGACGCCTTTGTGGTCTTCCAGGTGGGTGCGGACACGGTAGGGGCAAGGCGGCGTGTCGATGCCGTGCATGCGGGTGGCAGCGACGCAGTGCGCGTGGATCACCTCATTGCGGCTGGTGTCGAATACCGGGTCGGAGACAAAGCCGGGCTTACCGGAGAACGAGGTGATCAGCAACTGAGTCATCGTGGATTCGAGATCGCATTCGCAGACGCCGTACAGGCCGGCATCGTTGAGGCGGGAAAACGCCACGCAGGGATAGGCGGGCAGTTCCTTGCGGCCGAAACCGCCGAGGCAGTCGATGGCGATGGCGTTGGCGTTCTCGCGGCCGAGCAGTTCGTGGATGGCGAGATAGAGCCGCATCGAATCGACGATCTCCGGCCGCGTGGGCTCCACCACTCTGGCCGCACGCTGGATGAATTCGTCGGCCAGAGTGGCGGCCTTCGCAGTGTCCGTCCCTTCGTAGAGGGCCTCGAGATCGGCGTACGTCGGGTAGGAGAAGGCCGTGCCGTACCGGGAGGCGTAGCCGTCGGAGCGGGGATGGGACTTGGGCGGCGAGACGAGAAGCACCTTGCTGTGGCGCAGGTGGTGAATCGTACGGAACAGCGGGAGGTACTCGTCCAGGTCGGCGAAGTCGCTGCTGGCGATGAGCTCCAGGCGGGCGCCCGAGCGGACGAAGGCCGCTGCATGGCTCCAGTCGTGGCCGGCATAGGGCAGAGAGAACATGACTGCGGGTTTGTTGCTCTCGACCAGCTTGCGCAGCATCGGGAAGACGATCGTGACCATGTTGAACGCCAGGATGACGTCGGCGTCACCGGCCTGTTCGAGCCACGCGGACATGGCGGCGGGGCTGGTGATGTGCTCGCCGCCAGTGAAGCGGATCTGGTGTGGGTAGCGGCGTTCCACTTCGGCCAGGCGGGTCCGGATGGTGGCGATCTCGTCGTCGAGATCGAGATCGGGACGGGGCCAGGAAGGACGCCCGCCAAGAAAGACGAGCTTCACCGTGGCGGGGGTGTTCCAGGCCGTGGCTCTCGCGCCCTCGGCGGAAGCGAGAAACGACAACGGTCCTAACGAGACCGTCGAGGTGAGCAGAAAATGACGGCGGCTCAGCAAGTCGGGTTCGGATGAATCCATGGGAAGAACTCCGCTTGCAGGGTAGGCCCCGCGGTCGCGGCAGTCAATGGGGAGGGCCGGCGGCTTCGGTCAGGCAATGAAGGTTGGCGAGGCTCACGCGGGCGCCGTGTCACGCGGCGTCAGGACAAAGCCAGTGCCATTCGCGCCCGCGGCGCAGCATGACGCCAAAATTATTTCTTGAAAAGGCGGTCGAACGCGAGGCGTGCGTCGCTCGCGTTTCTGGGCGCATCGGCGGCGGCCATCGGCGGGCGATTCGAAATCCCTTGCGAGGAACCCCCCGTCACGTCGCGCGCTACCGTGACGCGCGGCGAGAAAAGCGCGCACTCATTCGCTTTGTCCTTGACGGCAATGCGAACGGGAACCGGCTTCAGGCACTGGAATCGCGTCGACGACTCGAAGAAGGCACACTGCTTACAGCAATGCAGCTCCGTGTTGCATTTCGGACAATTCCCGCGAAAATCGACGTCGTGAGGGAGCGTTGTCGAGCAGTTGAAACATCGCGAGGCCGTCACGGTTTGGACCAGGCGCGGAAGGCGCGGGCCTGTGACGTCGATCGGCGGTTTCGGACCCTGGGGCCTCGGCCGGTCTTCCCGGCGCGGGTCGCCGGCAGACGTATCCATGTAGCCCCGTTGTTTGTATTTTCGGTCCCCGTCCATGAGGTGTGACTACTCCTAGTGATCGGTAGGCTGAGCGTTTTCCTTTAGCGGCCCTGGTAAACTCTGGGTCAGGAGCTTTGCTTTCCGTTTATGCGAGAGATCCCGGGTGCTTCAGGTAGCGTGCCACAACCGCGTCTACCGTGCGATACGTGAGGGCGACCGCAGTCAAGGTAGGATTGCCCGAAGGGTTCTGCGGAAACGCCGAAGCCCCCAGCACGAACAGGTTTGGAACCTGCCAGTGCTGACAGTACCTGTTTACCACGGATTCGGCCGGATTGCCACTCATTATTGCGCCGCCCTGCAAATGGGTGGACTGGTACCGTGTGGCGTCATAGCGTTTTAACCCGGCGAAGGGCGTGATCTCGCGAGCGCCCATGGCCTTTGCGATGGCGACTGCCTTCGCCGTCATGAACTCGGCCATCCTCCGTTCGTTGTCCCGCCAGTCCAGGGTGAGCCGAAGAAGGGGATCTCCGTGTCTATCTCGATAGACGGGGTCGAGGTCCATGAAGTTACCACGGTAGGCGAGGTGCTCGCCGTAAAACGAAATGCGGCCCGTCCGGTCGTACCAGTGAAGGGCCTGCTTCTTCCACTCCGATCCCCAGGTGGCCTTGACCGATCTGGGGACCACGCCGAAATTGGCCATGGGTCGAAAGCCGTAACAGACCGTGTAAATGGACCCTCCCCGCAGGAATGGCAGATCGGCGTGATCGAAGACATCGCCGTCGAAATCGTTGACGGCGATTCCGGCCGACCCGGCGCCCATGAAGCGGTTGAGCGGCTGATCGAAGAAGCACATGGCGGCGGGGAGCGAGACCTGGTGCGTGAGGTTGCGGCCGAGGGTTCCCTGGCGGGTAGCGGGATCGTACGGTTCGCCAATCTTCGACAGGAGGAGCAGACGAGTGTTGTTCAGCGTCCATGCGGCCAGGAACACCAAAGAAGCAGGCTGAAACACCGTCCGCCCGGTGGAATCCACATACACCACGCCGCTGGCCTGGCTGCCCTTCGTGACAATACGGCGAACCCAGGCCCCGGTGCGAATCTCGACGTTGGGCCGGCGGCGGATGACGGGGAGCAGCGTATTGGTCGGCTGCGCCTTGGCGCCGATCATGCAGCCGAAGCGCTCGCAATAGCCGCAGTATGAACAGCCGGCGCGGGAAACCTTATCCGGATTGGTATACGCCTCTGACGTGGTGGCCGCCGGCAGCGGATAGGGATGATAGCCCAAGCCGGCAGACGCTTCACGGAACAGAGCGGCGAGGTACGGCGTCTTCATGGGCGGCGTCGGATACTCTTCGCTCCGCCAGCCCTCAAAGACGTTCCCGCCGGGAATGGCGCGGCCGTTGAGGTTGCCGGCCTTTCCGGAGACTCCCATCAGTTTCTCGGCGCGGGTGTAGTCCGGTTCGAGTTCGTCGTAGGTCACGCCCCAGTCCTGAATGGCGTGATCTTCGGGCAGGCGTTTGTGGCCGTATTTGGCGACGGTGCGGGTCAGCAGGTCAAACGAATCGGGCAGGTAGCGATAGGCGATGCCGCTCCAATGCTCGCCCGAGCCGCCGACACCGGTCCCGGGCAGGAACGATCCGTATTGGCGGACGGGGAGGGCCCGCTGCGAAGCGTCCTGGCGGAACGTGACGGTTTCGTCCCGGATGTCCTGCATCATGCGAAGGCGGATGGCAAACTCGAGTTCGTCCATGTCGTCGGCGTAGTCGGCCGTCCGGCGGGGCTCCCCCCGCTCGAGGACGGCGACGCGCAATCCGGTGCGAGTGCCGAGTTCCTTCGCGGCCAGCAGGCCGGTCCAGCCACCCCCGATAATGACGATGTCCACGGGCTTCAGATTCGTCATGGTTTCTTCGCGTGCTCCCGGTGGCCGCGCCCTAAAACCTGGGCCAGGCTTTGGGGCTTGGGCCGGAAAGCCTTTCCCTTGTACTGCTCGATTTCGTCCCGGTAGCTCATACGCGGGCCGGGAAAGCCGATCAACTGCCAGCCGATCAGGTCGACGTTGCCTCCGTGCATCGGGTCGCAGAACATGCCTTCCACCGTGTGGGTTCGGAGTAACTGGAAAAACGGCGTCGTCTGCAACTGGCGAAGGCGGGCATCCTGTTCGGCTTCGCGCAGGCGGGAAATTCCGGCAATTTGTTTCAAACCCTGGCGGTAGAGGTCGCGCGGCGACTCCGAACCCTGGTACCCCTGTTCTGGTACCCCTGGGACAAACGGCCCCTGCGTGAATCGGTACTGGTCTTTACCATAAGGTCCGGCGAGCTGACGGTCGATATATAGAATGGCGCCGGCTTCGGATGCGCCGGGGCCTGCGTCGTCGGTGGGAAAAATCCGCGCGATGGCCGCCGAAATGTCCAGAGCTTCGGGTTCGGTGAAGAAGTGGAGGGGCACGCGCAAAGTCGTCTTTTCGCTGGTTTGGGCTGAGAGCCGGGAGGGCCGGCGGCTCAAGGAATAAATCAACGACCCTCCCCAGGCGTGGACGGAGACGTGCAAGAAATGACGGCGCTGCATGATACGTTCCAAAACACGAGGCCCGCTCTGTGCCGACGCCCGTTGGTCCGCCCTGGTACGGCTAGGCGGTCGGGAATCTCTACTCGGGACCCCGGGTCTCTGCAGTATATCTGGCTCTCCATGGGCCGGTGTACGCTTAAGGAAGCGCAATGGGAATAACACTTCCGGGTAAGCCAAGAAAGTCAGGTGCACAATCATGATCCGCGGTGTGGTAATCGGTCCGGACCGGGAGCTTTGCGACCGTTTGCAGAGCGCGTTGACGTCCTCGCGGAAAGTTGCGCTTGCGCGGCGGGTAGACGGCTACGTGTCGTCTTCGGAACTGGTACGGCTGTTGCGGGCAGCGGCGCCGGAAGTGGTGTTCCTGAGCGTGGAATCGATGGAACTGGCGGCGGAAACGGCGCAGGCCATCGGGATCGAGGCCCCGGGCACGCAGGTGGTTGCGGTGAGCCGGACGTGCGACGCCGGGACACTGCTGGAAGCCATGCGGGCGGGAATGCGCGAATTTCTGTCGCCGCCGTTCGAGCCCGGGCCAATGGCCGAAACGCTGGCGCGCATCGAGTCGCTGCTGGCGCAGCATCCGCCGGCCATCGATTCCACCGACGCGGTCTATTCCTTTCTCCCGGCGAAGGCGGGCGTGGGCACCACCACGATTGCCGTCAACACGGCGCTGGCGTTGGCCTCCCAACCGGAGAATGAAACGCTTCTGCTCGACCTGGACCTCAACAGCGGCCTGGTGGGCTTCATGATGTCGTTGAGCTCGCAATACTCGATGCTTGACGCCGTGGAAAATGCGCTGGAGATGGATGAGAATCTCTGGACGAAGATTGTCACCAAGTCCGGGAAACTCGATGTCATTCCGGTGGGGCAGATGAGCCCGGGATTCCGGATCGAGCCCACGCAGATCCGGCACCTGCTCGGTTTTGCGCAGCGAAACTACCGGACCATCTGCGTCGACCTGTCGGGCATGATGGAGAAATACTCGATTGACGTTCTTCACGAGTCCAAGCGGATTTTTCTGGTGTCGACCGCGGAGTTGCCCTCACTGCACCTGGCCCGGGAGAAATTGAACTACCTTCGGTCGCAGGATCTGGCCGGCCGGGTCAGCATTCTGCTGAACCGTGCTCACAAACGGCATCCGATTACGGTCGAGGAGATGGAAAAGCTCTTCGGCCTTCCGATCCACATGACGTTTCCGAACGACTACACGGGAGTGCACAAGGCTCTGACGGCGGGCAAGCCGGTGGACGCCGGGTCCGACCTCGGGCGCAAGTACCGTGAGCTGGCCGAGACAATGGTGACGGTGAAACCTGGGGCGTCGCCGGAGAAGAAGAAGGCCGGCAGCCTTCTGGGCTCTTTGCTGAAGCGAAGCGCGGAGGAGAGTACCGTCTAAAGGCTCACCTGAAGTCGTTGCCTCGTTCCGTTCCCCATTCTCTTCCTCCGCTCGCCTTACTACAATGCCAGTCGCGGAGGACTGCTCATGCTTTTCCGGATTCCAGCGGTCGTACTCTTCGGGTCGCTCGCGCTCGCACAAATCAAGCTCCCTCTCGAGTATGTCGACCCGAACATCGGCGGAATCGGTTACCTGCTGCAACCGGCGCATCCGAACGTGCAGTTGCCGCACGGCATGGTGAGGTTGGTCCCGATCGTCACACCCGGCGTCAAGGACCGCTACCTCGCCGACAAAGTCTACGGCTATCGTGCCGGCGTCTCGATGATCATGCCCATGACGGGAGCGTTGGAAACGGATCCGGCAAAGGCGGCATCGGTCTTCGACCACGATCTGGAGCATGTCACGCCGTACTCCTATTCGGTCCTGCTCGAAGACTACGACATCCGGGTCGAGTACACGCCGACGGAGACTGTCGCGTATTACCGCTTCACGTTCCCGCCGGGTAAGGCAGCGCGGGTGGTCTTGAGCCTGAAGAAGGACGGGGAAGTGAAGGTCGTGTCCCCGCTCGCTATCGCGGGAGGCGAAGATCCGCCATTCGGCGTCCGGGGTTACTTCCACGCTGAGTTCTCGCAACCGATGAAAGGCCACCAGACGTGGAACCCGGGCGGCGTTTCCGAAAGCTTGACGGCGCAGCAGGGAAATGACATCGGCGCCTCGGCCGTCTACGCCCCCGCCGGGCAGTCGTTGCGCATCGATGTCAAGGTCGGGTTCTCGCACATCAGCGCCGAACAGGCGCGACGGAACATCCAACGCGAAGCGCCCGGCTGGTTCTTCGACGGGATCCGGGACAAGGCGAAAGCCGCGTGGACGCGCGAACTCGGAAAGATCGAGGTGAGAGGCGGCAGCGAGGAGCAGCGGACGATTTTCTACAGCGCGCTCTACCGGGTGATGGGCCGGCCCTCGAATCTGGTGGAGGGCCTCGAGTACTTCAGCGGGGCCGACCACGAGGCGCATCCTTCGGAAGGCCGTGGCTTTTACCTCGGCGGGAACCTGTGGGGAAGTTACCGGTCGCTGCATCCCCTGCAACTGCTGCTCGACCCGCGGCGCCAGGTCGATTTCGTGCGCTCCTACATGAACCTGTACGAGCAATGGGGCTGGATGCTGGGCTACGGCCGGATGAGCATGATCGGACATCACATGACTGCGCTCACGGCGGACACGTGGTTCAAAGGCTATCGCGATTTCGATCTCGCCAGAGCGTATGAGGGCCTTCGCAAGAATCGCATGGAGGCGACGATGATCCCGTGGCGTCGCGGGCCGCTGACGGCGCTGGACCGGCACTATCAGGAGAAAGGCTATTTCCCGGCCCTCGCTCCGGGGGAGAAGGAGAGCGAACCGCAAGTGGACGGGTTTGAACGCCGGCAGGCGGTGTCGGTGACGCTGGAGGCAGCCTACGACGACTGGTGCCTGGCCCTTCTGGCGAAGGAACTCGGCAAGCACGACGATTACGAGTATTTCTCGAAGCGGGCGCGCAACTACCGCAACGTGTTTCATCCGCGGCACGGATTCATGGCGCCGCGCTCGGCTTCCGGCGAGTGGATTGAGCCGTTCGATCCGGCCTGGAGCGGCGGCCAGGGCGGACGCGACTACTTCACCGAGATGAACTCGTGGACCTACACCTTCCATGTTCAGCAGGATGTCCCCGATTTGATTCGCCTGATGGGCGGACGCGAGAAATTCAGTGCCAAATTGGACCAGCTTTTTCGGGAACAGTACCGGGGATTTCAGGAAGGCGCAAAGTTCGTGTTCCTCCGTTACTTCCCCGACCAGACCGGCCTGATCGGCCAATACGGCCACGGCAACGAGCCGAGCTTCCACATTCCCTATCTCTACAACTACGCAGGGGAGCCCTGGAAGACGCAGCGCAAGGTCCGCGAGATTCTGAAAGTCTGGTATCGTGCGCACCCGCTGGGATTCGCCGGCGACGAAGACGACGGGGAGTTGTCGTCGTGGTACGTGTTCAGCGCGATGGGTTTCTACCCGGTGTGTCCGGGCAAACCGGTCTATGACATCGGGAGCCCGATTTTCGACGAAGTCCGGTTGCGGCTGTCGAACGGTAAGGTGTTCACGGTCATCGCCCGTGGCGTTTCGGCGACGAACAAGTACATTCAGTCCGCGCGACTCAACGGCCGGCCTCTGGAAACGCCGCGGTTCGAGCACAAGGACCTCGCCGGCGGAGGCACGCTCGTGTTGGTGATGGGGCCGCGTCCGAACCGGGCCTGGGGTAGCGCGGCGGCAGGTCAGTAGCGCAATCAACGGTTGTGCAAGGTTCGCAGTCACGGCTGCGGGACTTGCACGAGACAACCGGCGCACGATCGCTAAGTGATTCATCCATCGGTTCTTTCGGTTTGGCACTCCCGCTGCGTTTGAAATGAAGCGTAGTTGGCTCGAGAAAGGAGCTCAAACGTGAAGAAGACGTGGATTGCAATGGTTGCAGCGGCAATGATGATGACGCCTGCGTTGGTTCTGGGATTCGACCCGCCCCGAAACGGAGGTCCGCGAGGCGATCGACAAGGGCCGCGCGATGGGAGCGGCGGCAAGATCGGCGGTCACGGGAAGAAGACCGGACCGCGTGACGGATCCGGGCCGATTCACCAGCCAGGCACGGGCGGAGGAAACGGCGGAGGCCGGCGCGGCCGCTAAAAAGCCCGCGCCGTGAACGTAGTTGGAGGCGCCTGTTCCATGCGGGGCCGGGTTCCCCCGTCCTCGCATGGTTGCGGATGAGATGGATGGAGTCGTCCTTCGCGCGGCGTCGAACGGCGGTAGGAAAGATGGAAGAGTCTACTTGCCTTTCTTGGAAGGCTTGTTCTTGCTCTGCGGCATCTCGTACACGTAGATGCTGTGCGAGATGCCCTGGACTTCCACCTGCTCGGTCCGCACGGCCGTCCACTCCCGAATCGGATATTCGTAGGAAACCACCCGGGCGCCGCTCTTCAGTTGCTTCTCGAAGTTGGGACGAAGCAGTTCGTTCGAGCGGGTCAGCAGGTACAGGGTGACAACGTCCGCCTGGCTCAAGTCGGTCTTCAGGGCATTCCCATGGACAATCTGGACCGAACTTGTCAGGCCCATCGCCGCCACCCGTTTGTTCGTCGATTTGACCAGGAAGTCCTTGATCTCGACTCCGACGGCGCGCGCCTTGAATTTCTGAGCCGCGGTAATCACCACCCGGCCATCGCCACAGCCCAGATCGTACACAAGTTCGCCCGGGCGGATATGCGCCGCCTCCAGCATTCTCTCCACGACCTCCTGGGGACTTGGAAAAAACGGGGCCAGACTTTCACTTTCGATGATTTGGAGCTGCCCCCACAGGGGAGCAACCAGGACAACGGCGAGTGAAACAGACAGCGCGTGCATGGCCTAATCGCGCGAGGCCGTATCGTGCCGGCCTCCTTTTACTTTCACAATACGCGACATGATCTCGGTCCAGGCAAACCACAAATCCCTGGGGCGGCTAATGGTAAACTCCTGGCCCTTGAAAAACTTCACTGCATTGCCAATGGCATCCCGCCACGGATTGGCCTGCGGATTGAAGTTGTAATTCATGTAGAACACCGGGTACTCGGGCGCCCCCAACTGCTTCAGCGCATCTTCCGATACGGGCTGGTCCAGCATCACTTTCGGCCCGGCGAAAATGACGGCGTCCGGCCTTTCTGTTCCGTTCAGCTCCTTGGTGATCAAGTCCGTCAGGAACAACGTTTCAGAATGTTTCTCACTTAATCTACGTACATCCACCACGCCCAGTTTCAACTTGTCGACGGCCTCGCCCAGCGACGGAAAGTCGATCTGATCGGCCGTTTCCTGCCGGTAGAGGACCTTCTGCTCCTGCATGTTGAATGCAACCAGCGAGAACGACCCGATCTTGGGTTCGCGGGCGATGTTCCGCAGGATCGACACCAGGGCGTTCGTGTCGGTCGGCTGCATGGAAGCGGCCTGGGAGTTCTGCGGCGCAAAGTTGATCAGGACCTTGACGTTGAAAGGCTTGGCGTCCTTGGCCCGCTCGATCGGCGGCTCCTCCTTGAACGGCTCCCTGTCCGAGGCCTGGACGCCGCTCGGCTCGATTACCATATTCAAGTCCTTGTCCTTCGCCGGCAGCACCGCCTCGGACTCCCAGTAATCAGAACAGACCCGCTCGGCCCGATCCCGGATCAGCAGATCGACCTGGTAGTTGCCCTCGCCCACGTCGAAGTTGCCCTGAAGGAAGGCATTGCCCTTCGCATCCTCCTCAATCGCGGGGACGGAGATCTTCTGCGAGAAGTACGCAGTCCGTTCCGACCCGGCCGGCGTCACCCGGAAGATGATCGTCAGTAGGTCCTCGCTACCCGCGAGTTCCTTCAGCGGGATGGAAATCTCGTACCCAGCATGGAACTTGAGGTCAAAGCCGAGAAAGGGTTTGACCGGCGTGACCGAGCAGGGGAGATCTTTCCGGGGCTCCCGCGCTTCCAGCACCGCCGAATCCGTGCCGTAAATGCGCACCAGCCCTCCGGAGCCGGAAGCCGGCATTAACGCCTGCCCGAAGGCGTTCGCACACAGCAGACCGAGAGAAGAGGCAACCAACCTACGAGCAGACACAACGCCCATGGTTCCCAAGTGTCCTAGTCCTTTCCTGGGCGGATTCGTCCACCCTCGGGAGGTGCTCTCTATTATCACTCGAAATCTCACGAAGGCAAGTGAACGGCGCAGAAACCGTCCCGCTCCGCCGTCCGAGCACCTGCTTCTCGTGTAGCACAGTCGCCGCCTGGAGGAAAGGGCGTAAGAGTGAATATTTCGTCAAGCCGGGAAGTTGACAGTAACGGTACGCTACAAACGGGAGGTGAAGGGCGAATGTTCACGGTTCCCTCGGGTTCGGATCCAGGCACCCAACTGTGGTGGATCGGGGTGTGGATCGTCTGCGGCCTGGTGTGCGGAGGCATCAGCGCGAGCCTGGCGATTCGCCGGGGACTCCCGGCCGGCCGGTGGTTTGTTGCCGGCTTTCTGGGACTGCTGGCGGGAGTGGCCGGCGTGCTGATGAAACGGCCCCTCGCGAACACCGTCCGTGGCGCGACCCGGCGTCCTGTCCTGTGTCCGTGCGGGCACGAGAATCATCCGGCCGCCCGAAAGTGCCTTCGCTGCGGGGCCGGGCTGACGCCGTCGGCCGCGTCGGAAGTCGATCATGTTTGATGCACTACGAACGCTCGTACAACCCGTCCTCGACAGCCCGAACATGCCGACGCGGCGGCCGGTCGTTAACGCGCGCTTCGAAAGCAACGTCCCCGGCCTCTACATCATCGGCGATCTGAGCGGCGCGCCTGTCGTCAAGCTTGCCATGGAGCAGGGAAACCAGGTTGCTGAATATCTCGCCTCCCGGCCCGACACCCGCGGCGGCCGTCCGGACGTCTGGGACCTCCTCGTGGTGGGCGCCGGCGCGGCCGGGTTGAATGCCGCCCTTGTCGCCCAGGACCGGGGACTGCGCGTCCTCGTCCTCGAGAAAAACCGGATCGCTAACACCATCGAGGAGTTCCCGGAAGGCAAGTGGGTCTATGCCGAGCCGGACAGTGTGCCTCCCAAGGGAAAGCTATGGCTGGATGGCGCGACCAAGGAGGACCTGACTGCCCGCTGGAATCAGATTGTCCGCGACAACTCCCTCGACGTCCGGACCGAAGAAGGCGTGGAGTCTATCGACCGGCAGAAGGACGATACGTTTGAAGTCCGTTCCTCGAAGGCCGCCTACCGCGCCAAACGCGTGATTCTGGCCTCCGGCCAGCGCGGCAATCCGCGCAAGCTGAAGGTCCCCGGCGAAGATCGCGAGTCCGTCTATCACCGCCTGTACAGCCCCAAGCATTATCATGGCGAAGAGATCCTGGTGGTTGGCGGCGGCAACAGCGCGGTCGAGGCCGCGCTCGCGTTATGCGAAGCCAATCGCGTCGTCCTGTCCTATCGGGGCGCCGAGTTCACGCGAGTCTTCAAGGACAATGAGCGCAAACTGCGCGAGGCGGTGGCCGAGGGCCGGATCGACGTCGTCTTCCAATCAAGCGTCGTGCGGTTCGATGAGGACACCTATGATCTCGAGATCGCGGGAACGAAGCGCCGGCTTCCTTACCGGCATGCGTTCGTCCTGATCGGCGCGGACGTTCCGTCCGAGTTTCTTCATTCACTCGGGATCCGCCTGGAGAACGAGTGGACCGGAAATCCTCTCCTGGCGGCGTTCCTGGTGGCCGCCACCCTCTGTGGCCTGTGGCTGTCCGGCGGCCATGGCTTGATCGCGGCAGGCGGCGCGTTGGCTCTGGCCTCCGCCGGGACCCTGGTGCTCCATGCTGTTCGCGGTAGCCGCTTCGCGCAACTCGGACTTTCGTTTCTGATCTGCTACACCATCTACGGCGTCAAGCAGGCCGACGGCTTCGAATTCTGGCCGTATCGCGGATGGGGCGCCAGGACGCTCGCTCTCTTTCACCGTCCCTGGTCGTTCTGGTACACGGTGCTGTACACGGGCGTGATGACCGTGTTTGGCGTCCATGCCATGAAGCGCTGGGGCTTCGACCGCAACGATCGCTTTCAGATCTGGCGGTATGTCTGCCTGCTCAGCTTTCAATGGGTTTTCTTCTTCCTGATCCCCGAGTATTTGTTCCAACTGGCGGTCCAATACCGGTGGGTGGGCGAGAGGCTGGCGGCGGATCCGAACTTCGCCGGCGCCGCCTGGCGCTCGTACGGGTTGATCTATGCGTGGCCGCTTTTCTTCTACACGTTCTTCGGCAACCCGCATCAGGTGTGGGTGATCTGGGGAGTGCTGCTGACCTTTGTCCTGATTCCGCTGCTGGTGCTGTTCCACGGCAAGCGCTATTGCAGTTGGATCTGCGGCTGTGGCGGCCTGGCGGAGACGCTGGGCGACCGCTGGCGTCACCTGGCGCCCAAGGGCAAGACATCCATCCGGTGGGAGGACATGAACCTCTGGGTCCTGGGAGCGGCCACCGCGGTGACCGTGATGGTGCTGGCGAGCGACGTCTATCACTTCTTCCGGAAGCCGGCCGCCTCGGGGCTCGAGTGGTATCACCTGGTGGCGGATGTGTGGCTGGTGGGCATTCTGCCGGTGACGCTTTATCCCTTCTTCGGAGGGAAAGTGTGGTGCCGGTACTGGTGCCCGCTGGCAAAGCTGATGCACCTGATGGGTTCGGTCTACACTCGCTTCGGGGTCAGCCGTTTTGCCATCCACTCCAACGATAAGTGCATTGCCTGCGGCGAGTGCTCGCGCAACTGCCAGGTGGGGATCAACGTCATGAATTTCGCCTTGAAGCAGGAGGAGTTGAACAATGTCAACTCGTCGTGCATCGGCTGCGGGATTTGCGTGACCGTGTGTCCGATGGACGTGTTGTCGTTTCAGCCGCAGCCCGCCAATAGCCGGCTGATTCAAATCGAACCCGCGCGGGTGTAGGCCGGCAGCGAATACAGGTCCCGCTTCCGGCCAGCGCGCTCCCGGGCAGGCCACGCGAAACTCCGGGCGGATGGCCGTGTTTATTCAGAGTGAAGATTCACTTCACTCGTATGACGAACATGCTGCGCATTTGCCTCTGCTCGGCCGCGGGCGTGTTGGTTGCCGCGGGGCAGCAGCCATGGAACGGCAGGAAGCCCGCCGAATGGACCGAGGCAGACGCGCGGCGGATCCTGACCGACTCACCCTGGGCCAAGCCGACCCCCGCGGAGTTCTCGAAATCGTCCGGCAGCTACCGGCGCGGGGCGAGCCTGGGGCTGGGCGGCATCAGTATCAGCGGCGCCGGGATGGGCGGCAGGCGATCCGGCCGCGCCGGTGCTCCTCCCGAAGGCGAGTTCCGCCAACCTCCCAAGCTGACGTTGCGATGGGAGAGCGCGCTGCCCGTCCAGGAAGCCGAACTCAAGGCGCGGCACGCCAACGCGCCCTCCGTCGACGAGAACTCGTACACGCTGGCAGTCGTCGGGATTCCCGAGGCCATGGTCTCGGACAATTCGCACACCAAACCGCAAGGCGAACTGAAGCGCGAGGGGAAGAAGACCATCAAGGCATCGGACATCCAGGTGCTCACGCTGGATGAAGGAAACATTGTCCTGTTCCTGTTCCCTCGCAGCAAGGAAGTGAGCAAGGCGGACGGCCGAATCATGTTCGAAGGACGATTCGGCCCGTTGGAATTCAAACAAACGTTCGAGTTGGACCAGATGGTCTACAACGGCAAACTGGAGCTGTAACGTCAGTTCTCGATCGCGCGGCGTATCCGGTGTAACGCTTCGTCAATGTCCGCGGGGGTGATGTGGCGATGAGTCACCAACCGGAACTGCCGGGGAGGCCGGGCGCTGGCGAGAACGCCGTGCCGCTTCATCCGGCCGACGACTTCCTCGGTCGTCAGTCCGGACGCCGAGTGATCGACGTACACCATGTTGGTGTCGACGGCGCTCATCTCGACCCGCAAGCCTGAGATGCCGTTGATCCCGCGAGCGAGCGTCTGGGCGTTCCAGTGATCGTCGGCGAGGCGGTCGACCAGGGTCTCGAGCGCGACGATGCCGCATGCGGCGATCACCCCTGCCTGGCGCATGCCTCCCCCGAGCCTTTTGCGGCAGCGGTCCGCCTTCGCAATGAACTCTCGCGAGCCCACGAGCATCGACCCGAGGGGGCAACTGAGGCCTTTCGACAGGCAGAACATCACCGAGTCCACGTCGGCCACGAAGGCAGAAGCCGGAACACCCTGCCGGACGGCGGCGTTGAAGATGCGAGCGCCATCGAGGTGAATCGCCAGGCCGTGCTCTCGCGCCGTCCCACAAAGTTCCCGGTGCAGGTGGAGCGGTGTGCTGCGGCCGGCGCCCCGGTTGTGAGTGTTCTCCAGGCAAAACAGACGGGGCACAGGATAGTGAAGATTGGGCTTGCGAATCGCCGCCCGGACCTCCACAGGATCGAGCAGGCCGCCGTGGCTCGGAAGCGGCATCGGCATCAGCCCGGCGACGCCGGCCAGGCTGCCGCTCTCGTAGTAGAAGATGTGCGACTCGGCATCCAGCAGCACTTCATCGCCTGGGTTGGCGTGCGCCATGAGGGCGCAGAGGTTGCCCATGTGGCCGCTGATCACGAGCAAAGCCGCCTCCTTGCCGAGCATGCTCGCGGCGAGGGCTTCCAGTTTGTGGACGGTCGGGTCTTCGTCGTACGTGTCGTCGCCCAGGGGAGCCTGCCGGATGGCTTCCAGCATCTCCTCGGTGGGCAGGGTCTGGGTGTCGCTTCGCAGATTAATGATGTCGCTCACAACGATGGCTCCCAAAGTAAGTCGGGTGTGGACTGGGCGCGGATGAGACGCATCATCCGCACCCTGCCTTGAATCAGCGTGGCATAGCCGGCGTCCTCGGCGGCGGGCAATGCCGGTAGGACGTGCATGCGCTGGCGTAGGTCTTCGAATTGGCGGGCCAGCGAGAACAGGGGCGCGGCCCGGAGTTCCTCGCGCGGGATCGGCCATGCGGATGCCTTCTGGTATCCGTGGAGATAGGCGCCGAGATGGTCCTCGCGGAAAGGCGCCGACCCGGCCAGTTCCAACGGAGGCCGGTGCAGCACGTCGCCCAGGGCGTCGTACAGGCGCAGGCCGCGATGGAGGCAGTCCCAGTCGATCAGGGTGAAGGTCTGTCCGTCTCTGTCGAAGATCATGTTGACGGGTGAGACGTCGCCGTGAACAATCTGGCGCGGCCAGTCCGGGATGCCGAGCCTGTCGACGGCCCGGCTCAAGGTCCGCCAATGTTCGTCGAGTTCGGTGCGGTTTTCCCGGAGCGCGCGCACGCTGGACGCCGCCTCGATGCCGGCCAGGCGGCCGAGGTCGCGCTCCCACTGTTCCCGGATTTCGTCGATCGCATGGAAGCGAACCGGAGGCAGCGAGGGTGACAGGGAATCGTCGCCACCCGGCGTCGCGCGGGAGAGGGCGTCATGCACGCGGGCGACCTGGGCTCCGATGGTGACAAGAAAGCCCGCCCGGTCCTTGGCCGCGTGCCACTCGGTCCAGGGATACTGGCGGCCTTCGATGTAGCGGTGGAGGGCCAGGAAGACGCCATCGCGCGGCCGGCCGAACCGTCCCTCGCGGTCGCGCAGGACAACCGGGCAGCGGATCGATTCGGCGGCGACGTACTCCAGGGCTTCGGCCTGAAAACGAAAGGTCTCGTCGCGGGTGCGGAACGAATGACGGCGCAGTACGAACCTGCCGGTGGAGGTGGTGAGCAGAACAGGGCGCAAGAACATCCCTCCGCCGAGCGTCTCGGTGGAAACGCCCGGGCCGATTCCATATGCGGAGAGAAACCCGGCATCGAGAGCGTCTGTGGTCATTCCGGTTGACGAGAACGTAGAGTATCGAGGTGCGCCCGAAAGTGTCAACGATCCCTTCGGTATGATACTGGCTGCATGCGATGCCTGGTGCTCTTCGCGTTCTGCGCTCTCGCGGGGGGCGCGCCGTTTCCCGGAGCCGAAAGCCGGTGGAACGGCTACGCGCGCTACGACTTCGACTTTCAGGGGAAACCGGCCATCGTGGTCGTGCCGAGCCAGCCTTTGCCGGGACGCCCGTGGGCGTGGCGCGGCGAGTTCTTCGGGGCGTTCGCCAATGTCGATGCCGCGCTGGTGGAGCGCGGATTTCACCTGGTGTATCTCGGCGTGCCCGATCGGTTCGGAAGCCCCAAGGCGGTCACGGCGTGGAACGAATTCTATGCCGAATTGACCGGCCGGTACGGGCTTGCAAAGAAAGCGGCGCTGATCGGGCTGAGCCGCGGAGGGCTCTACTGCTACAACTGGGCCGCGGCGAATCCGGAGAAAGTGGCCTGCATTTACGGCGACGCCCCGGTGTGCGATTTCAAGAGTTGGCCAGGGGGCAGGCTCAAAGGGCCGGGGAAAGGCGCGGGTTCGGCCCGGGAGTGGTCGAAGCTGCTGGCCGCGTACGGATTCGGCTCGGACGCCGAGGCTTTGGCGTGGCGGAAGAATCCGGTCGACAACCTGGCGCCGCTGGCCTCGGCCGGAATTCCACTGATCCACGTGTATGGGGACGCGGACGAGTCCGTGCCGTGGGAGGAGAACACGGGGGTCGTGGCGGAGCGGTACCGGAAGCTGGGCGGGTCGATTACATTGATCGCGAAGCCGGGGGTGGGGCATCATCCGCACGGGCTCGAGGATCCGACGCCGGTCGTGGAGTTCATTGTCAGGCACGCTGGGGTTCGCTGAGTACCCTTTTAGAGCGTGTTTCGAGAGCGGGCATTCCTAACTGGTGGAAACTCGGCGCCGGCGCACCGCGTCTCTGGATGCATCCAGGGACGCAAGGAACATCACGATGCAGGTCGTACCGGTTGTTCGGCATATGCTGGCGCTGACGGTCTCGTTCGCGCTGTTGTCCGATGCGGCTTTGGCGCAACCACCGGATGTGGCGGCAAGAATTCACGCCCGGCTGTCCAAGCTGCCGCGCAACGCCGAGATCGAGGTGAGGCTTCAAAACAAGAGCCGCGTTCGCGGCCATCTGGTACGCTTCGACCGGCGCGAACTCGTCCTGGCCGGGCACACCAATCCGATCCCACTCGCTGACGTCAAGTCGCTGAAGGAACTGAAGCCGCCCCGGCAGGGTCCCGCGTGGAATCCGTTGACCGGGTTTATCTCCTCATGGAAGCAGGCTGTGATCGTGGGCGGGTTGCTGGTGGGCGTGGTAGTGCTGGTGAAGACAAACACGCGCTAACGCGCCAGGCTCGACACCAGTTCCTGCCCGGCGCACGCGGCCGGGCCACCCGCACGACAAACCCGCGCTCGTTGGGATCAGCCTGATAATGTGTTTAAGGGGGATCGTAGAAGCGGTGAGCCGGACGCGACCACAAGCTGACACGAGATTCAGGCCGGCGTATGCGGTGGCCGAAGCAGCGCACTACATCAGGATGCCGGCCGAGACGCTCCGAACCTGGCTGAAGGGCAGGGACTATCCGGCCGGCGGCAAGCTGAGGCGGTTCCGCCCTTTGATCCATCTCGACGATCCGGAAGGCCGTTGTCTCTCCTTCATCAACCTGGTGGAAGCACATGTCCTGGCCGCGATCCGGCGCCACCATGGAGTCAGGCTCCCGAAAGTCAGGCGCGCTCTCGAGTACGTCGGTACCCGGTTCCACGTTCAGCGTCCGTTAGTCGATCAGACGTTTCAGACAGATGGGCTCGACCTGTTTGTCGAGCGATATGGAGAGATGATCAACGCCTCGCGGGAAGGGCAGCAGGCGATGAAGGAGATCCTTAGCCTGTATCTGCGCCGGGTCGATCGCGACGTTGAGGGGCTGCCCATCCAGCTGTATCCGTTCACTCGAAGCTCGGAAAGCACTCAGCCGCCGCTGGATGCTCCGCGGGTGGTCGTCATCAATCCCGCGGTGTCCTATGGTCGCCCGGTGCTTGCAGGGACGGGAATTCCGGTCGCAGCGGTGTATGAGCGCTACAAGGCAGGAGACTCCCACGAGGAACTTGCTCGGGATTTCCAGTTAAAGACCAGTGAAGTCGAAGAAGCCATCCGCTGCGAAGCCGCCTGAAGGAACCGTCTTCTTCCTGGATAGGTCGCTCGGGGTCGATCCCATTCGACGTGAACTCGAGGTGATCGGCCTGAACGTCGAGATTCACGATGACCATTTTCCCCGCGACACCGAAGACCAATTCTGGCTTCAGGAGGTTGGCCGGCGTGGGTGGGTAATCCTGACGAAAGATCAGCGGATTCGATACCGCCCGATGGAGTTGGAGGCGCTTCGATCAAGCGGAGCGAGAGTCTTCGTGTTGATCGCGGGAAACCTTCGGGGAGCCGAGATAGCGGCTGTGTTCATCAACGCGATGTCGGGAATCTGCCGCGTCCTCGAGAACCAACCGGGCCCGTTCGTTCGACGGATCACTTCCAGGAGCGAGGTCGGCAGGGAAACTCTCGGCACTGTCAGGACGAAAAGCGGAATGCGTAAAAACGGCAGTGCTCGAACGTGAAGCGAAGCCGCACCACGCTTCCCACAAGGCCCGAGAGATCAGAGCGGCCGCGCCAGCGTGCGGCCGCCGTTTGCGCGTCCGCGGAGATGGGAATGGACTCTTCGAGCGAATAGCCTTTCAGCGGATTCCCCTCGGCGGTTTCCAGCGACACTCGTAGGCGGCCGGCGCGAGCGTCGGTGTTCAGTTCCAGGAAGCGCCCGCCAACCTTCATCGGATGGGTGACCAGTTCCGCGTCGCGTTCGACCGCCTCCACACCAACGAAGCGATTGCGGCCGAAGACCGCGCGCGCCGTGATGCCCTGGCCCGGTTGCGGTGCGCGGAAATCGAGATGCCGGTACGGCAGTGCCTGGACATAGAGCCAGGTTTCTTCGCCGCGAATGATGGGGTCGGGAACCGGCCAGATCTGGCCCGCGCTCTGAGGTCCCGCGGCGCCGGGCGCGATGAGCGGCTCTCGCCAGGGTCTTGTCCACGTGACACCATCGTCCGAGACCGCAAGCTGCACCTCCACCTGGTCCGAACCCGGCTGCTTGTACCAGACAGGCACAAACGCCAGGTAGGCATCTTCGCAATCAGGGACCTTCCACGGGTTCATGGAATAGATGTTCGCGTGAGGCCGATCTCGGTCATCGACATCCACCGCGATTGGCCACTCGTCTTCCAGCAGGGGCGGGCGGGAGCCGGCATCCATGTAGGCCTTTCCGGCTTTTCGGCGAAACGGAATCGGCTGGTCCCACGCGTCTTTCTCGATTTCCACCCGGCTGTAGCACAAGTTTGCCGGACGATTCGCGCGCATGAACACCACCCAACGCCCGATGCGGTCGTCCCAGAGGATGTGGCGTTGCGAGCCGAGGCTGAACGGGATGATGGGATCGGGGTTGCGCCTCCAGCGAAAGCCGTCGGGGGAAGTCAGCAGGTAGGAAGCCCTGGGGTCGGCCCCGCGCGCCTCAGGCCACCTCTCGACGAACTCGGGCTTGGATCCTTCGAGATTCTTGGCGAGCATCTTGAAGCGGCGCTCGGGCCGGTCGAACGGATCGACAAAGATGCAGGGACCCGAACCAGGCAGCACGATATTGTTCTGCCGGCTGCCCTGGAACGGAATCAGGTCGAGCCGCGGTTTGCGGAAGTGCAGGCCGTCTTCGGACTCGGCGTAGCACATCGAGTCCCCGGTGAAGATACGCGCCCCCGGGCCGAATCGCGGAGTGTCCTGAAGCAACGCGTGCGCACTGTACCAAAGGCGGAGCGTTGGCCCGTCGATCAACGTCGAATAGGCGTTGGCGCGAGCGGCCTCCCAGGGATATTCGGCGGGCAGCAGGTTTTCGTCCGAGAGGGCCGGCCGCCGGGGGACGAAGCGAATGCCTCGCTGAAAAGCGACATGACGCGCTGTCAGGAACAGCCGCCAACGTGCTGCCGCGGCAGCCGGGGAGGCCGAAAAAGTAGCGGCCGCTAACAACGCTCTCCGTGTCAACGGGCCGCACGTGGATTCTGCCGCGCGCCGACCGCCATGGTCGACCATCCTCCTACTTGAACACACCGCCTCGTCGTGATGCGAGGAGCCTGGATATACTCATTCAGTCGGTGCCGAGCAACTGATCTCTACGATTTTATGAAGGCTCTCGTTCTAGCTGCCATCTCCATCGTCACCGTATTGGCCCAAAGCGCGCCAGTCGTCGTTGGGCGCTACGCCGACCTGTTTCTCCACGACAACGTCCTGATCGCCCACTCCGAGGGGCTTCGGCTGGTTCACGCCGAGGCGCGCAAACACCCGCGCAATCCAATCCTCGTCAGCGATCAACCCTTCGAGAAAGGCCGTGTCAGCTATGCGTGCGTCATTCACGACGTCGAGGAGAAGACGTACAAGATGTGGTACGAGATCCTCGACAGCAATGACTACGGGCGCTTGCACTACGCCGTGTCGAAGGACGGCATCGCGTGGGAAAAGCCACGGCTGAACCTCATCGAATGGGAAGGGTCGAAGGCCAACAATATCGTCTTCCTGCCGGTGAGACCGAAAAAGGCTAAGGCGTATTGGGTGATCAAGGACTACTCCGACCCCGATCCCGCGCGGCGGTACAAGATGATGCACCACCGGTACGACTTCCGCGGCCGCGGTGTGGCCACGGCGGAATCGCCCGATGGCCTCAATTGGACAACGCGCAACTACAGCAGCCTGGTCGGCGAGTTCGATTCGCACAACCTGATGTTCTGGGACGACCGGGTGGGCTCGTTTGTCGCGTACCTGCGTTTCATGATCGCGGGGCGCAGGAACTTCGGCCGATCGACCAGTCCCGACGCCTACCACTGGTCGAGTCCGGTGCCCGTTCACGGTCCCGATGCCGCCGACCCGGCGGACCGGGAGGTCTATACGCCCGGTGTGTTCAAGTACGGCAAAGCCCGCGACGTATACGTGATGCTCGCCTCGATGTACGATCGCGGAACCAATGACGTCCGGGGCCAGTTGGGCGTCAGCCGGGATGGGATGTCGTTCCATCGATTCCGCAACCACTTTCTGCCGCTGGGCGGACCGAACGAATGGGATCGCGGAACCGTCTACCCGATCGGCTCAGAGGCTACGGTTGAAGGCAAGACTGCGTTGTATTACACCGGAAATAAGCTGGGGCACGTTTTGGAGGTGGGCAACCCGGGCATCGGCCTGGCCCTGATGCACGAAGGCGGGTTCGCCGGATGGCGCGCCGACGGATCGGGCGTGTTGACGACGCAATTGCTCACGGTGCGCTATGTCCAGGACTGGATGTACCTCAACGCGGAAGCCTCTGGCGGAAAGGTGGAAGCGGAGTTGCTCGACCCGGCGGGACGGGTGATTCCCGGGTTCTCGCGCAACGAGTGCCAACCCGTGCGTGAGAGCGGTGCGATGCTGCTTCTGCGCTGGAAGGACATGAAAGCGCTGGAACCGGTTTTGGCGCGAGGACCGTTCCGGCTGCGTCTTCATGTCGAGCGGGCCACCGTTTACGGAATTCAGTGCAAGCTGCGCCCGAAGGCGGAGATGCCGCTGTAGTTCCCTCCCACAGCAGGGACCGGTATACTCGGGGCGGATTTTGGGGAGAACGCTCCCCAGTTCGAGGATCTGCAATGAGATGCTTTGTGTCCGCCTGCATGTTGCTGCCGGTCGCGGTGGCCTTCGCTAACGGCCCTGCCGAGATCGCCCGCAGGAACGGGCGGCAGGCCTCGGAAGCGATGGAGCGCAGCCGCCGCGTGATGCACGCCTGGCTGAAACTCGCCGATCCGGTGACCGGCCTGTTGCCCCGCACTACCACGAATCCTGCGTGGGTTGTCCGCGATTCCGGCGCCGATCTTTATCCGTTCATGGTGCTGATCGCGGCCTACACCGAACCGGAATTGCTGGACCGCGCAATGATGCACATCCTGCGTCAAGAGACTCTTCTGACGACGCGAGTGGGCCGCCTGAGCGACGACGTCCTGCCCGGCGCGAAAGGCTGGGTCCGTCCGGACGCCCAGATCGACGAGATCATCTTCGGATCGAGCGAATACGTCAAGGACGGCCTTCTCACGATCACGGAGTTGTTGGGCGGGACTCCCTGGTATCACCGGATGCGCGGTCTTGCGACGGACCTCGTGACGTACGCGCCCTATCGCTGGGGCGAGCGCAAGATCCCGGCGCAAAGCGCCGAGGTGAACGGGAACGTTCTGCAGTCGCTGACGCGCCTCTCCTGGAAGACGAGCGACGAGGCGTATTTGCGCCAGTTGATCGATCTGGCTGATCTCTATTTTCTCGAGATCCTGCCGAAGACGGGCTACATTCCACCAATGTTGTGGGACATCACCGCCGGCAAACCCCTACGGGCGCGATTCGGCTTTTCGGACCACGGCAACGAGATCGTCGGCGGCCTGGCCGAGGCGTATCTGATGTTTCTCGAGAAGCGCCCGGAAAAGGCGAAGCAGTATCGCGAAGCTCTTGTGCGGATGATCGACCGGTTGCTGGAGGTCGGCAGGAACGGCGATGGCGTGTGGTTCATGACTTACGACATCGACCAGCAGAAGGTCACCGATTCGCGGCACGCGCATTGCTGGGGCTATCTGTTCAACCCGGTGTACATGGCCTACCTGGCAACGCGCGATGAAAAATACCTGCAGGCCGTGCGTCACGCCATGGACGGCGTCGTGAAGGACCCGCGATACCTGTTCGATGAGAGTGGCGCCGGCCGCAAGTGGGGCGCCAATGCCTATTCCGACAGTCTCGAAAGCGCACTGGTCCTGCTGAACCGCATTCCGCACCCGCCTCTGGAAGCCGCGATCGACCAAGCGATGAAGCACTACTGGGCCCGCCAGAAAGAGGACGGCCGGGTCGAGGACTGGTACGGCGACGGAAACTACATCCGCACGGCCATGATGTACGCTTTCTGGAAAACTCAGGGCGCGGCTGTCATGCCCTGGCAGGAAGGGGTGCGTCTCGGCGCGGTGCGCGAATCCGGCGGGTTGCTGCTACATCTTTCCGCGGATGCGCCCTGGCAGGGCCGCCTGCGGTTCGATCACCCGCGCCATCGCGATCATTGGAACATGACCCGCAACTATCCTCGGCTGAACGAATTTCCGGAGTGGTTCACGGTCGTCCAGGACCGCGCGTATCACCTGCAAATCGGCGACGCCCCGCCGCGGCGATATCTTGGCGCCGAGTTGATCCGTGGGGTTCCGCTCGCCGTGGATGGAGGAGATGCCATCATGGTCAGAGTCAGCGACGCTGGAGACCCACCCTATGGCAAGTGAAATCGGACGCAGGCGCTTTCTGATGAGCGCGACCGGCCTGGCGCTCAACAGCGCCGGCGCACAGACCACCACCGGACCCGTTCCTTCTTCCTACTTCCGCGGTGAGCCCTTGCGCATCGGCAATCAGCTTCAGTTCCTCATGGACGACTACCTCGTTGAGGACCGCTGGATGCTGACCCGTAAGCTCGGCAAGGTCATCAAACACCTGCGAAATCCCGTGGTGGTGCAGGACAAACCCTGGGAAGAAGCAATGGGCGCCTACCCTTCGGTCCTGTACGACCCGCACACGCGCAAGTACCGCATGTGGTATCAGTGCTTCAGCCTCACCAACTACTTCGCCCGTGACAAAGGGCCGAGCTATTTCATCGGCTACGCTGAGAGCAACGACGCCTACAACTGGACCAAACCGGAGTTGGAGGGGTTCCCGTTCGGCGGGCACGAGCGAACGAACATCGTCACCACCGGACGAGGCGGACGCCGCGCCAGCGCGCCTCACGTGTTTCTCAACCCGGACCAATCCAATCCCAAGCGGCGCTACGTGATGCTCTACATGGGCTACGGGAAAGTGGATCTCGCCTATTCCTCCGACGGCCTGCATTGGGACATCGTTGAAAAGCCCCTGGCGAACTTCCATACCGATTTCGCCAATCACCTGGTGTGGGTGCCGGAACAAAAGCTTTGGTACATGTACATGCGGCCCGCGGTCCGCGTCGTCCAGGGAGGCACCGGCGCGATCCCTGAAGGGCTTCGCCACATCGCCCGGCGCCTGGCCTTCTCGGTGAGTTCCGACCTGGTCAACTGGTCGATGCCCCGTACCATCATGTACCCGGACGAGCGCGATGAGCCGGACTACGACATGATCTACGTCTTCCGCCGCCATGGCCTGTTCATCGCGTTGTACTCGCAGATGCAGCAGGAACCGGGGCGCGTCCGCGCAAACGGCGAGCCTTCCAAGAGCCAGAATCAGGTGTATCTGGCCACCAGCCGCGACGGCCTCCATTGGGAGCGAACCTGGGACCGCCAGCCCTTCATCCCTCGCGGGCGCGAAGGCAGTTTCGATGCCGGGCAGGTAGAGCCGTCCACCAGCCCACCCGTCGAGGCCGGGCCCGACCTGCTGATGTACTACTACGCCGCGCCCTACGGGCAAAGCGACTGGTTCGACGAAACCGGCATCGGGCTGTGCCGTATGCGCCGCGACCGTTTCATCGCGCAGTGCGCGGGCGATCCTTCCGGCTACGAGCAACAGGCGCAGACCGGATACCTGGTGACGCGCCAGTTCGTACTGGAAGGCAGCGCCATCGAGATCAACTACACGGCGCTTCCAGGGCCGTATCATCAGCCCACCGACGGCATTCGAGTGGGAATCCTGGAACCGCCGGATTTCCAGACGCGCGAGACCAGCTACGAGAAGACCGTTCCGGGCTTCGCGCTCGAGGACTGCGACCGCCTCGTCGGCGACGGCTTGGCGCAGGTGGTCAAGTGGAAGGGCAGCGCGGACCTGAGCCGGCTGAAAGGCCGCGGGGTGTATCTGCGATTTCAGATGAAGAAAGCGGGACTTTACGGCTTCCGCGTCGTGGCGTAAAACGCGTCCTACAATAGAGCCATGATTGCGACCTCACAGGACGTTCTGGTCCCCAACCGGGCAGCGTGGGATCAACTCCCGGATGGACGCTGGGAAGTCGTGGAAGGGAGGGCGAT
>CAZGUX010000087.1:0-39529 GCA_964529305.1 uncultured Solibacteraceae bacterium | reverse complement strand
CAAACCTCGCCAGGCGTACCGGAGATCCTGGAGGATGCCCACTCCCGTTTCCCAAGCCCAGACCGAACGCGCCGACTCTCGGGCCGCGGTGGTGTTGCCCAATTCGAGAGCGGCGGCTCTCCGGGCCTCCGCGGGAGACAGTCCTGCCACTTGCTGGTCCCGCTCTAAGAGTTCGCGGTGCAGTGCCAGTTCCTCGTCCAGTTCGCTGGCGAACTTCTCGCGTTGGAGCCAATGACGCAAGCGCCGAAGCAACCGCATGCCGTTCCCTTCTTTCACGCCGTGCCTAAGACCCGTCGAATCGCGCCCACGACAAGCTCGAATTCTCGCGATTGGACTTGGAGATGCTTTCGACCCTTGGGAGTCAGGGTGTAGTATCGAGCTCTCCGGTTGTTCTCGGAAGCACCCCACTCCGCAGTTACCCAGCCGTTCAGCAGGAGCCGCTGCAGCGAGGTGTACAGGCTGCTCTCGCCGAGAGCCAGGATGTCGTCCGACAACTCCCGAATTCGCTGCGCGACGGCATATCCATGCCGTGGTCTTCCGAGCAGGGCTTGCAGCACCAGCAGGTCAACAGATCCGGCCGGCAACTCAGGAGGAATCAGATCGGGTCTTCCCATCGCAGTACGATGGAAGTATGCGGCAGGAGGGCCGATAGTGTCAAGCCGTCAGTTTCGTTATCCCGCGTCCGGCATCCGGTGGGCGGTAGACCGAGCCCCTCTGCCAATCAACGCCCGAAACGGTTCCCACCACTGCCCAGGCAAGCCGCCCGGATACCGTTCCACTCCCGTGAAGCCCAACCGGACCGGATCCTCAGCTGGAAGGTGGGCGGTTCCGAAGATCCAGTCCCACACACTCAGGGTCAGCGCGAAATTCCGGTTGATCGGTCCGCAATCCGGATGGTTGTGATGCCACAGGTGCATCTCCGGAGAGTTGATCACATACTTTAGCCGGCCGATCCGCCAGCGAAGATTCGCGTGCGCAAAGTGGCCGATCACGGTGTCGAACACGCCCACTGCCAACGCCACATCTCCCCTAACGCCCAGGCAGAGGGTGGGCGCGTACAGGATGGTGTTGTACACCACGACTTCAACCCAATGAAACCGCCAGTCGCCCATCCAGTCCATTTCGACAATGCTGTGGTGCACCTTATGGAACTCCCACAAGAAAGGGATCCTGTGCAGAAGATTATGGGTGCACCACTTGAGGAAATCGATCGAAACCAGCAGCACCACGAACTGCGCCCACCACGGCCAACCGGTCAGCCAGCCTTTCGCAAACACTGCGTCAATCCGGCGAACCCATAGGGCCGTCAGGAATCCCAGCAGCAGACCGGCATACTTGCTGTTGAACACGACGTAAACGGCGTCGCTCAGCCACCCTCCGCGGAAAACCCTCTGATCCGGCAGACGTGGCCAGACTCGCTCGATGACGAAGAACAGTACGGCGAGGACCGCCAGGATCTGACCGTAGTCCAACACTGCCCTCAGTATGGAGCATCTGTCTCCTAAATTGTTTACGGCCGACAGACAGACGGATGAACCGCAAACCGGCGACGCCCAACGCGAGTCTGCGCCTTCGTCCCCGGGGTAAATCTCGGGGTCGATCAACGCTGACACTTCGAGGAGCGGCATTGCCGGAAGTCGATCAGGTGTTTACGAGCATCTTGATCAGATTGGGCATTCCGCGGCCCTGAATACATCGGTCGCGGGCGAGGTCGGTGCAGTTGTCGAGCAGAATCCGCTTGACGCGATCGGGATACCCGATGAACTCCCGGCGCAGTGAGAGGAATGCCGCCAGGCAGCCCGAGACATGAGGCGTGGCCATGCTGGTGCCGCTCATCTCGATATAGAGGTCCTCGGCCGTCCACGTGCTGCGATTCGCCGGAGGCTGTGCGGCGTGGTACGCGGACAGGACCTGTTCGCCCGGCGCGACCAGATCGGGTTTCAGCCTTCCGTCCGCCGTGGGGCCCCGCGACGAAAAGAAGGAAACGCCGAAGGTATGCGGATTCAGCTTGTGCACCGATCCGACGGCGATCGCTTCCTCCAGATTTGCCGGGTCGCCGATGGAGAGATCCATGTTCGCCGGCACCTCGCCTCCCGTCGCCGCGCGCAGCAGAGCGTACCCTTCATTTCCCGCAGCCAGGCAAACCAGCACACCCTGCTGCCACAGGCGGCGCAGTTCCTGGCACAGCGGCGTGTGTCCGCAACTGTAGGCGCTCGGATCGAAGCTACCACCGAGGCTCAGGTTGACGCCGTGAACCACCAGCGTGCCCGCTCGCTCGTTCAACTCCGCTACCAGATCGAGAGCCTTGATGATGGAGGCGTCGCTGCCGGTTCCGTCATCATTCAAGACCTTGAATCCGTACAGTGTCGCCTCCGGCGCCATGCCTGCGAACAGGCGCACCGGCGAGCCGGCCTTGACGGGCACTTCGAGCGAGCCCGCGATGATGCCGGCGACGTGCGTACCATGCCCATTCCCGTCCAGCCTTTTGAATTCGTTGGCGCCCGGCGGGATTTCGCGGGGCGGACCTGCTTTGGTGCAGTCCCACTGCGCCTTGACGTTGTCGAACTTCTCGAAGTGAGCGTGCCCCGCGCAGGTTCCCGTATCCAGAACCGCCCACACGATACCTTTTCCCAGCGCGGAGTAACCGGTATTCGCGGGACGCACCTGAATGGTATTGGTGGAATCGCAGATGAGGGCCCGCTTGCCGGCATTCTTCCAGATCCGTGAGATCTCCTGATCGCGGCACTCGGTCCGGAGTTGTTCGAGTTCGGCTCGTGTCAGCCGGGCCGCGACGAAGCGGCGTGTGGTGTCGATCACCGCGTCCTCTTCGGGGTCGCCGGTTTCGCGCACCATCCTACGGATGGCGTCGACGACGCCGGTGCGCATCGTGGCGAGATCGGCTCCCGCGGCCGCCTTGGAAGTGACGAGTTGGATCAATACCTCATGCCGCTCGGAGCGATGGCCGTTCTCGATCGTGTCCGCGAGGTCTTTGATGATCACAGCTTCGCCGGTGGGTTGGGCGAAGGCCGGCCCAACGGTCGAGCGGACGACCTCGCGGCAGACCCGGGTCTTGAGATAGCCGGTGCCGGAGTGCGGATTCCGCGGGCTGTCGGCATTCAGGACGCCAAGGTCTTCGATGGCGATGTCCCCGCGCGGCGCATAGTCGCCGGCGAGTTTCGAATCGGCGGCCACGGGGTCGAGCCGGTCCGCCACGTTCACCCAGCGCGCGACGCACTCGGGAACAGACAGCGGTCCGAACTGCCCAAGGACATCTTTCACTTCGTCGAGGCCGAGCGGGGACCCGATGGTGAGAAACAGGCGAACGTCGGCCTGTGCCCGGGAAAGCCGCCGCAGCACGTTGTAGGCAATCATCGAACCCTGGCTATGTCCGATGACCACAAAGGGTCCACCGCCGGGCTTGATTCGATCCACCAGCGACTGCTCCATCGCCTCGCGCCTCTCGGGCACGAAGAGAAACTCGTGCACGTCGCGAAGGAAGGCCCGGGTAATCTGCTCGGTGATGATTCGCCGCAGCAAGGGCGGCAGGGGAAGGAGTTTCGCTTCGACGTCAGCCGCGCCGACTCCGCCGGGAGGTACTTCGGCGCGCTCCATCAGGATTCGCGCGATGCCCTGAAGACGCCGGCGCTGACCGTCGTCGGCGGCGAGCGCCTCGATCTCGGCCGCGACCGTGTCTCGCGGCGCTACGGGCTCGCGGGCAGTCATGGCCCGGACCGCGGCCGTCGAGATTTCGTCGTCGTCGATCCGAATCAGGTCTCCGCTCGAACAGGTTTCCTGGGACGGCGTGGGGTAGAACGTGCGATTCACCCAATACGCCATGCGGCTACGGTCGCCGAGAGCGACATTGAAGAGCGCCGTGTCCCACTGGCATTTCAGCACTGACGCCAGAGGTTTGTTCCCGATGCCGTGCACGTAGATCACGGTCTGGACCTGAGGGTTCACACCGGCATCGACGGTCAGGGATCGGACTCGGCTTCCCTCGACGGGAGTGAAGCCGATTGCCCGATCGGGCCGCGTTGGTTTTCCCGCGGCGGGCGCGGGTCGAGCCTTGCGGCTGGGTCTGGAGCTTCGCGACTTCGGCATAGGTCCCCTTCCTGGCAGCCACGGGCCGCCGCCCATGCGCCGTGGCCAGCGTAGCACGCCAACGGAAACGGCCAATATCGGGACGGCCATCGAAGAATTGGGGTCGAGGAAGTAGAGGCTCGGGTGGGCGCAGACACGGATTTCCCCGCCCTGTTCCCTTGTGAACACTGTCACTCGGCACGGATGCCACACTAGACCAGGAGCACTGATGGTCCCGGACATCGACACCCCGGTCTATTGGCAACTCTCTTAATGTTTCTTCGAATCATCGTCCTCATGTTGCTCGGCAGAACGTCACTTCAGTTTCCGCAGCCATCGGCAGGCACTGCTTGGGCGGCCGGCTTTCGCGATCCCGACCCCGCGTACAGCATGGGCGTTTACTGGTGGTGGTTCGGACCCGCCGTCACCAAAGCAGAGGCCGCACGCGAACTGCGCGTGATGAAGGAAGCGCGCATCGGCTATGTCCTGATCTTCCCGGTCTACGCGCTCTCGCCGGACGCGCCGGAACGCGGCATTCGCAACCTGCCGTATCTTTCACCCGAGTTCCTGGAGGTGCTCGGCTACGCAACCGCGGAGGCGAAACGCCTGGGCATCACGACGGACCTGCTCCTGGGAACCGGCTGGCCGTATGGAGGCCCCACGATCACCCCGCAGACCTCGGCCAAACGGCTGAAGGTGGAGTCCCCTCTGCGCTTTCCCGTGCCGGAAGAGAGGAAGCGGATTGGGGAGCCGCTGCCTTCAGGATTGCTGGGTCCGGTGCGGGTGGTGTCGTATTGAAAACCCGGAACCCGACGTGAGCGCCGGGTCACACCGGCATCTTGCCGGAGCTACGCGAGACCACGCTGCAAGAAGGGAATAGGATCCATCTTCATCTCGTCCGTTGCGGACACTGTCTGCTTTCAATCAGGAGGTGATCTTTGGTGCGAGCCGAATACGCGGGCTGAAGAGGATGCCGAAAACGCGGCGCCACTTGGCAAAGCCGCCGTGCTAGTGGGTACAATCAGGAAACGAGTGCGCGGCCTATTCCATCTGGGCGTAGTGGCCAGTCTGCTCCTCTCCTTTGGGCAGGCGCCTTTCCTCCACGCGCACGCGAGCGATCCGCACCATGAGCACGCTCGCGGCTTGACGCACACCCACTGGAAGGCTCACCCTGCCAGCCGGTCCTTGGAAGCCGACGACCACGATTCCGACGCCCGGATGATCGATTGGCTCGCTGGAGACGGAAGCGCCGCGGCGAAGTTCGTGGTAGCGTTGCCCGACACCCTCGCCGAGACTGTACTCGTTGTGCGCGTCGCTCGAATTCCCGATCTGACGCCACACAATCATGATCCACCGTGGCGGCTGATTCCTCATCTCCGCGGCCCACCTGCCTAACCCACCTGTCAGGCGCACTCTCCGTGCGCGTTCATTTCCTTTAGGTTCGAACAACTGAGTGAACTGAGGTGGCGCATGCCCTTGCCGAATCGCGCCGCCACTCTTGCGCTATTGGTGGCCGCCGTTGCGGGCACTGGTTCCGCGCAGGAGTGGACGGAAGCTGTCGTCGTTCAGAGGTTTCTTGACCAGAGTCCGCAGGCTCGCGAGGCGCGAGCGCGTGTCGCCATCACCGAGGCGGAAACACGAGGCCGAACGCTCTACGCGAACCCGAGTATCAACTATAGCCGCGAGGGCGCCGGGCGCACCGAGTTCTTTCAGGCTGAGCAAACATTACCCCTAACTGGCCGCCTGAAACTGTTGCGCCAGGCAGGTGCGGCAATGGTGCGTGTCACCCAAGCTGACGGAGCCTTTTCCTTATGGCAGGCTCGAAGCAGTCTGAGGCTGGCGTTTTACCGCGTCTTGGCCGCGCAGCAAAGCGAATCGCTCTACGAGGCAGGTCTGAAGGACATCGAGAATGTCATCCGCGTACTTGCCACGCGGGAGCGTGAGGGGGAGGGCTCGAAGTTCGATCGGCTGCGCACGGAACGCGAGCGCGCTGAGTTGCTAGCGGAACTGGCGCTCCTGCGCGCCGCATCCGCACTCGAACTCGGCCGGCTGTCGGCCTTTCTTCCGGAGGGTACCGGCATCCGGACACTCTCGGGCCAGATCGAAGCCCCGCTGTTGGTGCTGAATGCCACCGAGGTGACGCATCGGGCCTTGTCGCTACGGGAAGACTACCGTGCTGAGCAGCGCCGCCTCGAACAGTATCAACTCGAACAGCGGGCGGCGGAGCGCCTGCGCTTCCCCGAGCCGATCGTCAACGCGGGGTTGAAGCGCGCGGACGTCGGACAGCGCGGCATCGCCAACGGCCCGGTGGTCGGCATTACGATTCCCCTACCTCTATTCAACAAGGGCCAGTCGGAAGTCGCCCGATACTCAGCCGAACAGGAACGCACCTCGGCGAGGCTCGATGTACTCGCGCGACAGATTCGCGCCGCCGTCGAAGGAGCGATTCAGGCTTTCACGATCCGCCAGCGAGCGCGCGACGAATATCGCAGCCAGCTAGCCGAGACCGGCCCGGAGCTGGTGCGGATCGCGACGGTCGCCTACCAGGAGGGCGAGATCGGAATTCTTCAACTGCTGGACGCGTATCGTGTGCAACGTCAGGCGCAACTGCGAATGCTCGAGATCCAGGCCGCCGTCAAGGAATCGCAGATTGAGTTGGAACGGGTCGTCGGAGAGGAGTTTGGAAGATGAAGTGGACAGCCTGCTTATTTCTCGCGATCGTCGCGACGGGATGCCAGAAGCCACGTACGGTCGCCACAGCCCCGCAGGACTCCGAGCCTCATCCAGAGAGCTTCACCAACTGGACGGCCAGGACGGAGCTCTTTATGGAGTATCCGCCGCTGGTTTCAGGCCAGACCAGCCGGTTCGCGATTCACTTGACACGCCTCGACAACTTCAAGGCAATCTCGAAGGGCAGAGTGGAAGTCCGGCTCACCGGGGCCCGCGGAAAGATCGACGTCGTCGCGGCGGATGCGCCCTCGCGGCCGGGAATCTTTGGCGTGGATGTGAAGGCGCCTTCCGCGGGCGACTATCGGCTTGCCGTGTATTTCACCGGCGAGGGAATCACCGACGTTCACGATCTGGGAGAGATCGCGTCGTCTCCGACGAAGGCGGCGGCCTCGCACGAGCACGATGGCGCCGGAACCGAGGAGACGATCGCATTTCTCAAAGAGCAGCAATGGACGCTCGACTTCGGCACGGCGATTGTGGAGGACCGCCAGCTCAAATCCGGCTTGCGCGTGCCGGCGGAAGTGATTCCGCGATCCGGCGGACAAGCGGAAATCACGGTACCCTTCGACGGTCGAATCGTCGCCTCCGGCCTACCCGTGATCGGCGTGAGCGTCAGGCAAGGACAAGTGCTGGCGAGCATCCTCCCGCCGACAAGTTCCCCGAGCGATCTTGCGTCGATCGAGTTGGCGAAGAATGAAGCGAACTTGTCACTGCAGCTTGCTCGGAAGGACCGCGAGAGAGCCGAGAGGCTGGTGAAAGCGGGAGCCGCGCCGGCAAAACGGCTCGACGAGGCGCAAACCGTCGAAGCCACCGCCGAGGCGCGGGTGAAAGCCTCGGAGGCCCGCATCGCCCAATACGAGGCATCGAGTTCGGCGGAACCGGCCGCCCCGGGGGCAAAGCTATTCGCACTGCGAGCCCCGATCTCGGGTGTGATCGTCGAGACACACGCCGCTCCAGGCGCAAACGTCAACGCCGGCGAGACTCTTTTCAAGATTGTCGACCTCGAGACAGTGTACGTGTCGGCGGTTGTTCCCGAAGCGGAACTGCCGCGCGTCAGGAACCTCAGCGGCGCTGAACTCGAACTCCCCGGCTTGCCGCAGCCGAGACGGCTTAGCCGCCTGATTTCTGTGGGGCGGGTTGTGGACCCTGCGTCGAGAACCTTTCCTGTGATCTATGCGATGGACAACAGCGACCGGCGGGTGGCGATCAACCAAGCGGTCCAGGTGCGTCTTCTCACAACAGGAAACGCGGCTGCTCCGGCGGTGCCCGAATCGGCGATTGTCGACGACGGCGGACGTCCGGTGGTCTTCATCCAGGCCGCCGGCGAGACCTTCCTTCGAAAGCCGGTCCAGCTTGGGCTTCGTGAGGGTGGATACGTGCAGGTGCTCGAAGGGGTCTTCCCCGGCGAGCGGGTGGTTACTCGCGGCGCGCACCTGATCCGTCTGGCCGCAATGTCAAATCAAGTGCCGGCGCACGGGCACGTTCATTAGGGAGACCGGAATGCTCGACGCTCTGATTCGCTGGTCGTTACATCATCGTGCGGTCGTCCTGTTTCTCGCGGCGGCACTGCTGATTTGGGGCGGATACTCGATCCGCGATATCCCGCTGGATGTGCTTCCCGATCTGACCGCGCCGACGGTGACGATTCTGGTCGAGGCACGCGGCATGGTGCCGACGGAGATGGAATCGCTGGTGACGTTTCCGATCGAGTCGGCGATCAACGGCGCGCCCGGCGTACGACGGGTGCGTTCGGCGACCGCGGTCGGCGTAGCCGTGATATGGGTCGAGTTCGACTGGGGTCAGGATATCTATCGAGCCCGTCAGACAGTGAACGAGAAGCTCTCGCTTGTCTCGGCGACGCTTCCTCCCAACGTGGATCCACCGTTCCTGGCCCCTATTTCCTCGATCATGGGCGAGATTCTCTTTATCACTCTGGAGTCCGGCCGGCATTCGGCCATGGAGATTCGCACCGTAGCCGACACCATGTTGAGGCGGCGCATTCTCGCCGTCCCAGGCGTGGCGCAAGTCGTGCCTACAGGCGGTGACCAGAAACAGTATCAAGTACTCATCTCGCCGCATCTGCTGCGCGAATACTCGGTATCCCTGGACGAAGTTGAGAATGCCCTACGGCGAGGCAGTCAAAACTCATCAGCGGGCTTTCGAGTCTCAGGCGGGCAAGAGTACTTGATCCAGGGCGTCGGGCGCGCCAGTACTCCCGAGGGCATCGGCCAGATCGCCGTCACGTCTCGGGAAGGCCGACCGATCTTCGTGCGCGACGTGGCGGAGGTGAGAATCGGCCCGGCGTTGAAGCGCGGCGAAGGGTCGCACAATGCCGAACCCGCCGTCGTCCTGGGAATCCAAAAGCAACCCGGTGCGAACACGCTTGAACTCACACGAAGGCTCGATGTTACGCTCGACGAGATTCAAAAGAGCTTGCCGCCCGGAATGGTGATCGACAAGCAAGTATTCCGGCAGGCGGATTTCATTCAGCGATCCCTGGAGAATCTGACAGCGGCCCTTCGGGACGGCGCGATCCTTGTGGTGATCGTCGTCGTGGTGTTTCTGATGAACCTGAGAGCGGCGGTGATCACGCTTCTGGCGATTCCCCTTTCCGTGCTGACCGCGGTGATCACGATGAACTGGTTCGGATTCACCATCAACAGCATGAGTTTGGGCGGCCTGGCGATCGCGATCGGCGAACTGGTAGACGACGCCATCATCGACGTCGAAAACGTCATGCGCCGGCTGCGGGAGAATGCGCTGAGGCCGGAAGGGGAACGACTACCCGCTCTCGAGGTAATCTACCGCGCAAGCACCGAGATCCGCGGATCGGTAGTCTTTGCCACCCTCATCGTCGTGCTGGTTTTCTTGCCGCTATTCGCATTGACCAGCGTCGAGGGCCGGCTGCTCGCGCCCCTGGGATTCGCCTACATCGTCAGCCTCTCAGCGTCGCTGGTCGTCGCGCTCACAGTCACGCCAGCCCTTTGTTCCTTCCTGTTGCCGAACGCGCGATCCGTTCTACGCGGGCATGAGCCGTGGCTCGTCACCCGGCTCAAGCGCGTCTTTCAGCCTTCGCTTCGCTGGTCGCTGGACCACCCGGCGATCGTCGTGCTGTTCTCAATGCTGTTACTGATCGGCGCCGGAATCGCGCTCTTGCGGACCGGCCGCGCGTTCCTGCCGGAGTTTAACGAGGGCACTCTCACCGTCAGCGCCGTAACGTTGCCCGGAACAAGCCTCGCGGACTCCGACAGTCTCGGACGCGGGTTGGAGCGAATCCTGCTGGGTGTTCCGGAGGTCGTCTCGACGGCTCGGCGCACGGGCCGGGCGGAACTCGACGAGCATGTGCAAGGCGTGGAGTCCGCCGAGGTGGATGTGATGCTGCGGATGCGCGAGCGCCCGAAAGAGGAGGTACTCGCCGAGATTCGCGAGAGCGCGACACTGCTTCCCGGGATGAACGTGACCGTCGGGCAGCCGATCTCACACCGCATAGACCACATGCTTTCCGGCACACGCGCCAACATCGCGGTCAAGCTTTTTGGAGACGACCTCACGATGCTGCGATCGCTGGCGCGCCAGGTCGAAGCCGCGATGAGGGGGATCGCCGGTGTCGTCGATCTCTCGATGGAACAGCAGACCGATATTCCCACGGTTCGTGTCCGTGTGCGTCCTGAAGATGCGGCGCGCTACGCCTTGCAGCCCGGCGAAGTCACCATGATGATTCAGACGGCCTTCGTCGGAATCGAAGTCAACCGCGTTCTGGAGGGGCAGGTCAGTTTCCCGATGGTGATCCGGTATCCGGAGACTAAGTTCGATGATTTGGAGGTAATTGGAGGCACACTGATTGACACGCCGTCCGGAGCCAAGGTGCCGTTGAATGCCGTCGCCGACATTTACGAAGACCGCGGCCCGAACTTCATCAGCCGGGAAGGCGTCCAACGCAAGATCGTTGTGCAGTGCAACGTCGCCGGTCGCGATCTGCTCGGCGTCGTTAACGAGATCCGATCCGCGGTGACGGAGAGGGTCACGCTCCCGCAAGGCTACCGCGTCGAGTATGGGGGTCAGTTTGAGAGCGAAGCTGATGCGTCGCGCCGCCTGTTGATCCTTGGCGCCGGGGTGATCGCCGGAATTCTGCTGATCCTGGCGACGGCGTTCCACTCGACTCGCGATGCGCTGATCATCATGCTGAATCTTCCGCTGGCGCTTGTAGGCGGTGTTGCCGGCGTTTATTTGGCTGGTGGCGTGCTTTCGGTCGCTTCGATTATCGGCTTCATTACGCTGTTCGGCATCGCCACGCGCAATGGCATCATGCTGGTGTCGCATATCAGGCACCTGCGAGAGACCGAAGGTGTTGCCGATTTGCGTGAGGCCGTATTGCGCGGAGCGTCGGAACGTCTTGCGCCCATCCTGATGACGGCGCTCGCCGCCGGTCTGGCATTAATTCCGATCGCGGCAGGCATGGGCAAGGCTGGCAGCGAGATTCAGGCGCCGATGGCCATCGTTATTCTTTTTGGTTTGTTTACATCCACCGCCTTGAACATGGTGGTGGTACCGGCAGTGTATTATGCGGCTGGGCGACAAAGGGCGAACACATGAAAAGGGGAGCACTCAATGAATCGGATGCTAATGACGGCTGTTGCGACACTGGCACTGCTGGTGTCTTCCACGACGCTCCGGGGCCACGATGCAAGGCTGCACGGAACCAATGCGGTAACCGGTCAAGTCGTGTCGGCCAACGCGGAGGGAATGGAACTGAAGACGAAGACCGATACGGTCAAGGTGAAGTTTTCGAGCAAGACAAAGTTCGAGCACGAGAAGAAGGCCGTAGACAAGAGCCATGTAAAGGTTGGTGACCGGGCTGGCGTGGTCGGCAACAAAATGCCCACGGGTGAGTGGATGGCCAACGAAGTAATTCTCGGTTTGCCGGCTCCGAACCCGTCCGCGAAATCTGGCTCGAAGAAGTAGGCGGCGAGGTCCAGCCATTACTTGGAGGATCGGCCGTCGAGAAGTGACACCAGGTTCGAGAGCCGCGCCCGCGCCTCGGCCGCGGCTTTTCTACCTTGTCGTGTCGGTACGAAGCATCGTTCCGAGCCCTTCGACGGCTGAATTACCCCTCGCCGGACCAACGTACTGAGAATTCCGCGGGTCTTCGCGGCGGTAATTCCGTGCAGTCCATGCCTCTCGGCGTAAGACCGGAGCATCTCCCCGGAAATGGGTGCCTCCGCCGCGCGGATCAGCGCGAATAGTTGCAGGAGCCAGCGGTCATAGGTAGGCAAACTCCGGTTATTCTTCACAGCATCACGCCCAGCCGTTTCTGACACTCGGCGAGGGATCGTTCAGTTTGTACCTGTCGAGAATGGCATCGAACGAGACGGCCTCTCCGTGGTGGCCCAATTCTGCGCCCGGAGTGTCGAAGACAATGCCATCCACGCGGTTCCAGTCCGTGTCGTGAGGCAGGAACCCGAATTCGGCTTCAGGGTCGATGAAGCGCCGGATCAGCCATGGGCAGGCAACCCTGTCGACCTTTACTTTCTCGCGTGTGACCCACCGCATGGCTTAGTTCTTCTTCCCGATCTGGAAATCGTCGAAGTAGGTGACGCTGTCGGCTTTCGTCCAGAAGCCGGTCTTGCCGGGCGCGGTGAAAGTCTTGTCCTCGACTTCCATGATCTTGGCGCCGTCGAAAAACACCTCGAATCGCGGGCCATCGAAACTTACCTTCAGGGTGCTCCAGGTCTGCTTCGGAACCTTGTGCTTCACACCGTAGGTCTTCGATGGCGTATCTTTGGGCTCGAGGGAAAGCCGCTTCCCACCTTCTACCTTGTACAGCACCACGTTGTCCTCGAGAGCGTTGGCCCGCACGATGTAGTAGTTGTCAGGATCCCTGTACCGCCAGACCAACCCGGCCGCCTGATCCCGCTCACCCGAGATCGCCTTGAAGCGGACAGTCAGTGAGCCGTTCGTGAAGGAAGCCTTCTCGTAGATGGCAAGTGGAAATCTTCCCGACGTGTCGTCGGTAGAGGTTTGCGCGAGAACATTGGGCTTGCTCGGCGCTGAAGGATCCGAGACGATCTCCCATTTGGGGGCGCCACCCTCGTGCGTCATCGCGACTGTCCAGTCCGGTGGAACGGCGCCCGTCTTCGCCGAATCGAAGGTGACCCGCTGTGCCCACGCCGAGGCGGCAAGAATCAACAACCAACCAATGCGACTCATGTGGGCTCCTAACGGCTCTGCGTATCCAGCGCGGACTTCAACCTCTTGGCCAAGGCGGCTGCCTGCCCTTTGCCCCAGTAATGCAGAAAGACGTACTGAGGCTCTTCGTGGGTCATATGATTGTGAATCGCAACGATGTTGATGCCGGCCTGTCGAAGCGCTTTCAGAACCGGTTGCAGCTCGGATTCCACCATCGCAAAGTCGCCATCTACGAACGCAGCGTCATCCGTCCCGGCGAAAGCAGCCCAGGTATTGACCCCCATCTGGTTACCTACGGTCTTGCCGTGCATCGTGGCCTTGCGGCCAATTGCGACCTTGTACATGCCTGCGTTCACCTGGCCCTTGACGCCAAGAATGCCGTCGATCGTAGAGGCTGTGATGGAGTTCGATTCCGGAACGGCGGGGCCGGAAAACCTGCTCGCGGGCTGCGAATTCGCCTTCCGGATCTCCTTCACTTTGTCCATAGCCCGTGCAACCGCCGTGGCGAGCCGCTCGGCCGTGCCGCTGCCTCCGATGTGCATGAACATCACGCGCGGAGAATCGAAGAAGAAGTGATTGTGGAGGGCTGTTACCTCGAGGCCGTTGTCCAGAGCGGCGGACATCACCGGATTCACTTCGTCTTCGAACAGGACGAGATCGCCCATCACCATCAGTTCTGTCTGCGAGTGCGGTGTGAACGCCGCCCACGAAGTGAGGCCGAGGAACGGATGCATGGAGCGTCCTTCCACCGAAACCTTGACGTCGTTCCGCGGAAAGTTGACTCGATAGACGTCCTCGTCGGCGGTGTAGGCGCCTTTCACCCCGGTCACCTGATCGATCGTGCTCCTCTGTGCCTCAGGAATAGCCGCCATTAGAGGCGCTGCGAGAAGCAGCGCGAGGCCGAATACAGGCGGAGCGTCGAACGGTTGAACGATCATGCGGCAATTATCGCCCGCGAATCTGAAATTCTTCTGAAAGCGGGGCTCCCAAAGGGGTAGCGTTTTCGCGGTGACCGGCGTATCCGGGCAGGTCGCAGGGGCAGGATCTGCCGATTGAAGCCGCCGGCTGTGGTCGACACACAAACTAGCCTCGGAGCGCCAGCCCGACACCGCCCGCCAGCAGGATCACGAGTGGCTCGGGAAGCCGTTGAATCTTGAGAAGCACAACCAGCGTCGTGATTGCGATGAGAGCAGTCGGAAGATCGATGATGGCCCGCCTGCCCAGCACGAACGCGGCTCCGGCGATCGCGCCTGTCGCCGCCGCGGTTACGCCGTCCACGAATGCCTTCAGGCGCGGGTTGTTCGCGAAGCGGCGGAAGTAGGGCGCTGGAATCACTACCAGCAGGTAGCAGGGCAGAAAGACACCGAGCGCGGCCAGCGTGGCGCCGAGCGCTCCTCCCACCAGGTGACCGATGAAGGCTACGGTGATGACCACCGGGCCGGGTGTGATCATCGCGACCGCCACCGCGTCGAGGAACTGCCTCTCGGTCAGCCACTGGAAGTCGCGGACGACCCCGCCGTAAAGAAACGGTACGATGGCGAGGCCGCTTCCGAACACGAACGCGCCCGCCTCGGCAAAGTACCAGAACAAAGTCGCCAGCGTTGTGCTGGCGGCCGGGCCGTGGAGCCCGGAAATGAGCCAGACGGGAAAGACCGCGGCGGCACTCCCGGCCCGAAACGATCCTTGGCGGACGACGAGCGCAACGACGCCGGAAAGTACGAAAAGCCAGATGATCTCGGATTCGGTCCAAGCCGTGGAGACAGCGGAGACCGCGAAGATCGCCCACAGGAGCCAGTCCCTCGCAAGGGTGGATTTCACGAGTTTGTAGGCGCTCCGTCCGATGATCGCGATCACCGCGGCTCCGATGCCATAAAACATTCCCTGCATCCAGGGGAGGCCGCCCAGCCGAAGGTACATCGCGGCGAGAGCCAGCACCATCAGGAACGATGGGACTACGAAGGCCACGCCGACGAGGGTGGCTCCGAGAACGCCTCCGCGCACCCAGCCAAGATAGATCGCCAGTTGTGCGGCAAGCGGTCCCGGAGCCAACTGCGCCAAGGCCAGCCCCTCTTTATACTCCTCTGATGAGATCCATCGTCGGACTTCAACAAGATCGCGCTGCATGTAGCCCGCCAGCGCGATTGGTCCACCGAAGCCGGTCGCTCCAAGGCGGAGAAAATACAGAGTGAACTCAGCCCGTGAAGGTGTTGGAGTCATTGAAAGAATCTTTCAACTGTACGCTCCGCGTCTGAAGATTCCCTGAAAGGCACCGCTTCAGACGATTTTCAGATTGAATAGGTAGCTTGGTAAAGACGGATGCGTCTGCTGGTGGTGGAAGACGAGAAGCGAATGGCGGACCTGCTTCGGAAGGGACTGCAAGAGGAAGGCTACGTCGTAGCGATCGCTCCGAACGGTCCGATGGCTGTCGAAATGGCGCAAGCGAGCCAATTCGAACTGATCTTGCTCGACATCATGCTTCCAGGAATGGACGGATTTCAGGTGGCGCAGCGCTTGCGGCGCGGGGGCAGCCGCGTGCCGATTCTCATGCTCACCGCGCGTGATGCCACGCCGGACATCGTGCAGGGTCTGGATCTGGGCGCCGACGACTACCTCACCAAGCCCTTCTCTTTCGAGGTGTTGCTCGCCCGCATCCGGGCGCTCTTACGACGCGGGCCAGCCTCGCACCCCGTGAAGCTGCGCGTCGGCGATCTGGAACTGGACCCTGGATCGCACGAAGTGACCAGAGGCGGCCAAGTGGTAAACCTCACCAGGACCGAATTCCATCTCTTGGAATACCTCATGCGGCGTCACGGACAGGTGATCCCCAGAGACGTTCTCATCGAGGCGGTTTGGGGATACGACCGCAACATCGAGAGCAACACGCTGGACGCGTTCATTCGCCTGCTACGTTCCAAGGTCGAAGGAGATGGCGGGCCCAGGCTCATCCACACCGTTCGCGGCATTGGCTATGTGACCCGCGAGCAGGAGCCCGAATGAAACGGCGCTCGATCCGGTTCCGGCTTGCGGTGTGGTATTCGGCCGTTCTCGCACTGGCTCTGGTAGCGTTCGGCGGCGTCTCCTGGATCGCCATCCGTCATGTGCTCTTCCATACAGCGGATGAAACCTTGCGAGACCGGGTGGAGGGTGTCCGCAAATTCATGAACGAGCAGATCGGCGCACTCTCCGTGGAGGAGATTCGCGACGAGTTCAAGGAGCACTCCGTGCTCGGACCTGGCGGCGACCTGTTTCAGGTCTGCGATGCGGACGGCGTATGGCTGTATCGTTCGGTGCCGCTGGAGAGCGGCGACGTGCCGATCCGGCTTCCTCGGGATGTCCCGGCCGCGGGAGTCAGTGAGGACCGAACTGTCGCAGGGGCCGATCTGCGCTTCCTGGCGCGGCGCGTCGAAGTGCTCGGGAAGCCTTACACCATTCAAGTGGCGGTCCCGATGCACGAGCTGAAGGAAGGGCTGTCCGGATATGCCTGGGCTCTGATAGTCCTGATTCCCGCCGTTGTATTGATCGCAACCGCGGGCGGCTGGTGGATGAGCAGGCAGGCGCTACAGCCCGTAAATCAGATCATCGATGCGGCCCGTTCGATCGGCGAGCAGAGTCTTGCCCGAAGGCTGCCGGTACCGGAGACTCAGGATGAGTTGCAGCGCCTCTCGGAAACTCTGAACCAAATGCTCGGACGCATCGAAAGCGCGTTCCGGCGCATCACCGAGTTCACTGCGGATGCTTCACACGAACTGCGTACTCCCGTAGCCCTGATCAGAACCACGGCGGAACTGGCGTTGCGTAAGCAGCGGACGCCCGAGGAGTACCGCGAAGCGCTCGAAGACGTTCACGCTGAGTCGGTACGCACGACGGACCTCATCGAGAATCTATTGACTTTGGCGCGGGCGGACGCGGGTAAGGCTGCCTTGGACCGGCGGGAACTCGATCTGGTTCAGGTGGTCCGTGAGGCGAGTGTGCAAGGGGAAAAGCTCGCCGGCGCACGAAACCTCCGATTTCTGACGGAGGTTCCCGATAGCCCCGTCCCCGCGATCGGCGATCCGGGCGCACTGCGCCGGTTGCTGCTCATTGTAATCGACAACGCCGTGAAGTACACGCCGGAGGGCGAGATTACGGTGCGGCTGTTGAGTGCGAACGGAAATCCTCAGGTGCAGGTGATCGATACCGGAATCGGCATTCCCCAAGGCGATCTGGCGCGGGTTTTCGAGCGATTCTACCGCGCCGACAAATCGAGAAGCCGTGATTCTGGTGGCGCCGGCCTCGGTCTTTCCATCGCGAAGTGGATTGCGGAGGTTCACCAAGGCACCATCGAAGCTCGCAGTGAGCAGGATCGTGGGAGCACGTTCATCCTCACCCTTCCCGGAGCGACAGGGACCCCATGACGCGTATGCTCGCTATCGTCGTTTTACTGCCATTGGCGCTATCCGCCCAAATGCCGGTGAGCGGCCGTCTGTTGGATCCATCCGATGCTCCGGTTGCTGGAGTGACCGTTATTTTGCGGCAGAACGACAGCGAGATGTCGGCCGTCACCTCGGAAGCCGGACAGTTCCGATTCGATCGCGTTCGACCCGGCGAGTATGCGGTGCTGACAAGCGTGCCAGGATTCGATCCGATACGCCGCCAACTCCGGGTCGGAAGGCAACCGGCGCGCGAGTTGGTCATCCGTCTCAAGATTGCTGTGCTGCGCGAGGAACTTAACGTAGCAGAGGGGGATCGCCAGATTTCAGTTGCTCCCGGACAGAACGCCGACGCAATCTCCGTCGAGCGGACCATGCTGGATAACCTGCCGATTCTCGACAACAATTACCTGAGTGCGCTGGCCCGGTTCCTGAATCCCGGCACGCCAGGGGACGCCGGCACATCCCTCGTCGTGGACGGGATGGAATCCCGAAACGTGGGCATGACCGCGTCCGCGATCCAGGAGATCCGCATCAATAACAATCCGTACACGGTCGAGTACCCGCGCTGGAGCCGTCGCCGCATCGAGGTGATCACCAAATCCTCCGCGGACAGCTATCACGGAACCTTCAACTTCCTGTTTCGCGACTATCATCTCAACGCGCGCGATGCGCTGGCCGCACAGCGGCCCCAGGAACAGCGCCGGATCTTCGAGGGCAGCCTCTTCGGTCCCGTGGGCAAGAGCAAGAACACGTCGTTCCTGTTTTCCGGCGCAAGGGAGCAAGAGGACCTGGTCGCGGTCGTGTTCGCTCAATCGCCGCTTGGCCCGGTCAACGAAAATGTCCCGACTCCACAGGTGAACACGGTTGCCGCGCTGCGGATCAGCCACCAATGGAACGAGAGCCACGCAATGTTCTGGCAGGTGAACTTCCAGGACCGGTGGCAAAACAACATCGGCGTGGGAGGCACCACTCTTGCGGAGGCGGCCGCACAGAATCGCTTTCGCGAGGACGAGTTCATCTTCAATTACCGGGCAATCATCAGTCCAAAGTTTCTCTCGCAGTTCCGGATCCTGATCGGCCGGTATTGGTCGCCAACGAGAAGCAATTGGGATGCACCGAAGGTCGTCGTGACCGACGCCTTCACCGGCCGTGGCGCTCAAGCGGATCGGCTCAGCACCGAATTCCACACTTCGATCACTTGGCTGTTGACGCAGACGGTTGGCCGCCACACGCTGAAATACGGTTTCAACGTTCCCGATTGGAGCCGCCGGGGTCTCCGCGACCAAACGAATCAGATCGGCACGTTGTCCTTCGCCTCGTTAGCGGATTTCGAGTCGGCTCGGCCGTTCGCGGCCGTGTTGCAGCGAGGCGATTCCAAGGTGGTCTTCATCGAAAAGAATCTCGGTTGGTTCTTACAGGATGAGTGGCAAATGCGGCCGAACCTGTCTATCTCCGGTGGCTTCCGGTACGACTGGCAGAACTATTTCGGAGACCGGAACAACGTACAGCCCCGTCTCGCGATCGCGTTCGCTCCCGACAAGCCAAGAAGGTGGGTTCTTCGAGCAGGGGCGGGATTCTTCTTTGAGCGATCCGGCCCTGGTCCAATATTCGACATCCTGCGATTCAACGGTTCGCGTCTGCGCCGCTATGTGCTGAGCGGAGCCTCCATCCCAGAGGACTTAGACTCCTTTGCCGGAGCTGGAGTTCCGACCAGCGTTCATCGCTTGGAGTCGAGCGCGCAACTGCCCGGCGTCGTACAGTTCGGCGCGAGCATCGAACGCCAGCTCTCGAAGCGGAGTCTGTTGAGCATCGCGTATAGCGGCGCCAGAGGCGTTCAGCAGTTTCGCTCGCGCGACGGCAACGCCCCCGTACCTCCGTCATTCGCAAGCCGCCCGGACTCGGCAGTCAACGTCTTGCGGCTCATCGAATCGGCTGGCAGGCTGGAAGGCAACTCGCTGGAGATCACGCTCCGGGGTGACATCGCGCCCAGGGTAAGCGGCATGGCGCAATACATCTATGGAAGAACGATGACCGACACCGGCGGCATCAACTGGTTTCCGGCTTCGAGCTTCGCGCCGGCGGGAGAGTGGGGGCGCTCTGACACAGATCGCAGGCACCAGTTCAATTTCCTGGGAACTGTCTCGGCACATCGCTGGCTCACCTTCGGTGTATCCGCGGCGATGTTGACAGGGCCGCCTTTCAACATCACAACCGGCCGCGACGACAACCATGACGGCATGGGGATTGACCGGCCGGCAGGTATCGCGCGGAACACCGGGAGCGGTCCGAACACAGTCGGCCTGGACATTCGGTGGTACCGCGAATTCCGGTTCGAGCCGTCGAAAAAGGACAAGAGTCCTTCGGTCACGATCAGCGCCGACGCATTCAATGTGCTGAACCGAGTCAACTACCAGAACTACATCGGATCGTTGACTTCACCATTTTTCGGCCACGCAGCCGGAACGTTGCCAGCCCGACGAATGCAGGTCGGGCTCCGGTTCCAGTTTTAGCCATGGCGGAAAACCCCGGGACGTCCACAACGTGATTCCGCCTGTTTTTCCTATCTCTCTCAGTATCCAGCCGGTTATTCCTCCGGAAGGCTTTCCATGGAATTCAATCCAACAAATCCAGTAAACCGTTCACAAGGGTCGCAGATTTATTTTGATGACATCGACATTCTGAAATTGAAGGGGTTACAGTATGGATCGCCATCCCTGGAAAGTCTTGACCCTTGCACGGCCGTGCCACCATGAAGGTGGGAGGTGTGATCGTTGTGTGTCGGCCTCGTCCTCTGAATGTGGGTTTGACACAATATTCCCGAGAATGGCGACCTCTTTGTTTCATTTGTTCCGTTATGTTTCGGTTGGTCCCCGGCGTCTAACTCCTATACAGTCAATCACTTGACTCCGATTTAGGGCGATTTTGTTTCGATAAAAAAATTTCCGGAACCCTGGAAAGTATCGAAAGCTGGGCGAAAGAGTAGCGCGACCTCAAGTGTCGCCGGGCGACGTTTTTGGTCGCCCGGCGCAGCCGGGTCCCTGCCGTGCGCGCCCGCCGGACGGTGAAGAACGTCCCGGGGCGGCCGGATGGGTCGCCGTCCGCAGTGCAAAAGCGCGGAGAAAAAGTCGCCCGTGCGGCCACTACTGTTTTAGGGGACGGCCGCAGAAAGAGTGGTCCGCCCGCGCCGAGGGTCCGTCAGGTGAGCTATCTCGTTGTCAGGACGATTCGCCGGCCCTCCCGCCGCGAGATGCGGCCGGCGGGGGCCCGTGCTTAAGGTCGCCGCGTACACGGCCGGGGCCACCGTGCCGAGCGCCCGGTTTCGCGTGCGCCAATACATCCCTTGGCTCCACGCCGAGGGCGTGGACGTGCGGGAACACCTGTCCGTGCTCGGTAGCTATCCGCCCAGCGGGACCCTCCGCCGGCTCCTCTGGGCGCCCCTGGTGATCGCCGAGCGGAGCGCCTCGGCTCTGTGTTCCCGTTCGGCCGACGTGACGCTGTTCCAGCGCGAGATGGTCTCGACCCTGCTGACCGCCGAGCCCCTCACCCGCGGACCCCGCGTCCTGGATGTGGATGATGCGATCTTCCTGCATCGGAAAGGCGTCACCGCCCGACGACTGGCCGCGCTGTGCGACCTGGTGATCTGTGGCAATGCCTACCTGGCGGAGGCCTTCCGTCAATGGAACCGAAACGTCCGCATCCTGCCGACCGCCATCGACACCGACCGCTTTGTCCCCAAAGAACCAGCGCCCGCGGGAACCCGGCGCATCGGGTGGTCGGGTATGAGCAGCGGGTTCCGGTATCTGGAGGAGATCGCCCCGGCACTCGGCAGGGTGATGGATCGACACCGCGACGTCCGGCTCACGCTGGTGGCCGACCGGTTACCGGCGCTCGAGGGCATCGACCCTGGCCGCATCGAGTTCATCCCCTGGTCAGAGAGCGTGGAAGTGCCCGCGGTCCAGAGCTTCACGGTGGGCCTGATGCCGCTGGCCGACGATGCATGGTCGCAGGGGAAGTGCTCGTTCAAGCTGCTGACCTATATGGCGTGCGGCACGCCGGCGGTGGCGTCGCCCGTGGGAATGAACGCGGACGTGCTCGCCGCCGGCGGCGGACTGCCGGCGGCCACGCCGGAGGAATGGGAGGAGGCGATCGTGTATCTGCTGGAGGACGAGAGGGCCGCCGCCCGGATGGGTATAGAGGGGCGGCAGGTGGTGGAGCAGCACTACAGTTTGCGAACGCTGGCGCCGCGACTGGCCGCGCTGTTGAAGGGGGTGCTGTGATCCGGGTCGCGCACATCATCACGGGGCTCGGCGTCGGAGGCGCCGAAACGGCGTTGACCCGCCTGATCGCCAGCACCGACCGGGCGCGGTTCGAGCACACGGTGATCAGCCTGGGAGGGCCAGACGATCCGATGGCCGCGCGAGTCGCCGAGGCCGGGGTTCGCCTTGAGACGATGCGGTTCGGCAAGGGTCTCCCGGCAGCAGGGCTGCTGCGTTTGGCCAGCAAGCTGCGTCGCCTGCGGCCGGACGTTATTCAGTCGTGGATGTACCATGCCAACCTCGCGGCTCTCGCGGCGTCGCTTGCGGTTCCCGGCCGGTCGCCCCTGGTGTGGAACGTTCGATCGGCCGTCTCCGGACTGGCGAGCGAGAGGCGGCGGACGCGGTGGATCGCGGCCCTGGGCGGGCGCCTGTCGCGCTTCGCGGACGTCATCGTGTATTGCTCTCGCGCCGGCGCGAGGGAGCACGAGCAGACCCTGGGCTTCGACGCCAGCCGCACCCAGGTGATCCCGAACGGATTCGATCTCGAGGTCTTCCAGCCTTCGCTGGAGCGGAGGCAGCGGATTCGGCGGCGCCTGGGCCTGGACGACGCCACACCAGCGGTGGCGTCGATCGCGCGATGGCATCCCGTGAAAGACCATTTGACACTTCTCCGGGCGGCGGCGCAGGTCGCCGCCGAGGCTCGGTTCGTTCTCGCGGGGACAGGGGTGGATTGGAACAATCGCATGCTGGTCGAGTCCGTTCGGTCGCTGGGGCTCGAAGGGCGCGTCCGCCTGCTGGGGGAGCGGCGGGACATTCCGGCCATCCTGGCAGGGATGGATCTCTTCGTGTCGCCGTCACGGTCGGAGGCGTTCAGCAACACGATCGGCGAGGCGATGGCGACTGGTGTGCCTTGCGTGGTCACCGATGTCGGCGATTCAGCGTGGATCGTGGGCGACACCGGGGTGGTGGTTCCTCCCGGCGAGCCCGAAGCGCTGGCGGCGGCGGTCAAAGGATTTCTGGGGGCGCCCCCGGAGATCAGACGCGCGGCCGGGATTGCCGCGCGCGCCCGCATCGCGGAATCGTTCTCGCTCGAGAGAACCACCACCGCCTATGAAGAACTGTACGAGTCGATGCCCGTGAGGGGATCCGGGGAGGAAGCACTGCGTGTGCGGCATTGCCGGGTTCGTTGAATTCGATGCAGGCCGCCCGGACGAGTGGCTTCGCGCCGTCGCGTTGCGAATGGCGCGCGCCCTCGCGCACCGCGGTCCGGACGAAGAAGGAGTGTGGACGGATGCAGCCGCGGGAGTCGCGCTGTCGCATCGCCGGTTGTCGATCATCGACCTCTCCGACAAAGCGCGGCAGCCGATGGTTTCGGCCTGCGGCCGGTACGTGATCACGTTCAACGGCGAGATCTACAACTACCTTCACTTGCGGGAGCGACTGAGCGCGGCGGGCTGCCGGTTTCGAGGCGCTTCGGACACGGAGGTGCTTCTGTCGGCGGTTGTGGAGTGGGGCGTGGAGCGTACGCTCGCGTGTCTGGACGGCATGTTCGCGTTCGCCATCTGGGACTGCCTGGATCGCAGGCTGACCCTGGCGCGCGATCGATTCGGCGAAAAGCCCCTCTACTATGCCGCCAGCGGCCGCCGGTTTGTCTTCGGCTCGGAGTTGAAAGCGCTGGTTGCGGGGCCGGAGTTTTCGGGCGGGATCGACCACTCCTCCGTCCGGCTGTTGCTGCGGTTCGGGTGCGTCCCGGCGCCGTACACGATCTATCGCAACGTCTGTAAGCTGCTTCCTGGAAGCTGGATGACCGTGGAGGCCGGGGCGGCGGCGGGGCCTCGCGTGTACTGGTCGGCGCGCGAGACGGCCTTGGCCGCGATCGCCGATGCATGGAAGGGGAACGAAGAGGAGACCCTGGACGCACTGGACCAGAGGCTGCGAACGACCGTGCGGTCGCGAATGGTGTCGGACGTTCCGCTGGGAGCGCTGCTGTCGGGCGGCATCGATTCGACGACCATCGTCGCGGTGATGCAGGCGGTGAGCCCCCGGCCGGTGCGCACGTTCACCATCAGCTTCCGGGAAGGGAGATTCAACGAGGCCGGCCACGCGCAGAAGGTGGCCCGGCATCTGGGTACGGAACACACGGAGATGCTGGTGACGCCGGAGGCAGCTCTAGCCGTGATCCCGAGGTTGCCGCACATCTACGACGAGCCGTTCGCCGACTCCTCGCAACTGCCGACCCTGCTGGTCTCGGAACTCGCGCGGAGGCACGTCACGGTCGCGCTCTCTGGCGATGGGGGCGATGAGATCTTCGGGGGCTACCTGCGGTATCAGTGGGGGCATACCCTCTGGGCGGCCGCCCAGCGGATTCCCCTTTCCTTGCGACGGCTTTTGGGGCGCATGGCCGAATCAGCGGGCTCCGACGAGGGGCCGATGCGCTGGTTACCGTTTCGGGACCCGTTCCATGTCCGGCATCGCCTGCATCATCTGGGGCAGGTCATTCCCGTGGAGACGCAGGATGACCTGTACCTGCGCCTGGTTTCGTTCTGGACCTCGCCGGAACACGTGGTTCCTCACAGCGAGTCGCGCCTGGCCAGCCTGATGCCGGATTCGCCCTTCACTGGCATCCGCGAGCGCATGATGCTGCTGGACACGATGAACTATCTGCCGGATGACATTCTGGTGAAGTTGGACCGTGCCAGCATGGCGGTGAGCCTGGAAACCCGTGTGCCGTTTCTCTCGGCGGACCTCTTCCGGTTCGCCTGGAGTCTGCCGGTGCGGTACCGGTTTCGAGGCAAGAACGGGAAGTGGATCCTGCGGCGGCTGTTGACCCGGTATGTTCCGCGGCAGCTGGTGGATCGTCCCAAGATGGGCTTCGCCGTTCCGATTGACGAGTGGTTGCGGGGACCCCTGCGGGAGTGGGCATCCTCGCTGTTGGATTCGCGGCGGCTGGCCGAGGAAGGGATTCTCGAGCCGGCGCCGGTGCGGCAGAAATGGGAGGCCCATCTCGCCGGAGGCCACAACGGGCACCGGTATCTGTGGACGGTTCTGATGTTCCAGGCGTGGCGGGAGCAGGCGCGCCGGGACCGGATCGAGTCGATGGCACGGGAGCCCCGGTGAGGGTTGGTTGGGAAGTTCGAGAAACGGATGGGACACGCGCGAGGACGGCTCGTTTCCAGGCAAACGATATGATGGAGGTCCTTATGTCCTTCGTCACGCACCTCGAGTGCAGCCTGTGTGGGAAGCCGTTCGAACGCGGCCGGGTCTGGAATCTCTGCGAGTGCGGTGGACCGCTGCTGGTGCGCTACGACCTGGCCCGCGCGCGGACCGAATGGAGCCGGGAGCAGGTGGCCGCGGGACCCAACTCGCTGTGGCGCTACCGGGCGATCCTTCCGGTGGACGACGCGCGAAACATCGTCTCGCTGGGTGAGGGGATGACTCCTCTGCTGCCGCTGCCGCGCCTGGCCGCGCAAGTGAAGGCCACGGATGTGTGGATGAAGGACGAGGGCCTGAACCCGACCGGGTCGTTCAAGGCCCGAGGGCAAACGACGGCGATCTCGATGTGCCGTGAACTGGGCATCCGGAAGGTGGCGATTCCGTCGGCCGGCAACGCGGCCAGCGCGATGGCGGCCTATGCGGCCGCCGCCGGAATTGAAGCGCACATCTTCATGCCGCGCGACGTGCCGCAGGCGAACTTCATCGAGTGCAAGGCCTTCGGCGCGCGCGTCACCCTGGTCGACGGGCTGATCAGCGACTGTGCCCGGATCGTGGCCGAAGGGAAAGGCACGGAGGGCTGGTTCGACGTCAGCACCCTGAAGGAGCCCTACCGCATCGAGGGCAAGAAGACGATGGGCTACGAACTGTGCGAACAGTTGGGCTGGACTCTTCCCGATGCGATCTTCTACCCGACCGGCGGGGGCGTCGGGATCATCGGGATGTGGAAGGCATTTGCCGAGATGGAGGCGCTGGGATGGATCGGACCCAAACGTCCGAAAATGATCGCGGTGCAGGTGACTGGGTGCCAACCCGTGGTCCGGGCGTTTGAGGCGGGCGCGGCCCGGAGCGAGTTCTGGCAGAACGCTTATACGGTGGCGAGCGGATTGCGAGTGCCCAAGCCGCTGGGTGATTTTCTGATTCTCGATGCCGTCCGCGCGAGCGGCGGAACGGCGATTGCGGTAAGCGATCAGGAAGTGCTCGACGCCGGCATCCGCTTGGCCGCGGCGGAGGGCCAGTTCATCGCGCCGGAAGGGGCGGCCTGTGTGTCGGCGCTCGAAAAGTTGCTGGCGTCCGGATTTCTGAAACCCGACGAGCGGTTGGTGATCTACAACACGGGGGCCGGGTTGAAGTACCTGGAGGCGTACTCGACGCGGTTCCCGCGGCTGGCGGCGAGTGAACAGGACAAGCTGGGGGGGCTGGTGACGCCCCGATAGAGTTGAAAGTTGAAGAAGCGCCTCAGCGGACGGGAAGATGAATGGGAACCGGCTGCCCTGAACGCAGCGACTTCGTCACCGCCTCCACCAGCGCAGCGGCCCGCAAACCATCCATCCCGCCGACGAGCGGATCGCGCTGTTCGCGGATGGACGATAGAAAGTCGTCCAAGGCTTCACGCGTGCCGATCGCGTGGGCTGGCGTTTGCGAGTCGTCAACCGTGCGATCGCCCTCCTCGATGAGCGCCGTCCGGCAGTGGTTGTTGATGACCGCCTGGCGAACCCCGTCGGAAACCTGGAAGAACCACTTCGACGAGTACGCCCACTCGCCGCAATCCGAGATGAGAAAGCTGGCAATCGCGCCGGTCGGGAATTCCAGCGTGCCCACGACGGCGTCGTACTCGACCCGGGTTCGGGAAGGCATGCGGTTGCCGCGCGCAAACACGCGGACCGGTTCGGCTCCGGCGAAATGGCAGGCGAGGTCGAACAGATGCGTGCCCAGATCGGCCACGATGCCTCCGCCCTTGGCAGAGTCGAGGTGATCGTGCCCGTCGGGAAACGGGTTCATGCTCGACTGCCCGGAGATCAGGATCGGGCGGTCGATGTGGGCCTTCACAGCCCGGACCGCCTCGGTGTGGCGGAACTTGAGATCGATGGCCACCCGGACGTTGTGTTCCCGGCAAGCGTCGAGAATCTCGCGGCACTCCTCGCTCGTGCGAGCCATGGGCTTTTCGAGGAAGATGTGCTTGCCGGCGCGGGCGGCGGCGAGGGCCAGTTCGGCATGGCTGTCCGGGTGAGTGCAGATCAACACCGCGTCGATCGCCGGATCGTCGAGCAGACGGTGGGGGTCGGTGAAGGCGTAGTCCGCACCGAAGCGTTTTTGAAAGTCGCCCGCGGCGGCGGGACGCAGGTCCGCGACGCCCCGCAGGCGCGCGGCCGGGTGCGCGACGAGGTTGCCCAAGTGAATGTCGGCGATGAAGCCGCATCCGATACAGCCGATTTCCAACCGAGGGGTCAAGGTGACGATTTGCTCCGAAGTTTCCAGTGTACGGGCTGGGAGTGGGATGGACAACTCAACCGAGCCGCGCGTGAGCAAGCGGGTTCCTTGGGAGCCGTGAAAAGACTACTTGGTGGTCGGGTACTTGATTCCCAGTTGTTCCAGGTACGTCGCGTACTTCGATGGGTCGTACCGCAGCCTGGTGAGTTCCGGGCGGAACCGTTCCATCTTCTCGCGGTTGAGTTCAATGGGCGGCTTCGCGTCATCGGGAATCAGCGGCTGCCAGCGAGTCGCCTTGGTCTGCTCGGCGAAATACTTGCCTGCCTCCACCAGTAACGACGGCTGAAGCAGCAGGTCGAGGGCGGTCATTGCCTGCGCCTTCGCGCCCTGGGTCGCGCCTTTGTGTGCGATCGGAGTCGCCATCGCGATGGCGCTCGACCAATGATGGCCGGTCATGCCGGGGATGTTGCCGGGGTACCGCAAGACCACCGTCGGCAGGTTCCAGGAGACTTCCGCGATGTCATCGGATCCGCCGCCGCTCATCGGAGGAGAGGGCTTCAGATCGCCGATTGTCGTGCGCAGACCTTCTTCCTTCACACCCATTTCCTTTTGCGCCGCTCGGGCGAGCGTCAGATCGGCCTCCGACCATTGCGGCATGCCCGCCTTCCTGATATTCGAGTGGAGCGCCTCAGCCACCGGCTTGTTGAAGTGGCCCGGCCATGTCGCGGCCAGCACCCGCTCCGTCATGGTGGTGTCCGTCATCTGCGCGGCGGCCTTGGCGATGCGTGTGCCGATCTCGTGAAGCTCGCGGATCTTCTCGAAATCCCACTCGCGGAAGAAGTACCACACGGTGGCGTCGGGAGGCACGACATTGGGCTGGTCGCCGCCGTGGACAATCACGTAATGAGACCGCGACTCGGGCCGCAGGTGCTCGCGGCGATAGTTCCAGCCGACATTCATCAGTTCCACGGCGTCGAGGGCGCTTCGGCCTTTCCAGGGTGAACCTGCACCGTGGGCGCTCTGGCCCAGAAAGCGGTAGTAGGTGGATACGAGGCCCGAACCGCTGGCTCCGTAAGTGGTGTCGAACTGGTTGGCGATGTGGGTGGAGAGCATCACGTCGAGGTCTCGGAACAAGCCGGCCCGTACCATATACGTCCGGCTGGCCAGCAGTTCTTCCGCCACGCCGGGATAGACGCGAAGGGTGCCCGGGATCGAATACTTCTGCATCATCTGCTTCACCGCGATCGCGGCCGTGACATTGACGGCCTGGCCGGCATTGTGGCCTTCTCCGTGGCCGGGCCCTCCGGCGAGGAGCGGTGCGTGATACGCCACGCCCGGCCGCTGGGAGGTCTCGGGTAAGCCGTCGATATCGGCCATGAATCCGACCACCGGTTTGCCCTGGCCCCACTCCGCCACGAACGCCGTGGGCATTCCCGCCGCGCCCCGAGTGATGCGAAAGCCTTCCTTCTCGAGTAGAGAGGTGACATACCGGGCCGTTTCGAACTCCTGAAAGCCCAGTTCCGAGAAGCTGAAGATCGAGTCGACCATCTGCTGGGTGAACGTCCGGCGCGACTCGACCCGCTCGGCGGCTTCCGATTTCAGTTGTTCGAGAGCCGGGCGTTGGGCCCAGCCAACCGATGCCAGAACGAGGGCCAGCAGCGTGAAGCGACTCATGATTTTCGTCCAACCTCTTTGTAGATGGATAGCACCTCTCCCGCGGTGCGTTCCCAACTGAACCGGGCCGCGTGTATCCTTCCCGCCGCGGCCATTTCCATTCGCAGTTCGGGATTCAACACGACATCCTTGATGCCGCGCGCAATATCGAACACATTCTCCGGGTTCACCAGCATTGCCGCATTGCCTACTACCTCAGGCAGGGAACTGCTTGCCGAAGTGATCACCGGCGTGCCTGACGCCATCGCTTCCAGAGGAGGCAGGCCGAATCCCTCGTACAACGACGGGAAGACGAACGCCAGCGCCGACTCGTAAAAGACGCGCAGGGTGTCGAAGGGCACGAACCCCAGGAAGCGCACGCGGTCTTCGACGCGGCATTGCTGCACGGTGCGCCGCACGGAAGGGTGCTTGGAGATCTCGTCGCCGATGATGAGGAGACGCAGGTCCTGAAAGTCGGGATGCTCCCCGAGTTCCTCCATCACGACGGCGAACGCCTCGATCAGTCGGGGGATGTTCTTCTGGGGCCGGATACTGCCGGCATACAGCAGAAAGGGATAACTGACCTGGTACCGCTCGAGCACTCGCAGTCGCTCTTCTTCACCGCTGCCCTGCCCGGAAATCCGGGTGTCCTCTTTGTGTTGGAAGAATTCCGGATTCGGGGCATTGGGAACGAGGCGGATGCGCTCGGGCGGCACGCCGATCAGGTTCTGGACGTCGCGCTGGGTAGCGGCGGACACCACGATTACTTTAGCCGCTTCGAGCAGGCCCCGGCGAAACCGCCAGCGATGCAGCATCTGAGGGAGGCTCAGTCCCTCGCTGTAGAACAGGCTGCTGAGATCGTGCGTGGTCACGACGAACGGCCGCGGCATCAGCAAGGGCACCGAACTGATGGGAATATGGCAGAGATTCGGAGAGAGCCCTCGCAGAAATCGCGGGAAATTGAGGTTGTCGAGGCGGTCCGCGTCAGTCTTTTCGTAGTAAACGTCTCGAAAGTTGGGGGGAAGTCCCTGGAGTTCGTCCGCGTCGGCGGGCGCCCGGACGAGCAGATAGTCGTTGTCGTGATCAACGAGGGCCAGGGCGGGAACCAGGTTGCGGATGTACGTACCGACGCCGAAGTCTTTGATCCTTCGAATGTCGATAATGATTCGCATCAGGCGCGGGCTTCGTCCAGTTTCCAGGTATAGAGCGGGAACCGGGCGGTCAGGGCCGCTACCCGCTGGCGAACTCCTCCCGCCACTTCTTCGTTGCCGATGTGGAGCAGCACCTCGGCGATCAGCGCGGCGACCTCTTCCATCTCCGGTTCGCGGAATCCCCGGGAGGTCACGGCCGGCGACCCGAAGCGCATACCGCTGGGGTTCATCGGCGGGTTGGTATCGAACGGAATCGCGTTTTTGTTGGCCGTGATGCCGGCATGTTCGAGCGAATTCTGCGCTTCCTTGCCGCGAACACCCTTGGAGAAGACGTCGACCAGCATCAGGTGATTGTCAGTCCCGCCGGAGACGACGCGAAACCCGCGGGCGGCGAGTCCCGCCGCGAGAGTCTTTGCGTTGGCCGCCACCTGCCGCTGGTAGACGGCGAACTCGGGCTGCATCGCTTCCAGAAAACACACCGCCTTGGCGGCGATGACATGCACCAGAGGCCCGCCCTGAATGCCGGGGAAGAGGCTCTTGTCGATCGCGGCGGCATAGGGGGCCTTGGACAGGATCAGCCCGGCGCGAGGCCCGCGTAGCGTCTTGTGCGTAGTGGTGGTGACGATGTCGGCGTGGGGGAACGGATTGGGATGCACCCCGGCGGCCACCAAGCCGGAAATGTGCGCCATGTCGACCAGAAAGATCGCGCCCACCGAGTCGGCGATCTGACGGAACCGCGCGAACTCCAGCGTCCGGGAATAGGCGCTGCCGCCGGCGACGATCATCTTGGGTTTGTGCTCCAAGGCGAGCTGCGCCAGTTCGTCGTAGTCGATGTATTCGGTATCGCGCCGGACTCCGTAGGGCACCACCTTGTACGTCTTGCCCGAGAAGTTCAGAGGATGGCCGTGTGTGAGGTGCCCGCCGTGGGCGAGATTCATGCCGAGAATCGTGTCGCCCGGTTGGAGAACCGCGGCGTAGGCTGCCTCATTGGCCTGCGATCCCGAGTGAGGCTGCACATTGGCGTGCTCGGCCCCAAACAGCTTCTTCGCGCGTTCCTGCGCCAGGGATTCCACGCGGTCGGTGAACTCGCACCCGCCGTAATATCGCTTGCCCGGATAGCCTTCCGCGTATTTGTTCGTGAACACGCTGGCCGTGGCCTCGAGAACCGCTTCCGACGTGAAGTTCTCACTGGCAATCAACTCGATCTGCGAGTGCTGCCGGTTGACTTCGTGCTGAATGGCGTCGTGGATTTCGGGATCCACCTGGGCGAGCGGACGCCGCATTCGGTCGAACTCTGACATAAGGGAACCCCAATAGTAACACGCAGGTTTCAAGGGGACCCGGCCCGTGCGAGCCCAGAGGAGTGGCCCCATGACACGCCGGTTGCGCGGCGCTAGCATGAGGGTGGGAGAGAGGTCCGGAACCGCCCGGACTGTCCGGCAACGGGCTCCGGGGCTTCCCCTGGGAGGTTTTGCGATGAACCCCTGGATCGTCGCGTTGGCATACCTGACGGCGGTCGCCTGCGCCAGCGTTTTGCTGTATTGGTTCGGGCCGAAAGCGTGGTATTGGCATGTTCTCAGCGTGGTTGCGGCCCTCGCGCTGGGCCTGATTCCGGTACCCCACGAGGTGCGTGGACCGGCGGTGGATCTGACCATCGGCTTCATGTTCCTGCTGCTGCTGATCTGGGGCGCGGGCGCCCCCTTCGCCGATCGGCCGCACCGGGAGCGCCACGCGTAAGTCCGCGCCGGCTCGTGGGCTGGGCTCGAAACTCCTACAATCGGGAGTGTGCGTTGGATTCTGTGCCTGTTGCCGCTGGTCGCGGCGGCCGCGCCTCCTCAAGCCCCGGGGAAGCGGGAGTTGTCCCGGACCTGCCGCCGGTGCCACGAGTTGAATGTCGTTCGCGCCCAGCGCCTGTCCCGTCAGGATTGGGAGCGCGAGTTGGAGAAGATGACCCTGATGGGCGCACGGATCCGCAATCGCGCCGCCCTGCTCGATTACCTTTCCGCCACATATGGCGAAGGGAAGCGGTAAGTCCCGATTTCCGGTGGTAGAATTACGGTTTCGCGGACAATCTCGCCAAAGGGTGCTACAGGGGTTTTCTGTGCCCCCGCCGCGAAGCGCGACACAGCCGTTCTCCCACCATGCTGCAGATCGACACTTCCCTGGCTCCCGCCGGCCTGTTGGCGAAGATTCGCCGGATGTGGGATCTCTCTGCCTCGAAAATCCGCTCCCTCGAGGCCGCCTACCGGCCTGAAGACGGGACGCCCGTGTTCACGGTACGCGGAACGTATACAAGCCGGGGATGGACGGAGTGGACCCAGGGCTTTCAATTCGGCTCCGCCCTCCTGCAGTTCGATGCGACGGGCGAGCCGCCGTTTCTCGAGATCGGCCGGCGCAGGACGCTGGCGCTCATGGCCTCGCACGTCTCACATGTCGGCGTGCACGATCACGGCTTCAACAATGTCAGCACGTACGGCAATCTGCTGCGGTTGGCGACGGAAGGCGCCTACGAAGCTACGGAGTGGGAGCGGCATTTTTGCGAGATGGCGTTGAAGACTTCGGGCGCCGTGCAGGCCGCCCGGTGGGCCCCAGTGGCGGGCGGCGGCTTCATTTACAGCTTCAACGGCCCGCACTCGCTGTTTGTCGACACGATTCGTTCGGTCCGCTCGCTGGCGATCGCGCATCGCCTGGGCCACTGCCTGATGGGCGAAAACGACCGCAGGATCTCGCTGCTCGGGCGCGCCATCGAACACGCCGCCACTACGGCCCGCTACTCGATCTACTACGGCGACCGCCGCGACGTGTACGACGTGAGGGGGCGTACTGCCCACGAGTCCGTGTTCAACCGCAACGACGGAAACTACCGGTGCCCGAATTCACAACAGGGGTTTTCGCCGTTCACTACCTGGACTCGCGGACTGGCGTGGGCCATGTGCGGGTTTGCCGAACAGTTGGAATTTCTCGAGACCCTGTCCGACGCCGAACTCACGCACGTTGGAGGACGTGCCGGGATTACGGCCACGTTCCGGAACGCGGCTGAAGCGACCTGCGACTTCTACCTGGAGAACACGACGACGGATGGAATTCCGTTCTGGGATACGGGGGCGCCCCATCTCTGGAAGCTCGGGGACGTTTTGACGGCGGCCTCGAATCCGTACAACGAACACGAACCGGTCGACAGTTCCGCGGCCGCGATCGGCGCGCAGGGGCTGTTGCGGCTGGGGGCGTGGCTCGAGTCGAAAGGCGAAGCGGCAGCCGCCGGCCGGTACCGCCAGGCGGGATTAACGGTGCTGCAAACCCTGTTGGACGAGCCGTATCTGAGCACGGACCCCCGCCACCAGGGACTTCTGCTCCACTCCATCTATCACCGGCCGAATGGCTGGGACCATATCCCGGAAGGGCGCTCTATTCCTTGCGGCGAATCCAGCATGTGGGGCGACTATCATCTGCGCGAGGCGGCTCTCTATGTGCAGCGTTTGGCCGAAAACAAACCGTATCTGACATTCTGGTGCTGAACTCATGATCATCGCGGACATCCATCAGATGGCCGGACGGACGTACCCGGCCCGGCGCAGGACGCGCAACGTGGTGGGAGGGCTGTCCCCCATTCAGGCGAAGAATTTTGCCATGGGCTACGTCGTTCTGGAACCGAACGGCGGACAGGTGCCGTGGCACAACCAGGAGCAGGAAGAAGTCTATTTTGTCGTGGAAGGGACCGGAGAGATGTGCCTGGGCGAAGAGCGCCGCACCGTCACGGCCGGCCAAGCGGCGTTGATTCCTCCGCGAGTGTTCCACCAGCTCACCAATATCGGGGACACTCCGCTGACCATGATCTATGTCTACGGCCCCGCCGGCGATGTCGCCCATTGGCGTCAGGAACTGGAAGGGACTTTGCCCAAGGCCGGCGAGGAAGCCCCCCCGCTGCCGGAGGGTGCGTGGCCGCAGTGCACGGACAAGCCATGACGCTCGCGTTAGCCCTCGGGTTGCCTGGAAAGACGACCCATTCCCGGAGAACCGAATGAGCCAGCCAACCATCCACCGCGTCGGAATCATCATGAACGGCGTCACCGGACGCATGGGAACCAACCAGCACCTGCTGCGTTCCATCCACGCCATCATCGAAAAAGGCGGCGTGGTCCTCAGCCCGACGGAACGCATCGTGCCGGAACCCCTGCTGATCGGGCGGAATCCGCTCAAGCTGGAAGCGATTTCCAGGCGGGCCGGGAATGTCCCGTACTCCACGGATCTGGACGCGGCGCTCGCCGACGCACGCTATCAGGTGTACTTCGACGCGCAGACCACCGACCGCCGCGCGGTAGCGGTGAAGAAGGCCATCGCAGCGGGCAAACACATTTATTGTGAAAAGCCGAGTTCCGACACTACGGAGAACGCGCTGGAACTCGATCGCCTTGCCCGGGCCGCCGGAGTGAAGCACGGCGTGGTTCAGGACAAGCTGTGGCTCCCCGGACTGCTCAAGCTCAAGGTTCTCAAGGAGACGAACTTCTTCGGCCGAATCTTCTCGGTCCGCGGCGAGTTCGGCTATTGGGTGTTTGAAGGCCAACCGGTGAGCGCGCAACGGCCCAGTTGGAACTACCGCAAGGAGGATGGCGGCGGCATCATTCTCGACATGCTGTGCCACTGGCGCTACGTGCTCGACAACCTGTTCGGCGGGGTGAAGGCCGTGTCCTGCTATGGCGCGACGCACATCCCGCGGCGATGGGACGAAAACAATCAGCCCTACCGCTGTACGGCCGACGATGCCGCGTACGCTACGTTCGAACTCGAAGATGGCGTGGTGGCCCACTTCAACTCTTCGTGGTGCACCCGGGTCCGCCGCGACGATCTGCTCACCATCCAGGTGGACGGGACTCACGGCACGGCCATCGCCGGCTTGCGGCACTGCTGGGTTCAACCCTACGGCGGCACGCCGCGCCCGGTCTGGAATCCGGATGTCGACAGCCCACTCAACTACTTCGAGCAGTGGCAGAAAGTCCCGGAGCAGGAGACCTACGACAACGCGTTTAAGGCGCAGTGGGAGCTATTTCTGCGCCATGTGGTGCGGGGCGACCCGTTCCCGTGGACGCTGCGCGAGGGGGCCAAGGGGGTTCAACTCGCCGAGAAGGGGATGGAGAGTTGGCAGAAGCGAGCCTGGGTCGATGTTCCGGCGCTCGAGGAGTGACCCGCGGCGACCATTTCTGGAGAGCCCGGCCATACCCCTCGGTCACCCTATGGAATCACATGCGGGGCGACGATGTCGACGAACTCGCGCGGCGTGATCACTTTGGTTTTCTTCCAGAACTTCGGAAAATGCCGGACATTTCCGGTCACCAGATAGTCGGCGCGGGCGGCATCGGCGCATTCGAGAAACTTGTTGTCGTCCGAATCTTTGGTCATCTGCAAAGTATGCGACGGCTTCACCAGATGGGATCGGCTCCGGATGAGTTGGAGGAGTTGCTGACGCAGGCCCCTGGGGATTTTCAACTCCGGTCGCGCCAACACCTCGCGGTACTCGGCGAGAATCTCCTCGGAAACGTAGAGCGTCGCCGGTTTGGTGGTCGCCAAAAGCACGACGGTCCGTTGCAGTCCGCGAGGCTTGATGGCTGCCGAGACAAGAATGTTGGTGTCAACAACCAACCGGAGGGGGATCATCCGCGCTTGCGCTTTTGCGCGCGCGCCGCCTTGATCACCTGGTCAATCTGCCGCGAAGAAAGCTTGTCGGTACCCTTGCGCTGCGATTCCTCGCCGATGATCTTCAGCACTTCCGGTTCGGGGGCCGCAAGCCTCACGTAGTCGCGGAGGCTCATCAGCACCGCCCTCGGCCTTCCGCGCTTCTCGATGACGAGAGAACGCTGCTCATCCTCGACTCGGCGCAACAGTTTGCCAAAGCCCGTGCGGGCAGTCACCAGGGTCTCTTTCTTGACGGTAGGCAGCATTGGGCTCGTCAATCTTGATTATCCAGGCGATACAATCTGTACGCAACTACGTTCGAAGGACGACGCGCCCCCGGGTCGAGTGGCGCCGGCCGATGATGCCCTGCCCTTCTACGGAACAGGCCCCAACCTGAAAACTCGGCCTCCGTTCGGCGCGGAATCGGTACGGCTCAGCCCCAGAACCGGCCATGATAGGCCCACAGCCCGAGGGCGGGGTTCGAGATGTAGAAAACCTCTTCTCCGTCCACCAGATTGAAACCGTCCCTTAACTTCGCCGGATCGTAGCGGCGCATCATCTCCTCGAGCGGGGCGTAGCGGAAGTTGACGCCCTCGATCTCTTCGCGGGTGAGATGCCCGGGGCAGTACGTAATGTCGAAGCGGCCTTCCGATGAGCCGTGAATCAAATGTGCCGCGGCGCCCAGATTGGCCGCCAGGTCCGCGTTCTCTTCCACCGCCTTCAGCGTCGCGGGTGTCCCTGGATATCCGTATTTGCGGATGAGCTTGTCGATGGTCGCATCTTCGCCGAACTCCTTGATGCCCGGGCCCAGGACGATCAACTCCGCGTCATCGGCCAGTGCCATGCGCGTCCGGTAGACCGACTTGTTGCCCAGCCACGTGCTTTTGAACTCGCTGGGATCGAGATACACGACGGCCTTGCGGATCTCGCGGTCGAGCATCACGAAGTTGACTTTCAGGCTCAACTCGGCCGCTTTCTCGAAACATTCCGTATCCGCGCCGACGTAGAGGCCGCGTGTCGCCAGTTCTCCCACGTCGTTCTTCGCGATCACGGTCTGGATGTAGACGATCGGCAAGTGGCGCGCGAAATGATCGGAGGCGTAGTTGAGGACACGGCGCACGGGCGTATCCGCGCGGCCCATCATGCGTTCCATGCCGTACACCGCGCCGAGATAATGGCTCTTGTTGATTCCGTCAGCCCCGCCCGTGCCCACAAACACATTCTTATTGTGGTTGGCCATGCCGATCACCTCGTGGGGCACCACCTGTCCGATGGAGAGAATCAGGTCGAAATCGCCTTCGACCACCAACCGGTCGACCTGCGCCGGCCAGGAGAAATTCAGCTTGCCCTCGGACTGTCCGCAGATGAAGGTGGCAGGCACCTCTCCCAGCGTGACGATCCCGTTGCGCCAGTCGTGCACGCGGAAGCGGCCGGCGGGTGTCTTGCCGAACATACGCTCGATCTGCTGGCCGCTCATCGGCGTGTGGGTTCCGATGGCGGGCAGGATATCGGTGAGGCGGTCGCCGTAGTATTCCCAGACGATTTCCGTGATCTCGCCCGCGCGGGAATGGAAGCGGGTGAAATCGGGCGGCAGGCACAGCACCTTCCGCCGCGGTCCGAGGGCGTCGAGCGCCTGGAACACGCTCTGCTTGAGATCGATCGAGGAGAACTCCGTGGTCTCCGAACCTGCGCCAAAGTACAAGCTCATCGTCCCTCCATTGCAGCACGGGCCGCACGGGGGCGCGGCCGATCGGCTTCCATGATACCCTGCGAACAGAAGCGCCATGCGATCCATTGTGCTCGCGTGGGTTCTGTTCGCGTTGTTCGCGGGACCTGCCTTGCCGGCTGCCAAGCCGGTCTCTTCCAAATCGAGGGCCAGCGCGAGTGTTGGCTCAGATGCCGAGATCGAGGCGAAGATCCGCGCGCGCCTTGCGCGTTCGAAAATCGCCGCGGACGGCTTCCAGGTGAAAGTGAAGGATGGCGTCGCGATTTTCACGGGGAGGACCGAAGTCCTGCAGCACAAGGGCGCCGCGACGCGAATGGCCCGGAGCGCGGGGGCGGTGCGGGTGGTGAACCAAATCGTGATCAGTGAGGCGGCGCGGCAGAGGGCGGTCGCGAACCTGTCCAAAGGCCGGGCAGGGACTTCCCAGGGGGCTACGAAGCCGTGAGCAATGGAGGTAGGGGAAAATCGGGGACAACGTCGAGGATCAAGTTGCCCTGGGTTGCCCGCTCCGTTGAAAAACCGCTCTAAGCGCCGTGCGCTCTTTACGGGAAGGGACCCCCTCGCTGACGCTCGGGGCTGCAGCGCGTTTTTCAACACCTTTGGTGGGCCGCAGGCCCATGGGGACCCCTTCCGGTCGCAGCTCTGAGTTTTGGTCGCGGCTCTGTTGTTTGGTCGCGGATCGGGCTAGGCGGATGACCGTTGCGCCTGGCTCAGCAGGCCTCCTACCGATCCCAGTGCCGCTGCTCCGCTAAGGCGAAGACACTCCTGATAGGCACCATAGACTTGGTCCACCACGGTATCCCAGGACAGCGTGAGTGCGTGTTGCCGGGCGGCCAAACCCATCGCGGTTCGGCGCGCGTGATTGCCAATCAACTCGGCGGTGAGCGAGACGAACGCGTCATCGCCGGCCGCCACCACGCCCGTCACGCCGTCCCGCGTCAAAAACTTCGGCCCGCCCGAGTTCGTGACCACGACCGGAACCCCGGAGGCCATCGCCTCCTGCACGACGTTGCCGAACGTGTCCGTGTGCGACGGAAACACGAACAGATCCATGCCCGCGTAGGCCTCCGCCAAGGCCTCCCCGCGCAGAACGCCCGTGAACTCGACCTGGCGCAAATGTGTCTCGAGGTAAGGCCGTTCGCTCCCGTTGCCAACGATCCGGAATCGAAAATCGCTGACGCCGCGGCGCAGCAGTTCCTGCTCGAGGCGTACGAGAAATCGAACGTTCTTCTCCGGGCTCAGCCGGCCGACGAATCCCAGGACCACCGCCCGGTCTTCCCGGCGGCGCCTGGCGGGATCGTAGAGCACGGTATCGATTCCGCGCTGCATCGGAAAAACGGGCCGGCCCGTACGTGGTTGTAACATCCGGACCAGTTCCGTGTTGGGGGCCAGCAACACTCGCGGTAGCCGATAGAAGCGGATGAGCGCCTCGAGCGTGGCGGATTCGGCCCAGCGGCTCACTTTGCGGGCCCAATCGGAAGGCAGAAAACCCGTGAATTTGTCCAGGCGCCGCGCGGCAAATTCGTGGACGTTGGTGTGCCAGGAGGCCACCATCGGCCGCTTCAAGCGCCAGGCAATCCAAGCTCCTAAAATGCTGCAGTCGCCAGGACCGGTAATGTGGATCAAGTCCGGCCGGAATTTTGTGACCGTGTCGAGAACCCGGTCGCGGTACCTCAGGAAGATCGGGTCGAACGAGAAATCCGACTCGAGGCCGATCGACCAGGGCCCGCGCTCGAGTTCCACGGTGACTAGCGGGCCCCGCCCGGACACCATGGTGCGAGGCCCGGCATGCGCGTTCAGAAAAGGATAGCCTCGCCGCTCCACGATTTCCTGAATCCGGCGCCACGTCAGCGCGACTCCGTTCACCTCGTGGAAACAGTCTGTAAACAAAGCGATGCGCGGCGTGGGGCTCACGGTGTCAGTTCTCCTCTCTCGGGAAACGCCAACCGCAGCGCCGAGCAAACTTCCTGGCGGCGGGTGAACTGGACGAACTGGACGAAATGACGCACGATCTTGGGTTGGCGATGGGGCCACCATTCGGAGAGGGGCCGGGTCACACCATCCTCGCCCTGATAGAATACCCGGTCGCTCCAGCGAACCCAACCGAGCGTGTGCGCCGGATCGTCGGCCAGGGCGTCCTGGAGGCGATGCAGCAACCGTACCGGGAACGACTCGCGGTACTCCGGCATCAGCAGCACATCACTTTTGCCCTCTCGAATCTCGGTGGCAAACTCCGCAAACGTTGCCGCG
>CAZGUX010000086.1:0-5004 GCA_964529305.1 uncultured Solibacteraceae bacterium | reverse complement strand
TAAAAATAATTTCCCTTCAACCCCTGTGACTTACAAGTCTGCCCCCTCAAATTCCGATGGACACCCCCTCATCCTGAAAGTAGAAAGGATCCCCGAATGGCCCCGATCACCCGTCGGGCCGCTGCCCGGCCGACCGCTCGTGGCGCAGGCACTCGTGCCTGCCGCCTCGACACTCGTGTCGAGGCTTCCCCCGTGGCGCCGGGCGACGTTTTTCGGTCGCCCGGCGCTCGGCGTTTCCCCTGCCGTCCAAGCGAATTCCTCAACCCGAGCTCGTTTATCGTCCAGCCCCTCAAAAAATCTTTGTCCCGCATCTCCGATCCTCTGTCCCACCTTGTCCCACTTCCCGTCCCACACCCAACTCCCTTCCCACCAGTCACTTACCCGGAAACCCGCACGTTTTTGTCCCACTTGTCCCACTTCGTCACCTATCTCATTGATTCTACGTACCACCAACCCCCGTTGTCCCGCCTCCAAGTGGGACGTCCCGCCATTTGTCCCAGTTCAATACTTTTCCAAAAATCTCGCCCTTTCTTTCCGGTCATTTACCGAAACCACCCCCCGAATTCTCTTGACTCCGCCTGCCACACTGAGGGTAGAGAGATAATTTCCATGCCGTTTCCTTTTGCCGTCCGAGCTCGATTACCTCTGCTTCTTGAACCCGTCCCGGTTCGCCCAGCCAACAGCCGCGCGCCGATACAATCGGCGGCGGCGATGAGCAAACGAATCCTGTTGGTGCTGGCGGTGTGTGTGCGGCTGGTGGCGCAGACGGTGGTGGAGAGTTGGCCGTGTTATCGTAGTCGGCCATCAGCCATGTTCTCCCGCTTCCTCATCCTGACCTTGTTTGCGACGGCCCTTCTCTACCCACGCTGGCCCGCGTCCACCATGATTGCCTGGCGTCAGTCGACGCCCACTCCCGAACCGCGCGCCGGGTACGCCGCCGGCGTCATCGACGGCAAACTCCTCCTGATTGGGGGTACCTACTGGGAGGGGACCAAGGGGAACTGGACTCAAAAGGTTTTCAGCGCGGCAACCCACGCCTTTGATCCGGTCGCCCAAACCTGGGAGAAATTGCCAGACGCGCCGGTGACCTTCGGGTATCCGGCCTACACGCACACGGGCGGCGCGATCTATGTCATGGGCGGCCTGCAAAATGGCAAGCCGAGCCGTGACGTCCACGTCCTGCGGAAGAGCGGCGGAAAGTATGTCTGGCACCGCCACGGGCAGTTGCCGGAAACGCGGATGTTCGGCTCCGCCGCGGCGGCCGGCCGGCTCATTTACCTGATCGGGGGGACGCGGGAGTTCGAGCCCTTCGACTCGAAGGGAACCTGCTGCACCAGCAAGTCGGCCACCAGCACGGTGTGGGCGCTCGATACCGCCGACCCCTCCAACACATGGAAGCCGCTGGCGAACTTCCCCGGCGCCCGGCGATGGGGACACCAGGCCCTCGCCGACGGCAAGGCCATCTATCTGTTCGGCGGCAGTTTCCAGGCAGAACAGAAGGATCCCGTGAAGAAGTTCAACGAAGTGCTGCGCTACGATGTGCCCACCGGCCGATGGACCCGCGTGGGCGACCTGCCGGAAGCGATGCAGCAGGCGGCGCCCGTCCGGGCGCTGGGCAAAATCATCCTGGTGGCGCCCGCCAAAAAGGTCATGCTGTTCGACCCCGCAAGCGCTAAGTTCTCTCCGCTCGATCCCCTTCCGCAGGACGCCTTCGTCGACCGCTTCGAATGGATTGACCCGCTGATCGTCGGCGCCGCCGGAGAAAACAGCATTGAAGGGCCACGGCGGCGATCCGAATGGACGTTCCTCGGCCGCGTCAGCAACCTTCTGCCGCCGCTGCCCGACGGACCCGCCCCGTTTGCCAAAGTGGCGGGATGGCCGAAGTTCCCGGCCGGGAAACGCTTCTCGAACAAAGTCTCGCACGTCGCGGCGGATTCGAAAGGCCGCATCTACGTGGCCGACCGGGGCCCCAACCCGATCAAGGTATTCAGCGCCGCGGGTGACTTGCTGGGCACGGTCGGCGACAGCGTCATTCTTCCCTCCGTGTACCACGACCTCCGCCAGACTCCGCCGGTGCCCATGGAGCGGCGCCACTGGGTTCACGGCCTGCACGTCGATCGCGCCGATAACCTCTGGGTGACCGACGTGGGCCGTCACGTCGTGATGAAATTCTCGCCCGAAGGCAAGCTCCTGATGACGCTCGGCACCCTCGACCGTCCCGGAGAGACGCCGTCCACCTTCGCGCAACCCACGTCCGTGCTGGTGGCGCCTTCCGGCGAGATCTTCGTCGCCGACGGCTACGGCAATTCGCGCATCGTGAAGTTCAGCGCCGAGGGCAAGTTCCTCAAGACCTGGGGCAAGCGCGGCCTGCGTCCGGGCGAGTTCCACATGCCGCATTGTCTGTCGATGGACTCGCGCGGCCGCCTCTACGTGAACGACCGGGAGAACCATCGCGTCCAGATCTTCGACCAGGAAGGCCGATTCCTCGAACAGTGGCCCAACCTGCATTCGCTGGACGCGATGTTCATCACCAAGGACGACCGGATCTACGGCGGCGCCGGCACCGACGACCGCATCTTCCGGTTTGATGCCAAGGGCAAGATAATCGAACAATGGGGGAACGAGCACACCTTCGGCTATCCACACGGGATCTCGATCGATCGCGAAGGCAACCTGTATGTGGCGCAGACCGGCGCGGGAAGAGTCGACAAGTTCCGTCCGGGCCGTTGACGTCAGTGAGGATCTTTTGCCTTTGCTGGTGGCGCTGATTCCCGCCTATCGGCCTACCCGAGCGCTGACCGAGTTGGCCGCTGAGTTGACCGGGGACTCGACCTTCGCCGTCGTCATCATTGTGGACGATGGCAGCGGGCCCGAGTTCGCCGCCGAGTTTGAGTCCGTCGCCCGAATGCCGCGGGTCCGCCTGTTGCGTCACGCCGTGAACCTGGGCAAGGGAGCGGCCCTGAAGACCGGCATCAACGCCGTCCTTTGCGAACGCCCGGACTGCGCGGGCATCGTCACCGCCGACGCCGACGGCCAGCACGCGGTGGAAGACATTCTCCAAACCGCCCGGGCGCTCGCGAGCCATCCCGATGCGCTGGTATTGGGCAGCCGGCGCTTTCGCGAAGACGTTCCCTGGCGCAGCAGGGTTGGCAACCGGGTGACGAAGGCTATTTTCCGGATCCTCAACGGCCGGCTGGTGAACGATACGCAAACCGGACTGCGCGGCCTGCCCGCGCCCCTGCTGCCCAAACTGCTGGAGATCCCCTCGAACCGCTATGAATTCGAGCTCGACGCGTTGTTGATGGCCATCCAGTTGCGGATCCCGTTCGTCGAGATTCCCATCCGGACCCTGTACTTCGAGTCCAACCGGGGATCACACTTCAGTCCCCTCTTCGATTCGGCGAGGATCTACTTTGTCCTGACCCGGTTCAGCGTGGCTTCGCTGCTGACGGCGTTGCTGGATAACGCGGTGTTTCTTCTCGCCTACCGGTCGACGGAAAACGTCGCCGCCAGCCAGGTATCGGGACGTCTGGTCGCGATGGTCTTCAACTACGTGGCGGTGCGAAATGCCGTGTTTCTCTCCGACCGGGATCACGCGCGCACGATTCCGAGGTACGTCGCCCTGGTCGCCGCGAGCGGATTTGCTTCGTACTGGATTCTCATCGCCCTGCGCGACACGCTCGGAATCGCCACCATGTACGCCAAAGTCTGCGCGGAAGGGCTTCTGTTCCTGGCGAATTTCGCACTGCAACGAGACGTGGTGTTTGCCCGGGAAGGCGGCGACGGCCGCGCTCCCAAAGCGACCGATTGGGACCAGTACTACCGCAGTGTGCCTCCGACCGCCAAGGTGACGCGGCGCTATACCGCGAATCGGTTGTTGCGGGCGCTGCGCGCGCATTCACCCGGCGCGGCCGAGCGCGGTTTGCGGATCGCCGAGATCGGAGGCGCGAACAGTTGTTTTCTCGACGAGTTCGCGGCGGCGCTCCGGCCCGCACGCTATCGGGTGATCGATACCAATTTGTACGGACTCGGCCTGCTCCGCGACCGCAAACTGCCGGACGGCGGAGTGCTGGAGTTGACGTCGCAGGATGTTCTCGAGCTGCCGGCCATGGAAGATTCGGATCTGGTGTTCAGCGTCGGACTCGTAGAGCATTTTGACCGGAAGGGAACGAAGCTGGCGATCCGGTCCCATTTGGCGAGCGCGCGGCCGGGCGGCGTGATTCTCTTGACGTTTCCGACGCCGACTTGGCTGTACCGGGTCAGCCGTTGGTTCTGCGAACGGATCGGCGTATGGAAGTTCCACGACGAGCGTCCGCTCGAACGCGACGAGGTGATGGATGCCATTGGGACAGACGCTGAAGTGATGCACGAGGAGATCCTGTGGCCGCTGGTGTTCACGCAGCGGATGATGGTGTTCCGGCGAAATTCCTGAGACGGTAAGACTCCCGTTTGAACAGCCGGGACTGCATCGACTTATGTTTCATTTCGCATCAGTTTCTGCTACATTCGGAGCGTGACCATTTCCCTACGCAATCTGCCTCCCGAGGTCGCAAAGGCGATCACCGATCTCAGCCGGCGGGAAGGAGTGAGCCTGAACAAGGCAACCATCCGGCTGCTCGAAGGATCCGTCCACAAACCGGCACTGAACTCGGATTTCGACGAGTTCCTGGGCATGTGGTCGGCCGATGAGGCGGCGGCCTTTGACATGGCACTTCGCCAGATGCGCCAAATCGATCCCGCCGACTGGGAGTCGCCTCGTTGAGGGTTGCAGTGGATACGTCGGCGTATTCGGCGCTCTCCCGGGGGGACGCAGCGATCCTGGACGTATTGCGCCAGTCCGAATGGATCGGGGTGCCGGCGGTCGTCTTGGGGGAGATGTACAGCGGGTTCCGCCAGGGATCGCGCTGGGCGGAGAACAAATCGCAACTGGCCAGGTTTCTCTCGAAACCGTCGGTTCACATCCTCCCGATCACTCAGGAAACCGCTTTGCGCTACGCCGAAGTC
>CAZGUX010000085.1:0-5953 GCA_964529305.1 uncultured Solibacteraceae bacterium | reverse complement strand
GTCCTCTACACCGCCTGGCAGGAGCATCGCGGGGAGTTCGATCAACTGTACGTCCGCGAGGGCGACGGCAGGGTGTGGAAGGCGCCGGCCCATCTTGCCGCGGACGCCGACCTCTTCCGGACCGCTATTGGCGAGGATGTGGCGGGAAGGGTATGGGTCATCTGGTCGCAACAGGTCAACGGCAATTGGGACCTGTATGGGCGGGCCCGGAGCAAAGGCAACTGGTCGAAAGCCGAGCGGCTCACCGAGGATTCCGGCCCGGACATCTATCACCGTGCCGTCACCGACTCCAACGGCAAACTCTGGCTGGTATGGCAGAGAACCGTGGTGGGCGGCTCGCAGATTCTCGCCAAGACCTTCGATGGGAAAAAGTGGTCTCCGGAAGTTCGGGTCAGCGACGGGGTCTCCGCTCAGGGCAACAATTGGTGGCCGGCCGTGGCCTCCGGAGCGAACGGTCTCGTGTCGGTCGTGTGGGATGGATATGGCTCCGGCAGCTACGACGTCTTCCTGCGGCAGTTCCGGAACGGTCAGTGGGACGAGGCGCGGCTTGTGGCGAAAACCGCTCGATTCGAAGCTTGTCCCAGCGTCGCGATCGATCCCCAGGGCAGGACCTGGATCGCCTGGCATGAGTCCGGTCCGGAGTGGGGCAAGGACACCGGTGCGTTGGTCCTCAAAAAGGGCTCCGGGTTGTATGAGCGTCGCTCTCTCCGCGTCGGTGTGATCCACAACGGTTCAATGTTGACCACCGCCGGCTCGATGGCCCCCGTGTTTGACGAAACCGTCTCCTGGCATCTGCCGCATCTTCAGATCGACGCCGAAGGCCGGCCCTGGTTGTTCGCCCGACGCCTGAGTATGCGCATCCCGGATAGCCGCACGACCGGGTCCGGCACCATCTACTCTCCGATCTGGGACATCTATGCCACCCGCTATCAGGGCGGCGTCTGGACGCCGCTGAGCTATGTTCCCCATAGCTCCGGCCGGAACGACATGATGCCGTCCACCACCATCGACGGCAAGGGATCCCTGTGGCTTGCCTGGCCGACGGATCAGCGCAGCACCGAGTCGGGCACCTATCAGCAGAAGGGCGAGATCCGCATCGCTCGAGTCGTTCGTGACGCGGCTCCCAACCAGGCGGCGGAGCTAATCCCCTACACCGATCAACCGCTCGCGGCCGTCGCCCCGATTCATCCAGATGAACGAGCGGCCGTCAACCGCATCCGCTCCTATCGCATCTCCTCCCGAGGGAAGACCTACCAGATCTACCGCGGAGACCTGCATCGGCACACGGAGATCTCCTGGGACGGCGGCGCGGATGGTTCGGTGCTGGACGCGTATCGATATGCCCGCGATGCGGCCAGCCTCGATTTCCTGGGCATAACGGACCACGCCGATACGCTCCAGGAGCCCTACAACTGGTGGCTCGTGCAGAAATTCGCGGACCTTTTTCAGGTGAAAGACTTCGCCGCTTTTTACGCAGTGGAGCGCAGCCTGCCGTATCCCAACGGGCACCGAAACCTGCTCTATCCGGCCCGCGGCGTTCCCTTGCTTCCCGTGAACCCGACCGAGGAACGGGGATGGGAAGGCGCTGGCCGGTTGTATGCGTACCTAAGGCGACATCGGGGAATCGCCATCTCCCATACCAGTGGCACGAACGCGGGCACCGACTGGCGCGATAACGATCCGGTCGTCGAACCGCTCGTCGAGGTCTACCAGGGAATGCGAGAGAGTTATGAGTATGCCGGGGCTCCGATGCCCAAGACGCTGGAGCCGAGTGAGGCGCTTACCCCCGCCAGCGAGGCACCCCGGCGCTACGGAATGGTCTGGAACGCCCTCGCCAAGGGCTACAAGCTGGGGATGATTGCTTCATCCGACCATCACTCGACGCACGTCAGCTACGCCTGTCTGATCGCGGAGGGACCGGATCGCGACAGCCTGTTCGCGGCCATGCGCGCCCGCCGGGCCTATGCCGCCACGGACAACATCATCGTCGACCTGCGTTCGTCCGGATCCGATGGGGAGCACATCATGGGTGAGGTAGGGGTCAGTTCGACGCCGGTCCAACTGAACGTAAAGGTCTTGGGAACCGCGCCGGTCAAGCGGATCGACCTCATCAAGAACAACAAGATCGTGTACACGCTGGCAAATGGTCAACGGGAGGTCCAGTTTCAGTATGTGGATACGGCCACGTCGCAGGGTGAGAGCTACTTTTACGTTCATGTAATGCAAACAGACGGCGAGATGGCTTGGAGTTCTCCCATTTGGACCACCTATCAATGACGGCCGATCCTGGTTCGCAACATGATACGAAGCGCTGACTGCAGTCTTCCAGAGATCGGCTTAGACTCAATACTCTTCACTTAGACGTCACGTACACTTGGCCCGGTTGTCCGGCGCCTCCAGTCGCGACGCATGACCTCCCCGAACCGCGGGTGTAAACCCGCGGGTTGCGGTGAAGGTGTGGATGAGAGCCCCAACGCAACCCGCGGGTTTACACCCGCGGTTCGGAGCCATCGTTCCGCCGCTATTTCCAAAGTGAACCGTATTGAGACTACTAGCGCCCTTGAAAGGCTCTACTTCGGAACCGTCACAGCCACGCTCGATTTGGGTTTTCGGGCGTTTCCCTGAGCCTCCGCATCCTGCTGGTCCTGCAGCGCGATGCTCCAGATCCTCTCGGCGTTCTCCAGGTGCGCCCGCATCGCCTCGCGCGCTTTCTTCGGATTCCGGCTGCGAATCGCGCGCAGAATCCGCTGGTGGTCTCCCAGAGTCTGCTCCGGCACCGTCGGCAGGTCTGTCGCCCGCGCCAGCACTTCCGTCAAGCGAGTGGAAATCGTCTGCCACACGGTGGCCGCGAACGGGTTCTTCGCCGCCCGTACCATGGCCGTGTGAAACGACAGATCCGTCGAGCAGTCGGCATGCTTCTGTTCGACCTCGGTCTGGTATTTTTCGAGCGCGGTCTGCATCGCCTCGATATCCGCGTCGGTTGCCTTCTCGGCCGCGAGCGATGCCAAGCCGACCTCCAGGATGCGGCGGAATTCGAGCAGGGAGTCCGTCTGGTGCCTTTGGATCGCGGCCGACAGATACTCGGCGTGGAGCAGGTTCGACGCCGATGGCTGCAGAAGGGTCGCCCCGATGCGCTGCCGCACCGAGATCAGCCCCAGGGTCTCGAGCGACTTGATCGCTTCCCGCACGCAGGTCCGGCTCACTCCAAGGGTCTGCGTCAACTCGTTTTCGGTCGGAAGCCGCTCGCCCGGTTTCACCTTGTTCGTCTTGATGAGATCGACCACGTAGTCGATAACCTGCGAGGTCAACGTTTTTCGACGAATCAAGAGGTGTCCGGGGCCTCCACTCCGATTGTTCGCCCGGGAACCGAGCGGACACTTCGTATTATCCCATTAGTCGCCGCAATAGCCTGCAGCGCTCGCATCAAACCGGGTCCAGCAGGTGGCCCAGTTTCTCTTTCTTCGTCCGCAAGTAGGCTTCGGTTGACTCTTCGGGAGGCGCGACGCAGGGGACCCGCTCGGTGACCACCACCCCGGCCCTCTCCACGGCTTGCACCTTCTCCGGATTGTTCGAAAACAATCGGACGCGGGTGAGCCCGAAGTAGCGCAGAATCTCACCGGGCAGCGAATAGTCGCGCAGGTCGGGCGCGAAGCCCAGCCGCTCGTTCGCTTCAACGGTGTCGGCGCCATGGTCCTGCAATTCGTAAGCGCGCAGTTTGTTCAAAAGGCCGATTCCCCGGCCTTCCTTGTGCTCGTAGATCAACAGCCCGCGCTCTTCGTCCACGATCTTCTCGAGCGCCATTTCAAGCTGCGAGCGGCAGTCGCACCGCAGGCTGTGAAAGACGTCGCCCGTCAGGCACTGTGAATGAATCCGCACCAGGGGCGGCGGGTCGCCCGCGAGTTCCCCGTGTACCAACACTACGGCCTCCTCCGGTTGATCCCCGGTGTTTATGCGAAATCCATAGATCCGGAAACGGCCAAATCGGGTTGGGAACTCCGCTTCGGCGACTTTTTCGAGGCGCGCGGAGACGCTGTTTTCCATGGGGCGCTAAGATGTTTGGAGTCTTGCTTTATTATAGCGAGGCGGGACGTCCGGGACTTGCATGGCCGAACAAGCGCTGGTTCCATTGTTGGTGAAACTGGGTATTGTCGCGGCCCTGGCGAGCATTCTCGTCAGGTCGGCGGGCGTCAAGAAGATGCTCCTGCGAGAGGTCCGCACCCTGTACCAGCGGCTCCAACTCGCGCTGTGGTTCGCCATCGTGTTTGGAGCGGGCGTGGCTACCCGGGTTCTCACCAAGGGCTACCCGGCCATCGACCTTGGATTGGAAGGATCACTGCTCGCGGGCGTGCTGGGCGGCTACTTTACCGGATTGCTGGCTGGCGTCCTGATTTCCCTCCCCGCGATTATCGATCGGGAATTCGTGAGCATGCCGCTGTATGCTGGATTGGGCGTGCTTGGCGGGCTGGTCCGCGACCTGGCATCCGACCCCGAAGACATCTGGTCGTTCACCCCGGCCATCGATCTGAATGTCTACCGGCTACTGCGGGGCCTGCAAAGCCGGCGCCGCGCAGTCTTTCATCTGGTTCTCTTGGGAGCGATTCTGCTGGCCGAGTTGTTGCGCCAGTTGTCGGTGCTGCTATTCGATCCGCCCTCGCTGTTTCATCTTGACATGCCGGATGAGACAGGCGCCTGGGGAATGGCCGCGTTGTACCTGAGCACCCTGTTCGCGGTCACCCTGCCGTTGAAGATCTGGAACAATACGCGTAACGAAGTGAAGCTGGAGGAGCAGCAGCGGTCGCTGATTGAAGCGCGCCTGGACGCTCTCACCCGCCAGATCAATCCGCATTTTCTGTTCAATACGCTCAACTCCGTGGCGGCGCTGATTCGCACCGACCCCACCCAGGCGCGCACCATGGTGACGCGGCTGTCGAATATCCTCCGGCGCCTGCTGCGGCGGACCGAGAATTTCACAACGCTGCGCGATGAGATCACGTTCCTCGACGACTACCTCTCGATCGAGATGGTGCGCTTCGGTGAAAAGCTGCGATTCCAGAAGGACATCGCTCCGGAAACGCTCGGCATGCAACTGCCCAGCATGGTGCTTCAGCCGCTGATCGAGAACTCGATCAAGCACGGGTTGGGCAACAAGATCGAGGGTGGAACCGTGACCTTGCGCGCCCGACGCGGTGACGCCAGACTGGTGGTGACGGTGGAGGACGACGGCGTAGGCATCCCCCAGGATCGGCTCGCCCACATGTTGGAAGAGGGTGTCGGGGTGAGCAACGTGAGTGAGCGATTGAAGGTATTGTTCGGTGACGACTACCGGATTCGAATCGAGAGCAAACCGGGGGACGGTACCCGCATCGAACTCGAAGTGCCGGAACTTCAGGCGACGACCCCACCGAAGGATCTGGCAGCGGTATCCTAGTGAGTCTGTGTTCCGGAGGTCCCCGGGATCGGGACGTCCACCGAGGAGGTGGTGTTGACCAGACTCGAACTGTCAGCGCCGGCGTGGCCGGCTAATAAGATGCCGGCTACGCTGGCGCACCGGACGCGGCGGTTGTACGATCGTGTCGCTCCCTTCTACTCGATTTCATCCCAACTGTTTCATTCGCGGGCGCATGAGAAACTGCTCGAGATTTGCGGCCTCCGGGACGGGCTGAAGGTGCTGGAAGCGGCTACCGGATCCGGCGAGATGTTCCGGCGCCTGGTCGCGGGTAATCCCTCCGGCGTAACGATCGGGATGGACTTATCACCGAACATGGCGGCACGGACCCAGCAGAGAGTCCGCAGCCGCTATCCCGGAGCGCGCGCTCGATGCCATGCCGTCGACGCCCGCTGGATGCCGTACCGGGACGGCGCCTTCGACCTGGTCGTGTGCTGCTACCTGCTGGAATTATTGTCCGGGGAGGACATTGTCCGCACTGTCGAGGAGTTCCATCGCGTGCTGCGG
>CAZGUX010000084.1:0-21588 GCA_964529305.1 uncultured Solibacteraceae bacterium | reverse complement strand
AGCCGAGGGGTTGCGTTTGGGTTCGCGACCCCCACCGCGATGGGAGCCCACGGCGTTAAGCCGTGGGGTTGCGTTCCGTCCGAGCCGCGACCGGAAGGGGGGTGGCTTCCCGATTTCCGCACACGTTCTAAGCCGTGGGGTTGCGCTTGGTCAGAGCCGCGACCGGAAGGGAGTGTACATGGGCCTGCGGTCCACCAAAGGTGATGAAAAGCGCGCTTGCAGCCCCGAGCGTAGCGAGGGGGTCCCTTCCTGCGCACCAAGGGAGTCCAACGGCCCAGGAGCGGTTTTTCAACGGAGCGGGCAGCCCCAATGCGTTCTAAGGGACACGTCTTCGGCAAAGATCCCTGCAACCTGCTCGTCTGGGAGGATCGTCTTCTCTAGTGCGGGAGCCGGATCGTGTCGCTGCCACCACTCGCAAGCCAGTTCTCAGCTACCCTGGTGAATGGTCCCGGGAGGTCACGACGTGTCCCGGATTCGGAGGAGGAATTCAACGAATGAAGTTCGCCGGTTATCTGCTTCTTGGAGCAGCCTTCGTCAGCACGGCGCTCGCCCAGAGGGGTGAGCGGATCACCGCCAATATCCGCGGCGGAGGCGGCGACGGCAAGTGTACGTTCGAAGTCGAGGTGGACGGGATCGCGGAGGTCGAGATCCGCGGAAGCCAGGGTTTTCTGCGGAACATTTCCGGTACCCAGGCCGTCTGGCGGCGCCTGGACTGCAACCAGCCCCTACCTACCAATCCTTACGAATTCCGGTTCAAAGGCATCGACGGCCGCGGGCGGCAGAGTCTGGTCCGAGACCCTGGGTCGAATCGCGGCATCGCCGTCATTCGGGTCGAAGATCCGAAAGGCGGCCGGGAAGGCTACACAGGCGATCTTCTGTGGAAGGGCGGCTCGAGCGACAGCGGATCCGGAGGCAGCGGATTCGGCGGCGGTCGCGGTGGATGGGATAACAGCGGACGCGGCGGCTCGGACAATAGCGGTCGCGGTGGCGGTTGGGATAACAGTTCGCGTCGAGGCCGCGGGTCCGCTCGTGACGCGGAAAATAACTGCCGGAACGAAGCCACCCGGAGGTTTCGGGTGTCCTCCTCCGATGTGCAGGTGGATCGAGCGCAAGACCAGGGGAACGGGGGCTATCGCGTGAACATCGCCGTGAATCGGGGTGGTTCCACGGAGCGAGGATCCTGCACCGTATCGACCACGGGACAAGTGGTCCAGTTCAGTCGCGACCGCTAGAGAGCCCGCGCCGGCGATCGGAGCCGCGCGCGTGAGAAGCCGTGAAAAAACTGGGGTCGGTCACACCGTCTCGCTTGCCACAAATCGTTGATTCTTCACGAAACGTTGATCGGGAAACGGGGTGGCTGTCCCCTTTTTTTTCACAGCCCCTGAGCAAGCGGTGGCTACCGGTTTCCGGGTGTCGCCAGCCACCGCTGAAAGTGCCGCCGGGCGACGTTCTTTCTCGCCCAACGGGTGCGTACGGCGGGGACCCGGCTGTCCTGTTTCTTTCTTAGAACCTCAGCGAGCCCGCGGAATGAACACGAAGCGCTGGACGGAGACATTCGCGCTGCGATGCAACCGCGGGCTGCTCAACTCGAACTCGACCACAATCTCGTCGAACTCCGGAATTGTGGAGCGCGCGGGCATGGGAAACCGCAGGACCGCCGACTCGGCGGCGGGGAGTTCCCTGGCTCCCAGCTGCTGGTAGCGTCCCCGCGTGAGCGTGGATGTCGCCAGGGACGTGCGAACCGTGATGGTCTCGGGCTGCGGATCGGCACTCCTCACCGCGACTTCGATGGCCGAACAGCAGCGCGGATCCAGCGCCGCTCTCAGCCGCTGCCGCGCCAGCATGATGAGCGGCGACCGGTCGACACAGGTGAATTTGAACCCTAACGGCGAGGCCCTCTCGACCATCGAGCCCTTCGGAGGCCGCCTCAGCGAGATGGGAAATATCCAGTACTCGCCGGAGAAGTCGATGCTGTCCGGCGGGATCGCGCGCTTGAGCGACACGTTCCCGCTTCGATTCACGACCGGCGCGATTAACTTCCTGTCCTTCGGCGGATCGGCCAGCAGGATTGCGCCCGCGAGCAGATTTTTATCGGGGACACCCGCGAGCGCGGAAGCGGCATTGGCGCTGGCGTTCCGCTCACCCGAGGCGTGGGACGGACCGGGCAGGCGAGTCAGGCCCAAGGCCGCGAGGACGACGGCGCACATGCTCCGGATCGCAAGGCCCGCTCTGGGCCGGCGAACCTCGGTGCGCGCTTTCACCACCGGAGCGGCGCCGCCGGCGATCAGGCAACCGGCGCCGGTGAGCAAAGCGGCTGCCGCGACCTGGCCGATCGCGTGGGCGCAGATGCCGGCCTGCACCGCCGCCGCTCCAGCGAAGGAGAACAACAAGGTCTGGGACGATCCAGCCTCCGCGAGGAACGGCACCCTGCCCGAAGCGGGATCCGCGGCGGCCTCCGGGTCCGAGCCAGCGCGGCAACGCCAGAGCAAGTTCGCGCTCGCAATCCCGACCGCCGCTGCGCCCAGGAACGACCAGGATTCTTTTTGGACGACGAAGACCGCCAGCGGCGCGAGCCATACGGCGGTTCCTGCAAACGCCAGTACCGTGTCCTGCAATTCGTCGCTCGAGCAGGGAGAGAACGCCGCGAAGGAGACTCGCGCCACGGCGGCCGTGACGCCCCCGACCAGGCAAACCGCGAGCAGGGCTCGCAGCGCGGCCTCAGCCGGAGTCGGCGTACCCGACAGGGGCTCGGGGCAGGTTACCGCTGCCGTGACCACGGCTGCAAGCAGGCAGGCGATCGTCGGAAGCCACGGCGACGACGATCCGGCTTCCGTCCGCTCGAACATCGGTCTGGTCCCGAACTCCAGAAGCACAGGCGCCGGCACGGCACAACCTCTTCTTCCAGTAGACACCGGCCCGCACATGGAGGTTCCCGGACGGCCGTGCAAAGGACTCACCATTTTGGAACCTTTGTTCAGGCCTGCCACATCCCATATCTGCAGCAATCTTCAGCGGAGGAAACTCGAACGATGGCGGACCTGAACAACAAGGTCGCGCTGGTCACGGGCGCGTCCCGCGGCATCGGCGCGGCAATTGCAAAGCGGCTTGCGGCGGATGGCGCTTCGGTGGCAATCACTTATAGCGCTTCTCCCGAGAAGGCGAACGCCGTGGTCGACTCGATCGTCGCGGCCGGCGGAAAGGCGGTCGCCATCCAGGCCGACAGCGCCGACATGGAGGCCGTGAAGCGCGCGGTCCGGACCACCGTCGAGACCTTTGGCCGCATCGATATTCTCGTGAACAACGCCGGCGTCGCCCCCATGGCACCCATCGGCGAATTTCCCGAGGAGGAGTTCGAGCGCGCTCTCAGCATCAATGTGCGGGCGGTCTTCACGGCCACGAAGGAAGCGGTGCGTCACATGGGCGAGGGCGGCCGCGTCATCATGATCGGCAGCGTCAACAGCGACTTTGTCCCGTTCCCCCAGGGGTCCGTCTATGCGTTGACCAAAGGCGCCGTCGCCGGCTTCACCCACGGCCTGGCGCGTGATCTGGGTCCGCGGGGAATCACCGTCAACAACGTGCAGCCCGGCCCGATCAACACCGACATGAACCCGGCCGACGGCGCGTTCTCGGAGACCCTGAAGGGCTACCTGGCCATCGGGCGCTACGGTCGCGGCGACGAGATCGCCGCCCTGGTCTCCCATCTCGCGGGTCCGGAAGGCGCATTCATCACCGGCGCTCACATCAAGATCGATGGCGGCTTCACGTCCTGACGCTTAGGATCAGGCCAGAATCTTCCGGGCGACCACGCCGGCGACATCGGTCAGGCGGAAGTTGCGGCCTCCGTAGCGATACGTCAGTCGTTCGTGGTCGAGTCCGAGCAAATGCAGAAGGGTTGCGTGCAGATCGTTGAGGTGCATCCGGTCTTCCACCGCGTGATACCCAAACTCGTCGGTCGCCCCGTAGACCAGACCGCCCTTCACGCCTCCTCCGGCCAGCCACATCGTGTAGCCGTAAGGGCTGTGGTCGCGGCCGTCGCCCGCTTGAGCCACGGGCGTCCGGCCGAATTCCCCGCCCCAGACCACCAGCGTGTCCTCCAGCATTCCACGCGACTTCAGATCCCGCAGCAGGCCGGCCACCGGACGGTCCACCTGGTGTGCGGTCCGGGTGTGAACCTTGACCAGTTCCTGATGCGCGTCCCACCCGACCTCGTTCCCGGCGCGATACGTGTGCGACACCTGGACGAAGCGCACTCCTCGCTCCGTCAGGCGGCGCGCCACCAGGCACTGCCACCCCAAGTCTACGGTTTCGTCTTCGTCCAGTCCGTACAACCGCCGCGTGACGTCCGTTTCCTTGGTGAGATCGAAGGCGTCGTGCGCGGAGGTCTGCATCCGCGAGGCCAGCTCAAACGCCTGGATTCGCCCTTCCAACTGCGGATCGAACGGAAACTGCTGGGCGTTTCGCCGGTTCATTTTCTGCAGCAGGTCGAGTTCGTACCGTTGCTGCTCGGAGGTCAGGTCCTTGTGTTCCAGGAACCGGATCGGCTCTTTCAACTCCAGCGCGTTCATGGCGGCGTGCCCGACCGCGGTGCCTTCGAACGCGGCAGGTAGGAAGCCCGAACTCCAGTTCTTCGCGCCGCCGTGGAACAAGGTCGGTTTCAGGGTAATGAATCCCGGCAGATTCCGGTTCTCGGTCCCCAGACCGTAGACCACCCACGAGCCCATGCTCGGCCTCGTGAACGTGTTCGACCCGGTGTGCAGCTGCATGATGGCGCCGCCGTGGGCAACGCTGTCTCCCACCATGCTCCGGATCACGCACAGGTCGTCCACGCAGGTGGCAACTTCGGGGAACAACTCGCTCACGTCGATCCCGCTTTTCCCGTACTTACGGAACTCCCAGGGCGACGGCAGCAGCCCTCCCATTTCCCCTTCGGCGAAGGTCAACGGCCGCTTGAAGGGAAGAGGTTTTCCGGCATCCCGCTGGAGACGCGGCTTGGGGTCGAACGTATCCAGGTGCGACGGGCCTCCGTGCATGAACAGAAAGATGACCCGCTTCGCCCGCGGCTGAAAATGGGTGGGACGCGGCGCCAGGGGATCCGCATTGTCACCGGATAGCAGCCCCTGCAACGCCAGCAGACCGAACCCGCACGACGACCTGGCCAGCAGATCGCGGCGCGAAAAGGCCTTTGGGCCGGCGGTCACTGTGGGGAGACCTCTCATTGCAGGTAAATGAACTGGTTGCTGGCCAGCAGCAGGCGGCAGTAACTCCGCCATTTCTGCTCCGTTGTGGCCGTCCCGGGAAAGTTTCGGAGGTACCCGGCCGCTTCCTCCACCTCGCCGGGACTCGGCGACTGACCGAATGCATCCAGCCAAGCCCGCCGGATTCGCCCTTCGTCCCCGGTCTCCGGAAGCTCCAGCAGTCGCCGCGCCCATGCTCCGGCCACTCGGGTTGTAAAACTGCTATTCATCGAGAACAGCGCTTGCGGCGCCACATTGGTCCGCGACCGGCCGTCGCTGGTGGTGGAGGCGTCCCCGAAGTCGAACAGCGTGAACATCGCCGGCAGGTTCGATCGCCGCAGCGGCAGGTACACCGTCCGCCGGAAACTATCGTCGGGGTTGAACCCGAGGCGCAGCACGCTCGTTCCCACTTTCTCCGTGCCCGTACCTTCCTGCAAGGTGCCTCCCATGCGGAAGTCGATCTTCCCTTCCAGCCAAAGCAGGGTGTCGCGAATCTCTTCCAGGTCCATGCGGCGCCGGTTGAATCGCGACCACCAACGGTTCGACGGATCGATCTCGGCCTTCCTCTCGCCGGTCTCCACGCTCATCCGGTAGGCGCTCGACATCAGGATCAGCCGGTGCATGGCTTTCACCGACCATCCGCTCGCCACGAACTCCGACGCCAGAAAATCCAACAGAGCGGGGTCGGTCGGCCGCTCACCCATCACTCCGAAGTTGTTCGGCGTACGAACAAGGCCTTCGCCAAAGTGCCACATCCAGATGCGATTCACCATCACGCGAGCGGTCAGGGGGTTGCCCGGGTCCGCAACCCACTGGGCAAACTCCCGCCTGCCGCTGCCGGGAGAAAACGAAGGCTGTCCGTTCTTCGCCAGCACCGCGGGCACGGCTCTCGGCGCCACGGGTCCCGGCGAGGCGTGATTCCCGCGGACAAAGACGCGCTGCTCCACCGGATCGCCGTCGACAACCCCGCAAACCAGCGGGGGCGCCGGCGGCGCGTTACGATCTAACTCTTTCAGAGCGGCTTGCTGTTGCTCCAGACGAGCCCTGCCATCCGCGGTCAGATACCGCTCCCAGCCGTCTTTCGGCAGACCGAACGGACCCGCGGGGGCGCTCACCTCGGTGTAGAAGCGGTTCTCACCGGCCGGGAACGAAGGTTTCGGCGGCGACTTCCCTTCCCGCGCGTCCCGTCGCCATCGCGCCAACACTGCCGACCGCTCTTCCAGCGTGGCTGCAAACTCCTTCGCGTAAGCGGCACCCACCGCCTGGCGCTCCTCCGCCTTGGCTTTCAACCACGCCTCCAGATGCGGCCGCCGATCCTTACCCGGCTTCAGGTAGCTGGACCATCGATCGACGATCCGGGGATCCAGGCCATCCGGTGTCTTTCCGGCTGCTGCTGCCACCATATACTCGCCCAACCGGCTCACCTGGCCGCGCAGGTAGGCTTCTTTCGCCTCATCCTTGATATCGTCGAGGCTTCTCTGCAAAGCCTGCTTCCTCGCCTCATGCTCCTCGTACCCCCGCGCTTCTTCGGGAGGGGCCAGCGGAGGAAAGTAGAGCCGCGACACCGACGTCCCGGGCGGGCGAAGCTCGCCCAGCAGGCGCCCGCTGGCAAACATGCCCGCCAGCGAGTAGTAGTCCCGCGTCGAAATCGGATCGAACTTATGGTCGTGGCAGCGCGCGCAATTAAGGGTCAAGCCCAGGAATGTCTTTCCCGCCGTCTCGATCTGCTCATCGACGATGTCGTAGAGCATTTTCTTTTTGTCGACCTCGGCCAGCAGCTTGGGGCCGATCGCGAGGAACCCGGTCGCAATCATGGCGCGGGGGTTGAACCGCTCGCCGGGCGGCGGCGGAAGGCGGTCGCCGGCCAGTTGCTCGACCACGAACTGGTCGTACGGCAGGTCCCTCTGGAAGGCATCGATGACGTAGTCCCGATATCTCCAGGCGTACGGATACTTGTGATCTTCGTCGACACCGGTCGAATCGGCGTAGCGCGCAACGTCGAGCCAATGCCGTCCCCAGCGCTCACCGTATCGCGGTGAACTCAGCAGGCGCTCCACCACCCGCTCGTAGGCGGCGGTGGACGGATCGCTCGCGAACGCCTCCATCTCCGCGGCCTCCGGGGGCAGTCCCGTCAGGTCGTAGGTCACGCGACGTAAGAGGGTCCGGGGATCGGCGGGCGATGCGGGCCGTAATCCGTGTTTCTCCATTGCGGCGAGCAGGAAGCGGTCGATCGGGTTCCTTACCCAGGCCGGGTCGCGGACCTCTGGTACCGGGGGACGAACCACGGGTTCGAACGCCCAAAGCGCGTTGCCCTCGCCCGCTGCCGCGCGCACCCGAGCCTGCTCTGGCCAAAGCGCTCCCGACCGGACCCACGTCCGCAGGTCAGCGATGGCCGTGTCCGGCATCTTGCCGGAAGGCGGCATCCTGATGGCGGAATCGTAGCCAATCGCCTTCAACAGGCGGCCGTTCTCAGGGGTTGATGAATCCAGCAGCGGCCCTGTGGCCGATCCTGCCCGAAAGCCTTCCGCGGTGGTGAGGTCCAGACCTCCCATCCGCAGTTTGGCATCGTGACACGAGTGGCACTGGGCGGCCAGAACCGGCCGGATCCGGCTTTCAAAGAAAGTCTCGTCCCCGGCCAGGCACAGCGCCTGCCCGCCGAGCCACGGCAGAATAGCCAGAACCCACGATTTCCTCATCCGACGCGTTTGAGCGTAACCCACGCCTTTCCGGAGTGTCAATTAGAAGTATCTGACACGAACTTTCTCATTTCGGCACAGCCGCGTCTCTGCTGCAAAATGGAGTCAGGAGGAACCGCCCCACTACCATGGCCGCAATCGCTGTGACACGCCTACCCATGCTTCTGCTTCTGTTGACCTGCCTGGCGGCCGCGGCGGACCCGAATGAGTCCAAGGCTGCGCGTGTCCTTGACGAGACGCTCGCCCAGAAGAATCCCGACGATCGCGCGGATGCGGTGGCCGCGTACGGGTTAATCGGGTTGCGCGGAGGCGCCCTCGCGCGCCTGTCCACCTTCCTGAAGGACCCCGACTACAAAGTCCGGCTGTCGGCGATCGCGGTTCTTTCCGACTTCAATGACCGCCGGACCATTCCCGTGCTTCGCACAGCGCTGGAGGACTCGGTCCCGGAAGTCGCGTTCTCGGCCGCCAGGGTCCTGTTCCGTCTGAAGGACCCGCACGGGAGGGAATTTCTGCTCGATGTCGTGAGCAAAGAGGAGAAGGCCAAGTCAGGACTGATCTCTTCCACGCTGCGAGACACGACGCGCCAGTGGAAAACGGCGAAGTCGGCGCTTCTGTTCACGGTGCGTTCCGGCAGCGGCTTCATTCCCTTGCCGGGCGTCGGCATGGGATTCGCGGCGGCGCAGAGCCTGTTTGCCGACGCCGACTTCTCCGCGCGCGCGAACTCGATACTGCTGCTCTCGACCGAGCGGAGCGCCGAGATCGACTCGCTGATCGCGAACGGTCTCCAGGATGGCGACTGGAGTGTGCGGGCGGCATCGGCGCAGGCGCTGGCGCTGCGGGACCGCCCTGCGAGCCGCGGCGCTTTGGCCGTGCTGTTTGATGACAAAAAGGAAAAGGTGCGGGTCCGGGCCGCGGCGGGCTACCTACGGTTGACGCTGGTGGCCGCCGAGTCGAGAACGCGGAAGCCCGCTGCTACAACCGCACGGCCGGGACGTTAGGTGGCCCTGCGCTACCAGCCCGTGGCAAATGACGTCTCGCGTGATCGCTTGGAATATAAGGCGCTGAAAAGACGAAGCCGCGACCGGAAGGGAGCGGGCATTCTTGACTTCCGCCACAGGCTGTCCCCGATTTTTTCACAGCCAGCGAAGGGAGCGGGCATTCTTGCCTTCTGCCACTGGCTGCTAGGGTCGCTTGGCTGCCCCGGCAGCCTCCTTTGTTTGCCGCCGTGCGACGATTCGGCTTCGAAGTAGCGTACAGTGACATGGTGGTTCGCGCCCGAGTCGGCATCCCAGTGATCCGTCGACGCCACGTGGTGTTCTCTCTGTGTGCTTCCGCCCTCGCGGGCCCGGAGGCGCGCTTTTCCAAAATTTCCGGCCAAGGCGCCGGCGGCAGCGTGCTCGATGTCGGAGCCGCTGGCTCCTTCGACTCGGCGTGGGCCACGTGTCCTACGGTCCTGCACGTCAATGGCATGTATCGCATGTGGTTCAGCTCGGTCTACGATTCGAAAATGGGCCCAGGCGGGATCGGCTCCGCGGAAAGCGCGGACGGAATCCAATGGAGACGTCTGAATCGCGGGAGGCCGGTGCTCGGGCTGGGTCCTGAAGGCGCATTTGACGACGGTCAGGTGATGGGTCCCGAAGTGCACTTCGATGGCGCGCTGTACCGCATGTGGTACACCGGCATGAGCCGCATCCGTCACGCTTCGGGGTTCGGGCACTACCGGATCGGGCTGGCCACCAGCCGCGACGGGATTGAATGGCGCCGCGAGAATCGCGGCCGCCCGGTGCTGGACGTTGGACCGGCGGGGTCGCCGGACGAAGTACAGGCGGCAACGCCGTCGATCGTGAAACAACGCGATGGCTATCGCATGTGGTACGCCGCGTGGTCTCCGAAATGGAGCCATACGGTGTGCGTCGCCGTCAGCCGCGACGGAATCTCGTGGACTCGTGAGAACCGAAGACAGCCGGTCTCCGGCTTGTATGAAGGAGGCGCGTACGGTCCGGCGGTGTGTGGGTTGAACGATGGGTACTTACTTCTGTACATGCCGCTTTCGCGGGACCGAAAAGGTCTCTACGGCGCAACGAGCCGGGACGGCATCGCCTGGCGTGGTCTGGCGCCGGAGCCGCTGATCGCCCTGGGAACCGGCGACGCATTCGACGAGTATCTGGCCGGCCATCCCTGCCTGCTTGCCGAAGGAGGCCGTGTGCGTGCGTGGTACACCGGCTATCGGCGCGAAGCCGGTGGCGCGAACGGATGGAAGCTTCGCATCGGGCTGGCGGAGGCACGAACGCTCTTTCTGTGAAGAACCCGCACGGCCCATCGGCAGCGTGGCTTTCGAATAGACCCTTTCCCCGCAGACGCAGCGCGCTCGCGAATCGCCACCCCTCGAACCGGGAACGCCTCGCTTCACAGAGCTTCAGCGTAGGTGGATGTCGTTCTTCCTTTTCGATCTTCACGTGAGCGCAGGGGCACCAGGAGTCTCCTTCCGAGGTGCGGAGCCGGGGCCTGAAGGGTAATTTTCCTCTTGGAAACCAGGGACAGGGTGCCGGCGAAGGGTGTCGTCGCTCGTGTGCAAGCGGTTGATGGGATTTCAGTGTCGTTGATGGAAACCGGAAAACGCGTCCCCGGTCCTCCTTCTGCCCCTTGCCCTGATCGACGCGAATCATCATCCGCTGACTATCAATGTTGGGTGCGGTGAGGCGGACCGCTTCGGAGATGCGCAGGCCAGTGGCGTAGCACGTGGTCAAGATGGCGCGATGTTTGGTGCTGCCGACGCAGTCGAGAAAATGAAGGACCTCTTCCGGACTCAAGACGATGGGCAGCGTTTGCGGTTTCTTGGGCAGCGGGATGACATCTTCCCAACTCCAGTCTTTCTTGAGCGAAACCTTGTACAAAAAGCGGAGAGCTGCGACGGCGATGAGAATCGAGCCGGTCGCGAGCTTCTTTTCGTTGGTGAGATACACCTGATAGGCGCGGACTTCCGCCGGACCCAATCGTTCCGGCGATTGGTCAAAGTAGCTTGCGAACAGGGACACCTGCTGGACATAGCATTCCTGGGTGTTCAAGGCGAGATTCCGAACCTGCATGTCTTCGGTCATGCGTTGCCGAAGGGATGTCATGGAAGACTCCTTTGCGAATGGGGATTTGCTGCAAGCAGCTAGTCCAAGTTGTCGCGGAATTCTCAATGACGGGGAACGGGAGCAGTCCCGAGAAAATTTGGCGGGGTGGAGGGATCGGAACTGAAGCTTCGACCTACGCAAATACCGCGCAGTGGTTTAGTCCAAACCTTTTTACACCCTCCTACGCCCATTGCGCACCATAATGGGCAGACGTATGATTATCAGATTACGTTTAACGAATCACAGTTGACGAAAGGAATGTGTAATGGCTGCCTGCGTGTTTGAGATCTCCAGCGACAAAGATCCGATACCTCCCAACACCGAGTTCACTGTGTCGATGAACCCGCCGCGACTTCCCGGATCGACTTGTAGCGCCACGGTTGCGATCAACAAAGAACCCGTCTACCCGACGCCTTCCGGTGCAACCTCATCCACGAAGGAAGTCGACGGCGTGTGGTTCCTCGGAATGAATGCCGCAGGGGGGGCACAGTTCCGCTCTCCGACAGAAAGACCCATGACCGCCACGATCACGATTACACTCACCTGTGAGCAACCTGCGTGCGAAGGACACACCGAGCCGCTGGTTGTGCGGCACGGCGAGGTCGAGAAGAAGAAACATTTCGTCGAGAAGATATTCCTCACGATAGTCGGATTTCCAGGAATATTCATCATTGGCGGGCTCTTTTAACTCTTCTGGCTCGTGATATTCCCGCCTATCGTCATCGTGAATATCTTCTCCAAGCAAATCACCGTCCAAAAGTGGCTGAAGGAAGGGAAAGGCCTCTGGGACATGTTCTGGAGAGAAGTCGAAAGCTTCTGGGACATGATTACGAGATGACGTCTTCTCTGTGGCAGGAGAGGGCAGAGTAGAACTGATGTCAAATGGGTTTCTTGCAAACGTAACGAGGCGGTCCTTCCGTCAATCGTCGCATCATTGGAGACTGGGGTTCCGGCCATCACCGAATGAGCGCCTCGATACCAACGAGTTTTGGGCTTCAGAGAAACCCGGGAGAAACCCGGGGACGTTGGAGGTCCCCAGGTTTCGAGTTTGAAGAAACGGACCCTAGTTTTTCGATTGCGCCTTTTTTGTCCTTCAATGTCTACAATCAGGGCACGCGCGAAAGAACCCGGGTACCTGAGCATACATGTCCCCATGCCTGCCCACTTTGACCTCGTGATCACCGCGGATTCAGCTCGCCTCTCGGCCGAATTCCGCCTGCTCGACGCCCACGGCGTGCAACTCGCCTACCGGCTGACGGATTTCAAGACCATCGCCGTCTCCCGCCGCCAGGGGCTCTTCGACCTGCGGAACTACTTTCGCCACTATGTAGAGCCCGGCAGGGAGGCGGCGAGTATCGCGGAGGTCGGCGTGTCGATCGCCGATGAAGTGATGGGCGCGGAGATCTTCCGCGAGCTCTGGGAATCCGAGTCCCAGCGCGTACTCCGCATCCAGTTGCCCGGCGCAACCGGGGAGGAGAATCACCTTGCGGCGGCGCTCGCACGCGTGCCGTGGGAGATCGCGCGGCCGGCGGCGAACAGGCCCACGCTGGGCGAGCGCAACCTCCTCGTCCGCGTCGTCCACGAGATGGCGGAGCCGGCCGCCCAGGCGCTCGACCTTGGCAAGGACAACTGCCTGCGCGTGTTGTTCGTTTTCGCCGAGGCGCGGGGTTCGCGCCCGCTCGCGGCCCGGCGGGAACGGCACGAACTGCTCCAGCTTTTTGAACAACAGATCTATCCCCAGCGCCGCGTGGCCGCCGACTTCCTCACCCACGGCGTCACTCGCGAGCGCCTCCAGGCCCAGATCGCTGAAAACAATGGCTACCACATCGTCCACTGGAGCGGGCACGGGCACCTGAACCTGCTCGAACTCTCAAAAACCGGCGGCGCAAAAGACCATATCTCGGGCGAGCAACTGCTGGATCTCTTCAAGAAGGCCGGCGGATTCATCCCGCGCCTGTTCTTCCTGAGCGCCTGCCACTCCGGCGACATCCTGCTGGTGAAGGACTGGAACGAATTCCTGGCCGTGGCGGAAGGTAGGGAGCCAGACACAAAACACACCCCGGCCTCCGAAACCAAGGAAATCCGTCTGGAAGAACGGCCCGGATACACCGGCACCGCGCACGCGTTGCTCCAGGGCGGCGTGCCGTCCGTGGTCGCCATGCGCTATGCCGTGGGAGACGATTATGCCCGCGATTTGGGCGCCGAGTTCTATCGCGCCCTGCTGGCCCACAAACACCCGAAGAACGTCGCCGCGGCCCTTACCATGGCGCGGCGAACGCTGCAGGATGCGAAGGCCAACTCGTCCCGGTACGCCTTATGCGATCACGCTACCCCCATACTCTACGGTGCGGAGGATATTGGAGTAGCGTTGCCGAACGGCCGCAGCCCCGCTCTCGAAATCCGCGATCGCCGGCTCCACCGGATTGCTGAACTGACCCTCGCGGAGCACCAGCACTTTGTCGGGCGAACCTGGGAACTGGCCGGCTTGGGCGCGGACTTCATCGGTTCCCGGGCGGGCGCGGAGGTGAAGCCGGTGGCGGTGATCACAGGACTGGGCGGCATGGGAAAGACCGCGCTCACAGCCGAGGCGCTCGCGCTTTGGGAGTCGCGTTTCGACTGGGTCCTGCTCTACCAGGCTAAGCCGAACGCCCTCGGCTTCGATGCGACGCTGCGGGATGTCGACTTGAAGCTCCGCGAGGAGTTGGGCCGCTATCACGAGCACGTGAAGTCCCGGCCCGGAGATGCAATCTACCGTGCCGCCGATGTCGAGTTCAGCGGCATGGCGCGGCTGGAGCGTCTGACGCGCAACCTGGTCCGGGCCCTGCGGGATGAGCCGATCCTGTTGGTGCTGGACAACTTCGAGAACAACCTGAAGGAGCACCCTGAACCCGGTTCCTCCGGCGCCGCTGAAGCGCTTTGGGCGTGCCAAGACGCAGCCTGGGACTACTGCTTGGGGCTGCTCGCGAAAGAACTGGCCGGCTCGCCGTCACGGGTGCTGATCACCTGCAGGCGGCCGCTCGCAGCGTGGGCGGGTTCGGCCAAACATGCGGTGCCGTTGGGTCTGCTGCCGGCGGGCGAGGCCGCGCTGTACCTGCGGGAGCATGCGGGCTTGAGTCGGATGATATTCGGCGGCGATAAGGCGGAACTAGCCCTCGCCATGCGCCTGCTGAATGGCAGCCGCTTCCACCCGCTGCTGATGGATCGTCTGGCCCGATTGGCGACCGCTGGGGCCGAATTGCGTCCTCAACTGCTGCGGGCTCTTGAAACGCTCGAGACGAGCCGCGATTTCTCCCAGCTTCCCGCTTTGTTCGCAGCGGCGCCAGGGGACGAGAAGGAACTCACATACCTGAACGACGCGCTGGCGGCGTCGCTCGATCAGTTTATCCAGGATGCCAGCCCGGACTCCCGCCGCTTGCTTTGGGTGATTGCTTTGGCCAATGAGCCCGTCACCATCGAACTTCTGCGCAGCGTGTGGACGGGGGAGGAAAGCCAAAAGCAACAGAACCGTCGGCAGATCAAACTGGCGCTGGACAATCTACATGCGCTCCCGCGAGAGATCCAAGAGAAGTTGAAAGCCATGCCGGCTGCGATGCGCGCTGCACTCGCCGCCCTACCGCCCGCGCCGCCAGCTCGGCCGGATCCCGTGCCGCTCCTGCATTACCTCGTGGCTGTGGGCCTAGCCACTGAGGAGCGCAGCGGGCCGCATGATGCCAATCCCGACTGCACCTGCCACGAACTAGTTCGCGAGCGCATCCGCGCCTGGATGCGGAAGCACCCGGACGACCGGGCGGATTTGACGGAGAACGCAGTTCGCATCGGATATGCCGAAAGATTTGAGGCTGTGTTCGACGTTCTTCAAAACCAGAACATGACTGCCGCTCTCGAGGCCGGCAGCCGCGCCCTAGTGTATTCCGCGCAAGCGGAAGCGTACGAGAGATTGGGCGACTTCGCGGGCCGTGTTGTCATAAACACAAGGGACCCAAGGCTCCTGGACCGCGTCCTGCCATACCTAAGGGCCGCGGCTGAGTCCGCTCCGGAGGGTCAAGTGCGCTGGCGCTGCCTGGGCATTCTCGCCGATGCATTGAGGGTAGGGGGTCGCCCCGATGCCAGCCTACCTTTCTCGGAACAGGCCGCCGCCCAGGCTCGAGCCGTCGCTCAGAAAGGAGGTGAAAACGAGCGGGACGCCTGGGCGGATGTCTCCTGGATCACTGGAAACTGGGCGAACGCTCTTAGATCTGTCGGCGACCTCGACAGCTCGCGCCGGCGGTCCATCGAGACTGCCGAAGCGGAGAAGCGAGTCGGTAGACATGCTGTGTTTGGCGTCGGGATCGAGCTGGAGGAACTCCGCACCAAAATCCGTCAAGGCGGGGCCAAGGAAGCGCTTCCGCAGGTGCAGGCGCGGCTCGAACTATTGGAGTCGTGGTGGCAACAGCACCGCTCGGGCGAGGGTGAGCCGAATGCGCCGGAGCCCGACGAGTTCGCCCGCGCGCTCGTCGCTGCGCTCGATGTCGCCGGGGAGGCTCACATGGCTCTCGAAGACTGGGAATCTGCGCTACGCCGTGTCGATGCTATTCTCGAGTTCAAGCGAGCGCTCAAGCACCCGCCGGAGGACCTCGGGCGAGATCGCGTGCACCGCGCAGACGTACTCTGCAGCCTGCTCCGCTTCGGCGAGGCAAAGGCCGAGTTGGAAGCCTGCCTCCCCGTTTTCGAAAACGATCCTGCCCAGAGGGCCATGGTGCTCGGTTCCCTCGCTGACATCTTCGGCAACCAGGGCGATCTGGTCCAAGCTGCCACCCAGGAGCGTCGCGCGCTCGCCCTCCGCGAATCGTTGCCCGACCCCCACGCCCGCGCCGCCTCGCACAACAACCTCGCCAACTACCTTGAACGCAGCCGCGCCCCGTCCGCCCTCGCCGAATCTTCGCGTCACAGGCTTGCCGATCTCGTGTATTGTTTGATCTCCGGGTTGGGGCAGAAACTCCAGACCTCGCTGCGGAATTACGCCATCTGCTTCCTCCGCGCTCACGCCACTGGCGTCGCCCTCACCGTCCCCCGCCTGACCGAACTCCTTGCCGACCCCGCCTTCCGCCCCCTCGACGACTGGCTCCGCCAGCGTCAGGTTAGTCTGGCCGAACTGCAAGCCACCATCGATCAATTCCTGGAGCAAGCCCGCCAGTCGACCCTATAGCCGCCCCTGTGGCCGCCCCGTGTGGGGCGGCCTTCAGGCCGCGGCGGGCTTCAGCCCGCCCCTGGAGGCGTTGGCTCCACCATCTATCTTTCTGCCCGCCCCTGAGAATTTCCGCCCTCAGAACCCACTCTCTTCTTGGAATGCAGATCCGGCGCCGGCGTCTCCCGCACCTCACCGTGATCGGCCAACCCCTGTTTGTCACGTTCCGCCTCCACGGCAGTCTCCCCCCAAGCCGCACCTTTCCCGACGAATCCATGACTTCGGGCAAGGCCTTTGTCTCGATGGATCGTCTGCTCGACCACAACCGCCGGGAGCCCCAGTATCTCGGCCTCCCGAACATTGCGCAACTCGTCGTGGACAACCTTCTCAGCGGTGCGCAGGCCGATTACGACGCCCACGCTTGGGTGCTGATGCCAAATCATGTCCATCTGTTAATCACGCCCCACACCGAGCGGTCGCAGTGGTTGCAGCGGTTGAAAGGACGCACGGCTCACGCCGCGAATCAACTCCTGGGCCGGACCGGGCAACCCTTCTGGCAGGACGAACGCTACGATCATCTGGTCCGGAACGATCAGGAATTCCGCCGGATCGAGCAATACATTGTGCAGAATCCCGTCACGGCGGGTCTCGCCGCGACCCCGGAGGCATTCCACTGGTCGAGCGCATTCACCGAAGAGGCGGGCTGAAGCCCGCCGCGGCCTGAAGGCCGCCCCACACAACCGCCGCTGGGTGGGGTGGCCTTCAGGCCGCGGCGTGCTTGAGCGCGCCCTTTCCTCGTAGCCGGTCACTCCGCCCTTCCCCCTGCCCCGCCCCTACGTGCGACACTGATTCGCAAGCTAAGTCACCGTGCCCCTTCCAAATCGCCCACTGACCGACCTGCTGGCCGCCCTCGAAGCCGCCGTCCGCGCGGGGGACCGCACCCGCGCCACGGCTCTCGAACAGGAGATCCTGCAACGCCTGGCCGCCGAGACTGCGGATCGCGCAAATGTGGAACGGCGGGTCTGCGCCCTGATGGCGGAACTCGATTCCCCCACATCGCATCGCCAGTTCAGGAGCCTGGAGCCGCTCTATCTCGAGCGCGTTGCGCCGCCGCTCAGCGTGGACAGCGTCGTCTATCCGGTCTGGTTCGGCACCAACCGCAAACTGTCCCCGCGAAGCGACGGCTTCACCGCCGAGCGCCACCACCGGACCACTCACGGCCGCCTCGAGGTTTCCGTGCCGGAGGCGCACCACTTCGGCGAGACCGGCGCAGCCTTCTGGCGGCGTCTGCTACGATTCGACCTCCGCGATGACCGACTTCGCATTCAGCACATGGAAACCCAAGACCGAAGCGTGTTCTTCAGTGGAATCCAGGCAACGATGCAGGAGGCGCGAGACAGCGGCGAGCCACCGCAGGCACTCTTCTTTCTGCATGGGTACAACGTGAGCTTCGAGGATGCGGCTATTCGCACGGCGCAGATCGGCTACGACCTAAAGGTACCCGGAGCGACGGCGTTCTTCAGTTGGCCTTCGCGCGGCACGGTGATGGCCTACCCGGCCGATGAAGCCACGATCGAGGCCAGCGAGAGCGCGATCACCGACTTCCTCGTGGACTTCTCCGCGAACTGCGGGGCCGAGAAAGTCCATGTTATCGCCCATAGCATGGGCAATCGCGGCCTGTTGCGCGCGCTCCAGCGAATCGCGGGAAATGCGCAAGGCCCGGTGAAATTCGGTCAGATTTTCCTCGCTGCACCGGACGTAGATCGGGACCTGTTCCTGGACCTCGCCCGGCTTTACCCGCAGCACGCCGAACGCACGACACTCTATGCCTCCGATGCCGATCGAGCCGTGCACCTTTCGTCAAGACTGCACGACGCGCCGCGCGCCGGATACTTCATGCCCTATACGGTCGCTCCCGGCGTAGACACCGTGGCCATTCCAGCCTTCGACGTCGACCTTCTCGGTCACTCCTACTACGCGGAGGCCGAGGCCCTGTTGCATGACATCTACGACCTGATGCGTCACAATGACGCTCCCGCGAAGCGGCAGCGGATCGTCCCCTCAATTCATGAGGGCACCGTATTCTGGAAACTGAAGCCTTGAGCATCGCGCGGTCAAGTCGAGAAACCCGGGGCCGTCCAATGCTTTTCTGTGGCTGCAGGCCCCGATGTCCGGAGCCGTGTCTTTTCGCACGTGGCGGAGACCGGACCTGCACATCCAGTGGCCGGCCTCCGTTTGAATGATCCCCACCAGTGCAGTGGCCATCTGTCGTCAGAGTCAGGCCGGACCCCACCGGTGCGGCGCAGCAAGACGGCCGGTGGGCGATGGCTCGCGTTGGCTCCTACGCCGCCCTCTCCTCGTCCTCCAACTTCTCCAGCACTTCCACGAACTTCCGGTACGCCGCCGGATCTCCGACATCATCCGGATCATCTTCGCCCGTGTGTCCTGATACTCCGCCGTCTGTTTCCACTCCGGCATCCGCGGCAAAGTCTCCTCCAACTTCCGCCCCTGATCGATCAGGTGGCTCCGGAACGCCAGCACCTTCAATCGCGCTCCCGGCTTCTTCTGCTCCCGCAACTCGGCGTCCAGCGGGGCCGTCTCGTTCCGCAGCACGTGCCACTCTTCCATCAGCCAACTCACCCGTTGGCTGCTTTGTTCCTTCAGAACGGACGCCATCTCCCCGGCCAGGTGATTCTTCTTGTGGCGCTGCACCGCCCCAACACCGTGAACCGTCCCGCGATCATCCGCACCGACTCGCCCCGCAGCACCGCCCGCTCGATCCCTTCCCTCGCCTCTTGCCGGCACACCGCGCACGGCTTGATTCGTTTAACCTTCTTCTCCATTCCCTACCTCTCCAAATAAAAATGGTGGGCTCTTTTCGCCCGCCAACCTTTTCCGTCCCCGTGGCGCCGGTCTCCGACCGCCTTGTGGGGCGGCCCTTCAGGCCGCGGCGGGCTTCAGCCCGCCCCTGGAAATTCAATGGTGGCGCACGCTTCCAGCGTGCACGGGAACTTTAGTTCCCCTCGGGTACGGGCGTCAACTGCCCGTCACACTCATCAGTATTCCATCTTTCGTTTCACCGTTTCATCGCCTTAGTCTTTCAATTACCCCGCCACCGCTCGCTCCCGCTCGCGGCTCCGTTCACACCCCGATTCCAACAATCTCCCTTTCTGTATCAATCACTTAAGCGCCCTTTCCCCCAAAACCCCTTCCACCCGTGCGATAATGAAAGGAGATGCTATTTCCCCCCTTATCCGCCATTTCTGTTGCGCTTTGTTGCGCATAAGCCCGAACCCACTTCCATCTCCTTTGTTTGCAACACCCCCTTTCCCGTATTTACGACACAGGCGCAACAAATCCGCTCTTATCCGCAACAGTTATCCGCTCATCCGCAACACATACGCAACAGATTCTTAAGCCTGTTGCGTTCACAGCACTTTTATTTTTTTCTGTTGTGAACGCTCAATCGCTTACAGACACTTTCGCCGAAATTTCGTGTTGCGCCGGGGGACTCTGGTAGCGGGATCTCATGATCCAGCAACGACCGGCGAAGGCGGCTACTGAAGGGATGCGGCGATTCTGGACGGAGTCGCGACAAGCGGGACCCGAGGCTCGCGCTGCAGGCGCTGAAGGGGATGGGACGGCAAGCGATGTGGGAACTGGGCGCGGGCGGAGAGAAGCACGAGGGAGACGGCGCGGAATGGCGGCTAGATCCAGGGTGGACGGCGCTGCGAGACGGTCTACTGGAGGCACGAACGCTCTTTCTGTGAAAGAACCTGCGCGGCCGATCGACGGCCGCGGCTTGCGCCGGACCTCGCCGTGGGCGTCCAATAGTGGACAAATGAACCGGCGAAGCCTTCTCCTTGCCCTTGTGCTGGCAGTCACGGCCGGCGCGCAGACACGGTATCAGCCCATGTGGGATTCGGTGGACAAGCGGCCGACTCCGGATTGGTTCGGCGATGCCAAGTTCGGCATCTTCATCCACTGGGGCGTGTATTCGGTGCCGGCGTTCGCCCCCGTGAAGACTCCGAAGCAAACGCCCTACGCGGAGTGGTATTGGAATTCGCTCACGAAGGGCCAGCAGGACGAGGCGAGCGGCGGAGCCGGCAACGCGACCTCGCAGTTTCACCGCAAGGTCTACGGGGCGAACTTTGCCTACCCGCAGTTCGCGCCACAGTTCAAGGCGGAGATGTACGATCCGGATCACTGGGCCGAAGTCTTCGCCCGCTCTGGCGCGCGGTACGTAGTGCTGACGTCGAAACACCACGACGGCTTCGCCTTGTGGCCGAGCGTGCAGGCGACCAAAACCTGGGGACGTCCCTGGAACGCCGTGGACACCGGGCCGATGCGCGACCTCGCCGGGGATCTCACTTCGGCCGTGAGGCGAAAAGGCTTGAAGATGGGTTTCTACTATTCGCTGTACGAGTGGTACAACCCGGTCTGGCTGGCGGACCGCAAGCGGTACGTCGAAGAACATATGTGGCCGCAATTCAAAGACCTGGTGACGCGCTACCAGCCCTCGATCATCTTTAGCGACGGCGAGTGGGACATGCCGAGCGCGGACTGGCGTTCGGCGGAGCTGCTGGCCTGGCTGTTCAACGAATCGGCCGTGCGGCAGGACGTGGTGGTGAACGATCGCTGGGGGAAGGAAACCCGGCACAAGCACGGCGGCTATTGGACCACGGAGTACACTCCCGGTCTCGATGCGGGCTCTCAGGCATGGGAGGAAAGCCGCGGTATGGGACACTCTTACGGCTACAACCGCATGGAGCGGGTGGCCGATTACCGGAGCGGGCGTGAACTGGTGCTGATGCTGGTCGACCTGGTCAGCCGGGGCGGGAACCTGCTACTCGACATCGGTCCCACCGGTGACGGCCGGATTCCGGTGATCATGGAAGATCGCCTGACGGAGATCGGACGGTGGCTTCGGGTGAATGGCGAGGCGATTTACGGGACGCGTCCCTGGCGGCGGACGCGCCAGTGGGGTCCCGGCCGGCAGCCCGGAGTGGATACGGGCAAGCAGTACATGACCCGCTATGAAGTGACCGATATCGTCGATGGCGCGGGGCCAGGGTTAGCGCGCGTCGAAGCCTTTTTCACGGCCAAAGGCGATACGGTGTACGCCATCGTTCCGGGATGGCCGCCTCAGGAGTTCCTTTTGCGGGAAGCCAGGAGCGCAAAGACGGTGTCGCTGGTGGGGTCGGGTGCGTCCCTGAAATGGGAGAGGAGCAGTGGAGGGATCCGGATCCATGTCCCCGATTTTCCGGCGGGGAAAGAAGCGTGCTGCCACGCGACAGTGCTCAAGCTGACCGGTGTCGAGTGGGCCCGCGCCTCATTTCACCCGGATCTTCACCAGCGCGGACATTCCCGGCCGG
>CAZGUX010000083.1:0-26917 GCA_964529305.1 uncultured Solibacteraceae bacterium | reverse complement strand
GCGGAGTCCGTCCGGCAGAACAGCAAGGGCGCGACGATGATCGTGGGATTTCTGAAGGGAATCGCCGAGCGAAGGATGTCGGCCAAGCAGCTTCAAGGACCGATCGGGATCGCGACGTTGTCCGGCGATGCCGCGCGCGAGGGCGCCTCGGCGTTCATTCAGCTCATGTCGATGGTCAGCTTGAACCTGGCCATCTTCAACCTGCTGCCGATTCCGATTCTCGACGGCGGCGTGATTCTGCTGCTGCTGGTCGAGATGGTGCTGCGGCGCGACCTCAGCATGGCGGTGAAAGAAACGGTCATCAAGGTTGGCTTCGTGTTCCTGATGGTGGTGACGGTCTTCGTGTTGTACAACGACATCACCAAGCTCTTGCCGGCCGGCTTGCTTCTCTGGTGATCCGGCATCCGGGCTCTCGGACGTGCGAACGCTGCTGATTCGGCCCGGCGCCATCGGAGACTTTCTGGTCTCCCTGCCGGCGCTCGAATGCCTGCGGAGCGAGTACACGGAGGTCTGGTGCGCGGCTCCCAATGTTTCCCTTGCCCGGTTCGCGGATCGGGTAACAGCCCTTTCGAGCACAGGCCTGGACTGGCTGGGTTTGCCCGGCGTGGCGCCGCCGCACGCGCTGGTGGAACGCCTACTCGGCTTCGACCGGATCGTCTCGTGGTACGGCGGCAAGCGCGAGGAGTTTCGTGAAGCCGTAGCCCGGCTGGGCCTTGCGATCACGTTCTTTCGGGCACTTCCGCAGGCTTCCGAACAGCATGCCGTGGACTTCTATTTGTCCCAGGCTCGCGAGTTGAGCAAGTGCGACGCAAAGGCCGTACCGCGCCTGGCGCTGCCGCCAGAGCCGCGGGAATCGCGGGTAGTGATGCATCCCTTTGCGAGCAGCCCGGCGAAGCGATGGCCGCTCGAACGGTTCCTGAGCGTAGGCGAGGTGCTTTCGCAAGAGGGCTGGGAGGTGAGCTACACCGCGGGCCCGGAAGAAGCGCTGGACGCCGCGATCCGTTTCGAGAATTTGTGGGATCTGGCTGGCTGGCTTTCCACCGCGTCGTTGTATATCGGGAACGATTCCGGAATTGCCCATCTGGCGGCGGCCGCGGGAACACCGGTGGTGGTGTTATTCGGGCCGACGGACGCGGCGATCTGGGCGCCCCGCGGCGATGTCGTCCGTGTCATAACCCGGATGCTCACCGTCACGGCCCGCGATGTCGCCGAGGCAGCCCGAGCGATGATCGTCCGACCCTGATGTACCCTATTGGCAGCACGCAGAGGGAACCACCCACCACTCTCCGGAATGAGATCCCGGCGAGATTCGGCTCGTTGCAGCCACTCTTACGCCAGCCGACTCACAAGGGTTGGTCCGCACTCTTCCAGCAAGATCCGCATCAGACTCGCGCCAAGCGAAGTTCTTTGCACTCCTCTAAAACCTGGATGGCAAGTTCACGGCTAATGGTGGGGAACCCTTCCAGAAAATCATCCAAGGACTCGCCGTTCTCGAGATAGTCAAACAGCGTTTGGACAGGAACGCGAGTGCCGCGGAACACAGGCGTTCCGTGCATCACTTCGGGGTCGCGCGTGATGGCTTCCTGCATGACCCTATTGTTGCTCAGAACGAACAAGGACGATCGGTCGTCAGAAACGGAATTGGGTTAAGTCCAATACTGTTCACTTTGGAAACTGCGGCGGGACGATGGCTCCGAACCGCGGGTGTAAGCCCGCGGGTGACGTGAGGGCGGATGTGAATCAGGCCCCACGCAACCCGCGGGTTTACACCCGCGGTTCGGAGAGATGATGCGCCGCGACTGTTCGGCGCCGGTCGGAGACGTCGGAGACCGGCGCCACTGATTAGCGCAGGACGCGCAGGCCGCCTTCGCGAAGGACGTTGCCGTACGAGCGGCCCATCAAACTCACGCCGCTCTGATAATGGCCCGCCACACGGACGCGGCTGCCTTTCAAGGGGACCGTGCCCCGATTGGAAATCACGAGGATTTTTCCGCTGCCATCATCCACCAGATAGCCCCCGGCTACCAGAACGCCAAATGAGTTTGTGACTTGGCCTTCGATCCGGACGTTGCGGTTCTGATAGCGCACCGGATCCGAGACAAGCTGGTTGATTCGGACAGCGCCACAGCCGGTCAGCCATGACAGAGACGCGAGACCGAGAGGAAGCAGGATCTTCCAGTTCACCAACGAACCTCCAGGCCGGCCTTGGAGTGACCAGCCAGTCCAATGTACGCGGCGGCCCGGGAACGCGTTTCGCCGGGCTCGGGACGGTCTACCAGTCCACCTGCGCGGGGAAGAACTCGGCGATCAGATCCTGGTAATACCCGGAGAGAGAGAGAGCGTCGGGGCGCCTGGCGCTTTTCGAATACAGGTCGTACGGGTTAAAGGCTCGCACCCACTCAAACATCTCGCGGTCACGGTCGTTCATCAGGTGCTGGTAGGCGCCGTCCCGGTGGCACGGGTAGAAGGAGTGGTAGCGAATCATGTAGAGCGCGGGCTCCGGAAGGTAGGGCCGGGTGACGTAATACAGATACTCGTCGTGGCCCCACGACAGGTGGACCCGGTCCAAGCCGCAGCCGTCGGGATAGACGCCGTGGGGCGTCTGATAGGCCGGCACTTCGCGGTCCGGATTCTCGGCGAACATCTCGTGATAGACAATCCTGTCCGACCACGCGCACCCAACCGGAAAGGTATCACCGACGACGGCCCATTGCGGTTCGCCGAAGAGGCACAGCATTTTCCCCAGGTCGTGAATCAACCCTGTCAGGATGAACCATCGCGGATGTCCGTCGGCACGGATGGCTTCCGCGGTTTGCATGGCGTGTTCGATCTGAGACAGATCGGTGTCGGGGTCGCTCGGGTCGACAACCGAACTCAATTGTTTGAGCGCTTCCCACACGCCCATCCGCTTGCGCCGCAGGGGGGAATATTCGGCTTGCTTGCGCAGCACAAAACTCAAAGTCTGAGAGGCATGATTCAACCGGTAGAATTCCCGCACAACGGCGGGCGCCTCTGCGGTAAACCGGCGGAATTCATCCTTGTTCCTGTCCGGACGGTAGCGGGACTCGACAAAATCGTCCCACTGTTCCAGGCTGCTGAGTGGTCCATTCATCGGAACCTCCTCGATTGGACGTTCTCTCATTGCAACACAGAAGCAATTACAGAAAATTGTCGAATCGATTGCAGGACGATGGTGACAGACGAAATCCGAGGCCGGACAGTGCCGGGCGATCCGCTAACGTCGCCCGGCGCCACTTGAACTACCGGAAGCTCTTTGCGCAACGGAAACCGATGGTCGGGCTCTTCTCCAGAGGACGGGCCCAGCTTCGATAGGCGCAGCTCAGGAACTTTGCCTGATCGAACCAGGAGCCGCCGCGAATCACCCGGTACATTCCTTCCGCGGGGCCTTGGGGGTTGGCGTCCGGGGATACGGCGTACGCGTCGCGCGCATACCAGTCGGCCGTCCATTCCCACACATTGCCGGCCACATCGCAAAGGCCGAAGTAGTTCGGTGGAAATCGACAGACCGGGCCGGGTCCATCGAGCACGTCATAGCGGGCGTCCTTGGGCGTCGGCGGACGATTTCCCCAAGGATAGATCGAGCCGTCGCCCATTCCGCGGGCGGCACGTTCCCATTCGGCCTCGGCCGGCAGGCGCTTCCCTTCCCAACGGCAAAAGGCCACAGCTTCCTCCCAGGTCACATTCACGACCGGGAAGTTCTCCTTGCCCGAGGGGACCTTGCCTCCCGGCCACTGGTGAGGAGCCGTACGGCCGGTTTTCGCGACGAAGGCCGCATACCGCGCGTTGGTCACTTCCGCCTTGTCCAGATAGAAAGGGCTGATCCGGATCTGGCGGGCGGGCGTGTCGTCCTTGAGCGGGTTGGGGTACCACCCGAGCGCGGCGTCCGGATTGGAGTGGGAGCGGCCGCGCAGATACGAGCCTTCGGGAACGAAGACCATGTCAGCGGCGGGCGCGGCCAGACAACACGCGGCCACCCACGCGGCGAGGCGCCCGGTATTAGCCGTAAATCGGGGACAGTTCATCCGTCGGAATGTAGCCGTTCGCGCCCAGAGGGTCGACGTACACGTACGCCCGCTTGGAAGGCGTGTTCCTCACTTCTTTGGTCCAGTCGATACCGAGGGCGGAGTACATCGTGGCCACCACATTCTCGATGCGCGGCTGTTCCTTGTGACTCCAACCGGTCTCGATGCACTTGGCGCCGTCTTTGTCCGTCGCGCCCATCACTCGTCCTCCGCGAACGCCCGCGCCGGCGAACAACGCCGGAAAGCAAGGATTGTAGTGATCGCGGCCGGCCAGGTGGTTGACCGGACCCGGCGTTCGGCCGAACTCGCCCATGGCCACGACCAGCGTCTCGTCGAGCAGCGTCTTGCCGGGACTGGCTTTTGAGGGCGTCGCGGCGAGGTCTTCAATCAGGCTCGAGAAGGCGGGATCGAACTCGGCAATCAGGGTGTAGTGATTGGACGACGACTTGGTGTCCCAGATTTTGGCGTGGTGATCCCACCCAGGGTGGCAGATGTGGATGTAGCGCGTGCCGGCATCCTGCTGGAGGACATTGCGCGCCAGAATACACGACATGCCGACAGGCGTGTTGCCGTAGCGCTTGCGGTCCTCGTCGCCGATTTGAAAGGCGGCGGGCCAGCGCGAGTCGGTGAGCAGGCGGTGAGCGGTGACGCTGAAGTCCTCAAACGTGCCCATGGTCTTTCCGTACTCCCCGACGCGGCCTCGCTCGAGGTCGCGGAGGCCGGCCAGAACGCGCCATCGCTCTTCGATCAACTCGAGCGCTTTCTGATCGAGCGACATGCCTTTCACTGCCTGCTCCGGATTCATGTCGAAGACCGAGAAACGCGGAGGCAGAAACCCGGTGGCCAACGCGCCCGCCGCGCCCTTCTCGAGGTTGAAGGAGAGATAGGTGGGAAACGTTTCCGCTTCGCGGCGCCGCGAGTGGAGTTCGGCGGCGATGACGGAGCCGACCGCGGGGATCTCCTTGGCAAACGCCAGATTCAACTGGCGTCCGGTCTGCACGTAATACTGGCCGCGGAAGTGCACCTGTTCGTGACTGCGCAGAGAGCGGACCAGGGAGATCCTGTCCATGATCTTCTCCGTGCGCGGAAACAGCGAGTGGGCCAGGTGGACGCCGGAAGGCAGGCGGCGGACATCGAAGTCCTTCGGGGTGGAAGGGTTCTCCTTGAAGTCGAACCCGTCGACGTGGCTGATGGCGCCCGAAAACTCGTAGTAGATGATGTTGCGCGCGTTGCCGCGCGGAGTGGCTTTGGCACCGGTCGCGGCCCCGAGTTCGAGAGGCCATACCGCTTCGATTGAAGCGCCGACCAGACCCAGGCCTCCGAACTGCATCAGCTCACGGCGCGTCGGAAAAACGTCTTGAACCCGCTTGGCCATCGTGTCCTCCGCCGCTCAGTAGTTGTACAGGAACTCCACCAGGTTCAGGAGCGCCCACTGCAGATTCTGTGCGCCCTCCACCCGGTCTTTGTTCAAGGTGGACACCGCGAACTCCTTTTCGCCCGGCGAAGGGAGCCGCGACAAGGTGGACAGGAACATTTCGTCGGCGACCCGGCCGTTATCGGGGTAGCTGTCGAGGAGGCGCTGGACCCGGCTGTCTTTCTGCGCGAGCACACGGTCGTTAACCACGCTCGAGCGCATGAGCAGCAACGGTTGCAACGGCGAAGGGGACGGCGGCCGGGGAGGGTTGCTGCGGTTCGACTGCCCAAACGCCGCCATGAAACTCTTGAGGTCTCCGGACCCTTGCGGGACGCTCAACTGCATGGACATGCCCATGGTTGCCCCGCCCTGCTTGAACGAACCGGGACGGCCGGTGGCCAGCGCGATGGAATCGTGAAGTTCCTCGGCGCCCAGCATCCGCACGAACTTGCGGGCGTAATACGGGGTGTAGCGCTCCTTCCACTCACCAGGAAAACGCGCCGAGAGTTGATAGGCGTTCGACTTCGCGACCAGGGTCAACAGGCGCTTCAGGCTGTGGTTGTGAGCGCGGAAGTCGGCGGCGAGGGCGTCGAGCAACTCGGGATGGGTGGGCTGCAAAGTCCAGCCCGCCGGCAGATCCTTCGGGTCCTGGCGGGCCAGATCGAATTCATCATAGGGCTCGACGATCCCGAATCCCATGAGCTTGGCCCAGAACAGATTCACCGTGGCGCGAGCGAATTGGGGGTGGGCCGTCAACATGCGGGCGAGTTGCTCCCGAGGCTCGCCTTCCGGCGGGGCCGCCTGCCCTGTCAGGATGAAGGCCGGGTTGTTGGGGCCTCCGAAGCGCGGCACCCGGAGCATGCTGGCGCCTTTGGTGTCGTAGCCCTTCGCCAAGTCGTCGACCAGGAAGTGGCCCATGACCGCTTTGGTGTCTTCGACGTGCGGGACGTAGCGCATCCTGCCCAGAAACGCCGCCTGCTGGTAGAACTCCGACCGCTTCCGGCGGCTGAGCCAGACATTGACCTTCTCCAGATGCCCGCGGCCGTCGTGGCAGGAGATGCAGGCCAGGTTCAGGCCCAGAAACACCTTGCCGTAAAGGATCGAGATTTCGTCGTGGGTATCGAGTTGATGGACCTTGCTCAGGTCGTCGCCATTGTCGGCCTGGCCTGGCTTGCCCTCCACGTGCTCCCGCACGATCAGGTTGGAGGCGGCGACGACGGAATTGCTTTTGGCCGAAGCGGTGATCAGCGATCGGACCACGTCGTCGTAGGGCCGGTCGGAGGCCAGGTTCTCCTTCATCCAGTAATGGAGGAGCAGATAGCCTCGTCCCATCTTGCCGTTGGCGCGAAACAGGTCCATGAAGAAGTAGGACCACTTGTCGATGAACGCTTCGCTCGCGATCAGTTTGTCGATCGAGCGGGACCGCTTGTCCGGGCTCCTGTCGGCAAGGAACTCGCGAACCTGGCCGGGGTCGGGAATCCGGCCGGTGAGATCGAGGTGGATGCGGCGGTAGAACTCGGCATCCGAGGTGAGACCCGCGTGAGGGATGGCATCCCGCTCCATCTTGCCGAAGATGTGGCTGTCGATGAAGTTGGCGCGCGGCATGCGGCCGGGCAAGGTATTCGGGCCCGGGAGGGAACCGGCGACACGGTGGGTGAGGGTTCCACTGCGCTCCGGTTGCTCGCCGCGGAACAACGGAGCATGTTCACCGGCGAACACATCCGGCGACCCGGTCGCCTTACCGGACCTCGGGGCTTGCCCGAGCAACCCGGCGCAACTCATCGCCACACCGGCGACGGAAAGGAAGAGGCGCATGCCAGTCTCCTTTGGCTTTTCAAGAGTATATCCCGAATTGGGGGGTTTTTCTGCACCGAAATGTGGATGGGCCGCCCGCCAGAGGAGAGCAGCGGCGCCAGGCACCCTCGGCCGGTGCTTCCAGGGCTCCCGGTAGGATATCCAAGCTCTTGGGCGGATGTTCGACGCAAGCCGGGAGGAAACAAATTTCGGCAAAACGAAGCCAATGTGTCTGTATATGCTTGATTTTACGGTGCTCCATTGGGTTTGTGCCAGGCACCGGGGGTCCCCAGCGTCCGCCAGGATTCTTTCGGCTGCGTTACCAGCAAACGAGCGGCGGCTCATGTGCAACCAGCGGGTTTAGAGGTTGTGAGACTGCGCGGATGTTCAGTACGCGCGGCGCTGACTGGGATGAAGCTGAGCAAATCATTGACAAAACGAAGCCAATTTGTCTGTATGTGGTTGATTTAACATGGGTCGATTGGGTTTGTGCCAGGCACCGGCCTCTCTGGATCCTTGGGCGTTGCATAAAGCGAGCGGCGGACCCGGGTCTCGTGCAACCCGCGGGTTTACACCCGCCGTTCGGAGCCGGAGAGCCCGGTTTATCAACACATGCCTTGCAAGGGAGGCGCTCCCCGGAGATCTCCGATCTGCAAGCCGGCCTTTGGCCGTCGGGCCGATTGGAATCCGCTTGGCCGGTCGGAGGACTTGGTCGGAGGATCCACGTGGAATCAGCCAAACTCGGATGGGCCGGCTGGAAGCCGGCCCCACGTGGAAAAACGCCCTCAGACTGGCCGGGTTTGCCCGGCATCTAGGGCAATCACCCGAGGACTATCGGAAGAACCTGAGTACGATCCGGCTAGACGGGGGATTCGTACCTGCCCACCGGTTTGGTACTTAAGTGTCTAAAATGCAATCACATACAGTGGCGGTTCGAAGCCAATCCCGCTTATTATGAGGGTGCGGGTGAAATTTATATGAGCTGTTCGCTTCCGATTGCACAAATTCAGAAATACTGCACGGCGGAGCTGACTCCGCAGGAACGTCTTTCGGTCAAACAACACATTGTCGACTGTCCGACGTGCCTGGACCGGTACAACGCGCTGGTGGAGGACTATGTTCACGGCCGAGGGCCGTCGAGACCCGCAGCCGAGGTCAGGCCCGTTGCCGCCCGTCAGGAGATCCGGAAAGCGACGGCTCCCGCCCGCGCCGAAAAACCGGAGAGCTTGCAGGTTCGCCTGCGACTCCCAGGGTGGATGCGACAGGCTCTGGCCCCCGCGGTTCTGGCCCTGTCGTTCGCGTTTGTGGTAGCCGTGTTCGTCGCGGTGGGCACCGGCGCGTATGACCTAGGGTCGACAGCGGCGACGCCCGAGGAGACCCAAGCGGCCGCGGCGGCGCCCGCACCCCGGCCGGCGACAGCGGCTCCGCCCGTCACGCCAGCCGCGCCGGTTCAGTCGGCCGTAGTACCGTCCAAGCTGTTGCAGGCCAAGGCCACACCTGTTAAAGCCCTGGCGCCGGTTCGTCTGGTCCGCACGACCGTCGTCCGAAAGGTGGAGAGCCTCTCGTTCGTGCAACCCACTCCCGTGCCAGTCCCGCCGGCCGCGATCGAAGCGCCGGCTCCCGCGCCAATGGTCGCCGCAGTTCGCGAACCGGCTCCCAAGGTGGCGTTGATTTATGGGCTGGGAGCGGATCCGATGGTGGTTCCGGTGGTTCGGCCGATGCGGCCCGAGGATGTCGTGGTTCGCACAGAGCCTCGGATCCGGCCCAGCGTCCGGGCGGCCGTGATTTATGGCGCCGACTCGGAGCCGCTGGTCGTGCCGGTGGGCGGCTATCCGCCCGAGCAACTCGTCGTTGCCGGGTCGTAAGGGCACAGGGGGGCCGGCCGCAGGCCAGGGGGGCCGCCCCACAAAGCGCTAAAGCACGCCAAAGACGTCATAGGCCTCGCGGAGACTTTTGCCCTCGTTGAGCATCTGGCGGAGACCGTCTTCCTTGCCCGTTTTCTCGTACGCCAACTCGAGGACCTGCCGTTCCACCGGAGCCGGAATCACCACAACGCCATCGAAGTCGGCAAACACCAGTTCGCGCGGGTGTACCAGCACGCCGCCGCACTCGACCGGGACGTCGTAGGCTTTCACCAGGCCTCGGCCTTGTGAATCGAGGGGCCGGATGCCGGTGCAGAACACCGGAAACCCCAGGTCCATGATGCGGACGCAGTCCCGGATGTTGCTGTCACAAACGCAGCCGACCGCGCCGTTGCGCTTGGCCACCGTGGTCATCAATTCGCCCCAGGGCGCGTTGCGCATGGCAGGGTCGCTCGAATGGACGACCACGTCACCCGGGCCGAGCGAGTCCATCGCGGTGATTTCGAGGCCGTAAGGGTCCTCGGCGTCGACGTAGTCGATGTCCATCCAGCGGATGGTACGGGCACGGCCGACAAAGCCACAGGTGCGAGGGTCCCGAAGGAGGGGCCGCAGGCGGTGGGACATGGCCTGATTGCGATAGCCGAGTGAATCCAGAATGTCGCAGACCGCGGCCACGTACAGCTTGTCTTTGACAAACTCGAAAATTTCTTGATCGGAATCGAACATGAGGGGTAAGGGCCTATCTTAAACGGTTCGGGTACTCGATCTTCACGGTGTCGAACATGATCAAGCCTTTGGGAAGGGCCTCGATGTCCACAGGATAGGCCTGCGCGGCCCGGGTCCGGTGGAGATCTTTGATGTCCTTGGAGAGCGGAACGATCTTCAACGGGAACAGAGCCAGGATGATGTCGAGGTTGACGTCGCGCAGCAGTTTGGCGACATCGTCACAGCCGTACTCATGGGTCATGTCGTGGCGGGCGCCGAGGCAGGTCCACTGCTTGGGGTCCGGCCGTAGGACGACGGTCTGGCCCGTCCATTCGCGGGTGACCCGGAACGGCTGCCCAGTGAGGACGAAGTTGGGGGTGGTTTTGTCGGTTTTGCCTTGAATCAGGAGGAGGAGTTGCGCGCCCTTCAGGTCGACGTCGCCTCGCAGGCGGACGGTCATTCGGGCATTGGTGAGGTTGGTGCTGTGACCCTCTTCGGCAAACCGGCTTCCCCGATAGGGGAGGCTGCGGGTGTACTCGCTATCCTCCATGTAATGCTGCTTGGTGGTGTAGAGCCACATCACCAGATGAAGGTAGCCGGCGCCCGGCGGCGCGTGATTGGAATCCACCCACCACGGGCCGTGACAATAAGCGACGCCATCCCAGACGGAAAGGGCGTAGCGCCGGTCGGCATACCAGCCGCCAGGGCCGTGATCAAAGGTTTCGACATACGCTCGAGGGGCGGCGTCAAGGATGACTCCGGCCATGGGCAGCGCCGCCGCCAAAAACAGCAAGTGGGACCAGTCGACTTTCAGATCGATCATCGTTTCAAGCATTTTCCTACGAAATCGGGGTGGCCGTCGATCTTTTGCCGCTGCACGGCGGGGGGAGTCGGGCGGGTGATCGGATCTCGAAGTACACTTGGATTCTCAGAAGGAGACAGCTTGATGCGGAGAAGAGGTTTTCTCACGGGCGCCGCGACCGCCAGCCAGGCGTTCGCGAGCCAGTTGGGGGTGGTTTCGGGCACTCCGGAGGTGACCCTGGAACGGCCCCAATCGGGCCGCCCGCACGCGGGCAAAGTCCTGGCGGTGATTCAGCCGCATTCCGACGACATCCCGATCTTCGCCGCGGGCACGGTGGCCAAATTGATCGATGAAGGGTACACCGGCCACCTGATCCGGGTTACCAACGACGACATGGCGGGGCCGGGAACCGTCGGGGACACGGTGCTCGCCAACGAAAAGGACAACGACGCGGTGGCCCGGGTGCTGGGTCTGAAAAAAGTGTTCAACCTCAACTACAGCAATCACCAGTTGGACAACGAGTCCCGGCTGGAGATGCGGGCGCGGTTCATCTTCCTGTTCCGGCTACTGCGGGTCGACGCCATCGTCTGCTACGACCCGTGGGGCCATTACGAGGAGAACCCGGACCACTACGTGACGGCGCAAACGGTGGAGGCGGCGTGTTGGATGGCTGGGGGGGCCAAAGACTACCCGGAGCACTTCGACGCGGGCCTGAAACCCCAGGGGGTGCGGGAGAAATACTACTTTGCCCGCGGACCGCAGTTGGTGAATCGGGTGGTGGATATCAGCCGGTACATGGACCGGAAGGTGGAGTCGAACCGGGTCAACGTGGCGCAGGGTCCGGCCGGCCAGCACGGGGCGGCCCTGCGAAAGAGTCTGGCCGCGCGGGGACTCAAGCTGCCAATGCTGGGAGACGACGACGAGTCGGCGAACCTGGCGTATATCAAGCACATCGTGTTGGAACGCGACCGGGAACTGGGGGCCGAGTGGGGCGTCGAGTACGCGGAGGCATTCCATTACCTGGGCCCGGCGCCGGACGGGGTCGACGACTATGTCCGCCGTCACGCGGTGCCGCTCTAGCGTTGGCGTGAAGCAGAACTATGGTGGTTGCAAAAGGAACCGTGGTATACTCAGGGGAGTCTTTGCCCGCATCCGTTAGTCCACGAGTGCCTTCGGGCCGCCCCGCTTCTCTCGCAGTTCGACAAAGACCAACTCTCAAGAAGGAGTCCCTTACGTGACAAATATCTTTGTCGGAAACCTTAGTTACCAGACGACCCAGGAAGACCTGACGGCGGCGTTTTCCGCCTACGGAAATGTAGAACGCGTCAGCATCGTGACCGATCGCGACACCGGCCAGCCTCGCGGCTTCGCCTTTGTCGAGATGACGGAAAAGCGCGACGCCGAGACCGCCATTTCGTGCCTGAACGGCGCGGAGTTGCACGGCCGGGCGTTGAACGTCAATGAAGCCCGCCCCAAGGGATCCGGTGGATCCGGCGGTGGTGGCGGCGGCGGACGCGGCGCTGGCGGTGGTGGCGGACGCGGACGCGGCCCCCGCTGGTAAAGGCTGCCTTCCCACATTAACTTACTGCTTCGACCGGGTTTTGGGCGCGAGTCCACGCTTAGCAAGACCACGGCTGGGATTCGTGTGCGGAAACGGGACAGCAGCCACCGCTCCCTGACGGTCGCGGCTCTGAAGTGCCCCCCCAAAGGCTGACGCCGTGGGGGCATCGGGAGTCGCGAAGGGTGTCGGCAACCCCACGGCTGCCGCCGTGGGCTCCGAGGCGGGTGGCTGCGGTTCGTTTTCCAGTCGTGTTTGTTTATCCAATCAATGAATCAATTTTCTGAACTCTCTTTGTGCTCTCGGTTACAGAGCAATCTTTTGCAGAACGGCTTCGTCGAAATGACCCCCGTTCAAAATCAGTCGATCCCTCCGGCATTGGCCGGCCAGGACGTCGTCGCCACGGCCCAGACGGGAACCGGCAAAACGCTGGGGTTCCTGGTTCCGCTGCTCGAGTCGCTGATCCAGACGGGAAAGAAGACGGGGATCCAGGCCGTGATCCTGAGTCCGACGCGTGAACTTTCCATCCAGATCAACGAGACGTTCGCCAAGGTGGCTGCCGGCACCGGCATCCGGTCGGCGGTGGTTGTAGGCGGATTCGCCGAAAGCCCTCAACTGCGTTCGATTCGCCAGGGCGCCCAGGTGGTGATTGCCACGCCGGGCCGCCTGTGCGACTACCTCGACCGCGGCCTGATCGACTTGCGCCAGGTTCGATTCTTTGTGCTGGACGAAGCCGATCGCATGCTCGACATGGGGTTTCTGCCGTCGATTCGAGCCATCATCAAGGCGACGCCGGACACCCGCCAGACGCTCCTGTTCTCGGCCACGATCGAATCGTCGGTGGCTCACTTGATCGACTCGTACGTCCGGAACCCGGTGCGCGTGGCGATCGGAGCAACCACCAAACCCGCCGAAGGGGTCAGCCTGCACGTGTACGAGGTGGAGACGGACGCCAAGATCGGCTTGCTCGAGAAACTCCTGCACGGCGAGGCGGGATCGTTTCTGGTGTTTGCCCGCACCAAGCATGGCGCGGACCGCGTGGCCAAGAAACTGGCCGGCGCGGGCGTGAAAGCGGCTCGCATCCACGGCGGCCGGACGCAGAACCAGCGGACCGAGGCGTTGACCGGCTTCAAGAACGGCGACTATCGGGTGCTGGTGGCCACGGACGTGGCGGCCCGAGGTCTGCACGTGGATGGGATCGGGCACGTGGTGAACTACGACTTGCCGCAAGCACCCGAGGATTTCATCCACCGGGTGGGACGCACGGGCCGCGCCGGGGCGCAGGGAACGGCGTCGACCTTCAGCACGCGAGCCGAGCGGGGGGAAGTCCGGAGGATCGAGCGGGCGTTGAGCCTACGGCTGGATCCGCGCGAGGTTGACGGCGAGGTGCGGGCGCTGCACCCGCCGGTTCGAGTCGCGACCCGGACGATTGCCCGGTTTCGCCCGCGATCACGGTTTGGCGGATCGCGGTAAGCCGACCCGATCTTCCAACCCCTTCCGACGCTCGGGGGGCTGAGGCGTGCGTTTTCGAATTCACTTCGCCCAAATGCGCATTTAGTGTATTCGAGACCGTTGCCGACCCTACCCGGCGCCGGATGCACGCGTCCGCCGTTCACGGCAAAGCCGCCCGAATCGGCCGCCCAGGGGCAGCACCGCTCACCAGCTTTCCATCCCGCAGGACAAACACGCCATTGACCAACACCTGCACGAACCCTTCCGGCTCCAAAGCCGGTTTCTCGTAGGTCGAATGGTCCTGGACCTTTGCCAAATCGAACACGGCGATGTCCGCGTCGGCCCCCACGCGAATCCTGCCTTTGTTCTTCATCGCCGGGACTCGCCCTTCCAGGCGGCGCGCCGGCAACAACGCCATCTTGCGAACGGCTTCCTCGAGTGAGAGCGCCTGGCGGTCGCGCACGTAGTGCGCCAGGATGCGGGCATAAGCTCCCGCCGACCGTGGATGACCCTGCCCGCCGGGCAGGTCCGATCCGTCGCTGGCAATCATCGTCAGCGGGCTCAGAATGGCCTTGTCGAGGCGCTCGGGCGTGTTGGAGTGGACGATGACGCCGCCCCCTACCTTGCGGTAGCTCTCGAACGAAGCGCGCGTCAGGCGCTCCCCGGTCTTCACCCACTGCAGGGTGCCGAACCAGGAGTCCGGCTGGCTCTGCCAGTCTTTGAACACGCCCGACTGGATGCCCGTGGATCCCGCCGTATAGGGATAGGCTTCCGTCGTGACGTCGAGGCCCCGCTCGCGGGCATCCATCAGGATCTTCAGGGCGCTGTCAATGGACTTGCCCGCGCTGGCATTGATGTGCACCACCTGGAGCGGCGCGCCGGTCAGGGCCGCCGCCGCGATCACTTCACTCAAGCCCATCTCCGCGTCGCCCGCGAAGCTGGAGGTGTGGCGCATGTGGACGTGGCACGGCGCGCGAAAACGCGCGGCCAGACGGAAAACGTCCAGAATCTCGCGATAGCTGGCGCCATGAGTATAGGCGAGGCCGAGGCCGATCGCGGGCGCGCCGAGCTTAAGCTGCGCTTCCAGCCGCCGGAGGATTTCGGTGACCTCCTCCGCGGTCGCCGCCCGCGTGGCGGCATCGCCCGAGGGCAGGAAGCCACCGGGGTCCTTCATGACCGCCATCCGCACCGGAGGATGCCCCGCGGACGCGCCAAAGTGAATCGCCGACCGGCCTTCCCGCCCGCGGTACCACTCGTCGATGCCGGCCACACCGATCTCCATCTCCATGGCCGAAGTGACTCCCTGGAGAACGCAGTAGCGGTAGCTCGCCGGATCGCGCCCGTGCCAATGCAGATCGATGAACCCGGGCGAGACGATCAGACCCTTCGCGTCGATGACGGTGGCCGCCTGTAGCGGCTTGGCGGCGAGACTCCGGATCTTGCCCCCGGCGATGCCGACATGCCGAACCTGGTCCAGGCCGGATTCCGGGTCGATCACCCGTCCATAATTGATGGCGATCTCGAAGGGCTGCGCCCCTACGGAAGCGGCCAACAGCGCAAAGCCTACCGTGGTCTTCAACAAAATGGAATCTCTCCGGATTCAATCTTACAGCCAGTCGCAACGCCCCTCCGGACCGCGGGCGGAAGTCCGTGGGCCGCGTCACCAGGACCATTGGTGGTACCAAGGATAGGATGAATGCCCTTCGAATCGGAATCGCCGGAGCCGGTTTTGCGGCCCGGTTTCATTGCCGCAACCTCCGGGGACTGCCCGCCCAGGCCGTCGCCGTTACTTCCTCGCGCCGCGAAAGCCGGGAGGCGTTCGCCAGCGAGTTCGGCGTCAAAGCCTTTCCATCGGTCGACGAGATGCTACCGCACATCGATGTGCTCGACATTTGTACGCCGCCATCCTCGCACGCCCCCTACATTCGGGCCGCGGCGGGCGCGGGCAAGCATGTAATCGTCGAGAAGCCCTTCCACGGCTTCTTCGGCTCGCCGGAAGAGCATTCAAAGGAAGAGATGCTGGCCGCGATGGTGAGCGAACTGCGAGACTTGCGATCGACGGTCGATAGGAGCGGCATCCTGGTGGGTTACGCAGAGAACTACATCTACGCTCCATCGATCCAACGGGAGCGCGAAGTGCTGGAGTTCACCAAAGCCCAGATTCTCCGGATGACCGCCGAGGAGTCGCACAGCGGCTCGCACTCCCCGTTTTACGGTATCTGGAGCGAACAGGGAGGCGGATCGCTGATCGGCAAGGGGTGCCACCCGTTGGGCGGCGTCCTCTATCTCAAACGCAAGGAAGGTCTGGCGCGCCGTGGAACGCCCATCCGCCCCGCCGCCGTGTCGTGCCGCACGCACTCCATCACGCGCGCGCCGGCGTTCGAGAGCCGCGGCTACCTGCGCACGACGTACAAAGACACGGAAGACTACGCCCTGCTGCACGTGGTCTTTGACGACGGCATGATCGCCGACGTGATGACGTCCGAACTCGTTCTCGGCGGCGTTTACGACTACGTCGAGGTCTTCGCCAACAATCACCGCACGCGCTGCCACATCCAACCGGTTCACGTCGTCGATCTCTACAGCCCCGACCGGAAAGAGTTCGAAGGGATGGACTTGATGGAAAAGATTAGCTCCAACGAAGGGTGGATCCCGGCCTATCCGGAATACGGATGGAGTAACGGGCAAAACGCCGAAATGCGGGACTTCGTCCACGCGATGAGTGAGGGCCGCCAGCCCGAGTGCGATCTGGAACTGGCGATCGACATCACGTTGGCGATCTACGCAGGCTATGTATCCGCCGACCGCAAAGGCGCCGAAGTCGCGGTGCCGCGGATTTAGTGTCGGGCGGCTACCGGCGCCGGCGATCCCGGCAGGGAATCCCCCGGACCACGCAGACCGTCGAACAGGTCTCTTTCCGCGCGGCGGCCTCCGTTCACGAGACTGAAGACTCGATAAAACTCCTGAGTGCCCCAGAGGGCCCGGTGGTGCTCCTCGGACAGATGCTCGAGGTTGCCGTAGATCGACATCTGGGTTTCGTGGCAGCAGACGGCACGCCACGCGACACGCCAATCCTCGCTGGTATCGATGACGGTGGTGACCGCCCAGTCCGGCCAGGGCGTAGCCTGGCGCTCGACCCCGTCGACCTTGGCCCGTAACGTTTGGAGGGCAGCCTGGTAGGCATCCCATTTGGCTTTCTTCCAGGCCATGTAGTAGAGCTTCGACACCGGATGCGGGGCGTCCGCCGGATCGTCCGGAGCCTGCGCCGCCAGGACTACCGCCGCGGTGGTCAACTGGGAAATAGCGATGTGATCCGGGTGTCCGTACGCGCCTTCGGGCCCAAAGGTGAGCACGACATGAGGCCGGATTCGCCGGAGGAGAGAGGCGATTCGGGCGATGACCTCGCGCGGGTCCACCTGGTCTAGCGCCCCGTCCGGGTAACCGAGAAGGTGAACCTCGGTCACGCCCAGTACCTTCGCGGCGGCCAGCAACTCTGCTTCGCGCAACGCGCCAAGGTGCTCGGGCGAACTGGACCGGGACGCACCATGACGGCCGCGTTCCCCGCGCGTGGCGGTAACCAGAAAGGTCTTGACGCCCTCGCGGGCGTAGCGGGCCAGAGTCCCGCCCATTCCCAACGATTCGTCATCGGGGTGAGCGACGACCGCCACCAGCCGTAGCTCCTCGACTGTACGTCCGCCGGTTTCCTTCATATCAATAGAAGTACGCGTGAATCCACCCGGCAAAGGGCGCACGGCTCAATTTCCGCCCGGCGCTCGAGGGAGGATTGCCCGTGCGTTCCGATGGCCGCGGCGTGCCGAAGGCCCACCTGTCAATTGTCCTTGCCCGTGAGGGAGTACGGGGGCGGTTCGGGCGTATTTGACTGAGAGGGAGAGAGCGGCACCCACCCAGGAATGGGCTCTCGACCCACGTAACGAACTTTCGGAGGACCATGAACATCAAGATGATCTCGACCACTTTGGCGGCCGCCCGCGCGACCCCCGCGCCGGCAGACGACGGCGGCCCCGTCGGACCAAATCTCCGATCCCACCTTCTCTCCAGGCAAATGGCCACGTTGTCCTAGCTGGCGCGCTCAGCCTTTGCGGGAACGCGGAAGGGAGACGGTTCCCTTCCCCGGAACCCCAGTGTCCTGGACGTCGGATGGCGCCCGTACCTTCCGTCGAATGACTTGGTCATCATGGGAGAGATGAACCTGTGGCGGGTATTCCCGATCCTGATGGCGGCGTGCGCGCCAGCGGATTCGGTGGAGTTGCACCATCGGTCTCCGCACCTGCGCATCGTGCTGGCGGCCGATCAGCCGAACCTCACCCAACTGGCGGTGGACTCGCTGGGCAAGAACAAACTGGATCACAACCTCATGTTGCCGGCGCCCAATCGAGCGGCGAGGTATGAGGTCAGCCGCAAGGGGGACACGGTTGAGTATCGCGCGGACGGGTCGGGAGACGCTCCGGCGTGGTCGTTCGAGTGGAGCGGCCGCGCGCTGGTGATCCGCTCTGTCTACTCGGCCGGACACCGCCCCGACCCCCTGGTCCTGAGTTTCGATCCCATCCTGTGCCATGCCACGCTGCTCGGCCTGATCAACGACGAGGGCGCCATTCGCCTGCCGGCGCTGCTTCACTTTCCCGACCACGGAACCTTGCGAATTACGTCCACTGTCTCGCCGGTGGCATTGGGCTATGACGCCGCGCGCGGCCGTGAGAACTTCGTGCGGGTCACGTTCCCGCCGGCCGTTTCGGCAAAACCGCGGATGGAGTACCGTTTGGAGGTCACGGCCGTCTACCCTACCGATGGGCGCATCGAAGCGGACCCACGCTACGACGGCTACCGCCGCAATTTCCTCAGCATTCTTCAGATCAATCCGCGTTTCCGGGTGCTGGCGAACCACGCCGCCAGCGATCCGGTCGCCTTCACGATGTTCAAGTACTCCATGATGGCCATCGAGATGCCGCCGCTGGCCGAAGGCGTCCGGGCGCTCGACATCCTGCGGCAGTCGCTCGACCGGTACATCAGTGGAATGCGGGGCTACGGAATGCAATTCTATGCTGACGAACCGGGCCGCAAACACGACTACCTGGACACCAATCCGTCGCTGGTCATGGCAGCGGCGGACTACGCGCTGACAAGCCGTGACAAGCCGTGGCTCGAGCGAAATTACGTGGCCCTCCGGAATTGGGCGAACCGGATGATCGAGTTCGACCGCGACGGAGACGGCCTGATGGAGTACGCGTTTGACGGAAACAGCTGGCCCGGCTCGGCCCGGGGAGCGCCGCCGGCGAACTGGTGGGACACCATCAACTTCGGACACAAGGACGCCTATTCCAATGCTCTCGCCTACCGGGCGTTCGTGCGGATGGCGGAGCTTTCCCGGATGGCCGGCCACGCGAGTGATGCCCGGACTTACCTGCGCCGCGCGCAAAAACTGAAGTCGGTTTACTACAAGACGTTCTACCATCCGGCGACCGGCGTCCTGGCGGGCTGGAAGAGCGCCGATGGCGAACTGCACGACTATTATTTCCTGTTCGTCAACGCGGTCGCGGTGACCTTTGGGGTCGTGGACACCGACCAGGGGAACCGGATCTGGGACCGTCTGCTCGCCAAGATGAAGGACGCCGGCTACCACCGGTTCGAACTGGGCTTGCCCGGCAATCTCATTCCGATTCGAAGGAAAGACTACCTGCACCTGGAGAAACGCTGGGGAGGGCCGGACGCCGAAGACGGCTCCGACGCGTTTCAGATTTACGAAAATGGGGGCGCTACCGCCTGCTACGCGTACTTTACCCTCCGTGCTTTGCAGCGATTGGGCCGTCACCAGGAAGCGGAGGCCATCCTGTTCCCGATGCTGAAGTCCTTCGAAGACGGCGCGTTCCAGGGGCGCGGGCCCAATGGGATGACCTACGACTGGAAGGACTGGAACGGCGTTCCGCACGGCTACGAAGGACTGCTGGTGGACAGCTATCTGACCCTGCTGGCGGCGCTGCCTGCCCCGTCGCGCTAGTTTCACCACGCGTTGTTCCGAGTCGCGGCCGGGATTGGGCGGCCCGAGGATCGGACCGATCAGGAGTTGCGGCGGGCGCCGGCGCTCTTTTTGGCGGGAGCCTCCGGGGCCGGTTCGGCCGCCTCCGGATCGACCGTCTTCAGGACCTCGGCGAATAACGCCTGTTTGCGGAGTTCCGCTCGCGTGGGCGGGGCCACCTCATGCCGGTAGTCGTGATCGCCGTGGCACGTGCGGCAACGCACCTTGGCCGGTTGACCGTCCATCAGCGAAACGATGGCGTGATTCATGATCTGCTTGCATTTCACGCAGTAATCATCGATCACGTCGCCGAGACGATAGTCACCCATGGTCGTGTCCCGTAACGGGTTAAGTATATCATCCCGTCACAGGGCTTCCGCGGTCTCGGCGATCGCGACAGGCCCGGACGCCAGGGGAACATCCTCGAGTCCCGTCTTCACCGGCGGCAGAATCCACTCGGCGGATTCGAAGCCGACGTACTTGCAGATCGTCAGGCCCCCCTTGGGGTCTTCGAGGATGTCGCCCACGCGGAGCGGACGGTCCGCCTGGCGCAATTCGATCCACGCGGCGTAAACATTCTCCGCCTCGATGGACCCTTCTTCCTCGTAGTCCTTGCGCTTGGCGGGAGTGTTGCCCGAGACGTGAGGCTGCCAACGGAATTGCTGGCTGGCGCTATCTTTCAAACGGAAGATGTGAAAGGAAGCCATCAGCCGATATTATACGCGCGGCTGAAACAGGGATGCGTGAAAATGTTTGAAACATGGCGAGCGGAGGCCGCCGCACACCCCCGAAAAACGGACATGCGAGAATGAAGGTTCCATGGATTTCGACCCCAACCGCTACGGGCCCGCCGTGGCGGAGATCCTGGCGCTGGATGGATCGGGCAACCGGTTGATGCCCTTGGCAATGGGCCGGTGCTCGTCGGCGGAGGCGGAACGGCGGCTGGATCGGACGCCGGCCGTGGCGTTGTTTCCCGAGGCGCGCGCGCCCGAGGCTGCGTATTCCGGCCTCTATCTGTATTTATCCAGCCTCGACCGGTCGCACGAACTGTCGCAGGACATCGCGACGCCGGACGGAAGTTTCTGGCACGGAATCCTGCACCGGCAGGAGCCGGACGCCGGGAACGCCGCGTATTGGTTTCATCGCGTTGGCCGGCATCGGGTGTTTCCGGCGCTGCTCCAGGCCGCGCGCGAGGTGGTGCAAAACCTCCCGGAAAGCGGCATCCGATTCGGCGAAACCTGGGATGCGGTGAAGTTCATCCATGATTGTGAGCAGGCTCGCCGCGCGCCGGGCACGCCCCGGGAGCAGGCGGCGCTGGAGATCCAGCGGGCCGAGTGGCAAATCCTGTTCGATTACTGCGCCCGCCCGGCGGGACGCTCGTACCTCGAGGAGTCGGCGGCCTTTTGAAGAAACTGATTCTGCTGATCGCGCTGGCGCTGGCAGGGGCGGCCGGCTGGTTTCTGCTGCGTCCGGCGGCGCCGGAAGAGGTTCCGTTTGCCAAGGCGCGGCGGGAACGCCTGGTGGCCAGCCTGTCGACGAACGGAAAAGTGGAGCCTGTCGAATGGCGGCCCATCCGCGCGGAAAAGGGCGGCCTGATCGGAAGGCTGTTGATCGAGGACGGACGGGCGGTGGCAGCCGGGGCGGTGGTGGCGGTTCTGAAGACGGAAGAAGCGCAGAGCGAACTGACGGCCGCCGAGGCGCGCGTGGCGTCGGCCCGCGCAGACCTGGAGCGGTTCGCCCAGGGAGGCCGCCCAGCGGAACTGACGGAAATCGAGAACGCGTTAGCACGGGTCGACCTCGACCGGCGCCAGGCACAGCGGGACGCCGAATCCCTGAAACGGCTGGTGGACAAGAATGCCGCCACCCGGGCGGAACTGGAGGCGGCGGAGCGCAAGGTGACCTCGCTCGATCTGGAGGCGCAGTCCCTGGCGCGGCGGAAATCGTCGCTGACCAGTACGGCCGAACGGACGGCGGCCGAATCGCGGCTGCGGGAAGCGGAAGTGGCCGCCCAGGAAGCGCGGCGGCGCATTTCGCTGGCCCAGGTGGTGTCCCCCCTTTCGGGCGTCATCTACAACCTCTCGGTCCGTCCGGGAGCCTACCTGCAACCCGGCGACCTGATCGCGAACGTCGGCCAAGTGAAACAGTTGCGCGTGCGGGTCGCGGTGGATGAGCCCGAACTGGGCCGGGTCGCCGTGGGGCAACCGGTGGAGATCACCTGGGACGCCCTGCCGGGCGCCGTCTGGAAAGGAGTGGTGGAGCGGATGCCGGCGGAGATTGTCGCGGCAGGTACACGGCAGGTGGGGCAAGTTCTGTGCACGATCGAGAACGCTGAAGGAAAACTGGTGCCCGGGACCAATGTGATCGCCGAGATCCGTACCGCCGTGGTCGAAGACGCGATTTCGATTCCCAAGGAAGCGCTCCGCACCCAGGGCGGCCAGACCGGGGTCTTCCGGCTTGCGGGCGCTCGGATCGAATGGCGGCCGGTGCGCGCCGGCATCTCGAGCGCGACGCGTTCGCAGATCATGGAAGGCGTCGCCGAGGGCGATTCCGTAGCCTTGCCCACGGATCGCATGCTCAGCCATTATCAAACCGTGCGGCCGATCTACCCGTGACCTTCGACAAACGATTCGATGTGGCCGGCGTCGGCCTGAACGCCACCGATACCCTGATCCTGGTGCCGCGGATGCCTGCCTACGCCGGTAAGGCGGCGTTTACCGATGAGATGCTCAGCCCGGGAGGGCAGGTGGCCACGGCGATGGTGGCCTGCGCGCGGCTGGGGATGAGGGTAAAGTACATCGGCACCGTCGGCGACGACGAACGAGGCCGGATTCAGATGGCCAGCCTGCGGGAGACGGGGATCGACCTGAGCGACGTGCAGGTCCGCCACGGTTGCCCAAATCAGACGGCGTATATCCTGATCGATCGTGGGACGGGCGAGCGGACCGTGTTCTGGCGTCGCGACGATTGCCTGCGGCTACAGCCCGACGAGATTCGGCCGGAGGCGATTCTGGCCGCGCGCCTGCTCCATATCGACGGGCACGACATCGAGGCCGTGGGCAAGGCGGCTCGGATCGCGCGCGAAGCGGGAATACCGGTCACGGTGGACGTCGACACCATCTATCATGGCTTCGAAAGCGTGCTGCCCTCGGTCGACTACCTGATCACGAGTTCCGAATTCCCGATGCAATGGACCAATGAACCGGATCCCTTCAAGGCGCTGGAACGGATGCGCGCCGAATACGGGATGCGGATGGCCGCCATGACCCTGGGGGCGCACGGGGCGCTGGCGTTGACCGCAGAAGGCTTCACCTACTCGCCGGCCTACATCGTGGATTGCGCCGACACGACGGGGGCGGGCGACGTCTTCCACGGCGCCTTCTGTTACGCTGTCCTTCAGAACATGACCACCCTCGAGGGGCTCGACCTGGCCAATGCCATGGCCGCACTCAATTGCACGGCGATCGGCGCACGAGGAGGCATCGCGGGACTGGAGGAGGTCCGAGCGCTCATGGCGCGGGGCGAACGGCGTATCGACAAGCGCTTTCAACTCAGGGACGTTCACCGATGATTCCCCTGCGCGACATTCTGCCCAGCCATTCGAGGCCGATCGTCACGATCGGGCTGATCGTGGTGAATGTTCTGGTGTTTTTGTACGAGATGAGCCTGGACTCGTTCAGCCTGAACGAGTTCATTTACCGCCACGCCATCGTTCCGGAGCAGCTTCAGTACGCCGATATCGTCACGTCGATGTTCCTTCACGGGGGATGGATGCACCTGATCGGCAACATGTGGTTCCTGTGGATCTATGGCGACAATGTCGAGGACATCCTCGGCCACGGGAAGTACCTGATGTTCTATTTGCTTTGCGGAGGGGCGGCCGGCGTGTTGCAGATCGTGGTCGACCCGGATTCGCGCATCCCGCTGCTGGGCGCCAGCGGCGCCATCGCCGGGGTGATGGGCGCGTACATGATCAAGTTCCCGCACGCGCGGATCCTGACCCTGCTGCCGATCTTCTTCATCATCACGTTCCAGGAGATTCCGGCCTACCTGATCCTCATCTACTGGTTCGTAATTCAGTTCTTCAGCGGAGTCGGCTCGATCGCCAGCGCCCACCAGGGCGGCGGCGTGGCGTGGTTCGCGCACATCGGCGGATTTCTGGCAGGGATGCTCCTCATCAAGACGTTGGCCACACGCGAACGCTACCGCCAGCGATCCGATTTGCGGTGGTGACCATCACGCTCTACTCGCGCGCCGGTTGTCACCTGTGCGAGGATGCCCGGGAGATCCTTGAAGAGGCCTGCGCACGGCTGAGCCGGATGGGGTCGAGCGTGGTCCTGGAAGAGACTGATATCGATGGTGACATGCGTCTGCGAACGCTCTATACCCACGATGTCCCGGTAGTGATGATCGACGGGCGGGAAGCGTTCCGGCACTTCGTTCACGCGGACAAGCTATGGAAGATCCTCAACCCGTAAAGCTGGACATTCTCGCGATCGCGGCCCACCCGGACGATGTGGAGCAAACCTGTGGAGGCACGCTCATCCGGATGGCGGAGATGGGCTATCGGACGGGAGTCCTGGACCTGACCGCCGGCGAGATGGGCACGCGCGGCACTCCCGAGCAACGGATCGCGGAATCGGAGGAAGCACGGCGGCACCTGCTCGCGTGCTGGCGGGGCAACATGCGCTTTCCGGACGCGCGCCTGGAGAATGTCGTGTCGGCGCGCATGTCCCTGGCCTTGCAGATTCGGGTGTTGCGCCCCGCGGTGGTCATCCTGCCCTATTGGGAAGGCCGCCATCCCGACCACTACCGCGCCAGTGAACTGGGCTTTGAGGCGAGTTTCCTCGCCGGCCTGCGGAAGCTGGATGAAGAGACCGAACCGCACCGTCCTTACAAGATTCTGTACTCGTCGCTGTACGCGAACGTGACGCCGTCGTTCGTGGTCGACATCAGCGCGCAGTTCGAGCGGCGGATGAGCGCCTTGCTGGCCTATCGTTCACAGTACGGGGATACGGGCGCGGGCTCGGACCTGTTTCCGCACGAAGGCGAGATCCGCGAGCGCCTCGCGGCGATTGCCCGGTTCTACGGCAATCTGATCGGGGTGAAGTATGGCGAGCCGTTTGTGGTCAAGGAGACGATGCGGGTGGACGATGTGGTCGCGATGGGGGTGAGGAGCCTGTAGGTCCAGTGACCGCTACACTGGTGACGGGAACTCATCGATGGCCGTAGCGACTGTTTCGGCGAAGTATCAAATCGTGATTCCGCGGGAAATTCGGCAGAGTCTCAAAATCAAGCCTGGCGATCAGTTTGCTTTCGAGGTTACGGGGGAGGTTCTCCGTATGGTGCCAGTTCGCCCCACCAGAGACCTTCGCGGATTTCTGAAAGGAGTCAAGAACGATTTCGCGCGAGACGCTGACCGGGAGTTTTAGTTGCTTTGGGGACTCGCCCGGGGGGGCAGGTTAGGACAGGCTACGACCGCTTCGGCGGCAGGTCTTCCGGATCGTCGGGCGGTTCTTCCTCCTCCGCGGATTCGGCCGCGGGTTGAGTCTTCTCCCAATGGAAGGAAGGCAGGGACCACTCGATCTTTCGCGGCGAAAGATGAACCAGGACTCCCCCCAGGCCCACGAGCACCATGACCATCGGAATGGCCGTCAACCACACACTCGGCCGGATCCGCTTGCTCAGAATCGCGTTCTCCGGGTTGTGCGGATCGACAAAGCAGACCGCCTGGCGGCCCGCCGGGTATTGATCGACCAGGTCGGCGATATCGCCCCAGAATCGGGAGGTGAAGTGCAGCAGTTCGAAGCGGCTGCCGCGATATTGGGCGCCTTCGAACTCGTAGTCGTAGTACACGTTCCAGTACATGCGGGCGCGGTCGGCCCGATTCATCTGGCTGACGGCGATGGTACAGGGGGTCTCGACCCAGCGGCGGGAACGCAGGGTCTCGAACAGGGAAAAATAGACGGCCACTCCCACCAACACCAACAGGGAGGCCAGCGAGAAGGCCGCCCACGCCAGAACGGAGGAAAGTTGATCGGGTGCCATGCCGCGGACGCTCGCTCGAACGCCTCCCCCAGTGTCGCACGGCGGCCGCCCGCGCTGTTTTGAACGCGTTCAACATTTCTCTTGACAGCCGCGGCGCTTCCCCGTAGACTCTAATTGAACGCGTTCAAAACGAGAGAGGCTACAATGTACATCGTCGAAACGTACCTGGCCTACCTGGCCATCAGTATCGCGGTCACTGTTTGGGTGGCCCAGACATTGTTCAAGCGCGGACGAGTGTTTCTGGTGGACGCGTTCGGAGGCAACGAAACCCTGGCCGACTCGGTCAACCATCTGCTCGTGGTGGGCTTCTATCTGATCAATGTCGGCTATGTCACGCTGGCCATGCGCACCGAAGCGGTTTTGAGCAACCTGCGTCAGGCGCTGGAGTTGCTGTCGGACAAGATCGGCGTCGTCCTGCTGATTCTGGGCGTGATGCACTTCTTCAATCTGTGGCTGTTCTCGCGGGTGAGAAGGCGGGCGAGGCCCGAGGCGCCGCCGGTGTTCCCCGATGAGTACCTTCCGGAGAAATAGCATGCGCCCGGTTCGCTGGCTTACGGTGCTGTACGACCCGGAGTGCGGGCTGTGCACCGCGGTGAAGGACTGGCTGAAAACGCAGGAGGCCGACATCCGGCTGCAACTGGTCCCGGCCGGCTCGCCCGCCGCCATGCGGCTGTTCCCTGCACTCACGGGGCGCGAGGAACTGATCGTGGTCAACGACAGCGGCGGTGTCTACCGGGATACGCGCGCCTGGATCATGGTGCTGTTCGCCCTGAGGAAATACCGGGGACTCGCGCGGCGTCTGGCAAGTCCGGCCCTGATGCCCCTGGCCCGGCAGGCGTTTCTGCTGGTGTCGAGCTATCGCTCGGAGATCTCGACATGGCTTGGGATGCTGCCGGAAGCGCAGTTGGCGGACCGCCTGCGGCAAATCGGCACTCCGCATTGTTGATTCGCAAGTGGAGCCGGGCGACGCACAACGTCGCCCGGCGGCACACGAGAGGAAGAATGAAGACCCGATCCAAATCCGACGAGACCCGGGCTCGAATCCTTGCCGCGGCGCTCGAGTTGTTCCGGCGCCAGGGGTTCGACCAGACGACCATGCGTGAAGTGGCGAACGAAGCCGGAGTCGCCACGGGCGCGGCCTACTACTATTTCGATTCAAAGGAGGCCATCGTGATGGCCTTCTACCAGCAGGCACAGGATGAGGTGCATGA
>CAZGUX010000082.1:0-6977 GCA_964529305.1 uncultured Solibacteraceae bacterium | reverse complement strand
GTGAATCAGAAAGGCCTGGCCATGCTCCGTTCATCCAAGCTGGTCGGATTCGTTGGCGTCGGCGACGCGGCGAAGGCCCGATCTTTTTACCGCGACACCCTGGGACTGACGCTGGTTACCGAAGATCCATTCGCTCTCGTGTTCGATGTAGCCGGCACAATGCTCCGGGTGTCGCTGGTGCAGGCGGTCGCGCCTGCCTCGTATACCGTGCTCGGCTGGCAGGTCGAAAGCCTCACCAAAGGTAAGTCCGTCGTGATGGACGAAGTCCGGCAGGAGGTTCTGCGTCGCGATCCGGACGGCCTCAAAACTCTGGTGGCGCTGACCGATGGAGAGCGCGCCCTACAAATCCGCGTATCGCAGAGCATGAAGCTGACTCTCATCCTGGATTTGATCCACGTGCTCGAACGCGTCTGGAGGGCCGCTCACGTGTTTCAGCCGGAAGGCAGCGCCGAAGCCGAGGTCTATGCGAAACTCATGGCCCTTCGCATTCTGGAAGGCGATGGGGCCCAAGTCATCAAGGGCCTTCGCCAAACCGTCACCAAACGACGATTGGTCGGGAGCAAGAAGAACACTCTCCTGGAAGTGGCTACCTATTTCCAGAACAACGCAGCCTACATGCGTTACGACGAATATCTGGCCCTCGGCTTCCCTATTGCCAGCGGGCCAGTAGAAGGCGCTTGTAAGAATCTCATCAAAGATCGAATGGAACGCTCCGGGATGCGCTGGACTCCCTCCATGGCCGAAGCCATCGTCAAACTCCGGTCTCTTTACCTCAGCGCAGACTTCGACGACTATTGGCCGTTTCACGTCCTTCAGGACCAACTTAGGCTTCATCCCCCCGGCCTCTGGTCCGTCGTCGCAAAATAGACACACCCAGTGGGCCGTCGGCGGTCATCAAATACGTGGAACTGAACCCCGTTCGGGCGGGGCTGACCCCGTCCGCCGGCGACTATGTTTGGAGCAGCGCCATCACGCACCTGGGCGGTCCCGACGAGGCAGGCGTGGTGTGGCTGGATGCGTGGCGGTCCGTCTGGTCGTCTGGGGAATGGGCAGAGGTGCTGGGGCGAGCGGAGGATCAGGCCGCAGCAATCAGGGAGGCGACCTACAGTGGGAGGCCGTTTGGGTCGGAGGCCTTTCTAGAGTGCGTCCAGGGGCGCTTAGGCCGCATTGTCGCAAGAGGCAAGCCGGGGCGGCGGAAACCGGAGCCAGCCGCATCAACAGCCGGAGCAATCTGAGAAAGTCTCGTCTGTCCCCGTCTCCCCGCGTGCGCATTGATGGACACCGCCTGGGAGTCCTAGATACTCTGTCCTCGGAGAACACACGATGAAGATCCTGGCGGTCCTCTTGGTCTTGCCCCTCCTCTGCGCGCAATCCGGGCCTTCGTACGATCTTGTGATCGCCGGCGGCCGGGTGATGGACCCGGAGAGCGGTCTCGACGCCGTCCGTCACGTTGGAATTCGCGGCGGCACGATCGCGGCCCTTTCCGTGGAACCCCTCGCGGGCAAGACCGTGCTTCAGGCCGCCGGGCGGGTGGTCGCCCCCGGATTCATCGATCTCCACGCCCATGGCCAGACCAACCAGGCCAACGAGTATCAGGCCCACGACGGGGTCACCACGGCCTTGGAACTGGAGGCTGGGGTTCCTTCCGTAGCGGCATTCCTGCGCTCGCGCGAGAATCGTTCGATCCTCAACTTCGGCGCCACGGCCTCACACGGGGCCATGCGCACCATGTCCATGCGCGAGTTCGCCTCGGAAGCCGAAACTTGGCGGAATACCACGGACGGCGGGCGTGACATCAGGATGAAGGGCCGCTACAAACACGTTTCCTCTGACGAGGAGTATTCCCTTCTGGCGGCGACGATGGAGCGGGGACTGCACGAGGGCGGCCTCGGCCTTGGAGTCGCGCACCAGTATTATCCCGGCGCCACGCACGAGGAGATCTTCCGGGTCTTCCAAATGGCCCAGCGTTGGAAGGTCCCTATCTTCACCCACGTCCGCTCCATGACGCCCGGCGCCATGCAGGAGGTAATTGCCAATGCCGCCGCCACCGGCGTCTCCCTGCACATCGTTCACGTCAACAGCATGAGCCTTGGTTCTCTCCCGTTTGTGCTCGACCTGATCGAATCAGTGCGCAAACAGGGCTTGGACGTTACGACGGAAGCCTATCCCTACACGGCAGCCTCCACTAGCCTGGAATCCACGATCTTCGATGACGGCTGGCAGGAGCGCCTCGGCATCTCTTATGGCGACTTGCAGTGGGTGAAAACCGGCGAGCGCCTGACCGGGGAAACCTTTCGCCACTACCGCCAGGAGCGCGGCGTCGTGATCATGCACATGATGAAGCCCGAGTGGATCGCGCGGGCTATGGCGTCGCCGTTCGTCATGGTGGCCTCGGATGGCATGCCCTACGCGCCCGGCGCCCATCCCCGCAGTGCGGGAACTTTTTCGCGTGTTCTCGGACTCTACGTCCGCGAACAAAAAGTTCTGTCGTTGATGGACGCCTTGGCCAAAATGACGATCATGCCTGCCCGCCGCCTCGAGTCCATCGCGCCGCAGATGAGAGACAAGGGCCGTATCCGTGTCGGCGCGAATGCTGACCTCACGGTGTTCGATCCGGCCCGGGTCGTTGATACCGCCACATTCGACAAGGGCCTGAGTTTCTCTGCCGGCATCGACCACGTCCTGGTGAACGGCGTTGCCGTCGTCCACGAGGGCCGGACAGTCCCGAACACCCTCCCGGGCAAGGCCGTCCTGGGAAATTACTCCGGACGGCGCTGACCTGCGCGTCGCCGCTGGCCGTCTATTCTAAGTCGGACCTTTAGAGAAGTAAGAAGATTTCAGACTCGGGCGGACCCGGGCGGACCGGGACTGTCGCAGATTGTATGAGACGAAGTCACCGGACAGCGCACTCACTCGATGGAGAAAAGCGAGAAAAAGGAGAAAAGGGGACTGCCTGATCTGCGCGGTTTTCAAAAAAGGACCGACACCAGCAGTTTCGGGCGGGTGTGGCGACCGGCCTACCTATGCCTCCTCGTCGACTCCATCGTCCGGCCTGGCGGGTCGACAGAGAACGTCGCCATCGTGCAGAGCGTGGTCTATCTTGCGGCCATCCAGGTCACCACGTCCCATTCAGCCACCCTCATTCGACCACGCTTTGCCCCAAAGCTGCCATTCCTGACGAACACATTGCACTGAAGCCACTTAGGCGCTCATATGCCTCCCCAGGCGCGCGCAGGCCAACTCACTCGTTTGGCGTTCACAAGGGTTGAAAATATTCTCTTGTCGCCGAACTCTTGGATTTTCTTGAACTTGCCTGAAACGACCTCCCTCTGACAACTCTTGACCCTTGCTTCCCCGTGCAACAGTGTGGGTGGGAGACCGGATTTCATGCGTTATTGCACAATTTGCAATGATCCAAGGGGCGCAATGGACGCGGCTCTGCTCGACGAGCGGCTCCCGTTGCTGGGGTGCCCTTGTGTTTCGTCATGTTTCGCTTGTTTCGATCTGTCTCGTTTGCCGAAAATCAACCATCCCTTTGCAAATCAGCCAATTACCTTCAATTCCACTCCGTTTTGTTTCGATAAAAAAATTCCCGTAACAGCCTCCCTGGCCTGGCGCAGGCCCGCGGCGCGATGCATCCCGGCGACCGTGTCATCGCCGTGTCAGTCCCATCCTGCTCCGCTGTGTGGGCTTCGGCTGGAAACGGGCAAATCAGGGCTGGAAGGGTTTCCCCGTCCGCCGCAGCGTCTTGGGAATCGCGATCTGGCACGTAATATACGACGGCCGCGGGAAGCCGCGGAAATTGATCACCCGCGCCGTGTACCCCGGAACCACGTCGCCGATGGTGCTGACCAGGCGATTGGCATGCTCCGCGTTGGTGTTGTACAAGTGGCAAATCAAGTCCACCATCTCCGTCCACGCCACCTTCAAGGCTTCCTCCCAGTCAGCGCCGACTCCGGTCGCGAACCACCGGTCGGCCGATTCCACGACGACCCCGCCGTTGGGGAACCCGGGGACACGTTCGAGCTTCAGGGTCACGGTTACGTCAATCTCCACGCCCGTGCCGGATAGTTCGCCGTCGCTTTGGTAGGCGTGGGCGTCGGCCAGAGTCAGCATCGCGCCGTAGACCTGGGAGCGGATGTAGACCGTGCTGCCGGCGGCGACGGAGTTCAAGTCGAGGTTACCGCCGTAGTCCCAGGCGCCGGCCTGTGGGGTGGGTGGGGCTGCCGATTGGAAGTGAACGTAGCCGATCATGGGCCGGATGGGGACCACAAAGTCGGGCGGGAAATGCGCCATGCCGTCCTTGATGGGAACGAGCGCGCGGAGTGGGCCGCGGAACGGGCCGTGGTTGTTGCAGTACCCGTAGGGACCCGGTTCGACCTTGAGAACATGGATGGCCACCCAGTCGCCGGGCTTGATGCCTTCGATCTTGAACGGGCCGGCGGGGCGCGAACCCCGGGCCGGGGTGATGTGCGGGTCGGGAACGACTCCGGGTTTCAGTTCGATATCGCCGGTGTCGCCGGGAACTTCGATGATCACGGTTTCGCCAAGTTTCAGCGTGCCCCTGAGTTTGCCGCGATCGGGGTCGTTCGGTCCGGTGAAATACGGGGTTCGGGTGAAGCGGCGCGGGCTTTCCGATCCTTGACCGGAGGCCTTCGGCCTCCCGATCACCAAACACATACCCAGCACGAGGCTGAACACGACTAGAGTTCTCATCGTTCTCCCTTCGCACCCTCCGCCGAAGGGGCAGAGGTTCTGAACAATAGGTCAGGGTAGAACAAACGAGACTCAAAAGCAAAATCGGATCAGCATGCAAAAATCGGATCGGCATTCACTGACGAGATTCCGGACCCATGGAGGGCGCCTATAGATCCTCGGGTCGCAGGCCCGTGTGTTTCGCAATCCGGCTCAGTATCTTGCGGCCCAATTCGTCGTTGTCGCGAAAGGCGAATTCGTAATCCGGCCAAGCTTCGCGGGCCAACAGCTTATGAGAACCCCTCTGCCGCTTGACGCACCAGCCGATGCGCTCCAAAGCGACCAGCACCCGGCGGGCCTTAGTCGCTGGCCAGTTGCTCACTGAGCACCTGAAAGGAGACGTTCAGTGCGGACGTGGGCAACTCCCCATGCCTGATCCGATCAGCGATCACCTCAATGGCCAGCCTCTCGGCGCCGCTGATCGCCTCTTCGCGGGTCTCCCCGTAGGTCATGACCCCAGGCAATTCCAGCGCTTCTGCGATCCAGCGGCCGTCGTCTTCCCGATCGATCTCGATCGAAAGCTGCACGACTTCATTCTACGTCAAGGCGCCATTGCGTGCCGCACCGCCGAGCGCCACGTAGGATTCGCCAAGTCCGGCCTACGGTCTATAATCCAGGCAGTGGATCCTTTTATGTCCATTAAGGTTTTGTTCGCGGTAATGTGTGTTTCCGCGGTGGGTCTTGCCCAGACTGTCACCGGCAGCATCGAAGGCCGGCTCATCGACCCTGCCAATGCCGTCATCCCGAACGCGAAGATCAGCATCAAGTCGGTCGAGACCGGCGCCGTCCGGACGACGGAATCTAACAGCGAAGGACTCTTCCAGGTTCCGTTTGTGGCCCTCGGGCAATATGAAGTCAAGGTGGAGTTCGAAGGATTCGAAACTCAGACCGTGTTGGCCGAGGTGCAGCTCAACCGCACGACCGTGGTGAATTTCTCGCTCAAGCTGGCCGGGGCCCAACAAACCGTCACTGTCTCTGAAGTAACGCCCGTGGTGGATACCACCAGCGGGCAGGTCCGCCGCTCGCTCGATGAGACGTTGATTCAATCGGTCCCCCTGGGCGGGCGCGACTTTCGGAACCTGTTCCGGTTAATTCCTGGGTTTCAGACTAATCCAACCGGCGGGCAGAACAACTTCACGCTGTCGAGCGGAAGTTCGGCGTCGTTCAATGGCACCGGCACGCGCGGGACGACCTTCCAAACCGATGGCGTGGCGAACGACGACAATTCGGAGAATCAGAACCGGCAGGGCGTGAATATCAGCACCGTGAAGGAGTTTCAGGTGCTGACCAACAATTTCACCGCGGAATTCGGACGCGGCGCGGGAGCCGTGGTCCTGGTGCAGACGAAAAGCGGGACCAATCACTACCACGGTGAGGGCTACTGGCTGCTGACCAACAGCTACCTGGACGCCCGCACGTACTTCCAGAACGCCGCGGGGAGCCGGGTGGATCCGGCAACGGGGAAGGTGGCGCCGAACGTGCGCGTTCCGTCGTCCAAGACGCATCGTCCGGGCGCGGTCTTCGGCGGGCCGGCAGTGAAGAACAAGCTGTTCTTTTTCGGGAGCTACGAGCGCTTCTGGGCCCCGGGCACGACGACCTCCACCATCAGCCTGCTGCCCAAAGAGTTCCGAACAGCGCGCGTCGATCCTCAGTTGCCGGACGCGGCGGCGCGGCGCTCGTGGATTCAGTCGGTGATCGACCGGTATCCCGACGTCGAGCCCAACAACACGGTGACCAATCCCAACGGGTACACCGGGCTCGTCAGCCGGACGAATCAGAATCAGGACCTGAGCGGCCGGGTGGATTTCGTCAAGAGCGAAAGGGATATTTTCTACGGCCGCTACCAGTACGGGGACGTCTTGATCAAGAACGACGAACTCGTGCGAGGAACCAACGTCAAACAGGATCACCGCTTCCAGAATGTGGGCATTACGTGGAGCCGGGTGTTCTCGGCGAGAGTGACCGGGGAGGGCCGCGTCGGCTTCGGCCGCCGGCGCATGGTTGTCGGGCTGATCGACGGCGACAACGTCCCGATCGTCACCTTCAGCGGCGTCAATACGCCGTCGGCGATCGGCAACGCCGGCCAGTATCCTCTGAAGCGCGCGCAGAACGACTTTCAGTACGTGTACAACGTCAGCGCGAATCTGGGATCCAAGCATACGCTGCGCTTCGGCGCGGACGTGCGGCGGTATCACTTGAACGAGACCATCCAGCAAAACCAC
>CAZGUX010000081.1:0-23967 GCA_964529305.1 uncultured Solibacteraceae bacterium | reverse complement strand
GCGCCGCGCCGACGAGACCCACATTCACGACGAGTGGACCAAGACGAAGTTCCTGACCGGCAAGTACAAGGCCAGCGAACTGTACCCGAGTCCCACCGATCCCCAACTGAAGAAGGAGTATCAGGAATACCTGAAGAAACGCCTGGGGCGATAGCCGTCAGATTCTGACAAACTCCCGCTGCACTTCTCCGGTCACGAGGGCGTCGGCGCCCTGGATGTAGAGGTTGAGTTCCAACCGGACGCCAAACGCCGGAAGGTAGATTCCCGGCTCGATCGAGAAGCACGTGTTCGAGATGATGGACCGCTCGTCGTGGGTTTCCAGGTTGTCCATGTTGGCGCCGGCCCCGTGAACGTCCTGGCCGATCGAGTGTCCGGTGCGGTGCACGAAGTACTCGCCGTAGCCCGCGTCGCGGATCCACCCTCGCGCCACATCATCCACCTGGTATCCCTGGATTCCCCGGCCGCTCGAAATCGCGGACTGCACAAACGCAACCGCGCGGTCGCGGGCCGTGCGCACCACCTCAAACACCCGTTTCATCTCCTCGGTGGGCTGCCCGCAAACGCCTGTCCACGTGATGTCGTAGTACACCGATCCCGGTTGCTTCAGCTTTGCCCACAGGTCGATGAGGACCAGATCGCCTTCACGGATCGGCGAGGAGGCATCGCGAGTGGTCTCGTAGTGCGGGTTGGATGCATTCGCGTTGACCGCGCAAATCGGGCCGTGATCGGTCAACATGCCGTTCTGTTCGAACGCCTGGAGGATGAACTGCTGCACCTGGTACTCGTTGCAGCCGCGGCCGGCCGAAAGCTCTCGCCGGACGAACCGGAAGGCCTCGGCGAGGATCGCGTCCACCCTCCGGCCCGCTTCCAAATGAGTCTCGAACTGCGCGTCGCTCCACGCGGCCTCGAACTGCTGGACCAGATCGGCGGAACTCGCGATCTCACAGCCGCAACTCCTCACCAGTTCGATCGTCCCCGCGTCCACGAGCGAGACGTAGGGGATGGCGCAATTGGGGGAGTACTGCATCGCGACCCGGGTCGCGCCCCCCAACAGCGCCCGCAGTCCCTCCAATTGCTCCTGCCATCCCGAGTAGACCGTCCGCGAGCCGGGAAGGGCGTCAAGGTTTTTGGACTCGATACGGTGCACCAGCTTTCCGGGCTCGCCTGTCTTCGGGATCAGGTAATACCATCGCCGCGAGGCGTGCAGGCCGGGGTCGAGCCCGAGGATCCGCTGGGCCAGCGCATCGCGGCCGTGGTGGTCAAAGAACAGCCAGCCGTCGAGTCCCTGCGCGGCGAGCGCCGCCTGGATGTTACCAAGATTCATCAGTTTAGCCTTTCCTGATCTCGTGGGGCCGGCTTCAGCCAGGCTTCAGCCGGCGGCGGGCTTTAGCCTGCCTCGCGCCCGGCTTCCACCCTCAACGATCTTAGAACGGCCACGCCTGCCTGTCACGACGGTTCGCGACCGAATGATAAGCTGGATAATAAGTGAAACCCACCTTTCTACTTCTGGCTGCCGCCGCGCTTCTGGCCGCCGCCGACCAACGGCCGGCCGACGAGAAGGCTGTCCTCGCCGCCGTCGACCAGTTCAACCAGGCCGCTCACTCGGGCGACCGCGCGACGCTCGAAAAACTCCTCTCGCCCGACCTCGTCTACGGCCACTCGAGCGCCAAAATGGAGACCAAGGCGGAGTGCGTCGAGGCGCTGGTGAAGGGCAAGCACAACTTTGTCCCGCGGCCCGGATCGACGGCGCATCTGTACGGAAAAACCGCGATTGTCCGCTCCAAGACCGACGCCCATCTAGTGCAAAATGGCAAACCCACCGAGATCGCACTCGATGTCTTGCAGGTGTGGGTGAAGGAAGGCAAAACTTGGGTGATGGTGGCGCGCCATACCACCCGGATTCCTTGAGGAAAACCCGGTAGTTGGAGAAGCCTCGCGGCGCGCCAAAGCGGTATAATTAAAGCATTGCGGCGAGTTTCTGGCCCGCCCGCAACCGCTCAATCCGAACGAGGAAAATCCAACTTTGGCAGACGCAGAGAACCCTCAAAATCCGCCTGATCCGCCATCCCAATTGCCGTTGGGGGCTGAGGTCGCGCGGGATCTGATCCCCATCAACATCGAAGACGAGATGAAGCGCTCGTACCTCGATTACGCCATGAGCGTGATCGTCGGCCGCGCCCTGCCTGACGTCCGCGACGGGTTGAAGCCGGTGCACCGGCGCATCCTTTACGGGATGAACGAACTCGGTCTGGCGCCGAACCGCCCCACCCGCAAGTCTGCCAAGATCGTCGGCGAGGTGATGGGCAAATTCCATCCCCACGGTGACTCGGCCATTTACGACACCCTCGTCCGGATGGCGCAGCCCTTCACCATGCGCTATCCCCTGGTGGATGGCCAGGGCAACTTCGGTTCCATCGACGGCGACCCGCCGGCGGCCATGCGGTACACCGAGGCCCGCCTGACGCGCATCGCCACCGCCCTTCTCGAAGACATCGACAAGGAGACCGTCGACTTCAAGCCGAACTTCGACGACAGCGAATCCGAACCCGAGGTTCTGCCCACCCGCGTCCCCAACCTGCTGATCAACGGCGCGGCCGGAATCGCGGTGGGCATGGCCACCAACATCCCTCCTCACAATCTGACGGAGATTGTCGACGCCACCATCGCGCTGGTTCGGAACCCCGCCACCCCGCTGGCGAAGCTCATGGAAATGGTGCAGGGTCCCGATTTTCCCGGCGGCGGCTACATTCTCGGCAGGCAGGGAATCTACGATGCCTACACCCGGGGCCGCGGGTCGCTCAAGCTCCGCGCCAAAGCCTCCATCGAGCGCGTGGGCAAGGACAAAGAGCACATCATCGTCACCGAGATTCCGTACCAGGTCAACAAGGCGCGCCTGATCAAGGACACCGCCGACATGGTCAACGACAAGCGGATCGAGGGAATCTCCGAAATCCGCGACGAGAGCGACCGCGACGGTACCCGCATCGTGTACGAACTGAAGCGCGGCGAACAGGCGGAAATCGTTCTCAATAACCTCTACAAGCACACCCAGCTGCAAATCAGCTTCGGCGTCATCATGCTGTCGATCGTTCACGGCCAGCCAAGGGAGCTGGGCCTGATCGATACGCTCAAGCAGTTCATCGAGCATCGCGTCGAAGTGGTGCGCCGCCGTACCGACTACGAGTTGCGCAAGGCTCGTGACCGCGAGCATCTCCTGCTCGGTTTCCAAAAGGCGCTGAATCATCTGGACGAGGTCATCCGGCTGATTCGCGCGGCGAGAAATCCCAGGGAAGCCAGGGAGAGCCTGATTGGGGCCTTCGAGTTCACCGAAAAACAGGCCCAGGCGATCATCGAACTGCAACTCCAGCGGCTGACCGGCATGGAGCAGCAAAAGATCATCGATGAATTGGCCGAGATCCAGCGCCGGATCGCCGAATACCTGGAAATCCTGGGTTCGGAGAGGGTGTTGAAAGACCTGATCATCAAGGAACTGAAAGAGGTCCAGAAGGACTACGGGAACGAGCGGCGCACCGAAATTATCGAAGACACAGGCGAGATCAAGCTGGAAGACTTGGTCGCCGAAGAGGACGTCGCCGTCACGGTGACGCATGGCGGCTATCTCAAGCGCACCAGCGTCGATACCTACCGCCGCCAGACCCGGGGAGGCAAAGGCCGCATCGGCATGTCGACCCGCGGCGAGGACTTCGTCGAACACCTGATCATCAATTCGACGCACTCGTATCTGCTGATCTTCACGAGCAAGGGGCGCGTCTACTGGCTGAAGATCTACGAAATCCCCGACGCCGCCACCTCCGGCAAGGGCAAGCATATTTCGAACCTCATCAACCTGCAGCCGGATGAGGTGCCGCGCGCCTTCCTCGCGGTGAAGGAATTCGTGCCCGACCGTTTTGTCGTCATGGTCACGCGCAACGGCGTGATCAAGAAATGCGAGTTGACCGAGTTCGACAATCCCCTGTCGCGCGGGATCATCGCGATTTCCGTGGACGATGACGATGAGTTGCTGGGCGCCAAGATCACGAGCGGCGCCGAGTATATTTTCCTGGGTACCAACCAGGGTAAAGCGATCCGTTTCGCCGAGGCGGAGGTGCGGGCCATGGGCCGGCCGGCTCGCGGCGTGACGGCGATGGACCTGGAAGAGGGCGACATCATCGTCGGCATGGAAGTGGTCGGCGAGACGGGTCTGATCCTCTCCATCTCCCAGAATGGATTCGGCAAGCGCACCAAGCTGCAGGATTACCGCCTGACCCATCGCGGCGGCAAGGGCGTCATCAACATGAAGACGACCAACAAGACCGGGCAGGTGGTCGGCATTCTCTCCGTCAAGGACGATACGGATGTGATCCTGATCACCAAGGACGGGAAGATCATTCGGATCGAGGCGTCGCAGATCCGCCAGGCGGGACGTTCCACGCAGGGCGTCACGCTGGTGCGGACAGGCGAAGGCGATACAGTGGCCGCCGCCAGCGTCGTGCCCGATACCGACGACGTGGAAGCCAATGGCAACGGGCAGGAGCCGCTGGAACTCTGATGGCGTGGCGGCGGAATCGGCGCTCATGGTAGGGGTCGTATCGTGCGACCTCGACATTATCGTGGGGCGGACTTCAGTCCGCGGGGCGCTTTAGCGCGCCTTTTGGGGTTTCTACATTCCGCAAAGGCTGTGCCGCTCCGAACCGCGGGCGGCAGCCCGCGGGTTGCGGTGCCCACCGACTTCCCAAGACCTATGTCACCCGTGGGCCCACGGTTCCAAGCCAACGTGCTGCGACGGTTTCGCCTTCGTTCCTACGGCAGATTGACCCAGACCGGCGAACTCCAGGCCAGGTGTCCGTCCGCCTGCTCTACCCGAACGTAGTAACAGTTCGACCCCTTCGCCGGAGCCGTGTCCTGAAACGTGAACCGGACCTCCGCCGTCGTCCCCGCCTGCTCGAAAATCGACCGCCCGTTCCGGAGTACGCGAACCATCCGAAGGGGTGCGGTGCCGCGGGCCCGCACCCGAATCAACGGCGGAGCAGGGGCGGAAAACTCCTCGCCCATCACGTGCTCTCCCATGGCGAAGTCGAGCAGGATGTTGTCCGTCGCGCCGTACGTCCGCCGGGCCCGAATGGCTTCGATGATCCCGGCGCGCGTCTCGTCACTCGAATAGGCCATGGCGAACGAAAGATGGGTCGACGAGTGATCGGAGCTGGCGATGACGCCGATGCGCACGCCCTTGTCCCAGGCCTTCTGGAGAAAGCCGGCGGCATGGTAGTCGAGCGGGACCTTCGGATTCGGTTTGTGGGCGCCCGGCGCCCCTTCGTGCTCGTAGCTGCTCCGCGCGCCCTGAAAGATCTCCGCCACAGGCTGAACCCGTTCGTCGGTATCGCGCCAGTCGTTAACCTGGCTGGTGGCTAACGTGTGCGGGATGGCGATGCCGTTGGTCCTGCCGACCGCGCGATAGAGCAGCAAGGTGTCGTTGTCGACCAGGTCTCCGGCCTGAATCGCGTAGGTCGACCAGTGTTCGGGCATGTCGGGCCGCGTGAAAAACTTGACGATCGGCACGTTTCGCACTGCGTGGATGATGTTCTTGTGCCCCTTGGGCCAGTGCGGCGTCCGCTCGTAGCCGAACAGCGAAACATACCGGCCGGGCAGGTGATACATCTCGGTCACCTTCTGCATCAGCCACCACCAGTATTCGTAGTCTCCGCCCGCGCTGTGATCCGTGATCGCGCCGAAATCCAAGGCGGCGGAATCGATCATGTAGCGAAAGAAGTCCAGGATCGAGCCGTCCACGCGGCCGCCTCCGTCGGTGGAGAGTTCGGTATGGCGGTGCAGGTCGCCCTTGAACAGACGATAGCTCTTCCCGCCCGCTTCCAGTCGATGGCCGCGTATTGCGGCAACATCGGCCCGCTCGGCGCCGGCGCTCAGCAGTTCCTTGTCCGGTTTCGATTCGGTGGCTGGAACCAACTGGTAGGGCGCGGGCGGTCGCATCGGCGTCAGGACGCACGACCACACCTGGTCCTCCTGCGGCACGTGGACCTGCATGTCGTCCCGCATGTCGGTATGCCAGAACACCCAGAACTGGCCGTTTGGGGCCGCCGCACCCGCCATCGAAGAACTGCCGCGGTCGCGGCTGCGGGGAAGTTCCGAGGCCGCCAGCCACGATTCGCCGTCGTAAAACGTAGCAAACGAATTCCAGAATACCCGCGCGCCCGACGCGTTCGGCGTCTGATTGCTGTCGATGGCCCACGTCCAGTACGCGAAGCGGCTGGCCATGTGGCGGAACAGCAGCCACACCCGGCCCGCGGGGTCCGTTTGCAGCCGCGGCGAGAACAGGTTGGGACTCTCGCCCGGCGCCAGCGACGCGGCGGGGTCCTGTTTGGGCTGCATCCACCGGCCGTTCTGAAGTATTCGAATCCGGACGCCTCGCGAGTCTCCCAGCCGGGTGCCGGTTTGTTTGACTCCCAGGCTGAGGCCGCCGGTGTCCTTGCCCCAGTTCACGCCGATTTCTTCGTACGCCACCCACAGGTGGTCGTCCCGGTCGTAGACGGCGCTGGCCGAACGTTCTCCCGTGGCGGTCATCGCGACATACTGTTCCGGCTGCCACGCCGAACCCCGGCGCGTCCGCGCCAGGACATCGTAGTTGCCGTTCCGGTAGCTGTCCCACACCACGGCGATATTCCCGCGAGAATCGACTGCGGCGGAGGGCGCCCAGTCGTTCGACGCATCGTTCGAAATCTGCTCCGCCGCCGACCACGTGCCGTTCACGAGGCTCCGCAGGAAGATCTCCGACTGGCCGTTACGGAAGCCCTGCCACGCCAGCCACAGCCTGCCTTTGGCATCGGCCACCAAGTGATGGTTGATATCGGGCTCCGGGTGATCGGTCAAGCGAACCGGGTCGCTCCACCGGTCGTCCTCCAGACGCGCGGCGTACAAATCCCAGTTGGGCCTCTCGCGGTCACCGCCCGGGTAGTCCACCTGCTGCGACCAGACAAACCAGGGCCGGCCCTGGCCGTCGATCGCGACTTGGGGCATCCACGTATCGCCACTTACCTCGGGGATCGGCAAGGTGGCATACCAGTGGCCCTTGGAGAAACGCCGGACATGGATCTCCTCGCGCAGGCCGCTATAGGATGACCACACGGTCCAGATGTCCCCGTTGGGCGCGGCCGCCGCGGAAGGGAAGTCGTTGTGCCGCTGAGGGTCGCCCAACGGCAAAACCCCGGTCATCCACGCGACACGGCCCCCCTTGCCGGTCTGGTCGAGCGCCGGGCCCGGCGTATTCGGGAGATCGAGCGGCCGGGACACGACCTGGGCGTGCTGGAGCACCGGCCACAAGATCGGCAGCGACAGGGCCGCGGCGGCCGCGAGGAGTTTCGCCATGAATCTAACGATAACCCGCGCGGGAAACTGCTCACGCGGGGGCACGGCACGGCGATGGACTTTCGCTGCGGCGGACTTCCAGCCCGGGACTCCACCGTGGTGTCCGGCGCGAGGGAAGCAGATACTGGTGGTGACGCCGGTCAACTCCGGCGGTCCTCGCCCATGAACCGCCGACTCTTCACCACGCTTCTGGCCGCCAGTCCCCTGGCTGCCGGCGCGGAACGCCGCCTCGACTTCAACGCCATCCGTGCCCAGTACCGCAAAGACCTGTTTGAGGACTACCTGCCCTTCCACGAGAAGTACGTAGTCGACAAGCAATATGGAGGGTTCCACTGCACGGTGAAGCCCAACGGCGAACTCATTTCGCCCGAGAAGTCCGCCTGGTACGAGGGCCGCGGCGCCTGGGTGTTTTCCTTCCTCTATAACCACTTCGGCCGCGAACGGAAGTATCTGGACATCGCCGCCGGCTCGCTCAAACTGATCGAGCGCTGCCGCCCCAAGGGCGCCGACGAATTCTGGCCCAAAGCCATCCGGCGCGACGGAACGCCGGGCGGCCCGCCCGACACCGAAGTGTATGGCGACCTGTTCATCGCCGAAGGGATGGCTGAGTTCTCCAAGGCGGTCAACGACAAACGCTACTGGGACGACGCCAGGCAGATCATCCTGAAGTGCGTTCGACGCTATGACCGGCCGGACTACCATCCGGCTATCGGCCAGACCTACCTGGGACCCGGCGCGCGCCCGTTCCCCGGCGCCCGCATCCTGGGCGTGTGGATGGTGCTGATTCGCGCCACCACGCAAATGCTGGCCACCCGCGCCGACGCGGAACTTCAGAAGATCAACGACCGGGCTCTGGATGCCATCCTCAACCGCCACGACAACCCGCGATTTCACCTGCTCAACGAATTGATCAACCACGACCTCACCCGGCCGCGGAACGAGTACGAGGCTTTCGTCTACGCAGGCCACGCCATCGAGACCCTCTGGATGCTGTTGGACGAAGCGGTCCGCCGGAACGATCACCCGTTGTTCGACCGGGCGGCCGTGGTGTTCCGGCGGCACTGTGAGGTCTCGCGCGACCGCGTCTATGGAGGCCTGTTTCGCAACCTCCGCAATGTCGACACCAACGATTGGACCCTCGACAAGGCCCTGTTCCCTCACCAGGAGGCCTTGATCGGCGCTCTACTGATGATCGAGCAGACGGGTGACGCGTGGGCCCGCGACTTCTACACCTCAATCGACGAATACACCCGCGCCCGCTTCCCGATGAGGGACATCGGTTCCCCGCTGTGGCAGGTTGCAGGCAACCGGCAGGTCGAGCGAACCCCCGGCATGCAACGAGCGGAAAACTATCACCATCCGCGCTACCTCATGCTCAACCTGCTGGCGGCGGAACGGCTGATCCACCGGCGGGGCAAGCCTGCGCGCTCTATTTGACGCTCCTACAACGGGCGTCCGCCGCTGTGCACGGGACTCGCCGCCGCCCTGGCCTGGAGTTCCTTCCACTCGCGGCTGCCGTTGTCCGCAATCGTCTCCAGATAGACGCCTTTCGGAAACACCGGCAGACGGCCGTTCGAAAAGTCGTCCCAATACTGCCGGGTATGCGTGTAGTAGCTGGTGGCGCCAGCCGGCCAGCGAATCGCGATCAGCAGGTTCGGCGTGGGATACGGCTCCTTCTTCAGCGGCTCGATCCGGTATCGCTCCACCGCATTCTCGTCGAGGTCCACTCCGAGGCCGGGACCTTCGGGGATCACTGACAGGCCGTTTTGCACCTTGATCGGCTGCTTGATCATGGGCTCGGTGTACAACTGGTGGCAGTTGACCGAAGGCCAGCGGGCGTGACTTAGCACCGCCGCCAGATGCATGGAAAACGTGGAGGTAATCTGGGTTCCGACGAGTTGAAGCCAGAAAGTCTTGTCCGCCATCGCCGCCACGGTGGCGTCCCGAATCGTCCGCGTAGCACCGCCGCCGATAACGAACCCATCGCAGACTTCTTCCCGCAGCGCCGTCATGATGGGCGGCGACCCGAAGTGCATGGCGATGGGCACCCGCGTCTGGCTGCGCAGCAGTTTGTTTCCCGCAACGTCCGATTGGGGAATGGGCGACTCGTAGATGGCCACATTCCGGTACTTCTCGATCTCAATCAGATAGCGCCCGCCGTGGCTGGTGTCGAGCAGGAGGGCGTTGAAGTCGAAGTCGATGACGAAGTGCGGCGGAATGGTCTTGGTCAGCACCTGGCACTGATGATCGAGGTCGAACCAGGGGCGGGCCTTGGTCTTGAACGCGGTGTACCCGCTCGCTACGGCGTCGCGGCATTCGGAAACCCAGTCTTCGGCGGGCATATCGATGGCCCACCAGCTCAGGAAGGCGCGGTCGCGGATCTGATGACCCAGCAGCCGATGTACCGGAACGCCATTGGCCTTTCCCACCGCGTCGAACAGAGCCATCTGCAATCCGCAGCCGAGAGAGTCGTCCCACATGGATTCGGCCGCGCTCCTGCCGATGACTCGTTTAACGGCTTCATCGCTGACCCGCCCCCACGTGTAGTACACCATCGTCTCGCCGAAGCCCACCACACCGTTGCCGAGGGTGACCTGGCAGATTTCGAAAACCGTCCATTGCGGCAGCTCGCGATTCATGTTGCGGGCCGGCACGGGTCGAAAGGGAATCCGTATCCACTTGCGGTCGACTTTGCGGACCGTGACGTCGGGCGAGCCCTTCACCGCGGGGGCAGGCTGTGCGGCAAGAGGGATGGGAGCTTGTCCGGCGGCTGCCGTGGAGAGCAGCAGTCCTCTTCGCGAAAGATTCATCGTTGGGTTCTCCTCAGAAGGCTATCGGATCACATTCGGAGCCCGGATGGGAGGCCCGCGCGCGTAGGAGGCAGGGAAAAGAACAAGCCATGCCTAGTTTCCCAACCGCGGCCGGAAGGCCGCGGACCAGCGTTCCCCTTTCGGGCGGCATGCCGGCAGGTGAGACGCCGGGCTCGCACTCAGCACCTCGTGGCCCGAAGCGTAAGCGCAGGTTCCATATGTCGATTGCGGTCACGAAAACCGAGGGCGAGAGGTCGCCTTCGGTTCCTACTGGCTGAAGTAGCCGTTAATGTCCACGACCAGATCCGTCGGGTCGGTGACAAAGAAACTGACCCCGGCCCCGGCGCCGGCAGGCACGATCGCCGCATTGGCGACAATGTAGCCACGGAACGAATTCAGCGTCGAAACCAAAGGCAACGATTGCCCGGCCGGGAAACTGGTCAAATAGGACAACACGCCCGCCGGGACGACTGTGACATTGAACGCATAGGCGCGAGCAGCCGAGGAGATGCCGCAGATGCTCGAAGGAATCGACATCGTCCGCGTCGAATTGGCCGCGGGCGTCGGCGCTCCGAACGCGCCGGAGAAACCGGAGCTGGTCCGTGTATCCGCCACTCGGCAGGGGACAACCGGCGCGAAGTTTAAGCCGCCGGCCGCCGGCGGAGCGAAGTAGCCGTTAATGTCGACGATCACGTCGGAGGCGTCGGACACGAACGCACTCACCGCCCCCCCGGTTCCCGCGGGCACCAGCGCCGCATTGGCCACGATGGCGCCGGCGAACGAGTTGAGCGTCGAGACCAGGGGCCGGTTCGAGCCTGTCGGCCAGAGCGTCAGGTATCCGAGCGCGCTAGCCGGCACGACCGTCACATTCACGGAATACGCCTGGGCGCTGGCGGGAACCCCGCAACCGCTCGTGGGAATCGGAAAGCCGCGGCTCTCCCCGCCATTCAGCCTGGGAGCGCCGAAGGCTCCGGTTTTGCCGGACCCGGCGCGCGTATCGGCGACGCGGCAGGGGGCCACGGGATAGAACTGCAGCACGCCTCCACTCTGCGGCGGAGCGAAATAGCCGTTGATGTCGATGATCACGTCGGAGGCATCGGTCACGAAGACGTTCACCGCTCCGTTCGTGCCGGCGGGCACGATGGCCGCGTTGGCGACAATCTCGCCCTGGAACGAATTCAGCGTGGACACGAACGGCTGCGGCTGTCCCGTGGGCCAGATCGTCAGATAACTGAGGGTGCTCGCCGGGACAACGGTGATGTTGAGCGAGTAGGCTTGTGCCGCGGCGGGGATGCCGCAGGGACTCGTGGGAATGGGCACCGTGCGGATGCCCCCGGCGGCCAGCGCCGGAGGACCGAACGAGCCGCTGGTGCCTTGGCCGGCGCGCGTGTCCATGATGCGGCACGGCGTGACGGGGACGAACCGTTGCCCTCCACCCCCGAGCGGGACGGCGGTGAACGTCGCGGTCACGGTACGCGCGGCGCTCATCGTAACGCTGGCCGCGCTCGCCCCGCCGGTCACGCTTCCGGAAAAGCCGGCGAAACTCCATCCGGCGCCGGCCACCGCCTGGAGTTGCACCAACGTCGCCGCGTCGTAGTATCCGTCGGTCGACGCGGGCGTCGCCGTGATGGTTCCCGCGTTCGCGGGAGTTACGGTGCGGGTCAGCAGATACTGGGTTCGAAAACGGCCAACATACGTGGCAGGGGCCGCGGGGCCGACGCTCGGTTCCGCGCCCTGCCAGCCGTCAAAAACATAGCGCGTGCCGGCCGGCGCGGGCTGATTCGGATCGAACTGGACCGTGCACGAGACGCCTTGCGCCCAGAGGATCGTCTTGGGCGTCAGGTGTGTCCCCGCGGCGCATCCCGCGCCCCCGGCTACGGTGAACTGGCGGCCGGGCAAGGTCGAGTCGATCGTGACGGAGACGAGTTCAGTGATCCGCGCGATCACGGCAGCCTGGTTTCCGGGATTCGCCTGAATGGGATTGACGATCGGGAAATCTCCACCGTTGTTGGCACCGGTGATATAGGCGTCGAACCCGCTCGGATCGATGGCGATCGCCGTCGCGATCTCGCCTCCTCGCCCGCCGAGGTGCGTGGAGTCCACAAGCGCCGTTCCCGTGGGATTCAACTTCAGGACAAACGCATCCGATTCACCTCCGAAGTCCTGCAGCGGCTGGACGAGCGGGAAATTGTAGGAGGAATCCTGTCCGGCGACGAACGCATTCCCCTGGTTATCGACGGCGATGCCGAGACCGTAATCGTGGTTGGCTCCGGTCACGAAGGTGGAGTAGACGAACTCGGTCCCGGCGCCATTCAATTTGGCGACGAACACCTCCGTCCCGGCCTGGTAGAACTTGAAGAGGGTCGTCGCGGGGTAATCGAACGACTGCGTATAGCCCGTAACATAGGCCGCGCCGCTGGAGTCAATGGCGATGGCGGTGCCATAGTCCTCATCGCCGCCCCCCAGCATCGTCGAGTACGTCACATCGTTGCCGAACGGCGAGACCTTGGTGATAAAGGCGTCGATCACGCCGGAGAAGCCGCGCACCGCATTCTTGAGCGGAAACCCGCCGCCCGCCGTCGAACCCGTGACGTAGGCCGCACCGGCGCCATCGACGGCAATCCCTTGTCCGGAGTCCGTGCCGGTCCCACCCAGGAATGTCGAGTACACCGCATTCGTGCCCGCGGAATTCAGCCGGGTGACGAAGGCGTCCGAGCCGCCGGAGTGCTGGCCGCGATAGGCGTTGACCGCCGGGAAGTCGCTAGATTTTGTGCCACCCGTAATGTACGCGGAGCCCAGCGGACCGATGGCGATGCTACCGGGGTCGTCCGCGCCCGACCCGCCGAGGTAGGTCGAGTAGATCAGCGAGCTTCCGGCCGGACTCAGTTTGGTGACCACGACATCGGGACTTCCGCGGAACGTCTGGTACGGATCCTTGGTCGGGAAGGTCGACGTGAATGTTTGGCCTAATACGTAGGCTGCCCCTGAACCGTCGACGGCGATCGCTTTTCCGACGTCGTCGCCGTTGGAACCCAGAAACGTCGAGTACACCAGTTGCGATCCGGCGGGGTTGATCTTGGCGACAAATATGTCGTTGGCCCCTTGAAACGTTTGATATGCGCTCACGATGGGGAACGCCGCGGAGATGACACTGCCGGTGACATAGACGGCGCCGCTTGCGTCGACTGCGATTCCTGACCCGAATGCGTCACCCCCGAGGTATGTGGACCAGGCCAGAACCGGATCGATCCGCAGCGTTCGCGACCGGTCGTAGCGGGCCAGTTCGAAGCGGACCGTGTGTTCGCGGATGCGGTAGCCCGCGGCGATCTCCACCTCCGACCCGCCGATCTGTTGGAACACCCGCGGCCGGTGCTGGCGAACCTCGCCGGCCGCTGTGGTGAGGACCAGGTCGCCATTTGCGTCGTTGCGGAGGCGTTGCACCCCCTCAAAGGCCAGTTCGATGAGGCCCGGGTCGCCGCCCGGTTTCACCACGAAATCGTATTCCAGGTTTCGCCCGTTACCGTAGAACACCAGGTCGATGCCGGGGTACACGTCGCCGTACTCCACCTTGGCGAACGTCGTCACATCGGTGCGCCACCGGGACGGATCGTTGCCGAGGAAATAATTCACCCGTCCCGGTAGTGGCTCGCTCGGCCGGATCCTGGGACGCCGGTCCGCGCCCGTCAGGTTCATCCGAAACGCGGCGTGCTCGAACGACGGGCAGCCGGCCATCCGTGGGCGAGGGTCTCCGACGCATGGCTTTCCGTCCGTGCGGGTGACCAGCAGCGTGACTCCGTCGTCGGTCAGGAACGCAGTGATGCCTGGCGTACGGGCGAAATATCGCACGCGAGGGTCGGTCTGCCCCTCGTTCGGCTCGAAGCGGAAGGGCATTGACGGCAGAGCCGTCTGGAGAAGTTGGGCCGGCTGAGGAGCGCGGGAGACCGAAGTCTTCGCGGCAACCAACGGAAAAACCGTGAGAAGAACTGCTAAGGGAAGGAACCTAGGCACCGAAGCCAGTATAAATCGGCTTGCAATCCTGGGTCAGGCCTCGATCCGGCGGATGCGGGCTCCGGCGGCCGCCAGTTTCTCCTCGATCTTCTCGTAACCGCGGTCGATGTGGTAGACGCGGTCGATCACCGTTTCGCCGGAGGCGCACAGTCCCGCCAGCAACAGACCGGCACTGGCCCGCAGATCGGAGGCGAGCACCGCCGCTCCGGACAAGCGCCCTCCGGCGACGAGCGCCCGCCGGCCATCGATCCGGATCTTCGCGCCCATGCGCGCCAACTCCTGCGCGTGCATGAACCGGTTCTCGAAGATCGTTTCCGTCACGATCGCGATGCCGTCGGCCTGGGTCATCAGGGCCATGTACTGCGCCTGCAAATCCGTGGCGAAGCCGGGGTACTCCTCGGTCGTCATATCGGTCGAACGCAGGCACTCGGACGGTTGCACGGTCAGGCGGTCGTCGGCATCCTGGGTGATCGTCACACCGGCCTGACGCAGCTTGGCGATCAACGCGCCGAGGTGAGAAACCGGAGCGTCGCGGACCGTTAGCGTTCCCCCGGTGATCGCGCCCGCAATCACGAACGTGCCGGCCTCAATCCGGTCGGAGACGATGGAATGCTCGGCGCCGCGCAGGCGGTCGACTCCCTGAATGCGAATGGTCGAACTGCCCGCGCCTTCGATGCGGGCGCCCATCTTGACCAACAGGGCGGCCAGGTCGCTCACTTCCGGTTCCCTGGCGGCGTTCTCGAGAATGGTCTCGCCGCGAGCCAGCGTAGCGGCCATCATCAGGTCTTCGGTGCCGGTGACCGTGATCCGGTCGAAGGCGACAACCCCACCCTGGAGCCCGCCGGGCGCTTCGGCCAGGATGTATCCGTGGTCCTGAGATACCCGCGCGCCCAGTTGTTCCAGGCCCGAGATGTGGAGGTTGACGGGCCGCGCTCCGATGGCGCACCCTCCCGGCAATGAGACTCGGGCGCTACCGCAGCGAGCCACCAGCGGGCCTAACACCAGGCTCGACGCCCGCATGGTCTTGACCAACTCGTACGGGGCTTCCGGCGATCGGATCTCGCGCGTCTCGATGCGGACGCATCCACCGCTCGAGTCGACCTGCGCGCCGATATCCACCAGCAGGCGCTGCATGGTCCGGATGTCCCGGACCTGCGGCAGGCGGCGCAGGATCACAGGCTCATCGGTGAGCAGAGCCGCGGCCAGGGCAGGGAGGGCGGCGTTCTTGGAACCGCTGGTGACGACCTCGCCGTGGAGCCGCTGGCCGCCTTCGATGACAAACTTGTCCATTTCTTCAATTGTCGCGCTTCTTCAGAGCCGCAAGTGTGAGCGAGCGGTGGCGGGTTGGTCCCCGATTACCTGAAACCCGACGATGGCGTCCCTGCAACCCGCGCGGTTCGGAGCCTCGCGCGTTGTGGGCGGATGAAACTGGACCTGGAATCGAACCGCGCAACCGTGCCGCAAGCGTAAGAAGCCGTGAAAAAACAGGGACGTTCACCCCGTATCACGACCACAAATCGTTGATTCTCCGCGAAACGTTGATCGTGAAACGGGGTGGATGTCCCGTTTTTTCACAACCTCTAAGCGAGCAGTCGCGACGTCGTGCCCTTAGCTCCTCCTCCGGACCTCCGCCTCTGCCCGGGCTCGAAGCGCCTTCATGTAGCCAATGCTATAGGCCCACCCTGTTTTCGAATCTCCCACCATGCCGGGAACGTGGTCGGCGATGGCGATGCCGCGGAAGTCCACTTCGGCCAGAGCCTTCATGATCTTCCACATGTCGTAGTAGCCGTCGTCGACGAAGGTCTCGACAAAATACGGAATCGGCGCGGTGACATTGCGAAAGTGGATCTTCCACAGTTTGCCCATCTTGGCAAAAGCCTTCGCGGCTTCCACCACATCCTTGCCCGTGGATTTGCCCCCTTCGATCCAGGTTCCGCAGCACAGGCACACGCCGACGTTCGGGCTGTTGGCGATCTCGAGAGCGCGCACGTAGCCATCGAAATTGCTGAAGATGCATCGCGGAACCCCGCCCAACTCGGGCACCGGCGGGTCGTCGGGGTGAATCCCGATCCGCACGCCCGTTTCCTCGGCCACGGGCGCCACCTTCTTGATGAAGTAGGTGTAGTTCTCCCAGATCTCTTCCTTGCTGTATTTGCGTCCGTGGGAGAGAGGGCCCTCGAACACTTTGCCATCCCAATGTCCTTTGGCCGTCTTCATGTTGAAGGCTCGCGCCGGCGCTCCGCCGCGTGTGGTCTCGTTCGCGGAACTCCAGATGCCGTTGCCCATGTGAGCGTAGGTGGTGTAGCGGATGCCGGCCTTGGCGAGGTTGCGGAGGTTTTGCTTGTACTCCTCGATCTTCTGGTCGCGTCCCGGCAGGTTGAGCGTCACCTCCGGCATGTTGTGGACGTTCAGATTGCCGATGTTCCACACCTCGAGGCGGGCGGCTCGAACCTTCTTCGCGATGGCCAGAAAATTCTCGAGCGTTGCGGTTTTGTGGCCGGTCCAGACGCTGACGTACTTGAGGCCCAACTGCTTGGCGAACACCAGTTGATCGTCGGGCACCTCAGTGGGAATCTGCAACGAGATCTTGATGCCGGGAGCCCATTCCTCGTACTTCTTCGCGGAGAGTGCGAGCGGAGACAGCGCGGCTCCGGCCAGCGACTTCAGAAAAACACGGCGATCGTTCGTGGACGTCATAGACGTGTCGATTGTACCGGACGGGACGCGCCGAAGGAACAGTCTCAGGCAAAAACAGACCGCAGCGCCGGCGCCAGTTCCGGATACCGGAACGGGTAGCCGGCCGATTCGGCGGCCTTGGGGAGAATCCGCTGGCTTCCGAGCACGATCTGCGCCATCTCTCCGAAGATGGCTTTGACGGCAAACGCCGGAACGGGCAAGATGGTGGGCCGATGGAGAGCCTCGCCCATCCGGCGGGTGAATTCACGATTGGTCACCGGGTTGGGCGCGACCGCGTTGATCGGCCCATCGATTGGGTGGTCGAGCACGTGGCGCAGCAGTCCGATCACATCGTCGTGATGAATCCATGACATCCACTGCATGCCATTGCCCAGACGGCCGCCGAGTCCGGCTTTGAACGCGGGGCTCATCAGGGACAGCGCGCCGCCGTCTCTGCCCAGGACCATTCCGATGCGCAGTTTGGCCACGCGCAGCAGCTCGCGAGCCTCATCGGCCGCCTGCTCCCATTCGATGCACACCTCGGGCAGGAACCCGGTGCCCGGCCCGCATTGCTCGGTGAGGATCTCGTCGCCGCGGACGCCGTAATAGCCGACCGCCGACGCGCAGATGAACACTGGCGGCTTGTGAGGGACGCCGCGGATTCCCTGGACCAGGTTGCGGGTGCTGGTGACGCGGCTCTCGCGAATCCGCCGCTTGCTCTCGGCGGTCCAGCGCTGCGCCACAGGCTCGCCGGCAAGGTGAATCACCGCGTCCGCGCGGTTCAGCGCGTCATCGGGGGGCGGACCCGAGAGAGGATCCCAATAGAAGATCCCGACGTTTGAGCCATCGATGGTGTTGGCGCGCCGCGTCAGAATGTACACCGTGTGGCCGTCGCGCAGCAGTCCCGCCACCAGCCCGCGGCCGATGAATCCGGTGGCCCCGCTGATCGTCACTCTCATACCAGTCGAAACGGATCCTTCCCGGTTTGTTCCACGTGCTCGATCTCGCGAATGTACGCGTCAGTCCGGGTCTTGCGTTTCATGCCATCGGCCGACATGTAGCGAACCATGCCGAAGATCGGCCGCTCCTGCCAGGGCCGGTCGTGCAGGCCGAAACACCAAAGGATGTTGGTGTAGGTGTTCGGGTCCCGCCCATCCAGAGCCCAGCGATCATGAATATACACCATGGTCTCGAGCGCGTCCTGGCAGGTGGGCGACCATTCGATGATCTTCTTTCCCCAATACATCCGGTAGTAGCCGTGAATTTTGCCCCGTAGGAGCATCTCCTTCTGGGTGGCGTTCCACAGAGGGTCGTGCGTCTCAGCCCGGGCGAACTGGTCGCGCGAGTAGACCGGGTCCCGACGGTCGTCCGCGTGGGCCGACAGGGTCGCCGAGGCCCACGCCGGGAGACTGGCCAGAGTATCCGGGCGCTCGGCGAAGCGCGCGTGGTTGAACGCCAACTCGCGGCGGACAATCAGTTCCTCCAGATACTCGGCCGCGACGCCGCCCTGTTTCTGGGCCTCCAGCGCGATCTCGAGCGACGAGATGATGCCGAAGTGAAGATATGGACTCATCTCGCTGGTGCCGTGAGCGCTCGGTTCGTTCCGGTCCGCCGCGTACCGCCCGATCTTGCTCGACAGAAACTGGCGTAGCCGGCGTTCGGCCTCCAGGCGTCCGCCCCGGTAGGTGAGGGAAGGCGGAACCGAGTGGTCGATCTCGCAGGCCGCTACCAGAGACGGGATGTCTTCCTCCCGGACTTCCGTGTGGAACTGCATGGCATCAGGCGGTTCGCGAAAGGCGGCTTTCAGCGCCGTGCGGGGCGCCGGAAACAGATAGTCCGCGAGCATCCGATGGATCTTCGGGCGGATGGTATAGGCCGCGTATTCCCGTTTGGTCAGGCAATTCATCGGGATGATGCAACTCGAATCGACAACCTGGAAGGGGACGGCCAACTTTGCCGCGACGCTCGCATTGTGCTTTGCCGCGACGAACACGGGATAGTCGTCGGTGACCACCGCGGCGGCGTCGGCCGCCAACCGGTAGAGCAGGTCGTTCGGGTCGGAATGACGCCGGCGCAGGTAGAACAGGTACCCGATTCCGCGCGCGCGCAGCCGTCGAGCCTGTTCGGCGACGCCTTCGAGAACAAACGTGTGAATCCGGTCGTTGGCCCACGGATACGAGCAGGTGAGTCCTTCGTAGCAGAGCAACGGCAAGCCCAGAGAGTTGGCCAGCCCCGCCGCGTGCTCCAGGGCGTGGTTCGAGTCCACCCGCCGGTTCATCTGGGACCAATACACGACGTAGCGCGCCCCGGCCGGGAGTGGCGCCTGATTCAACTGGCGAACGCGGTCCTGCACCATAGTGGGATGCCGGCAAAGGCCCAGTAGACAGAATAATCGACACCCACGGGTACAATGAGGGAGTGCGTGCCTGGAACCGGGCCAAACTTCTGTGGGGCTATCTCCGGCGGCGATCCGTCCTTAAGGGTCTTCCGGTCGAGTACATTGTCGAGACCACGGCGAAGTGCAATCTCTATTGCCCGATGTGTCCCCGGGAAACGCACAAGCAGCCGAAGGCCGACATGGCCGACGACATTTTCGAACGGCTGGTGCGCGAGTCCGGCGCGAGCGCCGAGCACATGATGCTGATCGGGCTGGGCGAGCCGTTCATGGACCGCAAGATCTTCGAGCGGATCGAGTACTGCGAACGGCACTGCGTGTCGACGCTGTTGTCGACCAACGGCACCTTCCTCGATGAGGCGACCTCGCGCCGGATTCTGGCCTCGCCGCTGGCCCACATCACCCTCAGCTTCGACGGCATGTCGAAGGAGACTTTCGAATACTACCGCAAAGGCGCGCGATTCGAGAAAGTCAGGGACAACTTCGTTCGCTTCGCCCGGTTGAAGAAGGAATTGAACGCGAACGTTCAGGTGGTGGTGCAGATGGTGCGGATGGAGGGCAACGCGCACGAAGCCGGCGAGTTCGAGCGGTTCTGGAAACAGGTCCCCGGTGTCGACCAGGTTCGCCTGAAGGAAGACGAGACCAACCTGATGCGCCCCGACGCCGGCCACGAATCGCAGGAGTGGAAGCATCCCTGTCACTACCTGTGGAGGGGGCCGATGTATGTCAAGCAGGATGGCGGCGTCTACCCGTGCTGCCAGAGCTACATGCTGGACGGCGCTCCCCTGGGTGACCTGGCGGTGAACAGCGTCGAAAAGATCTGGAATTCGGCGGAGATGCAGCGCATGCGGCGTCTTCACGCGGAGGGCCGTGCCGGCGAGATCGATATCTGTGCCCGCTGTTGCACGACGATTCCGCATCCGCTGCTGGTGGCGGGGAGCCTGCTGCTGCACGGGACGACGGTTCGGCGGCTGTTGCCGCTGGTGGAGCGGATGGTGTATCTCTCCAGGCTGCCGGCCCAATGGCTGCGGCCGCCGAAGCGCGTGCCGCCGAGGGTGGATAGCGCCCTGGTCCAGATCGAGACGCCCGGCGCTATGCGGAGCGCCGAATCGGGACAAAGCGGATTTCAACCCTTTGATTGAGAGCACCGGCGATCCGGCGGAGCATCGCCAGCGAATGCCCTTCGTAGTCGGCGTCCTCCAGGCGGCAGATTACCGAGGCCGTTGTGCCGATCAGCCTGCCAAGCTGCGCTTGCGTCAGGCCTGCCTGGGTTCGCAGCGCGAAGATCTTTCGCGCGATGTCGTCGTTAGCCCTCGCTTCTTCCAAGCCCTTGATCCGTTCCGGCCTGCCCTTGTACAGCCGCCGGTAAGTGATCTCGACCGCGTCAGTTGTGGTCATGGACTTCCTGGTCACTCGCTGCTCTCCCCTTTTTGATGCTTTGCCGGATTCGCTACAAATTTCTTCTTCCGCTCAATGGCGAGGTCGATTTCCTTCGGCGGGACCGCGCGCTCTTTGGAGATTCCCCGAGACGCGAAGTTCACGGTGACAAGACCAGCAATCCGGGGATGTTTTGAAAGTGACGCGTATTCAGTGTCGCCACTGCGTACCCTTGCTCAATCGCTGAGGCGCCGATCAGCAGGTCATCAGTAGGGAGAGTCACTCCTCGGGCCGCTTGCTCTCCGCCAATCTGCCCCGCGATTTCCGCTGTCCGGTCAGTCACCGGATGCACCGGGACGTGCTTCTTCAGTTCATCAATGAAAGCGCGACGGTGGTTCCGAATCTCCACTTTGTTCGCGCGAACCACACCGTGTACCAATTCGGCCAGGGTCACGGCAGAGATTGCGATCTCGACCTCACCCCACATCTGTGCAACGAACGTCAGCAATTCCTCAACAGTCTGCTTCTTCCGTTCCGCTGCGATGATTACGCTTGAATCCAGGATCAATCCCAGGAGGGGGGATTCCATGGCTGAGCACGCTCTCTGATTCCGTTTTCAACGTCGCCGGCGAAGCCGCCATCCAAAATCGCGCTCGAGCCGCTGGCCTTGGCGGAAGCAATACACTCGGAAACAAGGCGCCCGGACCGCCTCGGTGTGCTGATCGTCGCCACCGGGCGGTGGTTTCGCTCTACGATCACCTCCACGCCTCTCTCGACCTTCGCAATCACCGCATAGGGATCACGCGCAAGGTCGGCTTCGCTGATGTGAAGCGTTCCCATATCCACGATGATACTGCTTCGGAGCCGCAATGGAACCGGACAGACCTTGAGGTTGCGACCTTTCCCACCCTCCATCGCCTCCTGTCACCTTTTTTTCACTTGCCGCCCCTTCCGGTTTTGAAGGACACTAATTGTTTTGGCAATGGCTTCCCAGGAACGTAACGGCAGAAAAGGCGCGATCGTCCTCGACCCCACCGAGCGCTGGACCGTCCAGGACGCGCGCGATCTCTACGACATCGCGGCCTGGGGCAAAGGCTACTTCTCGATCGATGACACCGGTCACGTCCGCGTGCATCCGACCAAGGATCCGGCCCGCTCCATCGACCTCAAGCAATTGGTGGATACCCTCGTGTTGCGCGGCATCTCGCTGCCGATTCTGGTCCGCTTCGCCGAGATCCTGAAACACCGCCTGGGGGAGATCTTTGAAGCGTTCTCCACCGCGATCGCCGAGCACAAATACCAGGGTCGCTACGTCTGCGTCTATCCGATCAAGGTCAACCAGCAGCGCCACGTGGTGGAAGAAGTGCTCGAGTTCGGCCGGCCGCTGGGCTTTGGCCTGGAAGCCGGTTCCAAGCCGGAACTGCTGGCCGTGATGGCGCTGGCCGACAACCAGACCCCCATCATCTGCAACGGCTTTAAGGACGACGAGTACATCGAGATGGCCATGCTCGCCCAGAAGGTCGGGCGCCAGATCATTCCGGTCGTCGAAAAGTACACCGAACTCGACTTGATCCTCAAATACGCCGAGAAAGTCGGGGTCCGGCCCACCATCGGCGTCCGCATCAAACTCGCCAGCCGAGGCTCCGGCCGCTGGAAGTCGTCGGGCGGCTACCGCTCCAAGTTCGGCCTGACGGTGAGCGAAGCCATGGAGGCGCTTGCCGAACTCAAGGGCAAGGGAATGGCCGATTGCCTCCAGCTTCTGCACTTCCACCTGGGAAGCCAGATTACGAATATCCGGCAGGTAAAGGGTGCCGTGAACGAAGCGGCCCGCTTGTATGTCGAGTTGTGCCGCCTGGGCGCCGGTCTGCGCTACCTCGACGTCGGCGGCGGGTTGGGCATCGACTACGACGGCTCGCAAACCGACTTCGAATCGAGCGTCAACTACACGCTGCAGGAATACGCCAACGACGTAATCTACCACGTCCAGAGCGTGTGCGATGAAGCGCAGGTCCCCAACCCGACCATCATCACCGAAAGCGGCCGGGCCATCGCCGCGTATCACAGCGTACTTGTATTCAATGTGCTGGGCGTTTCGGGTTTTGCGGAGGACGCCGAGCCGCCGGCGCTGCCCGACGAACCCGAACAGCCGCTCATCGATCTGGTGGAGACGTATCGTGCCCTCAGCCAGAAAAATCTCCTCGAGAGCTTTCACGACGCGCAGCAGGCGCTCGACCAGGCGCTGAACCTGTTCAGCCTGGGCTATCTCCCGATTGAACAGCGCTCGCTGGCCGAAAACCTCTACTGGGCAATCTGCCGAAGAATCTACCGCCTGGCGCAGGAGCTGGATTACTTCCCGGAGGAACTGGAAGGGTTGGAGGCCATGCTCTCCGACACCTACTTCTGTAACTTCTCGCTGTTCCAGAGCATGCCCGACAGTTGGGCCATCAAGCAGTTGTTTCCCGTGATGCCGATTCACCGGTTGAACGAAAAGCCGGACCGGCCGGCCGTCCTCGGGGACATCACCTGCGACTCGGACGGAAAAGTCGACCAGTTCATCGACCGGCGCGACGTGAAGCGCACGCTGCCGCTCCACGAGTTCGACGGCAAGGACTACTACCTCGGCACGTTCCTCGTCGGCGCCTATCAGGAGATCCTGGGCGACTTGCACAATCTGTTCGGCGACACCAACGCCGTGCACGTCCGGTTGGGCGAGACAGGCGAAGCGATGTTAGAGGCGGTGATCAAGGGCGACACCGTCCGTGAGGTGCTGAACTACGTGCAGTTCTCCACCGACTCCCTGATGAATCAGTTGCGGAAAGACGTGGAGCAGGCGCTGCGGGAAGGCCGCATCGGCTACGAGGAATCGGGCCGTCTGCTCCGCTTCTACGAAGAAGGACTGCACGGCTACACCTATCTCGAAGAACCCCACGCCTGGTAGGCGGGAGGTTCGCGTTCGTGGGCTCTACCGCACAGGTCTACGCCGCCTGCTTCCTTTCTTCCGCTTCCACCGTCCGGAGCCACTCCGTCACCGCTTCATACGCCTTCGCATGGGGACGCAGCACGTCCAGGAGCCCGTCCCTCAGCCGCGCCCACCCCGGATCCGCCGTCCACTCCGTTCCAACCTCGCCTTCAGCGTCGCCGGCGCCCATCTCCCACAGCGCCTGCCGGCCCATCCCTTTCAGTGCCTGCAGGGCCAGCCTCGGGTCCTTCTGGCGCGACTCCGTCCAGATCCGCCGCATCCCTTCCAGCGACTCCTCGCTCGCGGCCAGCAGGCGCCGTCGCCGGTCGGTGCTCGTCCGCATCCGCGCCGCGTGCACCTCGCGC
>CAZGUX010000080.1:0-23612 GCA_964529305.1 uncultured Solibacteraceae bacterium | reverse complement strand
CACCAGCAGGCGGTTGGCGGATTCGCTGCGGCTCGACAGCATCGAGAAACGCCCCAGGTGGTCGCCGTGCGTCCGGTAATACGGCCACCACGCGGAATGATCCGTGAAGCTCTGCGGGTGATCGCGTTTGCGCGCGCCTCGCACAGTGGTGAACGCCAGGTGCTGATTCATGAAGTTGACGCCGTGCACCATCAGCCAGTCGCCGAACCGTTTGTAGTGCTCGAAGGTCGAGTCCCATCCGGCGACGCCGTAGGCCTCGCAGAACGCCCGCCGGCCGAGTTGGTGGGAGACGCTCGCCACCTGTTTGATCGTGAACAGCAGGTGGGGATCTTTGCCCTCGGTGCGGAGCTTGGTTCCTTCCAGCATGTCGATGCCGGGCACGTGCTCGTACGCGTACAGGTTGGCATCGGCCGGAGTGATCCACGGAAAGGGCCACTCATGCTCCATCCAATGCCCGGTGAACTGAACGTTGTTGCGGTCGCACCACAGGAACATCGGTCGCATGAAGTTCTCTTTCCACAGATCGTGCAGCGTCTGCCAGTAGTCGAAGCGGACCTTGCGGAATTCGCCGATGTCCCAATAGAGCGACGGCAGATGGCCGGCGAGGTCGTAGCCGTTGCGCTTCTGGAACTCGGCGAGCGTGTGATAGCTGAGAGGTAGCGCGAGTCGGGCCGCATCGTACGCTCCGCCGGTGGCGATGAGGGGTTCGTCGGTGAACGCCCAACGCACGGTCTTGCCGAACTCCGAACCGATCTCGCGCTTGTATGCCTCGTAGGTAGTGTCCAAGAAAGCGGACGTGGTCTGAGGATTGGTGAGATCGACGTAGGGGAACTCGCCCGTCCAGGGGTTTCCGGAAGCGCGCCGCAGACGGAACGCAATCACTCGTTCGCTGGACCGCACTTCCTGCGATCGAGTGACGCGGCGGACGGAGACGATGCGCCCGTCGGCCGCTGTCTCGGCAGCGAACGCGGCAACATTCACGCCGCGGCGGCCGACGCCCGTGGGCGGAAGATCGACTTCGGCCTGCACAAACTGCGACGCGGTGTCAGGGGCCCGCGACGGGACATGGCCGCCGGCGAATCCCGCCGGATACGAGTTCTCGTCGTAAATGTTCACCAGCAACCCGAGCCGCTTGCCTTCGGCCGCCGATTGCTTCCACAGCTTGAACCAATCCGTGCCGAGGTACTCGGTCATCAGGCCGGGGCGCGGGTGGATAAACACGCCGCCCATTCCCTGCTGTTTGAACTGGCCGAGCATTTCGCGGAGGCGAGGCCACTCGTGCAGGTCATTCCACACCCACAGGGGCATGGAGCGGAACTCGGAAGGCGGGTCGGCGAAGAGCTTCCGCAATTCGGCGGCGGAAGCGGGGCTCTGCGCGGGGAGGGCTTTCGGAGCGAGCAGTAGTCGCCGCTCCTCCTCGCTCGTAAAGTTACTCGTCTGCGCGCCGGCGACCAGGGCCAGCGCGGCTATCAGCCAGAGATGAGGCCGCATGATGTTCTCCGGAAGTCGCACTCCTTGGCAACGCCCATGTCCGCCGGGGCGGCGCGAAGCGTTCCTGATAGGGGACTCCACGGGGGAATTGTAGCCACTCGAATCGTGGGGAACCAGGGTGCGCCCTGTGCGCCTCGGCTCCGAGCCGCGGGCGCACGGGTTCCGGTTTTTGTACAACCCGCGGGCTTGTACCTCAATACGAGGGAATCTGCCGGCAACCTTTGAATGACGGCCATGCCCTCACGGCGCAAGCTCGATAACGCGCAGTCGGCGCCCGGGCAGTTTCTCGGTTCGCCGGATGTTTCCGGCAAACGTCCCGATGTCCCGGCTGGCCTCGGGCGAGATCTCGATCAACTTGCCCTTCCCGCCTTTGACTCCGAAACTCGCCGGATTCACTTCCCACGTGAACGGGACCTCTTCGTTGCCATAGTTCGCCAGGAACACTCCGAGGTGGCCGTCCTCGGCCTGCCACAGCCGGGCTTCGGCGATGGGCGCGGTGCCGCGGTGCTTGCGTGACCACCCGAAGTTGTCGTCCGAGAACGACGGAACGGGGTTCACGGGCTCGAGCGGTTCGAGGAGACGGCCGTACGTCAGGAACTTCCGCGCTGCCACCCTGTACCGGGCGCACTGGCGGAAGTAGTCGGCTTTCGCCTGGTACTCCGGCTTGAACAGGCCGAGGCTCATCCAGCCAATCTGCTTGCCGTCGAGGAATGCCTGACCTTGCGCAAAGTTGAACAGGGTGTCGCTCTTGGTGTAGTCGACCGGGCTGCCGAACAGCAGCGTGTAGCCGGAGTACACCACCTGCATCAACGGGATTTCCCAGTCGGTGGCCTGGGACCAGGAGAGGTTGGCGTCCACCAGGTCGAGGAAGACCTCGTCGGTGCCTTCCGAGGTGATGACGGCTTGGCGGCCTTCCCGATGAGCTACGTTCTGGACCTTCCGCATCAGGTCGCGGAAACCGTCGGCCCAGTAGCGTCCGCCTCCCAGCGTGTGGCCGTGCGCGGGATTGAAACAATGCTCGTGACCCATCGAGGAGATTTGGTCGATGTAGACGCCGTTCACCCCTTCTTCGCGGATCAGTTTGTCGACCACGGTCGAGATCGCCGCATGCCAATAGGCGCTCGACGGGCACATCGACAGCAGGCGTCCCGCCGCGTCGGAATAGCGGTACATGCGGAAGCCGCCCGCCTCGTCGGTGATCGCGTGGGGAGCAAACTTGTCGAAGTCCGCGACGTTCTTATCGGAGCTCAGGCCGTTGATGTAGGGCATGATCAGAAACCCCTGGCTGGTGAGCAACCGCACGCGCTCACGGAACTCCGGTTTGGCGGGCAGGTAGTGAGGGTAGTTGTTGTCGAATGGCGTCTGATGCCAGTTGTACCAATGCAGGGCGAGAGGAACTCCCATCTGCCGCTGCGCCTCTACCAGCGGGGCGTTCATCTCTTGCGCGGTTCCGGTTCGGCCCTGCCATTCCCAGCCGTCCTGGATCCAGGCGCCGGCATTCTTCACCAGGCCGGACATGGCAGAGCGCCGGCTCAGCGGGCCGGCCGTGGACCACTTCTGCCGAAGCGCCCACGGGCGGTAATGTTGCGCCGCATCTACCCAGGTGCCCTGATAGACGCCGAACTCCACCGGGTAGTAGTCGGGATAGTCGGACCCGGCGACACCCATGTTGTCGGGAAAGTGAACGACGGTGAGGCGCGTTCCCGGGTCGATGACGACGTCCTTCGCCCGTGCCTCCGAGTCCATGGTGGCGAAATACACGGAGTTCCTGCCCTTGCTCAAGGAGGCGAACTGCATCGGCCAGTTTCCGCTCGGATAGCGCTGTTCGATCTTCTCTTTCCAGGCGCGCAGCAGGTGTCCCCCGGAGGATTGGGCCGGGCGCGCGATGTCGTATTGACCGGACTGCGGGAATCCGCTGACGAGCGGGAAACTCACGGTCCACAGACCCCAGTAGTCGCTGAGGTTCTCAACGAAGATACGCCACTTTGCGATGCCGGAATCGGCCGGGAGATCGACGGTCACTCGTACGGTGACTGCGCCGTTTTCCAGCCACCAGCGCAGGTCGTTCCACTCGATGACGGCGCGCTCGCCGCCATCGGGAGTACGCTCTTTGCGTGCGTAGGTGGCCGGTTTGTAGTTGTTGGTGATCGGTCGGATCTGCGTTCCCTTGCCGAAGGCAACCTCCCAGAGCAGGGGTTTGCCCTCGGCGGCAGCAATGTGATTGACGCCGGAGGCACGGTCGATCATGGCGCTAAGACCCATTCCCTCCGGCTCGAATTCGAAGCGGACGTGGCGATTCTCGAGGATCAGGCCCTCGGCCGGGTTGACGCGTTCGGCGAACCCGGCGGTGGCCCAAAGCAGGATAGCGGCAGTAAGAAACTTCATGGCCGCCCCAATTATCGCCAGCGCCATCGCCGGTGTCAGCCCAGTGGCGCCGGGCGACGGAAGGTGGCAGTCCGATCCCCAATGCGAAATAATGCCGTTGATGAGACGCCGCGACTTCCTGCTGTCCTCCTCCGCCGCCGCCCTCTGGGCGAAGTCTTCGATCCAGCTTTCTCTTTCGGTCCGGGTGGCCGAGTCCTTCGAGTCCAAAGAGAAAACCACGATGAGCCTGGACGCGTTGATCGCGCTGGCCAAGAGCAACGGCTATCGTGCCCTCTGCATGCGCGGCTCGCAGGCAGGCGTCCATACTCCACGCGAGAAGGTGGCCGAGATGGCGAAGTTGATTCGCGCTTCTGGCCTGCGGGTTTCGATGATCACGGGCGATTTTGCCGTCGCGCGCAACGACGATCACGGCCCGGACGGATTGCGCAAGATTACGCCCTATCTCGATCTGGCTCAAGCCTTCGGCGCCGACCTCATCCGGGTCGCCATGAAGAAGGACGAGGACATCCCCTGGGCGCGGAAGGCCGCCGATGAAGCCCGTGAACGCCGCATCCGGCTGGTCCATCAGTCACATCACGCCAGTCTGTTCGAGACCGTGGATAGCTCCCTTCGGGTGTTGCGCGCCATCGACCGGCCGAACTTCGGCATCATCTATGAGCCCGCGAACTGGTTCCTGGTCGGAGAAGATTACGGGCCCTCCGCCCTGACAAAGGTCAAGCCTTACATCTTCAACGTCTATGTCCAGAACCACCGGCTCAACCCCGCCGGCTCGGGGTTTGTCAAGACGTGGAAGAAGGGCGTGGTGAAAATGGACCACATCGGCATGTGGGAGAAGGGTGGGGTGGATTTCGACGAGGTGCTGAAGGCTCTGCGGTCTTCCGGCTACAGCGGGTACCTCACCGTCCACCAGGCGTTCGCGGGGGTGATGCCTGTGGAGGAAGCGGCCCGGCGCTCGGCCGAGTACCTGCGGCCCCGGGTGTAAACCTCACGGCGTCTCCCACGGCGACCAATACCCCGGCCGCGCCCGGACTCGATATTCACCGCCACGGACCAGTCGCACTTGCAGGCGATGATACCCAGCCGAGGGAGCCTCCGGTGTGAAGCTCAACACGTACTGCGCGTGAAGCTCGGCCCCGAGTTTCTCGATTGCGGTCTCCAGCGTGCCCTGACGGTTGAACGAGAGAATTGCGCCTCCCGTCTCGCTGCTCAACACTTGGGTCGTATTGGTCTTGCGGAGGCGTCGAAGCTCGCCGAGTCCTCCCAGGATGTCGACTCGTTGCTCCCTGGGCGGCAGCGGGATCTCCTCTCGGCCTGGAGGGCCCACCGGGGGCCGGTCCCGCTCTTTGGGGCCTTTGCTTTGACGCGGAGTGCTGACCTCGGACGATTTCGTCGTGAACCCCGTAAGGAACGCGGAGTAGGTGGCGGCGTAGATCGTCACCCCCGCGCTTTGCGCCGCGACCACGACATTGTCCAGATCGCTTTCGCTCCCGCGGTCGCGCGACTCCGAGATCAACAGCAACACCCGCCGTACATTCTTGCGTCCCCTTAGCCGCTGGGTCGCTTCCTGCACCGCATCGAGCAGGCACGCATCCTTCCCGTCGCCGGGCTCGAGGCGGCCAAAGGCCCGGACCACCGCATCCGAGTCCGAGGTACAGTCCTGGCGCCACTCGACGCGCTTGCCAAAGGAGATCACCGCGGCGCAGCCGTGCTCCCCGGTGATCAGGGGCTGGATCATCCCTCCGATCTTTCGCACTTTCTCCAGCGCCGCCGCCGACAGGCTGGAGGATTGGACAGCCACCACAAGTGCGATCGGGACCACACCTGTGGCCAACGCGTCACCCGCCACCTTCTGCCTGCGCCCGTTGTCCAGCACCAGGAAGTCCTCGGCCTCCAGCCCATCCACCGGAACGCCTCGTTCATCCGTAACCGTCACTGGAATCAGCACCAGTCGGGACTCGGCCCCGAACCGCTGGTCCTGCCCTGCCAGGGAGACCGCGAGGACAAGCAAAACTGCGCACCGCATCAGTAGAATCCGCTGCAATCCGCTCGCCGTGCGCGTGGCTTCCTTCCGGAAATCCCGGGGTATATACTCCAACTGGCCGGTCAGATCCAGGCTTTTTTTGACCGGGTTGCTCTGCTTCGGACCGGCCTTACGGTCCTCTCGAAAACAACTCCGAGGGCCGAAGGAGAGCACTCATATGAATCCTGACGTGACCCGGCGTACCTTCCTGGCCGGATCCGCCTCCGCCGCATCGGCATCCCGGGTTGCCGGCGCGAACGATCGTATTCATCTTGGCTTAATCGGCTGCGGAGGCCGGGGTACGCACTTATTGAGAATGGCGAATCAGGCCGGCGGCATCGAGTGGACCGCCGTCTGCGACGCCTGGGACGTCCGGCGGGCCCAGGCCGCCGACACCATCGGCTCGCCGGTTGCCAAGGTCGCCGATTACCGCGCCTTGCTCGACCGCAAGGACATCGACGCCGTAATCGTCGCCTCGCTCGATCACTGGCACTCGCGGATGACCGTGGAGGCCTGCCGCGCCGGCAAGGATGTCTTCGTGGAAAAGCCGATGACCTCGCAGCCCATGCAGGGCCACGAGGTGGTGAAGGCCGTTCGCGAGACGAAACGCGTGGTGCAGGTCGGCGTCCAGCAGCGCAGCCTGGCCCACTTCATCGAGGCTAGAGAACGCTTCTTCTCGAGCGGCCTCATCGGCAAGGTCCACATGGTCCGGACGTATTGGAACGCCAACGGCGGATACCTGACACCCGTGCCGCCGGGGATGGAGGCGAAGCCCGAAGGCCTCGACTGGAATGCCTGCCTCGGCTGGCTGCCCAAGATCGCGTGGGATCCCAAACGCTATTTCAACCGCTTCGCCTACTTCGATCAGGCCACCGGAGGGCAGACGGGCGGGCTGTTTGTACACATGGTCGATGTCGTGCATTGGTATCTGGGGATTCAACGGCCCGTGTCGGCGGTCGGGATGGGCGGCATCTATCAATATGACGATGGCCGCGACACCGCGGACAATGTCAACCTGCTGCTCGACTACCCGGAGAAGTTGAATGTGTCGTTTGAAGCCACCATCACGGACCTGATTCCCAAGGAAACCGCCGACATCGTGTTCTTCGGCCGTGGCGGGCGGTTGCAAATCTTCCGCCGGGGCTATCGATTCCTGCCCGCGGGCAAGGGTGAGCCGGAGATCACGGCGGGACCTTCGCCCGAAGTCGCGCACATGGCGAACTGGCTGGATTGCGTGCGGACGCGCCGCCAGCCGAACGCCAATGTCGTTGACGGGCATTATGCGGCGATGGCGTGCCATATCGGCAACCTCGCCTATCAACGGAAAGCCAGAGTCACCTGGAGAAAGGAATGGGATGTATGAGTATCAAAGCCGGCTTGAATATGGAGTTCATCCGTTGTGAGGACAAGCCCTTCGGGGAGGGCGCGCGCCGCGCCGCCGGGATGGGCTACAAGTACCTGGAGCCCTTGCTGCACAACGGCCGGGAACTGCTGAGCGAGGCGGGGTACTTCCACTCGGTCTCCATGGACGACGAGCCTCTCGAGATCAAGGACATCCTCGACGAGAACGGCCTGTTGCCCTCCGGTGTCAGCGCGCACTGCCCGTTGATGCGGCCCGAGATCAGTGTCCCCTATTTGCAGAAGGCGATCCGGTTTGCCGCCGCGCTCGGCGCGCCCGTGGTCAACACGGACGAAGGCATCCGCCCCTCATGGCTCGATCTGGAGGATGCGTTCGTCATCATGACCTACACGCTGACCCAGGCGTTGCGGGTCGCCGAGCGCTACGGCATCTACATCGCCATCGAACCTCACCAGAGCATCACGAAGACCACGCAAGGCCTGCTGCAGGTCGCGACGCTGGTGGAGTCTCCGTGGCTGCGCATCAACTACGACACCGGCAATGCGTACCTTGCGGGCGAAGACCCCTACGAAGGCTTGACAGCCGTCGCGCATCGGGTCGTGCACGTTCACGCCAAGGACATCACCCTGGGACACTCCGACGCCGAACGAGGCAAGGTCACGGGAACGCCCGTGGGCTGCGCCTGCGGCGACGGCGTGATCGACTGGGCTCGTGTGATCGGCATCCTGGGCGAAAACGATTTCGACGGAGTGCTGTCGGTCGAGTGCGGGACGCCGGCACAGGCGGAACGCAGCTTGCTGCACCTGAATGGGCTGCTGGCAGTCCAACCCGAGGTCGAACATGCGATGCATACATAGGGATCAAGGATTCGTGGCACAAGCTTCAGCTTGCAGGGGAACTTTAGTTCCCTCGACGCCTCTCGTGACCCTGCTCGCGGGACTGTTGCTTCTGGTGAACCTCGCCCCCGCCCAGGTGATGGAGAAGATGTTCCGCCCCGGAGCCATCCGCGTCCTGATTCTCTCCGGACGCAACAACCACGACTGGCGGACCACCACCCCGCGCCTGCGCCAGATCCTCGATGCCACCGGCCGGTTCGACGTTCACGTGACCGAAGAGCCGGCGGGCTTGAACGAGGCGGCTCTCGCTCCCTATCACGTCCTGGTTTCCGATTACTGCGGGCCTCGCTGGGGGGCCTCCGCCGAAGCGGCCGTCGAGTCGTTCGTCCGTTCCGGCAAGGGGCTCGTGTCACTGCACGCCGCGGCCTACTCCTTCGGGACGCCTCCGGTGTTAGGGCCGTATCAAACGGGCACGGGAGTCACAGAGCCGCCCTGGCCGGAGTACGCCCGGATGCTGGGCGGTTGGTGGGCTCTGGACGATCCCCGCACCGGCCATGGCTTCCGCCATGTATTTCGCGTGAAGTGGCAGGATCGCCGGCACCCGATCGCGGCCGGCCTGGACGAGTCGTTCCTCATCGGCGACGAGCTGTATCATGGTCTGCGCGCCCAGCCGGAAATTCACCTTCTGGCCTCGGCCTATTCCGATCCGGACACCAAAGGGACAGGCAAGGAGGAGCCTCTGATCTGGACGGTCGATTACGGCAAGGGCCGAGGCTTTTATTCCGCACTCGGTCACGATGTCGCCGCGATGACGGCGCCGGGATACATGGTCTCTTTCGCGCGCGGCGTCGAATGGGCGGCCTCCGGGTCCGTCACTCTGCCGGCGACGATCGAACTCGACAAAATCAACGACGACGCGGTACGAGTTTCTGTGATCACGGGCGGGCACGGCTACGACCCTTCGCTCGCGGTGATGTTCGACGCCCAACCGCGCATCCGCGCCACGATGAATCCTCATCCGCGCGCCGTTCCCCCGGATACGATGAAGAAGTACGACGTGCTGGTGTTCTACGACCTGAACCAGTCTCTCCCGGACGACCAGAAGCAGATGCTGGTGCGGTTCGCCGAGAGCGGGAAGGGAATTGTGGTCCTGCATCACGCCGTGGCGAACTTCAACGAATGGGAGTGGTGGTGGAAGGAACTGACCGGCGTGCGGTATTTCCTGAAGCCCCTCGACGGGCATCCGGCCTCGACGTTCAAGCACGACGTCGCGCTCGTGGCTAAGCCGATGATGAAGCACCCGATCCTGAAGGGGGTGCCGCCGATGTACATCCTGGATGAGACGTACAAGGGCATGTGGTTCGCGCCCGACATGCAGGTGCTGCTGAAGACCGACGAAGCGACATCTGACGGGCCGCTGGCGTGGATCAGCGGGTACAAGAAGTCGCGGGTGGTTGTCATTCAGTTAGGCCACGCAAGCGATTCGCATCGTCATCCCCAGTTCCGGCAACTGGTGTGGAACGCGATCGAGTGGGCGGGCGGACGCAGCGAAGCGGAGCCGGTCCGAACGACCGCGCGCTGATGTCAACCGATCGCCAGTGCTGGCGCGTCCAGACTAGACTAAGACCCCTCTCGACGCATGCCGGCCTGGCCCCGCCTCTGGCCTTTTCCCGTGGCGCCGGTCTCCGACGTCTCCGACCAGCGCTCACCCGTGTGAAGCCCGGTCTTGCGGGTCGAAGAACGGCTCCGAGTCGCTGTGGCGAGAAAAGCCCGGCACTTTTCCTTGCAGATCTTTCATCCCGTTTCCCGGCCCAAATCGTTGATCTTTCACGAAGCGTTGATCGGGAACCGGGATGGCCGTCCCCTTTTTTTTCCAAACCCCTATCATGGATGTCCGGCGACGGTCGAGCGCTACCCGAACCCCGGCCGGAAGGCCGGGGACCAGCGTTCCCCGCGGGCAGAGAGCACCCTCGGGGGTAACTGTTTCAGATTGTGGGAGAGCAAAGCACCTGGCCCGGCCGTTCAACAGGCAGTGATCCCCGTATAGGCGGAACGCTCTGCGGGGGGGACTGACGGAAACCGCTGCCCGGCTTTGCGGGTCGCACCATCCATCGACTCTCGCTCCAACAGGAGCGCCAATTCCAGCCTGAGAGGAACTTTCGCGAATGGCTCGTTTGCCTGGCTGGGTCCCCCGGCCGTCAGATCTTCTCGGCGATCGACTTGGCTTGCAGGAACAGCAGAAGATAATCGGGGCCCCCTGCCTTGGAGTCGGTCCCCGACAGGTTGAACCCACCGAAGGGGTGGGCGCCGACCATCGCTCCGGTGCACTTGCGGTTCACGTACAGATTTCCGACGAAGAAGCGTTCGCGCGCTTCCCTCACGTGATCCGGATTGCCGGAGTAAATCGCGCCCGTGAGTCCGTAATCCGAGTCGTTGGCCAAGGCCAGCGCCTGTTCGAAATCGTCCGCCGGGGTCACCGCCAACACCGGCCCGAAGATCTCCTCACGGAAAATCCGCGACTGCGCGCCGACGTCGGCGATCACGGCCGGCTGCACGAAGTATCCCGAGGGATCTCCCGGAGCCCCTCCGGCCACCAGACGGCCTTCGGTCTTGCCAGCCTCCACATAGCCGAGGATCGATTGCCGCGCGCTGTCGCTGATGACCGGTCCCATGTAGTTGCCGGGCTGGTCCGCCGGTCCCACCCGAATCGCATTCACCTTGGGAATCAGCTTCTCGAGAAACGCGTCGTAGACCTTGCGATCGACGATCGCGCGCGAGCAGGCCGAACACTTTTGTCCCTGATATCCAAAGGCGGACACCAGCACCCCGTCCACGGCCTTGTCGAGGTCGCAGTCGCCGTCCACCACGATGGCGTCCTTGCCGCCCATCTCCGCAATCACGCGCTTGATCCAAAGCTGCCCGGGTTGAGGCTTAGCGGCCAGTTCGTTGATGCGAAGGCCGACTTCACGCGAGCCTGTAAAGGCGATGAACCGTGTCTTGGGGTGGAGCACCATGCGGTCGCCGATGGTGCCGCCGCTGCCGACCACCAGGGAGAGGGCTCGAGGGGGCAGTCCGGCTTCCCGCATCAACTCGCAGAACTTCGCCGCGATGGTCGGGGTTTCACTCGACGGCTTCAGCACCACGGTGTTGCCGGCGACCAGGGCCGCGACGGTCATGCCGCACAGAATCGCCAGCGGAAAATTCCAGGGAGGGATCACCAGGCCTACGCCCAGCGGAAGGTAGTACATCTCATCCCGCTCGCCCGGCAGTTGCGATACCGGCTGCGGCCCGTCCAGCCGTTCCATCAACAGGGCGTAGTATTCGCAGAAGTCGATCGCCTCCGACGTGTCGGCTTCCGCCTCCACCCAGCTCTTGCCGGCTTCGTAGACCAGCCAGGAGTCGAACTCCAGCTTGCGCTCGCGCATCAGGCTGGCGGTTCGCCGCAGAATCCCAATGCGGGTTGCCGCAGGGATGCGGCGGTACTCGGAAAAGTAACGATGCGCGTCGTCGATCGCCTCATCGGCCAAGTCCGGCGTCGCCTGCTGATGAACTCCGACGATCTCGCTGACCCGCGAAGGGTTGAGAGAGCTGCGCTTGGCTTGGGTCTTCACCGCTCGCCCGGCGATGTGCAATTCGTACTCGCGGCCGAACTGCGCCCGAACCCGCGCCAGCGCGGCCTCCATGGCGTTGCGGTTAGCCGGTACGGAAAAATCCGTGTATGGTTCGTTCCGGAAATCAGAGGGTGACATGAGGAGGTTTCCGGTGCGGGTCGCCACCACTCGCAAGCATAACATTGGCCGCCAAGCCAGGTGGACCGCCCTCAGCTCTTGCGTCGAGGCTGGGCTCGCGCATCTCCCCGCCCGCCCGGATATACTTGCGCCTATGTACCGAACGCCGCTTCTCGCTCTGACGTTCGTGCTGGCCGCCGGCGCCCAGCACGTGTGGCGTCCCATCGTGATGGGCACACAGGGAATGGTGGCGGCCGAGCATCCGCTCCAGGCCTTGGCCGGCGCGCGCGTACTCGAAGCCGGCGGGAACGCTTTCGACGCCGCGGCCGCCGTGTTCTACACCACCGCCGTGGTCGAGCAGCACCAATCCGGCCTCGGCGGCAGCGCCTTCGTCCTCGCCTATTCGGCCAGGCAGAACCGCGTCGTGTTCCTGAACGGCACCGGCTTCGCGCCCAAACTGGCGACGGCGGCGTATTTCCGGAAGCTCGGGAAGATCCCGGCCGATGGACCCCTGGCCAGCGAGGTGCCGGGCGCCGTGGCCGCGTTCGACGTTCTGGTGAAAACGCATGGGAGCCGCAACACCGGCCAACTCCTCGACACCGCCATCCAGGCCGCTGAGGGACATCCCCTCACCCTGTTCAACGCCCGGCAGGCCGCCGAGGCGGTGTCGATGCTGCGCCGCTTTCCGCTCACTGCCTCTGTATTTCTCAAAGGCGGAGGCCCGCCGGAACCCGGGGACATTCTGGTGCAAAAGGACCTTGCTCGCACGCTTCGAGCCATCGCGGCCAAGGGTCCGGACATCTTCTACCGGGGCGAGTTGGCGCGGTCCATCGACCAGTTTGAGCGATCGAACGGCGGACTGATCCGGCTGGAAGACCTGAACGACTTTCAACCGGAGCCGGCCGAACCGATCAAGATCAACTACAAGGGCTACGACGTCTTCGGATGCCCGCCGAATTCGCAAGGCATCGTGATGTTGATCGCGTTAAAGCTGCTGGAAGGGTACGACCTGAAAGCTCTCGGCCACAACTCGGCGGAATACCTGCACGTGATCGTCGAGGCCTTGAAGCTGGCGTTTGCCGACCGCGATCGCTACATCGGCGATCCCCGCTTCGTCAAAGACATCCCGGTGGCCGCCCTGCTGAGCGAGGACTATGCGCGGGCGCGCCGAAGCCTGATTCGGACGGACCGGGCGATGGACGGAGTCCCGCCGGCGGGAGACCCGCGCCGCCTGCGTGCCGTCGCCGCGGGCCCCTCTGTCGTGCGCCGCTTCGGCCAAGCGCCTGAAGGCGACACGTCCTCCTTCAGCATCGCCGACCGGTTCGGCAACCTGGTCTCGGCCACTCACAGCGTCAACGGCAACTTCGGCAACGGCATGCTGGTGGAAGGGTTTCTGCTGAACAACCGGCTGCCGTACTTCAGCCTCGAAGAAGGCGACGTCAACCGCCTGGAACCGCGCAAGCGGACACGGCACACGATCACGCCGGCTCTCGCGATGCGGAACGGCAAGCCCGTGCTGGCGTGGAACACGCCGGGAGGCGACAACCAGCCGCAGGCAATGCTGCAGGCTTTCCTGAATGTCGCCGAGTTCGGCATGAATCTTCAACAGGCCCTCGAGTCGCCTTCCGTGACCACCAACATGTTCCAGGCCTCGATGTACCCCCACCCGGTGGGCGACCGGTTAACTGTGCCGAGGGCGTTGGCTTCGACAGTGGCCGGCGCACTGAAGGCGAAGGGTCACCGCGTGGACGTGAGCCCGATGCAGCAGCCGTACTTTGGCCAGCCGTCCGGTGTCGGTGCGGTGAAGATGATCCGGATCGACCCGGCCACGGGATTGCTGCTGGGCGGTGTCAGTCCGGCCAAAGACGACTACGTGATCGGATGGTGATCCCGGCGAGCCCTTGATACAATCCGGGTGCATGTTTACGGCCCGAACGGTTTTTGTCGAGTCCCGAAGCGCGGAGAACGCTTCGTACGACCTGGTGCCCGCCGGAGAAGAAGCGCAGCGGGTGTGCAATCTGTTCATCGAGTTCCTGGCTCACCGCCCGCCCCAGTTTCGGGAGCGGCTGGCGTTTGTGAACCGAGGCGACTACGAACTGGACTGGAACGCCGCGCCCGGCGGAGCGGCCTTCGCCGCAATCTACCAGGGAGGCGAGCCGTTGGCGATGGGCGTGTTGCTCAGCGGAGTCCACCCCGAGGTGGATGACCAGATGCTGAGCGCGCTTCGCAGCACGGTTCTGGATATGGCCCTGCCGGACGAAGCCGGGTCGCTCTCGGCCGCGGCGGAGCGGCCTCTCCTGTTGAACGTGATGTTCCCCGGGTCGCCGGAGGCGACGCCGGTGGTCCAGTTGCTGACGACGGCGTTGGCGTCGGTCTACTTCCGGTGTATTCACCAGATTCACCGCGAGGAAGCGGCCGGCGAGGAGCAATCGGAGCCGCGCGCATAGAAAGCCGTGAAAAAACAAGGACATTCACCCCGTTTCACGGCCACAAATCATTGCTGTTCCACGAAACGTTGACCGGGAAACGGGGTGGATGTCCCCGTTTTTTCACAACCTCTAAAAGCAACGGGTGGCCGTTCGCTCCGATTGCGTCACGCTAACAGCGGCTTGACCACGTTGCCGTGCACGTCCGTCAACCGGAAGTGCCGGCCCTGGAACTTGAAGGTCAATCGCGTGTGGTCGACGCCGAGACAATGCATGATCGTCGCGTGCAGGTCGTGGACGTGCACCGGGTTCTCGGTGATGTTGTATCCGTAGTCGTCGGTCGCGCCGTACGTCACGCCCGGCTTGATGCCTCCGCCGGCCATCCACATCGTGAAGCAGCGCGGATGATGATCCCGGCCGTAGTCGTCGTCCGTCATCTTGCCCTGGCAATACACCGTACGGCCGAACTCGCCGCCCCACACAATCAACGTGTCGTCGAGCAGACCCCGCTGCCGCAGATCGCGGACCAGCGCGGCTCCGGGTTGGTCAACGTCCTTCGACTGGCCGGCGATCGCCTTTGGCAGCTTCAGGTGCTGATCCCATCCGCGGTGGAACAACTGGATGAACCGCACGCCGCGCTCCGCCAGCCTCCGGGCCAGCAGGCAGTTCGCGGCAAACGTGCCCTTCTTGCGCGACTCGGGTCCATACATCTCGAACACGCTGTCCGGCTCCTTGGAGAGGTCGGTCAACTCCGGAACCGAGTGCTGCATGCGGTACGCCATTTCGTACTGCGCGATGCGCGTGGAAACTTCCGGGTCGGCGTATTCCTCGAGCGTCAACTGGTTCAGCTTGACCAGGTCGTCGACGTACCGCCGGCGCCCGGAGTCATCCATACCTGGCGGATTCGACAGGAAGAGAACCGGTTCGCCGAGCGATCGGAACTTGACGCCCTGGTAGCGCGTCGGCAGGAATCCGCTACCCCACAAGCGGTCATAGAGCGGCTGGTCGTTCGGATTGCCCGTGCCTTGCGAGATCATCACCACGAACGCCGGCAGGTCTTTGTTCTGGCTGCCGAGCCCGTAGGAGACCCACGAGCCGATGCTCGGCCGCCCCGCCAGTTGGAATCCCGTCTGAAAGAACGTCACCGCCGGATCGTGGTTGATGGCCTCGGTGTGCATCGACTTGACGAAGCACAACTGGTCGGCGATCTTGGCCGTGTGCGGCATCAGTTCGCTGATCCATGCCCCGGACTGGCCGTGTTGCGCGAATTTGTACAACGACGGCACGACGGGAAACTTGGTCTGGTTGGACGTCATGCCGGTCAACCGCTGGCCGCCGCGCACCGAGTCCGGCAGATCGGTTCCCCTGAGTTCGGCGAGCTTGGGCTTGTAGTCGAACAACTCCATTTGCGAAGGGCCGCCCGACTGGAACAGGTAGATCACGCGCTTGGCTTTCGGCGCGAAGTGGGGGATTCCGTCCAGACCTCCGATAGAGGCCCCTGATTCCGCCTTGGCCGCGCGAAGATCCTCGCCCAACAGGCTCGCCAGCGCCGCCACGCCAAGGCCATGGCTGGCTCGCGAGAAAAAGTGCCGTCGCGTGAGAGACAGCGGATCCATAGGTTACTCCTTCGTCACTGTCTGATCCATGTTCAGGATCAGGCTGGCTACCGTCGTGTACGCCGCCAGTTCGCTGATATTGAGCTGCTCGTTGCGTTTCGATTCGCCCACGGCGACCAGCTTTTCGGCCGACGCGCGGTTCGACTGGTAGCGGTCCAGGTTGTAGTAGTAGCTGTCGTGAAGAACCCGGCCCATCCGCTCGGATAGGGGGCGCGCCGTCGCGAGCCGGTAGCCATAGGCGATGCGGTCATCGGGCCTGGTTCCGCCTTCCGTCATCATTCTCTGACCAAGCGCGCGGGAAGCCTCCACAAACGTGATGTCGTTCATCAGGGTCAGCGCCTGCAGAGGGGTATTGGTGCGGGTCTCGCGGACGACGCAGGTCTCGCGTCCCGCGGCATCGAACGTGGTCATGGTGGGCGGCGGAACGGTTCGCTTCCAGAACGTGTAGAGACTGCGGCGATACAGACCGTCGCCGCGATCCTGCACGTAGTCGGCGCCGCCCGAAAGCTCCTTCCACAGGCCGAGCGGCTGATACGGCTTCACCGAAGGTCCGCCGAGCTTCTCGACCAGCAGGCCGGAAACCGCCAGGGCCTGGTCCCGCACGATTTCCGCCGGCATCCGGAACCGGGGTCCTCGCGCCAGCAGACGATTGTCGGGATCGAGTTGGATCAGTTCCGGCGTGGCGCCGGACGACTGCCGGTAGGCGGCGCTGGTCGCGATCGTCTTCACCATGGCCTTGATGTTCCACTGTTTGGCCACAAACTCCGTCGCCAGCCAGTCGAGCAACTCGGGATGAACCGGCCATTCCCCCTGCGAGCCGAAATCTTCGACGGTCCGGACGATGCCGATGCCGAAGTACTGCTGCCACAGCCGGTTCATGAACACCCGCGCCGGCAGTGGATTGCCGGGATCGACCAGCCATTTGGCCAGCCCCAGACGGTTTCGAGGCAGATCGGCACTCATAGCCGGCAAGGCGCCCGGAACGCCGCGATCCACCTTTTCGCCCGGCCGGTCGTAGGCGCCGCGGATCAGGACGTGCGCCTGCCGCGGTGTCGGCAGTTCCTGCATCACCATCACGGTCGGGAAGCCTTCGATCATCGCCTGCAGCTTCTTGCGCAGGTCGACCGAGTCGCGATACGCCTTTCGCAGCGGCTCGGGCGCGGCGCTCGTGATGAAGTATCGCGCCAGCTTGGCCGAATCCGCGGGCTGCCGCTTCTCCGGTTTCATCTTCGCGATGGCAGTCACCGCAGTGGCGTTGGCCAGCAGGACGACATCTTCCGCCTTCAGGGGCGCGTTGAAGATCCGCACCTCGTCGATCATGCCGTGAAAGCGATTCTCCCTCCCGTATCCGCCGCCTACGCGCAAGGGCTCTTCGGTATCGAAGGTCTGGTTCAAGTCGTCAATCAGGACCTTCAGCTTCCGCCGCTCGCCGTTGACGTAGACGCGCACGCCGTCGGCCACGCGGCCGCCGTCGTAGCTCATGGCCACGTGCTGCCACTGGTTCAGCGCAACCGGCTGCTCGGTCTCGACGCGAAGCGCGTCGTCCAGCCAGCGCGTCACCAGGTTCACCTGCAGCTTGCCCTTCTCCAGATTGAATCCGTACCCATTGGCTTCCGAGGTGTCCTCCCCTTTGTGGACGATGACCCCCGTGTCCGCGGTCGGGTAGATCCAGGCCGAGATGGTGAACTTGTCGTAGAAGCCGAACTTGGCGACGCCGGCTGCCTCGAAGTAGCGCTTTCCGTCGAAGCTCGCGGCCGCCGCCGTCTTTCCGGCGGCGAATTGCGCCGCGCCCTCCTTCGCTTTCAGGTTGGACGCTTCGCCGTCCAGGCCGAAATGGACCACCAGATCCTCGGCCAACGCCCCGTCAACCGGCTTCTTCGTCTTCCGGAACGATTTCTCCCAAGCCTTCTGCGCCCGTTCGATCTCGGGCTTCGACTCCTCGTAGTGCTTCCCGGCGGCGGCGAGTTGTCCTTCCAGTTGTCGAACCTGCTCCTGCTGCTCCTGGGTCGGCGCGGGGATCATCGGCGGCGAGTTGCCGTACTTCCACGCGCGACCGCGCTCCGGAATGTTGTTGAAGAACGCGTACATCCGGTAGAAGTCTTTTTGCAGCAGAGGGTCGTACTTGTGGTCGTGGCAACGCGTGCAGCCCATGGTCAGCCCGAGCCACATCGTGGAGGTCGTCTCCACCCGATCGATCACGTACTCCACCGCATATTCTTCCGGAATGATCCCGCCCTCGCCGTTGCCGCGATGGTTGCGATTGAACCCGGTGGCAATGCGCTGTTCGATGGTCGGATTCGGCAGCAGGTCGCCGGCGAGTTGCTCGACGGTGAACTGGTCGAAGGGCATGTTGCGGTTGAACGCATCGATCACCCAGTCGCGCCAGCGCCACATCACGCGTTCACCGTCGGTCTGGTAGCCGTTGGTGTCGGCGTATCGCGCCGCGTCCAGCCAGCGCGCGGCCATCCGCTCGCCGTAGCGGGGCGACTCGAGCAGACGGTCGACGACCTTTTCGTACGCGTCGGGCGACGAATCCTTGAAGAAGGCTTCCACCTCCGCCGGGGTGGGTGGCAGACCCGTGATGTCGAGCGATGCCCGGCGGATTAGGGTGGCGCGATCCGCTTCCCGGGAAGGCTTCAGTCCTTCCCGCTCGAGACGCGCCAGGATGAATCGGTCGATGGGGTTGCGCGTCCACTCGGTGTTCTGGACCGGGGGCAGTTCCGGCCGCTTCGGCGGAATCAGCGACCAGTGGTTCTGCCATTTCGCCCCCTGCTGAACCCAGCGGCGCAGAGTCTCGATCTCGCCGGACGACAAGGCATTGAAGCCCGCATAGGCCGGGGGCATCCGCAGTCCCTTCTTGTCGGTGGTGATGCGGCGGATCAGTTCACTCTTGGCCGGATCGCCCGGCACGATGGCGAAGTGGCCGCCCAGGTCCTGCATCGCCCCGGCTTCGCTGTCGAAGCGCAGTTTCGACTTGCGCTTGGCCGGGTCCGGACCGTGGCACGTAAAGCACCGGTCGGACAGAATCGGCCGTACGTCGCGATTGAACTCGATGGTCTGCGGCGCCTGGGCCCAAAGGGCCGAGGCCAGAAGGGCATTCACCAACAAGGACAGCCCCGCCGGCGGGGCGGTCATCTGCATACACTGCCTCCTCAAGGCTCGGACGTCAGCGACGCCGGTCCCTTCATCATATATAGGACCGGGCCCTCCCTGCACAGTGGGAACGGCCATGCGACACTGAGGTTGTCTTCGTTTCCCGAAATCCATGCTCTCCGCTCGCGTGTTCGACTCCGGGTTCGCGCTCTCGCACGACACCTACAACGGCATCTCCACCGCCAGCGACGGCCGCGTCTATTACGTGCTGTGCTCGCAGGTGATCGAGGCAGCCGGCCAGCTTTGCTCGTTCGACCCGGCCACCCAGCAGATCCGGCGTCTCGCCGACCTTAGCGAAGCCTGCGGCGAGAGCCACGCGGTGCCACAGGGCAAGAGTCACGTCAGCTTCGTTGAATGCGGCGGCAAGCTCTACTTCGCCACCCACATCGGGTATTACTCGATCGTCGATGGAAAAGAGACGTTCGGCATCCCCGGTCCCGGCTATGCCCCATATCCCGGCGGGCACTTCCTCAGCCTGGACTTGGCCACCGGCACGACGGAGGATCTGGCGACCGCGCCCGGCGGCGAAGGAGTCCTCACCTTTACGATGGATGCGGCCCGCGGCGTCCAGTACGCGATCCTGTGGCCATCGGGCCGCTTCGTTCGTCTCGATCTGGCCACCCGGCGCCTCGAGGATTTCGGACCCATTTCGCTCGACGGCGAAGGCGGCCGGGGCGAAGGCTATCGGACGCTCTGCCGTTCCATCGCGGTCGATCCGCGCGACGGCCGCGCCTACTTCACCGTGTCGGAAGGGACCATCCATTACTACGATCCGGCGACGGGGTCGTTGGGCACGGTGGAAGGCGACGATCTCCGCAAGGACTACTTCGGCCTCTACGACGTGAGTTCTCCGGGCCACATGGCCTACAACTGGCGTCAGACGTTCTGGCATCCCGAGGAAGACGTCATCTACGGGATTCACGGCAACTCAGGCTACCTCTTCCGCTTCGATCCGCGAGCCGGGCGCGTGGAAGTGCTCGAGCGACTGACGTCGGAACCTTCGCGGCGCAGTGGGATGTTCGACCAGTTCAGCTACGGGTATCTGGGATTTGCGCTCGGTCCGAACCTTCGCACCATCTACTACCTGACCGGCGGACCGATCTACGTGGAGGGCAAGCGGGTGAAAGGCAAGCCGTCCACGGCGAAGGGCGAAGCCAAGGGCGAAGAGAACCTGCACCTGGTGACGTACGACATCCCCGGCGGGCAGGTGCGCGATCACGGCCCTGTCTTCTACGCGGACGGCACCCGGCCGGCTTACGTCAACTCGATCGCGGTGGGGGCGGAGGGAACGGTGTACACCCTGGCTCGCATCCCGGCGCGCGGCAAAGAACGCGTCGATCTGATCGCCATCCGTCCGTAGATCAGTGCTTCGGCGGCAGGGGCGCGGGCTGGCCGGCCGGAGCAGCCGCTGGCGACGACGGCGCCCCCGGCTCGCCGCGCACCCCATATTCGTTCAGAATCACGATGTCGACACGCCGGTTGTGCGCCCGGCCATCCTCGGTGTCGTTCGTATCGATGGGAACCGTTTCCGCGTACCCTCCCACCGACAACCGCGTTTCGGGAATTCCGTTACCCAATAGCAATTGCAGCATGGCCACGCCGCGAGCCGACGACAACTCCCAGTTCGAGCGGAACTTGGCGTTGTGGATGGGAACGGAGTCCGTATGGCCTTCCAGTCTCACTTTGTTCGGCAGCGTCTCGATCACCGCCGCGACCTTTTCGAGGACCGCATAGGTAGCGGGATCGATCGAGTCGCCGCCGGAAGGAAAGAACGCCGCCTGCTGAAGGCTGACCACCAGCCCCCGGGGTTCCATATTGACCCGGAGCATGCCGGCTTTGATTTCGTTCTCGAGTTGCCTTTCCAGCAGTTCGCGGGAAGGGGCCAGTTCGACAGGCCCCGGTTTGGGCGCCTCGACCACCCCCTTTTCGACGCCGCCCGGGCCTTTCATCATGCGATTGCCGGGCCCTTTGTCGCCCACCGTTCCACCCAGAATCCCTTGCACGGCCGAGGCGAACTGGTCTTCTTCGAGCGCCTTCCGGATCGACTCCGAGACCTGCTTGGCCTTCCCCTTATCGGCTTGCGAGGAAGCGAACATCACCACGAAGAACGCAAATAACAACGTGATGAAGTCAGCATAGGAGACCAGCCAGCGTTCGTGATTCTCGTGAGCCCCGTGCTTTCGCTTGCGCGCCATGTCCCATTCCATCCGGCAAGTTTTCGCCGCGTGACGTCATTTTGCCGTTTCCTGGGCCTCCCCTTCCGCCGGCTTTTCCGGTTTGACCAGTTCCAGATGAGCGTAGGCTTCCAACTTCCCGCGAATCAATTTGGGGTTCATCCCCTCGACGATGCTCACCACGCCCTCGAGCATCATTTCTTTCAGATGAGTCCGGGCCTGACCGCGCGCGCGGATCTTTCCACCCGCCGGCAGAAAGAAGATGTTCGCCGCGCCCACCCCGTAAATCGTCGCCACAAACGCCGTGGCAATTCCCTTCCCCACCTCCTCGATATCGGCCAGGTGCTGCATCGTCTGAATCAGGCCCAGGACCGCGCCGATGATCCCGATCGTGGGCGAATATCCGCCGGCGGCCTCGAAAACCTTGGCCTCCGATTCCACCTGATGTTCTTCCACCTCGATTTCCAGTTCCATCATCTTGCGAAGTTCATCCAGGTCGGTGCCGTCCACGGCCAGGGTCAGCGCCTTGCCCAGGAACGGGTCCTGGAGTTCGGCGGCTTCCTGTTCCAGCGAGACGATGCCGTTCTTGCGGGCCTTGGTGGCGTACTCCACAAGCTGTTCAATCACCGCCCGCACCGGTTGCGCCTTTTCAAAGAACACCGCCCCCATCGCCTTGGCGGCCCGGATCAGGATTGGCAGCGGCGTCGTGATCATCACCGCCCCCAGCGTCCCTCCCAGCACGATCATCCCCGCCGTGGGCGCCAGCATCTTGCCTACACTGCCGCCTTCCAGCAGAAAGCCGCCGACAATCCCTCCCATTGCCAGCAGCAGTCCCCCAATCGTCGCGAAATCCGGTTTGCCTCCTTCCCCCTTCGGCTTCGACCGAAGTTCCTCCGGCTTAGAGTCCGCCGCCATGGTCATCCCCTATCCCGGCGGCGACCGCGCGGCGAAACGCAATGACCCGGGCGATCACTTCCTCTGCGCTTTCGGCCACCATCATCTTTTGGCCAGTGGTCAACGTGATCACGGTGTCCGGCTTCATCTCCATGTATTCGATCAGGTCCGAATTCAAGACAAAGGGTTCGTGATTCAAGCGCGTTAGCTTGATCATGGCAATGCTCCGCCACAACTTCTTATCGGCGCGAGGCTTTCAAACTGGATGGGAATGAACGGTCGGAGATCGCGACATCGCGCCTACAGGCGCCGGACGACGTGGCAGAACGGGAAGCAGCGAGTGCTCAGTGAACTGTATTGGGTCTTGGGGAACCGGCATGGCGCCGGTTCCCCAAGAGGAAATCAATCTCTGCAGCGGGCTCGATCGGAGACGCGTAGGTCGCTTGGGCTACGAGACTTGGCCCGAAGCGGGTACCAGAACGCCGGACGCCGCCGCCTATTCCGGACCCTTCTTTCGCGGCCGGCGCGGCCGTGGCTGTCTGGAGGGGCTGGCCGTCCCGGCCGCGGCCCTCTTCCGTCCGCCCCCACCCTTCTTCGGCTTCGGCTCGTCCGGCACCGGTACGGCCGTCGGCTGTCCCGGCACGATCGGCTGCGGTTCGTCCACCTCTTCTTCCGGAATCGTTTCCGGCTCCGGCTCCGGTACGGCCGGGGGGTGAAACTCCGCCCCCAGCCCCACCGTGATCGTTCCGTCCTCGTTCGGCTCCAATCGCACCAGCAGCTTGTCCTGCGCGAAGTTCAGTAGCTCGCCGAACTCCTGGAACCCGTAGGCCTTCCAGTCGAAATTCGGCGCCTCCTCGCGCACCCATTCGGCCAGCAACTCCACAGGGCCGCCATTGTCCAGATCGATGCGGTGATTCTCCAGCACGTCCCGCAGGATCGGAATCGCCTGGTCCGGCCGGGCCGCCGACTTCTCGGCCTCCGCGCCCTTCCGCGTGATCAGGTACCGTCCTTCGGCTCCCGTCACGTGTATGTGGCCGGCCTTGGCCAGCTTTTCCACAAACTCGCTGAACGATCCGCAGCCGTACTGCTTCTCGCTGAACGACGAGTCCAGTTGCAGCATGGTGGATTTGAGCAGCCCCAGTTGCGGCCGCACTTCCCGCCGCTCCAGGGCCTGCAGCGCCCGGTCCACGAGCGGCATGGCAATCGCCAGGTCGAGCGGCGGCGGTTTCCGCATCACCGGCCGTGCCGTGGGTGCTGCTTCCTGCGGCGGTCTCCGCGACCGGCTGCCGTCGTCGAGCAGCGATTCGTACGAAATGAACTCGTGGCAGTTGCGCTGCAAAATGGTGCTGGTGAAGGCACGGCCTCCGACCACGAACACCATCTTGTTGTACTGTTTCAGCTTGTTCACCAGCGCGATGAAATCGCTGTCGCCGCTCACGATCGCGAACGCGTTGATGTGATCGTGCGTGAACGCCATCTCCAGCGCGTCCCGCGACAGGTTGATATCGGCTCCGTTTTTGTCGCCCCGG
>CAZGUX010000079.1:0-19757 GCA_964529305.1 uncultured Solibacteraceae bacterium | reverse complement strand
CCCGATGCTTTGCAGCCGCCTGCTGAAACACGCCCACGACGAGAAGATGAGCCTGATGTTCCGGATGACGGAGTGGTTCTACCAGATCATGCTGCGCTGGTACGACTGGTCATTGCGCCTGGTGCTGCGGTACCGCCCGGTAATGCTGGTGGTGTTCGCGGCGACGATCGGTCTGACGGCCTACTTCTTCCGAATCGTGCCGAAGGGCTTCATTCCGGAAACCGATAGCGATGCGATGTACGCCAATACGGAAGCCATTCAGGGGATCTCGTACTACAAGATGGCGGAGTATCAGCAGAAGATCGGCGCGATCATCAGCAGCGATCCCAACGTCGAGACGGTGATGATCAGCGCGGGAGGCTCCTTCAACAGCAGCGCCAACACCGCGAGGTCGTTCATTACGCTCAAGCCGCGGAAGGAACGGGAGCTCTCCGCCAGCCAGATCATCGAAAAACTGCGCCCCCAGTTCGCCGGCTTCGTCGGAGCGCGGGTGTTCCTGACCGCGCCGCCGGCGATTCGTATTGGCGGGCGCATGTCGAAAAGCCAGTACGATTTCACGCTGCAGGGGCCGGACGTGGATGACCTGTACCGCGAGGCGCAGAATCTGCAGCGGGAAATGATGAAGGTGCCCGGGATCACCGACGTCACCAGCGATCTGCAAGTCAAGAATCCGCGCCTGAACATCCATGTGGATCGGGACAAGGTGGCTGCCCTGCAACTGAACATGCGCGATCTCTCCGACGCGATGTACAGCGCGTTCGGCCCGCGCTGGTCGTCGACGATCTACGCCCCCACCGCTCAGTACAAGGTGCTTCTCGAGGTGATGCCGGAATACCAGGCCCATCCCGACCTGCTCTCCCGCCTCTACTTCCGTAACCGCATGGGGGTTCTGATTCCCATGGATGCCTTTGCCAGCGCTTACACCGATGCGGGTCCGCAGATGATCAATCATTCCGGCCAACTGCCGTCGGTCACGTTGTCGTACAGCCTGAAACCGCGAACTCCGCTGGGGGACGTCGTGGACGGAATCGAAGAAGCGGCCTCCCAACTGCCGGACACGATTCAAACCAGCTTCCAGGGCGCCGCCAAGGCGTTTCAGGACTCACTGCAGAACATGACGGTGCTGCTGATCCTGGCGGTGGCCGTCGTGTATATTTGCCTCGGCATTCTGTATGAAAGTTATATCCACCCGCTGACGATCCTGTCCGGCCTTCCTTCCGCCGCTCTGGGCGCGCTCGCGACCCTCCTGGTCTTCAAGCAGGAACTCAACATCTACGCATTTGTAGGCTTGTTCATGCTGGTCGGGATCGTGAAGAAGAACGCGATCATGCAAATCGATTTTGCGCTGGAGGCGGAGCGGCGGGATCACAAGAGTCCGCGCGATGCCATCTACGAGGGCTGCATCATCCGGTTCCGGCCGATTCTGATGACCACGCTGGCCGCGCTGCTCGGGGTGATGCCGATCGCGATCGGCTTCGGAGCCGGAGGCGAGACGCGCCGCCCGCTCGGCCTGGCGGTTGCCGGCGGGCTGGTCATTTCACAATTCGTAACGCTCTACCTGACGCCGGTGGTCTACACCTATCTGGACTCGATCGCCACGCGATGGAACCGCCTGGGACGGAAACGGGCCCTTCCGCACCCTGCGCCCGTGGCTGCGGGAGATTAGGCGCCTGCATGAACTTCTCCGCGACCTTCATCCAGAGACCCATCGCCACCAGCCTGCTGATGGCGGCGATCGCCCTGTTCGGCGCGGTGGCCTACCGCTCGCTGCCGGTGAGCGACCTGCCGAACGTCGACCTGCCGACCCTGCTGGTGACCGCGAGTCTGCCCGGCGCGAGCCCCGAGACCATGGCCTCCGCTGTGGCAACCCCTCTCGAGAATCAGTTCACCATGATCGCCGGGCTGAGCGGAATGACGTCGATCAATTCGCTCGGCTCCACGCGGATCACGCTCGAGTTCGACCTCAGCCGGAATCTCGATGGGGCCGCGGTGGACGTGCAGGCCGCGATCACCCAGTCCGCCCGCCTGCTGCCCCAAGGCATGCCGACGCCGCCCACCTTCACCAAAGTAAATCCCGCCGACCAGCCCATTCTTTACCTGGTCCTGACGTCGACGACGATGCCGCTCTGGACCCTCAACGAATACGGCGAGACCCGGGTCGCCCAGCGAATCTCGATGGTCAACGGAGTGGCGCAGGTGCAGGTGCTGGGGGCCCAGCGGTACGCCGTCCATGTGCAGATGAATCCCCGCGCGCTCGCCTCCCGGCAGGTGGGTATCAACGAGGTGGAGACTGCCCTGCGCAACTGGAACGTCAACCTCCCCGTGGGCAGCATCATCGGGCCCCAGCGGTCGTTTACACTGCAGACCACCGGCCAGTTGATGAACGCGGCCGCCTACCGGCCCGTCATCGTCGCGTATCGCAACGGCTCTCCGATCCGCCTGGAAGAACTGGGCGAGGTCAACGACGGCATTGAAGACGATAAGGCCGCTTCCTGGTACTACAAAGACGGCGAGTCGCATCGCGCCGTGGTGTTGGCGATCCAGCGCCAGCCTGGCACCAACACCATGGCGGTCACCGAGAACATCAAGAAACTGCTCCCGGTGTTTGAGGCGGAACTTCCTCCGTCCGTCAGGATGGACGTGCTCTACGACCGGTCCGAGACCATTCGGGAGTCCTTTGAAGACGTCAAGTTCACGATGGTCCTGACGCTCGGCCTCGTGATCATGGTCATTTTCCTGTTCCTGCGCAATCTTTCGGCCACGATCATTCCCAGTCTGGCTCTGCCGTTCTCCATCATCGGCACGTTTGCCGTAATGTATCTGCTTGACTACAGCCTGGACAATCTGTCCATGATGGCGCTGATTCTCTGCGTCGGCTTCGTCGTCGACGACGCGATCGTCATGCTCGAGAATATCGTCCGGCACATTGAGATGGGCAAGCCGCCGATGCAGGCGGCGTACGAGGGCGCTCGGGAGATCGGTTTTACCATCGTCTCGATGACGCTGTCGCTGGCGGCGGTGTTCATCCCGGTACTCTTCATGGGCGGGGTGCTCGGAAGGCTGTTCCGGGAGTTCGCGGTCACCATTTGCGTCGCGGTCCTGATTTCGGGCGTCGTGTCGGTAACGCTCACCCCGATGTTGTGCAGCCGATTCCTGGGATCCGGCCACGGACGCGAGCACGGCTGGTTTTACCGCATCACCGAGCGTTTCTTTCAGTGGCTGCTCGATGTCTACGACCGCTCACTGGTGTGGGTGCTTCAGTATCGCGTGGTGACGGTTCTGGCATTTGTCATCCTGCTTGGCGCCACCGGCTGGATCTTCGTCAGGATTCCCAAGGGATTCATTCCCGATCAGGACTCGGACCAGATCCTGGGGTTCACCGAAGCCACGGAAGGCACATCCTACTTCCACATGGTCGAGTTGCAGAAGAAAGTCGCCGAAGTGATTGCGCAGAATCCCAATGTGGACGGGTTGGTGTCGAGCGTCGGCGGCGCGACGGCGTCCACCCTGGGGGGCGCTAACTTTGGACAGGTGATCGTGCACCTGAAGCCCAGGCACCAGCGGAAGCAGGGAGTGGATGCGATCATCGACGAACTGCGCGAGGCGCTGCTGGAAGTCGGAGGTCTTCGCACGTACTTGCAGAATCCGCCCACCGTTCAGATCGGCGGACAGGTGACCAAGAGCCCCTACCAGTTCTCTCTACAGTCTCCGGACCGCGAGGAACTGTTTACCGCCGCGGCCGCCTTCACCAAGGAACTCGCCAAGCAGCCTGGTCTCGAGGACGTCACCAGCAACCTGCAGATTCATACGCCGCAGGTGGAGGTGAAGATCGATCGCGATAAGGCCGCCGCCCTGCAAGTGAACGCTGAGCAGATCGAGAATGCGCTCTACGATGCCTACGGGCCGCGCTGGGTATCGACGATCTACAGTTCGACCAATGAATACAAGGTGTTGCTTGAACTGCTTCCCGAGGATCAGCGCAACCCCAAGGCCCTTTCCATGCTCTACTTCAAGGGCAGCGGCGACCGGCTGATCCCGCTCGATTCGGTGGCCAAGGTGGAGGAGAACACCGGGCCCCAGACCATCAACCACTTCGGCCAATTGCCCGCCGTCACCGTGTCGTTCAACACACGCCCCGGCGTTCCTTTGGGCGACGCCGCCCGCCGGGTGGACGAAGTCGTCGCGCGGTCGTTGCCCAGTTCCATCAGCACTTCGTTCCAAGGCTCCCTCGAGGCCTTTTACGGCTCGCAAACCAATCTGTTCCTGTTGCTGATCGTGGCGATTCTGGTCGTGTACATCGTGTTGGGGATTCTGTACGAGAGCTACATCCACCCCCTTACGATCCTCTCCGGGCTCCCCTCGGCCGGGTTCGGCGCGCTGCTGACGCTGATGCTGTTCCGGTTGGACCTCAACATCTACGGCTTTGTCGGCCTCATCATGCTGATCGGGATCGTGATGAAGAACGCCATCATGCAAATCGACTTTGCACTCGAGGCCGAGAGGAACGAGAGCCTCCCGCCACGCGAGGCAATCTATCAGGGCTGTCTGATCCGTTTCCGTCCCATCATGATGACGACGATGGCGGCGCTGCTGGGCGCGGTCCCGATTGCGGCGGGCTACGGCGCGGGCGGCGACGCGCGCCAATCCCTTGGCCTGGTGGTCGTGGGCGGGTTGATCTTCTCGCAGATGGTCACCCTCTATTTGACGCCGGTGGTGTATACGTACATGGCCGCGATCCAGACGTGGACTCAACGCCGCAAGAAGCGCCCGCTTCGTGAACCCGAACCTGCCCGCGTGTGAGCGTCAGCGCTCGCCGCGTTTCGTCTCGAGTTCGGCCCACCGTTCATACAGCGTGTCCACTGCAGACTTGGCGACCTGATAATCGCGGTAGGCCTGATCCAGACGGCGTACCTCGGACGTGACTTCCGGGTCGTGCAACTGCGCCTCGTACTGGCGTGCCTTCTCTTCCGCCTCGAGAATGCGCGATTCCAGTTGGTCGTACTCGCGGGCTTCCAGGAACGAAAGCTTGCGCTTAGGCGCCTCCGATCCCGTGCGCGCGGGTTCCGGCTCCTTGGGCGCCTTCGGCCTCGGCGCGGATTGCGCCTGTTCCCACTGCGAGTAATCGGCAAAGAAGGCTCCGCCCCCATTTCCGTCTAGCGCCAGAACGGCCGTCGACACGCGGTCGAGCAGGTAGCGGTCGTGTGTGACCAAAACCAAGGCCCCGGGAAACTCCTCCAGATTGTCTTCGAGCACTTCCAGCGTGGGGATGTCCAGATCGTTGGTGGGCTCGTCGAGAAGGAGCAAATCGGCGGGCTCGAGCATCAGGTTGGCAATCAGGACGCGAGCCTGTTCGCCGCCCGATAGCGACGATACGGGCTGGTCGAGTTGTTCCGGCCGAAACAGGAAGCGCTTAGCCCACCCGTTGACGTGGATCGGGCGGCCCCGAAACAGCACTGAATCGCCTTCCGGGCACAACGCGCGCTTCAAGGAGATGGTGGGGTCCAGCCGGCGCCGGCCTTGATCGAAGTACACGATCCGCAATTGGTCCGCGGTCTCCGCCGCTCCGCCGTCGGGCGGGAGTTCTCCTTGGATCACGCGTAACAGGGTGGTTTTGCCGCTTCCATTGGCGCCCACCAGACCCAAGCGAGTACCGGGGGTCAACACGAAGCTCAGGTTGTCAAACAGCAACCGGCCTGCGACTCGCTTGCAGAGATCGCGCGCGACGAACAGCCTTTTGGTCCTGCGGTCCGTGGCGCTGAAATCGATGGCTGCCACGGCTTTGGTGCTGCGCGCGGCCGTTTCCGCCAGTTCGCCAATCAGGCGATTGGCTTCGGCCACGCGAGCCTTGGACTTCGTCGTCCGCGCTTTGGGTCCGCGGCGCAGCCATTCCACTTCGCGGCGGACACGGCCTTCCAGGGACTCCCGCTGACGGGCCTGCGCAATCAGAAACTCTTCCCGCCTCTCCAGAAACTCGCTGTAGTTTCCCTTCGTTTGGAAGGTTCCTTCCGGATAGGCGCGGTTGATCTCGATCATGTGTGTGGCGACATTCTCGAGAAAGTAGCGGTCGTGGCTCACGGTCACGGAAGCGAACCTGGCCCCGCCGAGCAGGTTCTCCAGCCACAGGATCCCGGCCACATCCAGGTGGTTGGTGGGCTCGTCGAGCAGCAGGAGGTCGGGCCCGGCCATCAAGGCTTCGGCGATGGCCAGCCGTTTCCGCCATCCACCGGACAGGCTGGCCACTGTCGGATCGCCGCTGGTGAAGCCGGCCCGGCCGAGTCCCTCCGCGATTCGTCCTGGCTTTTCATTTTCCTCGACGGCGCCGGGAAGCGCCGCCTCCAACACTCCCGCCACGGTCGCGTCTTCCGCAAACACGGGGTCCTGGCGGACGTACGCCGCGCGGGCTTGCTTGCGGATCGCCACGGTTCCGGAATCCGGGGTCTCGGCCTGGGCCAGCAACTTCAACAGCGTCGACTTGCCCGCGCCATTCGGGCCGATCAGCCCGATCCGGTCGCCGTCGAAGACGCTCAGGGACACGTTCTCAAACACCGTGCGGTGGCCGAATCGCCTGGCGAGCGACTGGCATGTCAAAACCAGGGCCATGTCTGTGGGATTCCCAGGATGTCGTCTCCGCGCAGCCTGATCGTTCGGTGAGCGCGGCTATCTGGCAGGATACCTCGAATAGCTTCGCCGGAAGTGGCGCCGGCGGCTACTTTTGCAGTTTCTTGGTGGCGCAAACATTTTCGTGAGAAAATGTTTAGTCGCACCGGGCCTGGGAACAGTTCAAAAGAGGCCCGTATGTTAGATTGGAAGTGGGGAGATGCCCGTCACGTCAAGCGCATTTCACGCGCTCTTTCTCCAGCTCAATCTGGTTGAGATGCTCGAGAACACGACGCCACTCGGCTATGTCGTGTATGTCGTTCTTATCGGCCTGTCCCTGTTTTCGTGGACAGTGATTTTCGCCAAGCTGTCGGCCTTCCGCAAGGCGCAGCAGACCAACGCGAGGTTTCTGCGCGCTTTCCGCAAGGCCACGGGATTCGACGCGGTGGTGGTGGCGACCGAGCAGTTCCGGCCCTCGCCGCTGGTCGGCGTGTTCGACTTCGGATACGAAGAAGTTCACCGGCAGGTGAAGGGTAAGGGAACGGTGCGGAACAAGCTCGCCCTCGAGCGTTCCCTGCAGTTGGGCATCAGCGAAGAACTGGCCAAAATGGAGCGAAACCTGAGCTGGCTGGCCACAACGGCCTCGATTTCGCCGTTCGTGGGGCTGTTCGGCACCGTAATCGGCATCATGCGGGCGTTTCATCAGTTGGGCAGCCAGGGCTCGGTCAGTTTGCGCGCGGTGGGTCCGGGAATCTCGGAGGCGCTGCTCGCCACGGCGGTCGGCCTGTTCGCGGCCATTCCGGCCGCGATCTTCTACAACCACTTCGGCGCGGTCGTCCGTGAGATCGGCGCCCGGATGGACGATTTTTCGCTCGAGTTCATGAACCTGACCGAACGCTCCTTCGGAGAATAGCGGCCATGGCGATTTCCATGAATGGCGGAGGGTTGAAGCGGGGCAGGTCTCGCGGGCTCGAGGCGATGTCCGAGATCAACGTCACGCCGTTTGTCGATGTGCTGTTGGTCGTGCTGGTCATCTTCATGATCACGGCCAACGTGATGGAGTTCGGGCTCGAGATCGATGTCCCGGAAGTCAAAAGCGTCAAGCAGAGCTCCAAGCAACTGCCGATTGTGACGATCGCCAAGGACAGCAATCTGTACCTTGGCGAAGCCGCGGTGAACATCAACGAACTGGCGAAGGCGATTCGCTCGCGATATCCGAACCAGGAGGAAGTCTACGTCCGGGCGGACAAGGAAACCATCTGGGAGCCGATCGCGCAGGTCGTGAGTGAACTGGGCGAGGCCAAGCTGAAAGTCCAGATGGTCACCAAGGCTGAGGACTTTGACCGAAGGAAGCGACGGTGACACCGCAGCATGTCGACATCCTGGCCGAACGGGAGCGGTTGAGCGGGCCATTCTTGGCCTCGATCAGCCTGCACGCGGCCCTGGTGAGCACGGCCGTGATTGGGACGTGGATCGCCGGGGGGCCCGCGGAGCGATGGGGGGATCCGACGGCAATTGGAGGAGCGGTGGGGGTGAGCCCGGTGGCCCGTATCCCGCTGCCACCGCGGGAAGGGCCGATCAACCCCGTAGCCAACGATACGGTTTCGAAGACGCCCGAGGCGCCGCCGAAGGAGAAGCCCTCCAAGCGCGAGCGGGAGCGGGAGAAAGCCCTCGCCCTCGAGGCACGGAAGCAGGAGAAGAAGAAATCCGAGGCCGCGAGCCGCCGGAGGACACCGGATGTGGAAGACAAACCCAGCCAGCTTTACAGCGAGGCGGGCCGCGCGTTGGTGTCACCGATGCTGGGGAGGCCCGGGTCGGGCGGGGTCGGCGTGGGGACGGGGACTCCGCTCGGCGACCGCTTCGGCGCCTACGCCGCGCTGCTGCAGCGGCTGGTCGGCGAAAAATGGGTGACGACTGGCGTGGATGGTCGCATCCGCACGGCGCCCCCGGTGGTGGTCGAGTTCACCATCGTGCGCGATGGAACGATCCGCGACATAAAGCTCCGCACGTCCAGCGGGATCCAACCGCTCGACCTTTCGGCTCTACGGGCCGTCTATGACGTAGGGAGGGTTCCGGAACTGCCGCGCGCCTACGAGCGCAGCGAGGCGCGCATCGAGTTCTGGTTCGAGCTGAAACGATGAATCAAACGGTTAAACGGCTTGCCGCGATGGTGTTGGGGACTCTTGTTCTGGCATACGGCCAGGACGTGATTATCAAGCTGACGGGCGGCAACCAGAAGCCGTCTCTGGCGGTACCCGATTTCCGTGGATCGGACGCGGCCTCGCAGCACATGGGGGCATTCAACGAGACCCTGTACCTGGATCTCGACGAATCCGGTCTGTTCACCATGGTGGCCAAGAGCATGTTTCCGCTCGAGGTGCCCCAGAGGCCTGAAGACTTCCGGCCGCCCTCTCCGCCGCCGGCGGGCAAGAAGGGGGCAACGCCGGAGCGGCGCGGGCCGTGGTTGAGCGATTGGTCATCGCCACCCACCAATGCCAGCCACCTGGCCTTCGGCTACGTCGGCGTGCAGGGTGACCAGATGGTGCTCTTCGGTTGGCTGTACGACGTCACTCAGCAGGACACCAGCAACGCGCAACTTCTCGGGAAGCGCTACTTCGGCCCGATCTCGGCCGAGGGCGCGCGGAAGATCGCCCACGAGTTTGCCTCCGACATCATCGTCAAGTTTGGCGGCGAGCCCCTGACCGCATCGCGGATCTACTTCATCTCCGATCGCACCGGGTTCAAGGAAGTCTGGTCGATGAACCCGGACGGCTCCGAACAAAAGCAAATCACCAGCTACCGTTCCATCAGCACCACCCCGGCCGTTTCGATGGATGGCTCGAAACTGGCGTTTACGACGTACGCCCGCGTCAATCCGTCCATTTATGTACATTCCCTGGAGACGGGTCGACGCCTCCCGTTCTATAATCAAGTGGCGTCGATGAATGGGATGCCGGCCTTTACTCCGGACGGCAAACGCATTCTCTACTCATCGTCGGCGAGCGGCTACGCGCAGATCTACAGCGCCAACGTGGACGGCAGCGGGCTCGAACGGCTTACGCATTCGCGGGCTGTTGAAGTAGAGCCCAAGGTCAGCCCGAACGGCAACGAGGTCGTGTTCGTGTCGGGCCGCGCGGGGACCCCACAAATATATAAAATGAATGTGGATGGCGCGAACGTGGAGCGATTGACCGACGGAACGGGCCAGTGTTCGAACCCGGCCTGGCACTCGAAGGGAGAGATCATCGCTTTTTCGTGGACGCGAGGGTTCGAACCCGGTACCTTCAACATCTTCGTGATGGACGTGGCTTCACGCCGGTTTGACCAGTTAACCCACGGCGTGGGCCGCAACGAGAACCCGAGCTGGGCGCCCGATGGACGACATTTGGCATTTGCATCCAACCGTAGCGGGTCCTCACAAATATGGACTATGCTGGCGGACGGATCGAAGTTACGTAGATTGACCTCACAAGGCCGGAACGAGAAGCCGGTCTGGGGGAAGTAGGATCTGGTGTTAACGTTCAGGAGAAGAGTCCCACAATGCTGACCAAAAGAAACACTGCTGCGCTCTTGTTGAGTTTCGCGATCTTATTCGCGGCGGGTTGCAAAAAGAAAGCCCCTGCCCCGCCACCACCGCCCGCACCGGCGCCACCGGCGCCGTCTAAGCCCCAGCCGAAGCCCCCGATGGTTACGCTGTTCGAAGCCGATCCGTCGACGATCGAACGAGGCCAGTCCTCCACTTTGAAGTGGGCGGTCGAAGGCGCTGACTCGATTTCCATCGAGCCCGGTATTGGAACCGTCCAGGCGAACGGCTCGCGCCAGGTATTCCCGTCGAGCACGACCACCTATACGCTGACCGCGAACGGCCCGGGTGGTACGGATCGGAAGACCGCCACAGTCACGGTGAATCCGCCTCCGCCGCCACCTCCGCCCGCGCCGGAGAGGAAGGAGTCGTTCGAAGACCGGCTGATGCGTCAGGTTCAGGACGCTTTCTTCGATTACGACAAGAGCAATGTCCGCGACGACGCTCGAGACGTGTTGACCCGGAACGCGGACGCCCTGAAGGCGATCTTCCGCGACTTCCCGGATCGCTCTGTTTCGATTGAAGGCCATTGCGACGAGCGCGGCTCGGCCGAGTATAACCTTGGGCTGGGCGATCGCCGTTCGATTTCCGCAAAGGAATTCCTCGTCCAGCTCGGCATCCCGGGCGACAAGCTGAAGACGATCAGCTACGGTAAGGAGCGCCCGCAGTGCTCCGAGTCCAACGAGGGATGCTGGCAGCGGAACCGGCGCGCGCACTTCGCTCCGGCTCAGTAGTTCAACCGTCGATAAGCCCGCGGGAGGCGAAAACCTCCCGCGGTTCCTTCGGGAGATGGGAATGAAGACTTTTCTGGCGGCCGCTCTGTTTCTGGCGGCGCCCTGGGGGATATTTGCCCAGAAGCGGGAGTTTGTCGAGCTGCAGCGCGACATGGCCACGCTTCAGGACCAGGTTCGAACTCTCCAGCGCGCGTTTGACGAGAAGATGACCGCCCTGACGGTCCTTGTCCAGCAGACTCTTGACTCGGCCAACAACGCAAACAAGGCGATGGCTGTTCTGGAAGCGCGGGTCAACGACCGCCTGGCCGACCAGGAAAAGAAGATGATCTTACCCGTGGCCACTGTGGGTGAAAAGGTCGACCGTATGTCGACGGAGTTCACGCAGGCCCGGGAGAACTTGAGCGATGTCCTATCGCGGCTGGGGAAGCTCGAGCAGAAGATGGTCGACCTGAGCAACGAGGTCCGAACCATGAACACGCCGGCGCCGCCTCCCCCGGGCAGCACGAGTGCCGCTCCAGGCGGTGCACCCACCGTGCCGGCCGAGCAGCTTTACGAGAACGCGCGCCGCGATACGGCGGGCGGGAAGTCCGACCTGGGTCTGCAGCAGTTCGCCGACTATCTCAAGTTCTATCCGAACACGGAGAATGCTTCCAACGCGCAGTATTGGATCGGCCAAATCTACTACGACAAGGCCGACTACGATGCGGCGTTGAAAAACTTTGACCTGGTGATCGAGAACTATCCCGACAGCCGGAAAGTCGCCGATGCCCTGTACATGAAAGGTCAGGCCCTGCAGAAGTTGGGCCGCCGCGCGGACGCCGCCAAGGAGTTTCGCAAGCTGTATTCGGAGTACCCCAAGCACGAACTGGCGGCAAAGGGCTGCACCGAGCTGAAGAAGATGGGGTTCAGTAGTTGCGCTACCCCCGCCACCCGCCGCCGTTGAGCTTGCTCCCTCGCGTCCGCGAAAGCGCGTCCGTCGACTTACCTGGAATTGCCGGCCGCAGCGTAGGCGGAACCGCCCACTGTATCGACCGGTCCGGTCAATCCCGGGCCGCCTGCTCCTACATATCCGTGGCTCGCGCCGCTGGAGTCGGGACTGACCCAGAACGCGTAGAGCTTTGCCTTTCTCAAATGAAAGCGGAATCGCACAGGCTGCCCGGCCAGCGCTGACAGGTCGTCGCTCCCTCTCCAACGCACGGGCGCGAGCGTGCGGTCCGCTCGAACGGGAACCGAGTCGCCGCGGGCGAAGGGCACAATGACTTTGCCCCGGTTGTTGAGAATCTCCACGCGCAGATCCCCGGCCGCGGAGTCCACATTGACGAACATGCGCCGTCCCCGAAATCGCACGGGACGGGTCGTCAATGTGCCTTCCTGATCTCCGGCATCCATCGACGAAAAGCCGTCCCTTCGAAGAGTCGCCAGTCCGGTGCTGCCGGCGCCCGGCCGAACCGTGCCGGGAACGCCTGCCCAGCCCATGACATAGAAGTACAGCCGGTCGCCAACCACCAGGCAGACTCCTCCAGAGGACTGGATGTTGACCCAGTTCCAGTCGCCGTGACGCTCGGAGACGGGAATGAATGCCTTCCGGTCAGGCCGGCTCCAATGAAATCCGTCGCGGCTGTAGCCAACCACGAGGTCATTGGGCTTTCCGCGGTCCGAGGGCGCCCCGCGCCAGATGCTGAAGAGGCCGACGAGAAGGCTTTCGTATCCGACTGCATCGAGGTTATAGAGTTGAGGTTGCACGTTCAGATCGGTCCTCGGCGTGTCGAGGCGATCCGCGCCGGTCCACCATACCCAGTTCGGTTCCGTCGCCATCCGCCGAACCCCTTCGACGATGTCGCGGTGCTCGGAGTATTTGCGCACGCGCCCCATCACCGGAGTCCCATCGCGGATGCTGAAGACCCATAGTTTGCGGAACGGGTTCCAGAAGAACGTGGTGCGGTCGCCACAAGGTGCACTGCGGGCCACCTCGGGGCTCCAGTGAATCCCGTCGGCCGAGAAGTAGAGCCGCTGCGGCTGCATGTGACTTCGCGAGGAAATCATCTTGAACCGCCGTTCCGGGTTGCGCTCTTCGTGGTCGAGCCAAACGGTCGACGAGCCCCGGCCTTCCTGCTGGACAATTCCGGTGCCGGGCACGACATCGAGCACCGGCTTCTGCCAGTGGATGCCGTCCCGGGAGGTCGCGTAGGCCGTGGCGAGCGTGTAGCCGACTCGATACCACATCTTGAACAGGCGGTCCCGCGGATCCCACCAGACTCCGTCGCTGTACGGGGCCGCGGCCACGCCCGGACCCCACAGTTCCGCGTTACGGCCGGTCTCCTGCCGCTCCCACGGCTGGTCCGGCCGCAACACGGGGTTCTAGGGAATATACTCCGCGGAATGAAACGCTCGGCGGAGGGTCGTGTGTTCGATAAGGAAGTCGTCCACGAAGAGCTGACGGCCTGTGTCGATGGAGATCACCTCCGGCGGGTGGCTCAAGTAAGGAGGAGGACCGGCCGGTTCGAGGGAAAGCGATGGGACGCGGGGCGGCCAGGGGATTTCAAGCCGAATGCCGTTTGGGAGGATCTCCTGCGGCGCGGCCGGCTGCGTCAGGCACACGCCCCACGCAAGAAGCCCAACTACGGATTTCAATCGGCTCAGAACTGTCCTCCACTCCGCTTGTTCGACGGACGAGCCATCGTGATCGGTCTACCGTAGGTCTAGCATGACGGCCGGAAACGGTCAACGCTTGAAGCGCGTCAACGCCCGGCCAGGTTCCCGCCAGCGTGCGAAGGAGGTGGAAAAAATGCGGCGCCGGTGAGAATAAGCCGGCGCGAACGCCACTGTATTGGTAGCGGCGTGAGAGCACGCCCTCCGGACCGGGCGCCCGCGCGGAGCGTCGCGCTCGCTGGGCCGGTTCCGTGCGCGCGCAGGAGAACGAACATGCCTGAACTGTTGGCGAAACCCGCAAGACCCTGGGCCCTCCGTCTGTTGCCGCCTTTTCCCGCGGTGGCGAACCGCATTCTGAGCCTGGTGGGCAACGATTCCATCGGCGCTAACCAGATCAGCGACATCATCAAACTGGACCCCACTTTCACGGCGGAGATCCTGCGAGTGGCCAACTCGGCGCTGTTTGGACTCACCGGGACCATCACCTCGGTGAACCACGCGGTCAGCCTGCTGGGCCTGGAGAGGGTCAAGGCCATGGCTACGCTGGTGGCGCTGAACTCGATGGTGAAGACCGCTTTGCGCATCGATGCGCTCCGCAGATTCTGGAAGCACAGCCTGGTGGCGGCCGTGCTGTGCGAGGAAGTCGCCCTCGTGTCGCGCGGCCCTTCCGAGATTGCCTACACCGCGGGCCTGTTGCATAACCTCGGAACGCTGGGGCTGATGGCCGCCTACCCCGACGAGTACACGCAGATGCTCGACGTGTCGAGCGAATACGGCTACGACCTGCTGCAAACCGAGCGGGACCTGTTCGACATCGATCACTGCGCGGCCGGAGCCTACCTCGCCCGGGAGTGGAACTTCCCGGAAGAGATCGCGGGCGCGATCGCGGATCACCACGAGAGCCCGGCGGAAGGGGACGCGAGCCTGAAAGGCGTGGTGCGGATCGGCTGGCGGTTGGCGGACGCGCTCGGCTACGTCGCGTTCACGCCGGACAAGACCTGGACTTACGAAAGACTCACCGCAATGATTCCGGGAGTACAAAAGTACTGGTTGGGCAAAGGGACCGAGACCGCGACGAAAGAGGTCGACGCCCGGCTCAGCAATGTGGGGTTGTAGCCTCGCCGCGTTGGCGAGGTCACCCGAAGCGGTAACCCGCCTCGTCACTGCGAGCCATCGCGAGCCGGGCTCTCTCGGGTCCTTTGGCTAGGGTCTTCTCCCGAACCTTCACGCCTCTTTCACATCATTCTTACGAAAGCGGGCAACTTGAATGCCGTTTTCGACGACAAATAGGGTGAGGAGGCAAACCGATGGACTCAGCCACATTCACCTTGGACCCGAAGCGGACCGGAGGCGAGGCGTTCGAGTTCGAGAACAAGCTTCGCGGCGCGATCGCCGGGCAGGAGGAGGCCGTCCAGCGGATTGCCCAGGCCTACCAGGTCTACACTGCCGGGCTGTCCCCGTCGGGACGGCCCGTGGCGAACTTCCTGTTCCTGGGTCCTACCGGGACGGGCAAGACGCGAATGGTGGAAGCCACGGCTGAAGCCATCCTCGGCAAGTCCGGAGCGATCACCAAGATCGACTGCGCGGAATTCCAGCACAGCCACGAGATCGCCAAGCTGATCGGCTCGCCTCCCGGCTATCTCGGCCACCGCGAGACCAAGCCGCTGTTGAGCCAGGAAGCGATCGATCAGTACCAGTCTCCCTCGGTGAAGATCAGCTTTGTGCTGTTCGATGAAATCGAGAAGGCCAGTGACGCCCTGTGGCACCTCTTGCTCGGCATTCTGGACAAGGCGACGCTGACGCTCGGCGACGGCAAGAAGGTAAACTTCTCCAACGCCATGATCTTCATGACGAGCAATCTCGGCGCCAAGGAGATGAACGCCCTGATGTCCCGGCGGCTGGGGTTTGCCACCGCCGCGGCTCCTGAAGCGAGCGAGTTGAACAGCAAGATCGACAGGAGCGGCGTGGCGGCGGCGCGGCGTCACTTTACGCCGGAGTTCGTCAATCGCCTGGATCACATCGTGGTGTTCAAGCCCCTGGGCGACAACGACCTGATGAGGATCCTGGAAATCGAGCTCGCCGCGGTACAGCAAAGGGTTGTCGAACGCCAACCGGAACGCGCGTTTCACGTCGAAGTATCCGCGGCCGCCCGGCGTCTGCTTCTGGCCGAAGGCACCGACGAGCGCTATGGCGCCCGCCACCTGAAGCGGGCCATCGAGCGGATGGTGGTTCAGCCGATCGCGAACCTCGTGGCCACCGGCCAGGTCGGTAAAGGCGACCGCGTGCGCGTGGATTGTGTGAACGGCGCCGGCGAACTGATCTTCTCCAAAGGCGCCAGGCCGGACGTTGCCGCGCCTTGGACACCCCCCGCGATCCCTGCGCCGGCGCCGATTCGGGACGGCGACGCCGCGGAGCCGCAAACGCAATTTGCGTGGTGCTGAGTCCGGCCTTTGGCTGGGCCTACGGGACAAATTGGAACGCGTAGAGCTTGGCCGACCGCATCGCGAACGCCACTCGAATCGACCGTCCGGAGATCGGCCCGACATCCCCTTTGGCGTTCCAGGTAATGGTCCGCGCCGTGTCATTGCCCCACGACGGATCGCAGTCGGCAAAAGAGAAGCCAGGTAGGACGCGGCCTGCCTCGTCCCTCAGTTCGACTTTGACCTCCCCCAAGGCCGACGCGTTCAGGTTCAATACCAGGCGCCGGCCGCTGAAGTGCAGAGCGGGCGTCGCGAAGGTTCCGCCCTCGGGCCCGGCGTCGGCGCAGACGAATCCGTCAAGGCGCTGCGAAACCCGCATGATCGCGCCGATCCGGAACTCCTCGCCCAAGCCCCTATAGGCGCCGTGTGTGAACGGAAAGGCGCTGTAGTATTGGCTGATCTCGTCTCCGGTCCGGATCATCCCCACCAGCATGTAAACCGAGCCGCTATCCGGTTGGCCCTTCATCCCCAATTCGACGTACGGCTTACGTTCCACGCGGCTGTAGGTGACCCCGTCGCGGCTGACCGCCATCTGAATGTCGACGGGCCCATCGTTGGAGAATCTCCCTTTCGGCGGTTCCGGCGTGTGATAGTAAGCGGCCGGGAACATCAGGTAGACGTCCTGGGCCCAGGGATACTGAACGGCGGCGGAGGTGTAGTGGTCGCTGGGTTGCGGGTCCTTGTCATCATAGGAAAAGGCGGTCGGCGTTTCCGGTCCGGGCGGCGGCGTGCGATTCTTCCCCCACTTATAGATAGAGGCGACGGAGGCGTCGAAAGGCCACGGTTTCTGAATATCGCCAGTCTCGATGCGCCCGACCTTTCGCATCGCCCCCCACTTCTGGACGTAGATCACGTACTTGTTCAGCCGGGTATCCCAGAAGGCCTGATTCTGGGAGTCCGGGTTGAACGGATACACGCGCGTGGGATTCAGTTTCCACCGCAAGCCGTCCGGCGACGCGTACAGATAAAGACCGCCGCCGGCGGGCGATCGATCGCGGTCGCCCAGGACCGCGAGCAGTTTGTATCGCTCGTGATCGGGCGCTTTTGGATCGACGAAGACCGTCGACGTCTCGATGCCCGCCTGCAGGAGAATGTTGTTCGCCTTCGAGCCTCGCCATTCGTAGAGTCCGAGGTTGGGCTTGCGCCAATGGATTCCATCGTCGGATTCGGCGTAGCAGAGCAGGGATTCCGTTGCGCTGGAATCGATCTTTCCCGGCGGCAGCGCCGTGTACCACATCTTGAATTTGCCTTGGTCTTCGAGGATGGTGCCGTAGCCCACGACCCAGCCGAGTTCCCAGGGTTTCTCGGGGCGGAGCACCGTCTCCATTTTCGTGGGAGGGTTCATCACCAGACGGATGCCCTGGCCGCCGGCGATAAAGCGCCGGTCGATGAACAGTTGCTTCCGGTCGCCAACGTCGAGAACCGCGTCCGCGGCGTGAAGGGAGAACGCAAGCACAAGAAGCGAGAGGACGGTCTTCATGGGTGGCTCGTCAAGGGCCGCCGATTCGTGCCGGACGGCATTTCGGCATTCTATCCGGTTCCGAGCGCCTCGTTGTGCCTTCGAGGACGGCTACCGCTGGGCCCAATACCGGTTGCGGGCTTGAACGGCCAGCCCTTTTCGGTTCGTGGTGAGCTGGATCTTCCGGAACTCGGAAATCCGAACCGGTAGATCGGAGACGTAGCCGAGACTGTACTGGCCGCGCAATTCCTGTTGAATCAGATCGAAGGCCGGGTCGAGGGGCAGTTTTTTCGAAACCTCGAAGAAGCTGCCACCGGTTTCTCTGGACAGCCGCGAGAGCGCGCCGCGGCCATCCGGACCGAACGGGCTCCGGTAAGCACCGGAATCGGTAAAGAGGATGGAATACACCAGCGTATCGGAGCGCTGAGCGGCCTCGATCGCATCGGCCAGAGTGGCCTCGCTGCCGAAGTCGACGCCGTCGGACATGACGATCAGCGCTTTGCGGCCCCGCTGGTTCTTCATGATGTCTTTTGAAGCTTGGACCACCGCATCGTAGAGCAGCGTGCCCCCTCGGCTGCCTTGGAGGCTCAGTTCCTGCATGGTAGGCGTATCGACCAGGGCCAAAGCCTCGTCCAACTTGCCGACCGAAGACGTGAGGGCCTGACGCATCAGGATCGCCATGTCGAACTGCATGAGAAACGCCTGGTCCTTGGTCTCGCGCAGAACCCGGTCGAAGAAGCGCATGCTTGCGCCGCGCTCCGCGTCCATGACGTGGCGCTGGCTCATGCTGGTGTCCACCATCAGCCCGAGAGTGAGGGGCAGGTCGGTCTCGCGCGAGAAGTAACGGATCGTCTGCGGCCGCCCATCCTCCATGAGTTGGAAGTCGTCTTTGGTCAAGTCGCGAACGATTCCGCCCTGTTTGGTCCGTACGGTCGCGAGCACGCTGACCACTTTGACATCGGTGGTAAACACGGTGTCCTGTTGGCCGCGCAGCAGGCCGGCGCCGGCCAGAGAGAGCAGGAAGCCACGCCTGTTCACAGCGAGGTTGGGCATCTGATTACCCTTAAACGACGGCGCTTTGCCGGCGGAGGTTTCATACGCGCGTGGGATAGAATCGGGCTCAGATGAATCCGCGGTTACCGTGCATCGTCCTGAGCCTGATGCTGGGCCCCGCCGCCGCCGGCCCTCTGCCTGGAACCAGGCCGCTCACTCTCGAAGGCGATCTGGCCGCCCGCACCGCGACGGAGTCGGCTTTGACGAATGGGTATCCTACGAATACGAGAAAGTGCGCCGGCCGCACGGAGATTGAGTTCTTCGACGGCGGGCACGAAATCCACGCACAGGCCCTGTTCCGGTTCCTGCACAAGCATCTCGAGTGGCCGGAACCGCACTGATGCCGGCCAACCCGTCTGCGTCACCTCAGTTCACGCGAGCCGACGCGATGGTTCCCGTGGCTGCGCTTATACCGAACCCGACGCCAGTTGCCCGGCCCAAGTCGGTCTGGTCGCGCATGAACCGGCCGGTGCGTCCTCTGAAGCCGGGCTGGTTCCACACCTCCACCTGGCGGGTGTTCCCGAAGAAACGCACCGACAGGAACTGGGCGTTCCCATCGGAACCCACCGTGGCAGCCTCCTGTCCGGACCGCAGACACACCGCATCGCCCTTGAAGTAAGTCTGGCGGTAGAAGCAGACGCCGTCGCCGTTGATCTTCCAAATCTGATCGGTGTTGTCGAAGAAGCGCCCGCTGTTGTCCGGCGTCGCCGCGCCACCCGGCGTACCGGCGGCCGCGCCCACCAACTGGTCGCCCGATCGGGGCAGGGTGAGGTTGTTGCCTTCGTTCACGACTGCCTGGTAGCGGTTGCCCTGCCAGTCGTACACGATCGTGAGCTTCTTGTCCGCTCCGCGCGCCGGGTCGCCACCCATCCGGTCGTTGCTCGCGCGGACGCTGAGTTGGTCGTTCTGCACCATCGATTGCAGGCGGCTGGTGACGTCCAACTGTCGGCCACCCTCGCCATATGAGGCTTGGACGATGTAGAGTCCTGTCGTCGCAACTCCGCCGGTCGTGGAGCCGCCGGTGCTGTCGGGAAGTCGAAGCCAGCCGTTCTCGGGCACCGTGACGTTGTGCGTTTGGCCCTGCCATTGATATTGAACGGTCAACTGCTTGACGACCGCGGGCGCGGGATCGCCACCCAGATTCTGGTTCGTCGCCTGAAGGGCCAGGGTGTTTCCCTGGATGGCGTTGTTGAGGGCGGCAG
>CAZGUX010000078.1:0-22950 GCA_964529305.1 uncultured Solibacteraceae bacterium | reverse complement strand
CCGGATGCAGAGCCTGGAAACGGCTCTCCTCGACGTCCGTTTTGTCCTCGAGCCGGGCTTCTGGGATCCTGAAACGCGAAACAAGTTCGATCAGCAGGATCCGAGCTGGACGCGGTTCCGCCAGGTGGAAGCCTTTAAGACCGGCGACGCCCTGGAATGCCTGTCCCGTTACGAGGCCCGGACACGCCGCGCGTTTTATGCGGCCCTGGCCGAGTTGCGCCGCCACCAGGATCACCGCCCGAACCAAAGCGCCCCAGCGCCGACCGTGAGTGCCGCGGCCCCGACCGTGAAGGAGGGGGTCGCCAGGGTCTTGAACGAAACGGTGCCTGGCACCGACTCGAAGTCAATCAAAGCCACCGGGCGAACCCAATCTCCCCCTGTGAAATCCATCACTTCCCGCCCAATTGGCTTCGTTTTGCCGAACACTGTCTCGCTAGACCCGAGCCCGGCCATCGGCTCCCCTGCGGCGGAATGTCCCAAAGCATCTCTCGGAGGGCCGGACCACCGGGCGAAGCCTGGCCCGGCGTTTGGACATTAGATCGAGGGCGCACGCTTCCGGCGTTGAGAAAGACGACGGCCGTGGGAAAACACAACAGGGGCAATGCTGCACTTCACTGCATCCTCCGACGTAGCGCCGTTTGGGTCCGCAACTCCCGTCAGTTAGCGGTACACCGGGTGTTCGTGCCTGGCAGAGGTTACGCCACCGATTGCGCCGATTGAGCGTTGAAAAATCCAGCAGTCAGACTGATGAACAAATCAGCGCCGTCCGCGGTGAAGAAATCAGCAGTTCCTTGTGAATCAGCTAGTTGCAGATGGGCTTCGAGGCTGCCCTCTCATTGGCCCTCCACGTGTCCTTAGCAAAAGCGGGTGCGGTCTCCAAGGCAGCCTGAGCCGCCAAGGGACCCACCCGAAAGGAAAGGTACCCCATGACTGTCATTCTCGTTCTCGCAACCTTCTTCGCGTTCGTTCTGTTGGATTGGTTTCTCAACCGTGGCGAAGCGCCCGTGGTCGCCGCCGCGCCCGTTCAGGCCGCCAGCGGGGAGTTCATCGATGGCTTCCTGACCCCTGCCAAGTTCCGCTATCACCCCGGCCATAGCTGGTTGGAGCGGGAAAGACCCAATCGCGTGCGCGTGGGAATCGATGAGTTCGCGGCCACGCTGGTGGGCGGGATCGATTCGATCGAACTGCCCAAGCCCGGCCAGTGGATCCGGCAGGGGCAACGAGTGTTTGCATTCCTCCGCAACGGCGAGCGCGCCGAAATGGTATCGCCCATCGAAGGCGAAGTCGTGGAAGTCAACACCGAGGCGTCGGCAAGTCCGGAGATCGTTGGCCAGGACCCATACGGCAAAGGATGGCTGCTTGCCGTGCACGTTCCGGACGAGGAAGGAACTCTCCGCAACCTGGTGCCGGTCAACCTGGTGGCCAGTTGGATGCGCGAGGCAGTGGAGCGGTTGTACAGCCTGCAACCCCGGTTTGCCGGCGCGACGGCGGCAGATGGCGGACGGCCGGTGGGAGACATCTGGCAGGGCTTGCCGGTGGAATCCTGGAAGGCGACCGTGACCCAGTTCTTCCTGACTGCGTGAAGTGGTTCCGGAATTGCAGCAAGGAACCGGCTGGACCGATTTGCTCCAGAGGTTCCCTGGGCTGGCGAAACCCGGGAGGAAGCGGACCATGACGAAAGCAATTCTTTACGACAGTACCCGTTGCGTGGGCTGCCGCGAGTGCGAAAAAGCCTGCGCGGCCCGCTGGAAAAATCCATATAACGATCAGATCGCGGCTGAAGAGCGTGTTTCCGCCCACAAGCTAACGGCGGTAACCACCCATGGTGAGCGCTTCAGCCGCAAACTCTGCATGCACTGCGAGGAACCGACGTGCGCGTCGGTCTGTCCGGTCGGCGCCTTCACCAAGACCGCCCTCGGCCCGGTCATCTATGACGAGACCAAGTGCATCGGATGCCGCTATTGCATCCAGGCCTGCCCGTTCCAGGTTCCCAGCTACGAATGGTCGAGCACGGTGCCTCGGGTCCGAAAGTGCAACATGTGCTACGAGCGGCAATTGGAAGGAAAACCGACGGCGTGCACGGAGGCGTGCCCGGCGGACGCGACCCACACCGGCGACCGCGACGCTCTCCTCGCGGAGGCCAAAAAGCGGATCGCGGAGAATCCCGGCGCGTACTACCCGCGGATCTACGGAATCAAGGAAGCGGGTGGAACCTCCGTCTTCTACCTCTCCGCTGTGCCCTTCGAGCAGATCGGCCTGCGCACCGGCGTGCAGCAGGAAGCCCTTCCACCGCTCACCTGGAAGGTTCTGTCCCTGGTGCCGGATATCGCAACAACCAGTGCGGCCTTGCTCGGCGGCGTGTATTGGATCACCCATCGCCGCGAGGCGGTAGCGTTGGCCGAAGGAAGACCCGCGAAGCCCGCGAAGGAGCGCCGCTCATGAAACGCTACCGGCTTTGGTCTCTCATCTTCTGGCTGTTGATGGCGGCGGGCGCCTATGCCACCTGGCTGCGGGCCTTCCGCGGTTTGGGTGCTGTGACCCACCTCAGTGACCGGTTTCCCTGGGGCATTTGGGTCGGGTTCGACGTGCTTTGTGGCGTGGGGTTGGCCGCCGGAGGGTTCACTCTGGTCGCCGTGGTTCACATTTTCAACATCGAGAAATACAAGCCGATTCTCAGGCCGGCGATTCTTACCGCATTCCTCGGATACCTGCTGGTGATTCTGGCCCTGATGTTCGACCTGGGCCGGCCTGATCGCATCTGGCACGCGTTGGTGATGTGGAATCCGCACTCGGTGATGTTCGAGGTGGCCTGGTGTGTGATGCTCTACACCACGGTACTCTCGCTGGAGTTTCTGCCCGTCGTGCTCGAGAAGTTCGGTCTGAACGCGCCCCTGCGCTGGCTGCACGCGATTACCCTGCCCTTGATCATCGTCGGCATCATTCTGTCGACCCTGCATCAAAGCTCGCTCGGATCGCTGTATCTCATTTTTCCCAACAAGCTGCACCCCCTGTGGTATTCGCCTCTTCTCCCATTCTTTTTCTTCCTCTCGGCGGTGTGCGTCGGGCTGGCCATGACGATCTTCGAGTCGTGGCACTCCAGCAAGGCGTTCGGCCGTCATCTGGAAGCATCGCTCCTCGGCGGCCTGTCCCGAATCCTGGCGGTTCTCCTCTCCGTATACATGGTGCTTCGATTCCTGGACCTCAGCCGCCGGGGAGCCATCCATTTTATTTTCGAGCCCCGCCCGGAGTCGTACCTGTTTCTCCTGGAAATCGCCCTGATGATCATCCCCGCGCTGCTGATTTTCCGCGGACACACGCGGCGGCCCGCGGTTCTGTACGCGGCGAGTGTGATGACCGTGTTCGGCTTCGTGACCAACCGCCTCAACGTGAGCATCACCGGCATGGAGGCCGCATCGGGAACTACGTACATCCCCAAATGGACGGAGATCGCGGTGACCCTGGCCATCATTGCCCTGGGGTTCGCGATCTTCCGGTTTGCCGCCATGCATTTGCCGATTTTCGCGGAACATGAATCGGCCCAATCCCAGCCGGCACAGTCAACCCAGGAGGAACCCGAGCTGACAAGAGCCTGAATATGCCGGTGTTTTCCTCGAAGGTGCGTTTCGGTCTGGCCGCCAAGCTGGCGGTATGCCTGGCGGCCAGCACCGTTTCGATCTTCGGCCTGTTCGGGTACTTCAACCTCCGCCTTCACCAGCGGGAATCCGAGTCGATGGTGCTGGCCAGCGCGGATCGGATCGGCGACCTCATCCAGCGCAGCACGCGGTACCAGATGCTGCACAACGATCGCGAGGCGCTCTACCAGGCCATCCGCGATATCGGGAGCGAGCCCGGGATCGCGCGCGTGCGCATCTTCAACCAGGAAGGCCGCATCAGCTTCTCCACGCTGCTCTCCGAAGTGGGCGAGGTGGTTAACAAGAGCGCCGAGGAATGCTATGCCTGCCACGCCCAGGCGGCCCCGATCGTCAAGCTGAACCGGCCCGACCGCTCGCGCATCTTCACCGAAGGCGGCCAGCGGGTGCTGGCGCAAATCCGGCCCATCGAGAACGAACCCGCCTGCTCGAACGCGGCCTGTCACGCGCATCCGGCCTCACAACAGATTCTGGGCGTGATCGATACGCACCTGTCCCTCGCGGTGGTGGATGAGCAGGTGTCGCGGGCGCAGGCGGGCCTGATCGTTTTCACCGGCGCCGCGGTGGCGCTGATTCTGCTGGTGAGCCTGGCCTTCGTCTGGCTGGTGGTGCACAAGCCGGTGCGGGCCCTGATCCGGGGCACGCGCCGCGTGGCCGGGGGTGAGCTCAACCACGAGATCGATATTCAGTCGGGCGATGAACTGGGCGACCTGGCCCTCTCGTTCAACCGCATGACCACCGAGTTGAACCGGGCGCACACGGCGCTGCTGAGCCGCGCGGACACGCTGGAAGAGCACGTCGAGCAGAAGACCCGCGAACTGGAGCGGACCCAGACGGTGCTGATGGGCAACGAAAAATACGCCTCGCTCGGCAAACTGGCGGCCACCGTCGCGCACGAGGTCAACAACCCGCTGTTCGGCATCCTGACCTACGCCCGCCTGGGACGCAAGGAGATCGCCAAGTCCGGCTTGACGGGTCCGGCGGTGGAGCAACTCGACGAACAGCTTCTGGTAATCGAGCGGGAGAGCCGCCGTTGCGGCGAGATCATGCGCAACCTGCTGACGTTCGCCCGCCAGGCTCCGCCCCGGCGGGACGTGGCCGACCTGAACGAACTGGCGCAGCGCGCGGTCACCCTGGTCCGGCATCAGCTCGAGTTGCAGGGAGTCGCCCTGGAGACCCTCTACGCCACCGGCCTGCCTCGGATCCCATGCGACCCCGGCCAAGTCCAGCAGGCCGTGCTCGTGCTTCTGATGAACGCCTGCGAAGCCATGCCCCAAGGGGGCCGGCTGATCGTGTCCACGGCGGCGGAGGACGCCAATGTCGCGATCCGCGTGAAGGATACCGGCAACGGCATACCGGCTTCCGTCATTGACAGCATCTTTGAACCCTTCTTTACCACCAAGGAGGATCAACACCGGACCGGACTCGGGCTCGCGGTCGCCAAAAGCGTCGTCGAGCGCCATGGAGGCCGGATTGACGTCGCGTCCAAAGACGGCGAAGGCACCGAATTCACCATCCGGCTCCCCGTGCTCGCCGCCGAACTGGAGCCGGCAGGAGAACCCGCATGAACAACGGAGTTGGAAACATTCTGATCGTCGATGACGAGCTGGTGGTGCGCGACTCTTTGTTGAAGTGGTTCAGCCTGGAGGGTTACCAGGTCAAGGCCGCGGCCAGCGCGCGCGACGCGCTGGAGTTGCTGGCCGACCCGGCGCGGAGAACGGAGATCGACGTCGCTCTGCTCGACATCAAGATGCCGGGAATGGACGGCATCGAATTGCAACAGCGCCTCCGCGAAACGGATCCGGACCTGATTGTCATCATCATGACCGGCTACGCCACGGTGGAAAGCGCGGTGCAGGCCCTGAAACAGGGCGCCTACGACTACATCACCAAGCCCGTCGACCCGGACGAGTTGACGCACCTGGTGGCAAAAGCGCTGGAGCACCGGAAGGCGAAACGCGAAGTCGTGCGCTTGCGCGAAAACATCGCCGAGTTGCAACCCCCAACTCATCTGGTGGGCAAGAGCGCCGGGATGAAGCGCGTGGAGGAACTGATCGGGATGGTGGCCTCCACCGACGCGACGGTGCTGATCACGGGAGAGAGCGGTACGGGGAAAGAGGTGGTGGCGCGAGCGATCCATTCATCGAGCCCGCGGCGGTTGATGCCCATGGTCGTGATCCACTGCGGCGCCCTTACCGAGACGCTGCTCGAGAGCGAGTTGTTCGGCCACGAGAAGGGCGCGTTTACGGGAGCGCAATACCGCAAGAAAGGAAAGTTCGAAGTGGCGGACGGCGGCACGGTGTTCCTCGACGAAATCAGCGACATCAGCCTCCGCACGCAGACCGATCTGCTGCGCGTGCTGCAGGAGAAAGAAGTCGTCCGCGTCGGCGGGAATCAGCCCATCAAGGTCGACTTCCGCTGCGTGGCGGCCAGCAACAAGTCGCTACCCGACCTGGTGAAGGCGGGAGCCTTCCGGCCGGACCTGTACTACCGGTTGAACGTCGTCAACATCCAGATCCCTCCGCTACGCGATCGCCGCGAGGACATCCCGCTGCTGGCGGACCACTTCCTGCGGAAGCTTTGTACGCAGACCAACCGCGCCAACCCGCCGCGGATCTCCACCGAGGCGATGGACCTTCTGATCAGCCACGACTGGCCAGGCAACGTGCGCGAACTGGAAAACGCCGTCGAGCGGGCTCTGGTCATCGGCCGGGGCACGGAACTGACGCCGGCCGACTTCTCCTTTCAATTTCACCAGCCCAAGCCCGACGCGGGCGGGCGGACCCTGGCCGATATCGAGCGTGAGTACATTGAGCAGGTCTACCGGGATTGCGGCAGCAATCATTCCCGTACGGCCCGCATTCTGGACATCGACCGGACGACGCTGTACAACAAACTGAGACGATACGGATTGAAGTGAACGCGATCCATGTGCAGCCGGTGGGAGAGGGGGTCCGGCTGAGCGAGTTGGACGGCTTGGCTGCCGGGCTCGCCGGGGTTCTTGGAGTGTCCTGCCATGTTCGCGAGCAGCCCATCTCCGCCGAATTCGCATTTGACGCGTCGCGCCACCAGTTCCACAGCACCCTGATCCTCGAGACGCTGGCGCGCTCGTCAAACGGCGTGCGTGTGCTGGGCATCACGGCGGCCGACCTGTTCGTGCCCATCCTGACGTTCGTCTTCGGCGAGGCGCAGCTTGCCGGGAGCGCGGCGCTGGTGTCGACCCACCGGCTGCAGGAGCGCTTCTACGGCCTCCCGGCCCGCGCCGACCTGGAGCGCGAACGGCTCTTGAAGGAGGCCGTTCACGAACTCGGGCACACGTACGGACTGCGCCACTGTCACGACTGGCGGTGTGTGATGGCGTCGAGCCACGACGTCGGACGCATCGATCTGAAAGAACCGGAGTTTTGCGCCCGCTGCCGGGGGGCTCTGCTTTCGTAGCAGAGGCGGCGCGGTCTGCCACACCGGACGGAGACCGGCGCTGCGTGGAGCCGGTCTCTGACCGGCAAAGGGCGCGCTAAAACGCCGCGGCCTGAAGGGCCGCCCCACAACAAATGGCCAAAGTTCAGTGGCCGGGCATTGCACGGCCGGCGACGCCGGGAGTATACTTTTCGCACTGTCCGGGCGGGGAGCCCGGCCGAATACCATGCGATTCTTCAAACGCGCTTTACCCGTGGCCGCACTGGCCGCTGCTTTGGTCTCGTGTACCAAGCCCGCGGACGCTCCTCGCTCCCGGCTCGAGTTCAGCCGCATGCTGGTCCACTGGCGGCAGTATATCGATCCCGGTTATCTCGCCTTTGTCGACGAAGTGCAGCCGGAAGTCGTGCAGGCCGGCTTCTACGGTGTCGATTTCTGGGCGCTGGCGCATGTCCCCAAAGAGGTGAAAGGCACGATCGCCGCGACGCACGCCGTCGACGGAGATCTCAAGGCCAGCGGCGCCTATCTCGACAACCTGAACCAGGAACTCCACAAGCGCGGCATCAAGGTCATCGGCCATATCGATACTACCTATCACGTGACCGGGTTGATCGACGGGCCGCAGGGGCCGCGAGAAGGGTTCTTCAAGTTCTACAACGAGCTTTGGGACGAGAAGGAGTTGGGCCCCAAACCCGTCAAGGACCCGCTCGAGCTGATCCAGCGAAAAGCCGACGGCAGCCCGTACTTCATTCAGACCAAGAACTTCTCGCCGTGGCCGATTTATCACGGCTGCCTGAACAACCCGCACTGGCGCGCGGTGATGAAAGCGTTCGTCAAGCGCGGCATCGCCCGGGGAGTCGACGGCTTCGTCATCAATTACTTCTATACCAACGGCTGCATGTGCCAGCATTGCGTGCGCGGTTTCAAGGAACAACTGCGCCAACGCTATCCGGCGGCGGAGTTACGGAAGCAATTCGGGATCGAGAACCTGGAGACCCACAAGTTCGCCGAGATCAACGGCTGGTACAAGCCGAATCAGATGACGCCGCTGCGCCTGGAAGGCCAGCGGTTTTCCGACATCTCGCGTAAGAAGGCCTTCGACGAGATCTTCATCGACTACGGCCGGTCCCTCAAGCCGGACCTGATCCTGGCGCAGTGGCTGCACAGCTATCAGCCCATGGCCAACAACGATGAGCGCATCCTGCTGCCGCCGGACTTGTGGGCCAAGGGCGAGGACTACTTGTGGTATTGCGTCGGCCAGAAGGAACCCACGCTGCAGATGAGATACATGCGCGGCGCCGGAGGCGACCGGCCCTTCAGCGTGTGCCACTACGAGGGTGTGAAGGTGAGGGTGACGATGGCCGAACTGGCGGCGAACGGCGGATCGCCGATGGCGCGCTACGCCAACTTCAACGATCCGGCATCGCGCAAGGAACTGGTCCGATTCTTCCAGTTCATGAAGCGGTACGACCACATCTATCACGCCAATACCATGGCGGCCGAGGCCGTTCTGCTTCACCCCCGCAGCCAACTCCAGCAGGGCCGCTTTACCGACGCGCTGTCGGCGTTCCACGCCGTCGGCGACCGCCTGCTGGACGACCACATCCTGTTCGACGTGCTGCCGGACGACCAGGCGACGCCGGAGAAACTGGCTCGCTACCGGCGCGTGTATACGATCTCTTCGCAGCAGTCGATGGACGGGGACACGTATCAAGGACTCAGCCGGTTCGCCGCCCCGGCGACCGTCCGGGTGTCGGCCAGCAAGCCAGCCGGCGACGGCGTGTGGGATATCCACTTTGTGAATTACAACCGCAAGGCGCCGGAAGAGAAAGAAAAGAAGGGCCTCATTGCCGATGAGAATCCCATCCCAGTCGCGGGCGTTACCGGCGACCTGGCGCCGCCGTCCGGTTTCTCGGTCACGAAGGTCGAATGGATGACGCCCGAGTCGCCGGACGCGCAACCGCTGGCGGTCGACTCGGCGGGAGGCCGCGCCCGCTTCTCTGTCCCCGAGTTCCTGGTGTACGGCGTCGCGCGGGTGCACCTCGGGCCGGGAGGTTCGGCCGCGTCGAAAACGAGTTCCCTGACACTGCCTCCGTCACGGCCGAGACGGCCTGCAGCCACGGCTGTTTCCAAGGACGAAGGAGAGTGCGATCCTACTTCCTGCGGGCACTCCCACGACGCGCCGGGGCACGGGGTCGCGCAGCACTACCATGAGGACCTGCGCGCCGCCGGTCCTTCCCCAACAACAACATCGCGGCCGCGGTAGATGCTGGTATACTCTCTCGGATTGAAACGGGCGGCATCGCTACCGCCGCCCACGCATCTACCTCGTGGAAGAAAGGACGTCAATTGAATCAGCCTCTCGAGCCGGGACACATCATGCAGGTCGGGTTGGGCTTCTGGGCCTCGAAGACCCTGCTGAGCGCGATTGAAATGGGAGTGTTTACCGAGCTCGCGAAACATCCCGAGGATTTGAAAACGCTGCAGGGACGCCTGGGCCTGCACCCGCGCGCCGCCCGCGATTTCCTGGACGCGCTGGTCGCCCTGGGCTTTCTCCGCAGGATCGACTGGGTGTATCACAACACGCCGGAAACGGACTTCTTCCTCGACAAGCACAAGGCTTCGTACATGGGCGGCGTCCTGGAGATGGCGAACCATCGCCTGTACCGCTTCTGGGGCCGGCTGACCGAGGCTCTCCGCACCGGCCTTCCGCAGAACGAGACGCGAGAGGGGATGGCGCCGCTGTTCGAGGCGCTGTACGCGGATCCGGCCCGGCTGCGCGAGTTCCTGAAGGCAATGACCGGCTTGAGCCGGGGTGCGGCGATCGCCATCGGCCAAAAGCTGAACTGGAAGGATTACACGTCGTTTGTCGATGTCGGGACCGCGCAGGGAGACACGGCCGTGCAGATCGCGCGGCTGAATCCGCACCTTGCGGGCATGGGGTTCGATCTCGCCGAGGTCGGCCCGATCTTTGAAGACTATGTCGAGGAGAGCGGACTGAAGGACCGGGTACGCTTTGTGCCAGGGAGCTTCTTCACCGACGACCTGCCCAAGGCGGATGTGGTGGTGATGGGCCACATCCTACACGACTGGAACCTCGAGGAGAAACAGATGCTGGTCCGCAAGGCGTACGAAGCCTTGCCGCCTGGCGGGTCGTTCGTGGTCTTTGAGGCGATCATCGACAATGAGCGTGCCCAAAACGCCTTCGGCCTCATGATGAGCCTCAACATGCTGATCGAGACGCCGGGCGGGTACGACTACACGGGCGCCGATTGCGAAGGCTGGATGCGGGGCGCGGGTTTCCGCGAGACGAGGGTAGAACCCCTGGCGGGACCGGACTCGATGGTGGTCGGGGTAAAGTAGCGCCTCTATTGTCCCGGCGCGGTCATCTGGGTCTTCATCCCCTGCAACTGCTGCAAGAGTTGGGCCCAGGTGGGATTGCCGGGTTCGATGGTCTGGGCACGCCGGAACAGGCGTTCGGCGTCGAGGATGTGCTCCAGGCGCCCTTTGGCCGTGGGCGCCAGAATGCTGCCGTAGCGGTAGAGTGTGTTGCCCGCGACGGCCAGCACCATCGCGCTCCGCGTGGTCTCGAGCGTCTGTTTGGCTTTCAGGGCGAACGGTCCCTCTTTCGCCATCGGATCGATCGAGGTCGGCTGCCCGTTGAAGGCGAGGCCATCGACCCCCAGGATGCCGAGCGCGTAGAGGTATCCCAAGCGCCACTCCCACTCTCCGTTGCCGGGCTCGAGTTCCATCGCCTTGAGCAGCGCTTTTTCGGCCAGTTCCTTGTCATTCAACTGGAAAAATTTGGCGGCATTGCCCCAAACGCGTGGATTGGAGGCCTTGGCCGTCAACTGGGCGGTCCACAGTTGGTGGGCCTTTTCGTAGGCGGCAGGGTCGGCGAGTTGATGACCCTTCGGATCGATCGCGGCTTCGTAGAGACCCAGTGCGGCAGAATCCGGGAAGTTCTGGATCAGGTAGTGAATATGCTTCGCGCGGGCGGCCCGGGCGGCTTCCTCGCCGATGGGCATCCACTGGTAGTAGTAGTAGCCGAGCATCTTCGCTCGCGCTTCCAGGTCGCGCGGATTCTTTTCCAGAAGCTTCTCGATCTCTTCAGCATCATCGCGGTTGAGCGTGGAACCGGCCTGCGCCAATCCCTCGGGTGAATTGGCAGCAACACGCCCGGCTCGCTGCGCCGCGAGCGGCAGCGCCAGAAGCACCGGGAGCGTTCCTGCCAGAAGCAATCTCATTCCTAATTCCTATTGTAGTAGCACGCGTATGATGAGAACAGTCGCCTATGATTGCTGCTGAACGGCCGTACCGAATCGTGTCCATTGGGGGGGGGACGGGCCTGTCCGTGCTGCTGGCCGGGCTGAAGCGGTTTGTCCGGCCGGAATCGGCCCCTGCCATCGACATTCGCGCGGTGGTCACGGTCACTGACGACGGCGGCAGTTCCGGCCGGTTGCGACGGGAGTTCGACATGCTGCCCCCGGGGGACATCCGGAACTGCATGGTCGCCCTCTCGGAGGACGAAGCGCTGATGTCACGCCTGTTTCAGTTTCGCTTCAAGAGCGGGCGCGGGCTGAAGGGACACAGTTTCGGCAATCTGTTTCTCACCGCCCTCACTCACATCACGGGCGACTTTCAGGAGGCCATCAAGCTGTCGTCCGAGGTTCTCAAGATCGGCGGAGCCATCTATCCGTCCACCTCGGCCGATGTCGTACTGGAAGCTGAACTGGTCGACGGGACCCGCATCGCCGGCGAGACGAAGATCAGCCGCAGCAAGGCGCGCATCAACCGCATCCGCCTGCGCCCCCGGAACTGTAAACCTCTGCCGGAGACGCTGGAAGCCATCCGCGAAGCGGACCTGATCACCCTGGGGCCAGGCTCCTTGTTCACCAGCGTGGTCCCCAACCTGCTGGTCGAAGGGATTCCGGAAGCCATTCGCCGTTCGCCCGCGGTGAAGGCGTATTTCGTGAACCTGATGTGGCAACCCGGCGAGACGATGTCGTTCACGGCCAGCGATCACGTCAAGGCGATCCACCGTCACGCGGGCGACAACTTCATCGACTACGCCCTGGTCAATATCCGCGCGATGCCCAAGCCGTTGCGGCGGCGGTACGCGCGCACCTCCGCCATGCCGGTAGACGTCGATCTCGATGAGTTGAAACGGCTGGGGCTGGAGGTGGTGGCGGGAAACCTGCTGCAGGAAGGCGAGATGGCGCGCCACAATCCCGATGCGATCGCGTCGCTCGCCGTGCAACTCGCGAAGGAAGGCCGCCTGCGCCGGGAACTCGCGGCAACGGAAGCGCAGCGTTCGCGATGGCGGAAGCGAGGATAGCGTCAGGCTTGGGCAAAACAGCGCCGTGCTACTGTAGCGGACAGGGAGGCGGAGCGCGTCTTCCTTTCCTTCTTCGAATGCGACCCTCCCTGTTTCTTGTTCTTCTGATGGTCCTGCCAGGTTTGGTCTACGCCCAAACGCCGGTGTTCTCGTATCAGGTGGTGAAGGTCTACCCCCACGACATCCATGCGTTCACACAAGGACTCTTGTTCCATGACGGGTACCTCTACGAGAGCACGGGCAACTACAGCCGTTCCAGCGTGCGCAAGGTGGAGATCGAATCGGGGAAGGTCTTACAGAACGCCGGACTTCCGAAGGAGTATTTCGGCGAGGGCCTGGTGCTGTGGCGCGACCACCTGATTCAGTTGACGTGGCAGAGCCGGATTGCGCTCGTCTACGACAGGGCTACGTTCCGCCAGGTTCGCAGCTTTGTCTACCCGACCGAGGGGTGGGGCATCACTCAGGACGGCAGGCAACTGATCATGAGCGACGGAAGCGAGATCCTCTTCTTCCGCGACCCGCAGACGTTCCAGGAGACGCGCCGGTTGGCGGTCCGAGACCGCGGCGAACAGGTGAAGAACCTCAACGAGCTCGAGTACATTCGCGGCGAGATCTGGGCCAACGTCTGGGGCACCGAGCGAATTGCAAGGATCTCTCCGAAAACCGGCGCCGTCGTGGCGTGGGTGGATTTGAAGGGACTGAAGGACCGGGTCGTGAAAGAAAACAGCCTGGCCGACGTGCTGAACGGTATCGCCTGGGATGCAAAGCGCGATCGCCTGTTCGTGACGGGCAAGTGGTGGACGCGGCTTTTTGAAATTCAGGTAAAACGTTAGGGCCAGCGCCAGTCTGTCCCCGATTTTTCCCACTGCCCGCCGCCAGGGGGCGCTGCCAACTAAGGACCTTGCCGCCCGCTGGCCGTGCTCGGCTCCTGGCGCGTCAGGATCTCGCGAATCGCGTAGATCCGGCGGTCCTGGCTCTCGAAATACGTCCGGATCATCACCTCGCCCAACAGCCCGGTAGAGAACATCATCAGCCCCGCCAGCAGCAGGATCACCCCCGCGATCATCAGGGGGCCGTGCTCGAGTTCGATGTGGCGGCCCAGGATCTTCAGGAACAGCAGATACCCGAGAATCACCCCGCCGGTGAGCGTCCCTCCCAGACCGATGGTGCCGAAGAAGTGCATCGGTCTTGTGAAGTACTTCAGCAGGAACTTGATGGTCAGGATGTCGAACATCACCCGGAAGGTCCGCCCGAGACCGTAGTGCGAATCGCCGGCCGCGCGCGGCGTGCTGCGGATAGGCACTTCGGCCACGCGCGCGCCGTAAAAGCTGGCCAGGGCCGGGATAAACCGGTGCAGTTCTCCGTACAGTTGGATGTCCTTCAGCACCTCGGCGCGATAGGCCTTGAAGGTCGTGCCGAAGTCATGCAGGTAGAGGCCGGACGCTTTCGACATCAGCCAGTTCGCAATGCGCGACGGGATCTTCCGTGTGACCGCGTTGTCCACCCGGTCCTTGCGCCATCCGCTCGCGATGTCGAACCCTTCCCGAAGCTTGGCCAGCAACGCCGGAATGTCCTCCGGGTCGTGCTGGAGATCGCCGTCCATGGCGATGATGACGTCTCCCTGCGCCTCGTGGAAGCCCGCTTGAAGCGCGGCCGTCTGCCCGAAATTACGCCGCAACCGGATCACTTTCAGCCGTGCGTCGATCTCCACCAGGTTCGCCAGCAACTCGAAACTCTTGTCGGTGGACGCATCGTCGATGAAGAGGATCTCGTAAGGGCCGGCAAGCCGTTCGAGCACCGCCGTCAGGCGATCATACAACGGGAGGATGCAGGGCTCCTCGTTGTGGATGGGAATCACGATGGAGAGCATGCTCGACCCCTCCAGTCTAGCAAGCGTCCAACTACGCCAGACGGCGATCTTTCCCGGTCACCGCGGGCACGAGTACCAGGCGAAGGTACAACCGGGTGAGCTGGTAGAGCGTCTTGAGCAGGGACCGGAAGCGGAAGAACTGGCTGCTGCCGTGCAATCGCGGGTAATGATGGACTCCCACTTCGGCGACTTCCGTGGGGCTCAGTTCGAGCTTGCGCACCAGTTCCACGCAGATGGTCCCGCTCGTCGAGGTCAGCCGGATCTCTTCGAGCAGCGAGCGCCGGATGAGGCGGAAGTCGCAGTCGATGTCGCGGATCCGAATGCGGAACACGAACCGCGCGAACCGGTTGTAGACCTTCCCGATGAACACCCGGTGCCACGGATCGTTCCGCTCGATCTTGTAACCGTTCACCAGGCCGACGCCGGGCTTCATCAGAGCCAGAAGCTTGGGAAGTTCGCCTGGATCATATTGGCCGTCGCCGTCCGTGTAGAACACGAACTCCTTGCCGGCGGCTTCAAAGCCCGAGCGCAGCGCGCCTCCATAGCCGCGATTGACGGGGTGCGTAAGCACACGCATCCTGGGCCCATAGAGAGCCTGTTGCTCACGGAGGACCTCCGCGGTGTGGTCCCGGCTTCCGTCGTTCACCACGATCACCTCGTAGTCGTCGACGTGCCGGCTGAGCACCCGGAAGGTTTTCTCGAGCAGTCCCGGCAGACTATCCCCGTCGTTATAAGCCGGGAAGAAGACGCTCAAGCTTGTAACGATGACGCCTATTGTAGAATACCCTTTATGTCTGAGTCGACCGGGTTTTATCGAATCCAGAAGCTGCCACCGTATGTTTTTGCCGTCATCAACGAGATGAAGGCGAAGGCACGGGCGGCACAACTGGATGTGATCGACCTGGGCATGGGAAACCCGGACGGCGCCACCCCTCGCGTGGTGGTGAGCAAACTGGTGGAAGCGGCGCGCAACTCCCGCAATCATCGCTACTCGCAGTCGAAGGGCATCCCGAACCTGCGTGAAGAGATCGTCAAGCGGTATCAGAAGAACTACGGGGTCACGCTCGATCCGTCGAATGAAGCCATTGTGACCATCGGGGCGAAGGACGCGCTGGCGCACCTGTTGTTTGCCGTGATCGGCCCGGGCGATGCGGTGGTTTCGCCGAACCCCTGCTATCCCATCCACCAGTACGGCGTCATCATGGCGGAAGGCCACGCCTGCATGCTGGCCATGCCGTCACCGGCGGAGTTTCTCAACCGCCTGCACGACCTCTACCGCACTTCGACGCGCACGCCGAAACTGATTCTCATCTCGTTTCCGCACAACCCCACCACCACGTGCGTGGACCTGGATTTCTTCAAGGAGATCGTCGGCCTGGCGCATCAGCACGGGTCCATGGTGCTGCACGACTTCGCCTACGCCGACCTCTGCTTCGACGGCTACAAAGCGCCCAGCATCCTGCAGGTGGAGGGGGCCAAGGAAGTGGCCGTGGAGATTTTCTCGATGTCGAAGAGCTACAACATGGCCGGGTGGCGGGTCGGCTTTTGCCTGGGCAACGCGAAGATGATCGGGGCGCTGGCCCGCATCAAGAGCTATCTCGACTACGGCGTCTTCCAGCCTCTTCAAATCGCGTCCATCATTGCTTTGCGGGAATGCGAGGAAGACACCCACAAGATCTGCGCCGTGTACCAGAAGCGGCGCGACACGCTCATCACCGGCTTGCATCGGGCCGGCTGGCAGGTGACTCCGCCGCGAGGGTCAATGTTCGTGTGGGCCCCGATTCCCGAAGCCCATCGGGCGCTCGGGTCGCTGGAGTTTTCCAAAAAGCTGATGGAGAAGGCACTGGTGGCCGTCTCTCCCGGCATCGGGTTCGGCCCGTTGGGCGAGGGTCATGTACGGTTCGCGCTGGTCGAGAACGATCACCGCATCCGGCAGGCGGCGCGGTCGATCCGGCAATTCCTCAGGGAATAGGGTACACGGAGGGGGTTTCCAGCCCTCGCAGCCGGGCCCACTGCAACCCCAGGTCCTCAATCACCGACGGCGCCAGATGATGCCGGGCGACGTCAAACAGGACACGCTCCTCCACCTGGTTATGCTCGGTGGCCGTATCGACCAGGTGCAGCAGTTTCGCTCTGAGTTCATCGGGCGGGTTCTTGGCTCGCCGCAGGTCCGCGAGCAACGCTCCGAGATGCTTGTGCTCCTCCCTCATCGCGGCCAGCGTCTTTTGAAGCCCGGCATTGCTGACCGATAAGCGGTCAAACAGGAACTCGTCTTCAAAGCGCGCGTGGGGGGACATGACCGATTCAATCGTCCGGGCCATCTGATGGATTTCGCAGGCTGACCATACGGCCGATTGCGTACGCGCATAGTCAAAGAGCGCGTACAGGGCAGCGTGTTCTCCGAGAAGAGCGGTGACGATGTCCATGTTCGTCTACATAGTACACAGGTTTGACGGCGGGTGGAATGGGGTAGGGGAATGAGTGTACAACAAGAGAATGCGGTACGACTTCCAGGCTCTCGACAACGTGCCCTCCGCGGCAGACCCCGCGTTTCAGCACGTGGCCGAGACGTACGCGGGCGAGATCAACAAGTGCGTGTCGACGTGGCGGCAGTTCACCGATGAGGACTTGGGGTACCGTCCCCATGTCAAATCGGCGACCGTCGTCGAGATCCTGAAGCACCAACTGTTGTCTGAGCGAAGATTCTTCGCCGAGTTTCTGGGAAGCCCTGAACCGGCGGCCGCCGAGGTGCTCCCGGCCGAGATCACCGTGTCCGCATGCGCCAGACGGATCGCGGAACTCGCCGCGCGGCGACTGGAGTTTCTCGCCTCGCGGCCGGCAGCGTGGTGGCTGGAGGTCGTCCCGTTCTTCGATGCCCATCGGGAGCGGATCTGGATCTTTTGGCGCCGGGTGCTGCACACGGCTCATCACCGCACCCAACTCACCGTGTACCTGCGCCTGCTCGAGCGGGCGGTTCCGTCGACGTACGGACCTACGGCGGATGTGACCTGGGAGGGCGCCGACCCGACCACCACGGCCGACGCTGCCTCGCGCCGCTAGCCGCTGGGCGCCCGAGACAGGCCCCATGCTGCGAAAATTGGGGACAGACCTCTCCCTCGAGGGCTTCGCCCGGTGGGCCGGCCAGGGGGCCGGCACGGGGTCCAGGGTGACCGCCCCACCGGGGGCGTTGCTGGCGATTTTCTTACGCCTTCTGACGGTCGGGCGGCGACGCGTTCTTCATTCATTTTGGGCCGCAGGCCCATGCGGACTCCCTGACGCCCGCGGGCCAGGGCCAAGCTGTGCAGCCTCGTTTCCCCGGCGGCCTCGACCTCGGCAAGCGTCAGGACTATACCGCGCTCGCCATCCTCTGAACGGCACCGGCGCGGGGAACGCGGGTCCGCAGCCTTCCGGTCTTGGTTCGGATGGACACGGGGCGATGGCTATTATTTCAGAACGTCACGCCGACGAGAAAATCCAGGGCGTTGGTGCTCGGGACGTCCAGGCGGCTGCCCCAGTGGGAAAAACGAATGCCCGGGGCGATTCGCAGGAAGGGTACCTTCAATTCGAAGCCCGCGCCCAGCACCAAACCCCGGCGGGAGGCGGACCCTTCCGGCTGACTCGACGGCGGCGAGGGAAGCGTTCTGAACTGCTGCAGATAGCCGCTCAGGTGGTGAACGGAAACGCCGCCTTCCACGTACGGCGTCACCGGCCCCGGCGCAAAACGATACTTGCCGAGGAGCGGGAATTCCCAACTGGTTCCGGTCTTCGCCACCGTCTCGCCGGGACGGACACTGCCGCCGGTCTGGTCGAATCGCTTGTACAGGATGTCGAACTCGACGCCGAGTCCCAAGGGGAGACGCAACTCGAACATGGGACCGATCGTGAACCGCTGGGTGCTGGCGCGGAACGGCTCGGAGCCGATCAGGCCCGAAGCCTTGAACACATCGGTCAACGGAACGCCGCCTTTGAGGCCAACGGCAATCGACTGTCCGGAAGCCGCGCCAGCGGCCAGAACGCAAAGGACTGCGAGTTTTGCCTCCATTTCTCTAAGACGGCGCGAGCGGGGCGTTCGACGACGGCAGGGAGCGGATTACTTCAACCAGCGTTCAAAGAACTGCCGCCAGGCCGGGTCGATGGCCGGGCCGTTCGGCTTGTGGCCATCCGCGGTGGAGGCATATTGCAGTTTGTCCGGCACGCCGAGAAGACGGTAGACCTCCTTGGCGCGATTGACGTAGCCCCAACTCTGCAAGTCATCGGAGTCGCCGCCGCGGTCTTCGGTCTGACTGCCGCCAATCAGCAGGAAGGCGCGCGGCGCGGTGAGGGCGATGAGTTCGTGATGATCGTGCTCGAAGCCGGGCCGGCGCTTGTCGGGATTCAGCAGGCTGAGGACCGTCTTCTCCGGCGTGGGGATATCGGGGAAGGGGTGCAGCCAATCGAGATACCACCGGGAGAACCAGTTGGTGCCTCCGTTGACGGCGATGTGCGTATCGAGCGAGACGGTCGCCTGAATCTCCGGCGCAAACGCGGCGACGTAGACGGCGGCTTTCGCGCCCAACGAGAAGCCGATGAAGCCCAGGCGCTTGCCGTCGACGTATTTGAGCGACCGCAGGTACTCGGCCTCGCGCCGCGCGTCGTGGACCATCTTGGCCATGGGCAGCCAATGGCCGAAGCGGTCGTAGAGCCTTTCGGGAATGCCCTCTTTGTAGCTGGCGCCGTCCCGGTAGTAGCGGATGAACGACCAACTGGTGAGCACCACATAGCCATGCTCGGCGAGCCATTGGCCCCACCATTGTTCGGGCGCGGCGAAGTCGGGCGAGGACGACGACCAGCAGATGACGGCGGGGAACGGCCCTTTGCCTTTCGGAACCAGCAGCAGGTGTTTTTGCAGGAAATCCTTTTCGATGGGCAGGTCGAGGCGGATTCGGGTGTACGCTCCGGCGTCTTCCTTGGAGTGAATCACGGCCTTGCGAATGTTGCCGAACCATTTTCGGTCGGCGGGAGCGGGCTCCAGTTTGCCCAGGATCTGGGTCCAGAGCTTCATCAGTTCCGGCCGGCGGATCCGGTTCCAATCGCCGGGAGTGCGCAGACCTTCGACGAGGGACGGAATCAACTCGTTCTCGGCCCCCGGTTCGGGCGCGGGGCTGCGCGGGTTGGAGACGCGATGCTGGTTCAACCGGGCCGATGGATCGGCGGCCCAGGCAGTGGCGGCTAGCAACAGGATCAGGGTTCGAAGCACGGAGATCGATGTCCTTCCAGGCACGCGCGGCGATCGGAGGAGCCGCGAGAGTCCATGGTCGATACGATATCAGGAAGGGGCTCCTTTATCAGGTTCGAGTGAAAAGACAGGAGGACATTGGACTGCCCGCTCCCTTCCGGTCGCGGCTCTGGGTTCAGGGACTGGTGACCAGGGTGCGATACTTGCGCAACAACTCGTGGAGCACCACGCCTCCCGCCATCGAGACGTTGAGCGAGTGCTTCAGGCCCCGCATGGGAATCCGGACATGGGTGTCGCACATCGCGGCCGCCGACGGCGAGACGCCTTCCACCTCATTGCCGAAGACCACGCACAACGGGAAGCGCGGCGTCCAGTCGAACAGGTCGACGGCGTGGACGCTGGTCCGGACGGCGGCCAACTCGTATCCCGAGTGGCGCAACAGGTCCAGCGCGGATAGAGCCTCGGTGCGGAACTCCCACGGCGTGGTCCAATCCGCGCCCAGGGCGGTCTTGGCGATGGCCGGGGCGCGTGGACAACCGGTGATGCCCCACAGCCAGAGCTTGGCCGCTCCGGCCGCGTCGGCGGTGCGAAAAAACGAGCCCACGTTGTCCAGGCTCCTGACGTTCTCGAGCATCAGATCGACCGGCAGGCGGCCCATCGATTCATACGGCCTCGCTGCCTGTGGTGACTTGAAACGGAACTCGCTCCATCCTTCACGTTATAATCTCAAGCGGATGGACGTTTTCGATGAAATGATGCGGCTGCGCGCCGAAGGACGGAAGTGCGCGCTCGCCACCATCGTTCAGGTTCGCGGCTCCATTCCCTCCCACGAGAGCGCCAAACTGCTGGTGCGCGACGACGGGTCGATCTTCGGAACCGTCGGCGGCGGGTGCGTGGAAGCGGAGGTGTGGAACGCCGCGCGCGAGGTGATCGAGACCGAAAAGCCCCGGCACCTGAGCTTCAATCTCGGGCAGGACGCCGCGTACGACAACGGCCTGATCTGCGGCGGCCAACTGGACATCTTCGTGGAGCCCATGATTCCCCCTCCGCACGCGTTTATCTTCGGGGCCGGCCATATCTCGAAGAGCCTGTCGAAGGTGCTCTCCATGGCCGGATTCGCGACGACCGTGATCGACGACCGCGAAATGTACGCCAACCGCGAGCGCTTTCCCGAGGCCGATGCGGTGATTGCCGGGGAATACGAAGACATATTCCCCAAGCTGACCGTCAACGAAACCAGCTACCTGGTGATTGTCACCCGGGGCCATCGCGACGATATGAGGGTGTTGCGTTGGGCGGTCACGACCCCCGCGCGGTACGTTTCGATGATCGGCAGCAAGCGGAAGGTGATCTCGGTGGTGAAGGAACTCGAGAAGGAAGGGCTGCCCGCCGAGGCCTTCGAACGGATCTTCGCGCCCATGGGGCTCGAGATCGGAGCCGTGTCGCCGGAAGAAATCGCCGTATCGGTGGCCGCCGAGATGATCGCCGTGCGGCGGGGCGCCGGGTCGGACTGGCGGGCGGTTTCAAAATCACTGTTTGCCCAGGGGATGCCCCGAGCCCTGCAGCAGTGAAGATCCCCGCCGTCATTCTGTCCGCGGGCGAGTCGCGGCGCATGGGCGCTCCAAAGGCATTGTTGCCCTATCGAGGCGAGACGTTTCTCGATCGGTTGATCCGCGTGCTGGGCGGCCGCTGCGAGCCGGTGATCGTGGTTCTGGGACACGATTCCGCCGTAATCCGGGGAGGCGTACGAGAGGCGGCACAGTTTGTCGAGAACCGTGACTACCGGCTGGGCCAACTCACCTCCCTGCAAGCGGGATTCGCCGCGATGCCGGCAGATGCCCCGTTCTCCCTGTTCACGCTGGTCGACCACCCCGCGGTGAGCGAGCAAACGGTGGCGGCCCTGGTGGACGCGACCGATGCGCCGGTGGCCGTTCCGCGATTTGAGGGACGGCGCGGTCATCCGGTCAGGCTGCGGGCCGAAGTCGTCGGGGAGATTCTCGCCCTGCCTCCAGACGGCCAAGCCAAGACGGTGATCCGCGGCCATTCGGCGCAGACCCTGTACCTGGACGTAGACGATCCTGGCGTGGTCGACGACATCGACGATCCCGGCGCGTACCAGCGCCTGCTTCGCCGGGAAGGGCCGGCCTCGCGATGAAAGTCAAAGGGGCGCGGCGACTGGTGCTGGCGGCCATCGGCCTGTTCCTGGCAGCGGCGCTGGCGGCGCCGTTTTTGCGCGTGGACCAATACGCGGGGTCGATCCGCGAGGCACTGGCCCAATCTCTGGGCCGCCCGGTAGAGATCGGCCAAGTCCGCCTGACGCTGTTGACCGGACCGGGGTTCACGGTCGAGGAAGTGGTGATCGCGGAAGACCCGGCGTTCGGGATCGAGCCGTTCGCGTGGGTGGAATCCGTCGAAGCGCACCTGGAATGGTGGTCGCTGTGGACGGGGAAACTGCAGTTCTCTTCGTTGCAGTTGAGCGCCCCGGTCGTGAACCTGGTCAAGCGAGACGGGCATTGGAACTTCGAACGCCTGCTGACGGCCGACCGCGTCTCCGGGCTGCCAAAGATCGCGGCGCGCGACGGGCGAGTGAACTTCAAGTTCGACGACACCAAGTCGGTCTTCTACCTGACGGAAGCCGACGTCGACCTGGAACTCCTGCAGCCGGCCCGTCAATCGTGGCGCTTCCGGGTGAATGCGCATCCGGCGCGGACCGATCGGGTGACCGTGGGCGGCGCGGGCCGCGGGTTGGGCAGCTTTTCCGGACGGGGGGAGTGGCGGGAGAACGCCGTCACGGCGGACATCGAACTCGACAAGAGCCCGCTGGGAGACCTGATCGCCCTGGTGCAGGGCCGGGACCTGGGAATTCACGGGGTGGTGTCGTCGCGCGCCCGGCTGAAAGGTCCGCCCGACGCGCTGGAATTCACCGGACGCCTGGAAATGGAGGAACTGCACCGCTGGGACAAGATGCCTCTGTGGAATCAGACGTTCCCCATCTCCTACCGAGGGAAGCTGGATCTGAACCGGCAGAGCCTGGAGTTGGAGTCGGAATCGCAGGCGAAGGGGGCGCCGCCTCTTTCGGTGCGGTACCGGGTTACCAACTACCTGTCGATACCCCAATGGGGCGTACACGTGGTCTGGAGCAAACTGCCGGCCGAGGTCGTGACGCCGATTGCGCGCCATATGGGGGCGCCGCTGCCGGAGGATGTCAAGGTCGGCGGGATGCTGGAGGGCGCCATCGGGTATTCCGGCGGACAAGGAGTGGAGGGCCGGTTTGTCCTGAGCGACGCGACCCTGGAACTTCCAACCAGACAGCCGCTCCGGTTAAGCCGTCTCGAATTCGTAGTGGATCCGGACAAGGCGCGGGTCCTTCCGTTCGAGATCATGGTGCCCGGTGGGGCGTCGGCGCGGGTGGAGTTCGGATACGGGTGGAAGAGCGGAGATCTTCAGGTGAACGTCACGAGTC
>CAZGUX010000077.1:0-12488 GCA_964529305.1 uncultured Solibacteraceae bacterium | reverse complement strand
CCTCAGGCAGTCTGGCTACTCCAAACAGCACTTCGCCGCGAACGATCGTGCAAACGATCACGCGATCGCGCGGGTCCAGTGCGGCCATCCAACTCTCAATTCCAGGCGCGGACCGCATCAGGTCGCTGATCGCGTTCGTGTCTAGCAGGTAAGTCACGCTCGTCGTTACCGATCGAACATCCCCTCGTCGACTACCGGAAGGCGCCCTGCCGAGATGGCGGCTTCAAGATCGTCCACGGCTGCCGGGCTAGGATGGGGAATCGCTCGGATAGTGCGCAACAGCGTCTGGGGAGAACAGGCAACTTCCGTAGCGGCTCGCAGACGGTCCAATGCCACATCCTGAACACTCTTGTTCTCGGCCGCAGCTGCACCTTCCAATTCACGCGCAAGATCGTCGGGAATATCAATCGTCATCGCGTTCCCGCCACCATTGTCTCAGCGTTCCACATCGTCTGCACTGGCGGTCGGCCGGTGTTCCCGTTCGTTCACAGCCTTTGAGGGAGCGGTCGCTGTTCCAATTTCGTACACGTTCCAAGCCGTAGGGTTGCGCTCTTTTGAAGCCGCGACCGTTCAGAGATCGGTGCCTGGTAGACCATTTCGACTTGCCCGTCGTCTGAGCCGCGAGCGTCAGCGAGCGGTGGCGGGGTGGTGCTCCGACTACCTGAAACTTGACGGTGGACTGACATCTTGGCTACCCACACCTTCTCACGTTGGGTTGCGTTCGCTCGAAAGTCCGCCATCAAGGTTGCTGGGCAAGCATTCGGCCTGAAGGAACACATGACGACTAGCCCCATCCCGCGATGTTCCGCGTCCCCGACACCCCGAAAAGCATCCTGGCGGAGGCCGTGGAGCCGATTCCGGAACCGAAGACGATCGCGGAGTACATTGTCGCAGCCAACCGGAGGAAGGGTGCCTTTTTCGTGGCACCGGCGCCTGGGCGGCCCTTCCCATCTCCGTCTGTGTCGTATCAACTCTGATCGGATCGCAACCACCTCTGAACATGCGGGGACTATCCAAGAATCTTGTCGTACTCCGGATGCGTGCCGATCCAGAACCAAAGCAAGCCATCAGCGACTTGCACCGCCAGGGCACGGTAATGCAATCCAATTCGTGCCGACCAGAACCGGCCGGCCTTCTTGAAGTGGAGCGATGGATGGTGAGGGTCAGCTTTCAAGAGATCGAAGGCTTTATCAGCCAACTGCTGCACCTCGATCGGCAATCCTTGATACCTGGTCCAGAAGTCAGAAGCGGCGTAGTGCTTCACAATTCGGTGGTCCGGCCCGCTTCGTGGTCAGCGAGGGCACGTTCGGCAAGTCCCAGCAGCCTGCCATTCTCCGCATCGGCTTGGATTTGCTTGTCCCAAAGCTCCGCGTCGTACTGAGCGAACCACTCGCGAAGCGCCCTGAGTTCGGCTTGGTCCAGTGACGTGATCTGTTGCTCGATTTGCTCGACGCGGCTCATATCGGTTCCATCTTCAGCGTACATCGAGACTCCGGCCCTCAGTCGAACAACCTCTCTCCCTCGTCCAGATACCGCTCGCACACTTCGCGGTTTAACTCCACCCCCAATCCCGGCGCGTCCGTCAGCCGAATGTGCCCGTTCTCGAATAGCGGAGCGCCGTTGCGGGTCACATATTCCGCAACCCAGTCCGCTTCGATGAAGTGATATTCCAGTCCGAGGAAGTTCCGAGTGGCCGCCGCCACGTGCGCTGCCGCGATCGTGGCCAGGCTCCCGCCGTTGCCGTGCAGCGCCAGCGGCAGGTAGTGTAGCTCCGCATATTCGGCGATCCGGCGCGCTTCGTGCAACCCCCCGCAAAACATCACGTCCGGATGCATCACGTCGCAGGCCTTGCGGTCGATGAACATCCGGAACTGCTCGGCGATGAACATTTCGCCCACGGCAATCGGGATCGGGCTCCCGGCGCGCACTTCGGCGCAGGCATCGGGATTCGTGATCGGCGTCGGGTCTTCGAACCACATCAGTTTCAGCGGCGCCAGTTCGTTCGCCAGCCTGACGGCGTCCGGAACGTTGTAGTGCATGTGCCCGTCCAGGCAGATCTCCGCGTCCCATCCCGCGGCCTCCCGCACCGCCCCCAGCCGTTCGGAAATCCGCCGCAATTGGCCGCCCGAGATCGAGCGGTTCCACACGTCCGCCGTCAGCTTGGGAGCGACATACTCGGCATCGAACTTCATGTGGGTAAAGCCGCTGTCAATGACCTCGGCGGCCATCCGCCGCCATGCGTCCAGGTCTTCGGAATCCGGCGGAGAACTGCGGTCCAGATAGACCAGCACCCGATCGCGGAACTTTCCGCCCAGCAGGTTGTACACCGGCGTGCCCAGCGCCTTGCCGGCCAGGTCGCACAGAGCCATCTCGATCCCGCTCAACCCCCACACCAGAGGCCCGGTTGGCGTGCATGTGGGCGCGCACAGCGCGTAGATCTGGGGGCGCAAGTCCTTCGGCCGGTCGTCGTAACGCGCGTTCTCCGGATGCGGCGGCAGAGTCCCGTAGGTGATCTCGGAGAACATCGGCCGGATCGCCATCGGGTCGCGTCCAATCAGAATCGCCCGGATGTAGGCAATGGCGTCGCAGACCCCCATGAAGTCGTCGCACTCGCCGAGTCCGTACACGCCGGCGTCGGTATCCACGCGCACCAGGCGCTTGTGCAGCACCCCGACTTTCCCACCGACCGAATGAGGCCGCGGCCCCCTCAGCCGCATCGTTCGCACATCCGTAATCTTCATATTCCTCCCAACGTGGCGCCGGGCGACGTTGTGTGTCGCCCGGCGCTTCCGTCCGGCGCGACGTGACCTCTTTCTCCCAGCGGACCAGGAAACTTTCCAGTGTAATGGAACGGGTTCACTCGCGTGCTTCGCTCAAACCCAACAACCGGCTGCAGGCACAAACTCCTGATCTATACTGAGAGCGGATAACATGGGCAGTACATCCATAACGCCGGTGGAGGAGTACCTGAGCCGTACGGAGAAACCCCTGTGCGAGTACCGGGATGGCGTGCTCCGTGCAAAGCCGATGCCCACAAAGCTGCATGGACTGGTTCAGTTTACGCTGGTCCTCCTGCTGCGCCGCCTTGGGTTGGATGCCGTACCCGAGGTGACGTTGCGGCTTTCACCTACCCGCTACCTCATCCCGGACGTGATCGCCGCGAAGTCGATTGCGGACCCGTATCCCGTCGAGCCCGTAGAGTTGTGTTGCGAGATTCTGTCCCCGGAAGACCGGCTGGGCGCCATGCTCGCGAAATGCGAGGAATATCACGCCTGGGGTGTTCCCTATTGTTGGGTGATCGATCCGGTCAAACAGTCCGGGTGGGAATACCACGCCGGAGCGGAGCCGGTTCGAGTCGAGAGCGTGCTGAACGCCGGGCAGACTACGATCCAACTGGCGGAGTTGTTTGCCAAGAACAGTTAGGAGCACCGGTTCGCCGGTCCTCCGGCGTGGCGCAAGCTTCAGCTTGCATGGGAACTCTAGTTCCCGCCGGCCTTTGGACATCCCCCGATCCCCGTGGGGCGGACTTTCAGTCCGCGGCGCGCTTTAGCGCGCCTCTTGGGGTTGGCCCTTTCGAGTGGCGCCGGTCTCCGACCGGCGCGCAAAGTCCCATCGTTCGCGCCCAGGTTCAATACCCCAACCGAAAATCCACGCGGTTCAACATCGGCTTCCCCTCCAGGTCGCGCGACACGTTGGCAATCAGCACCTCCGCCGCCAACTCCGCCTGGTTTCGCGTGTACGAGCCCAAGTGCGGAACAATCACCACATTCGGCAGCGACCACAGGGGGCTGTCCGCGGGCAAGGGTTCCGTGGCAAAGACGTCCAGCGCCGCGCCGGCAATCCGGCCCGCCCGCAGGTGCTCCACCAGCGCCGCCTCCTCGATCACGCCTCCGCGTCCGACATCCACCAGGTACGCGTGCGCGGGCATCGACTCCAGTTCCCTCCGCCCGATGCTGCCGCGCGTCTCCGGAGTCAGCGGTAGCGTCACCACCGCGAAGTCGGCTTGTGCGAACATCTCACCGGTCTCGGCCGGCCCGAAGAGACGCTCCGGGATCAGCCCTTCGGGATCGCCCGCCCCCGGGAAGCTGAACTCGTTCACCACCGCGCGCCGCTCCGGGTTGCGCTTCGAAGCCAGGACGCGCATGCCCATGGCCTGGACGATTCGCGCCAGGTGCCGCCCCGTGCCGCCGTATCCGGCAATCGCAACGGTCTTGCCGAAACAATTCTCCGCTCCCAGGGGCGGATACTCGGAAGGCCACCGCTTTTCCCGCTGCAGTGCCTGGCACTGGGGCAGGCGGCGCGTCAAAGCCAGCAGCATCGAAAGGGCGCATTCCGCCACGGAGAGGCAATAGGCGCCCCGCACGTTCGACACGGGGATCGTGCTCTTCGCGATGGGCCGTTCCGCCAGATGAGCAATCGTCACGCTGTTGGTCTGCACCCATCGCAGCTTCGGGCATTCGCCGGGATCGAACCGCGCCGGCGAGGTGTAAATGACCTCCGCTCGCGCCAGGGAATCCGGGGACACCCCGTCCACCAACTCAATTCGGGGAGAGAGCGCGCGCAGCCGCTCCGCCTGCCGGGCCGGCAAGGGAGCGTCGATCACAATCACCAGCTTCGACTCGTTCGCCATGGATCAAACGGAATGATATCGCAGGCCCGGACGCGATACGCTTGTCGCTGGAGTTCTTCATGCGCTTCGTCTTCCTTTCGGTGTTGTCCGCGACGGCGATGTTCGCCCAACTTGCCGACCTGATTCTGCACAACGGAAAGATTGTCACCGTCAACGCCCGCTTCGAGATCGTCCAGGCGGTTGCCGTCCGCGGCGACCGCATCCTGGCCGCCGGTCCAAACGCGGCAGTGCTTCGCCTGCGCGGAAAGGACACCCAGGTCATCGACCTTCAGGGCAAGACGGTCCTGCCCGGCCTGATCGACAGCCACACCCACGCGACCGACGCTGCCATGTACGAGTTCGATCATCCGATTCCGGACATGCAGACCATCGCCGACGTGCTGACCTACCTTCGCGGCCGGGCGAAGGTGGTCCCGGAAGGCCAGTGGATCACGCTGTCCCAGGTATTCATCACCCGCCTGCGCGACCAGCGATATCCGACCCGCGCCGAACTCGACGAGGTTGCGCCGCGCCATGCCGTGATTTTCCGCACGGGCCCGGACGCTTCTCTGAACTCGCTCGCACTCAAGTTGAACGGCATCACGCGCGAGCGCCATCCGAAGGAAGGCCTGGGCTCCAAGATCGAGCGGGACCCTTCGGGCGAGCCGACCGGCATCCTGCGTAGCGCCTCGCAGTTCGTCAAAACAACGCCCACCGGAAAAAGCCCGACGCTCGAAGATCGCATGGCGCGCCTGAAACTGCTGTTGGCCGATTACAACTCCGTAGGCCTCACCAGCATCGCCGACCGCAACGCCAGCGACACCAACATCGACGTCTACCGCGGCTTGAAGGAACGCGGCGAACTCACCTGCCGCGTCTTTATCAACTACCACATCGAGCCCAACGGACCCTTCGAACAGGTCCAGGCCCAGATCCGCAAGGCGGCCACCAGCCCGCTTCACCGCTACGACAACATGCTCTGGCTGCGCGGTCTGAAGGCATTCCTCGACGGCGGCATGCTCACCGGCAGCGCCTACATGCGAGAGCCATGGGGCCTCAGCAAGATCTTTTCCATCGTTGACCCTGACTACCGCGGCCTGCGCTACATCGAGGCAGACCGGCTCTATCAGATCGCGCGTCTGTCCTTGCAGAACGACTTGCAGTTCACGGCGCACTCGGTGGGCGATGGCGCCGTGCATGCGCTGGTCGCGGCCTATGAGCGCGTGAACCGCGACTTCCCGGTCCGCGCGCAGCGCCCGTGCATCACGCACTCGAACTTCATGTCACCGGAAGCGGTCGACACCATGGCCCGTATCGGCATCGTCGCCGACCTGCAGCCGGCGTGGCTCGAGCGTGACGGCGCGACGTTGACGAAACAGTTCGGCGATGCGCGCCTGCGCTTTTTCCAACCCTACAAAACGCTGTTTGAAAAAGGCGTCGTCGCAGGAGGCGGCTCCGACCACATGCAGAAGATCGGAGGTCTGCGATCGATCAATCCGTACAACCCGTTTTTTGGAATGTGGATCACGCTGGTCCGCCAGCCGCGCTGGACCGATCAACCGCTGCACCCCGAAGAGCGCCTCACGCGCGAACAGGCCATCCGGCTGTACACGATGAACAACGCGTTTCTAACCTTTGAGGAGAAACAGAAGGGGTCGATCGAGCCGGGAAAACTGGCCGACCTCATCGTTCTCGACACCGACATCCTGACCTGTCCGGTGGATCGGGTCAAGGACATTCAAGTCACCCAAACGTACCTCGGCGGGCGGAAGATCTTCTCTCAGTAATAGGTCTCGTATATTGCGAGCGCCTGATTGATAATCAAAACTTATTAAAAATCACCGAATGACCGGCGCGAGAATGCGCGAAGCGTGACGCTGGTTTACGTGAACTTTGTTCGTCGCCACGACGACGTTCTGCGGAACGCCGGCCGTGCTGGGTTCGCCGGTGTTCGGGTTGGGCTCGTAAAAATCCGCGCCCGTGCTGGCCACCGTGACTCGAATGCGATGCCCGGCCAGGAAGACCTGGCTGAGCCAACCCACATCGAAGTGCAACCGGTAGACCTCGCCGGGCCGCATCATCACTTCCTTCTCGAAGCCCTCGCGGTAGCGCGCCCTCAGGATTGAATCGATGATCAGAATAGAGCGCCCGTCCGGATAGACATCGCTCACCCTCACGATGAAGTCGGAGTCTTTTGCCGTGGACGATACCCATAGGTCGGCCTTGACTTTGCCGGTCCATTCCGCGGGAGAGGCCAGAGGCGCGGTCGTAAACGTCCGGACGTGGGGATGGCGCTCGTAGTTGCGGGCGTCCTGCGCACCGGGAAATCCGCGGCCCGTGATTGGCGCCGGGTTCTCGGGGTCGCTCAGGAACTCGATCGAGCCGGTCGTGGAACCAGGAGCCTCGGAGCGCAACTCGCCTCCAGGTTGCAGGTAGAACGCGGTCTCGGAGGCGGGAACCGGCCAGTCCCGCGCCTCGCGCCAGACGTTCGAGCCCATCACGAAGTAGCGCACCGGCGGGTCCTTGTCGACGCCGCTCGATTTGCCTTTGAGGTGAAAATCGAACCAGCGGATCATGTGCGCCCAGTGGTCGAAGCCGCCGGTGGCCGTATAGTCCATGTCCCCGATTTTCGGGACGGCTTTATTTCCGCCGTGCAGCCAGGGTCCGATCAACAGTTGCTGCCGGCCTCGAGACTGGGGCCCGCCCCGGTGCTGCCGGCCCATGAAGCTCTCAATCGACCCTTCGTTCATGAAGTCGTACCAACTGCCCAGGGTAAATGCGGGGACATTCATTTTGTCGAAGTGCAGGGTGCAGTCCTCGTCGCGCCAGTAGTCGTCGTAGGTGGGATGCGCCAACGTCTCGTTCAGCCAGCGCAGGCCGTCTTGCGGGTCGCGGCAAACCTCGAGCATGGAGAAGAACCGCCGCGGCCGGGTGGTGCCGCCTCGCCGGTAGCCGAGGTGGAAGAGGCTGAGTCCGGTATCGGTCATGTACTGCGCCACCAGGTGGGGCGGTTGGGTGACGGCGAGGAAGTTCTGGGCGTAGCCGGCCTGCGATCCGCCGAAGGTACCGATCTTGCCGGTGGACCAAGGCTGCCTGGCAAGCCACTCCACCGTATCGTAGCCGTCGCGCAGTTTACCCCAACCGAGCGCGCGGTAGCCGTCGTAGTGCCCTTCTGAACGCTGGGTTCCGCGGAAGTTCTCGCCGGCCACGACGAACCCGGCCCGCGCCAGACGCGCGTAGTTGAGGCGCGTCGAAGGCGACCGGAGGCTGGCGTAGCGCTGTTCGTACAACACCGGCCACGGTCCCGTTCCCGGGGGAAAGAAGAGATAGACGGAAAGGCGCGTTCCATCCCGCATCGGGACCATGACGTGCTCTTCGCGAACCCCGCCGAGGTCCACGCTTTGGGATGCGAACAACAAGCCGGCCAGCAAGATCGAGTGGGTCATCGGTGAATTGCTACGTATCATCTCACCGATGCGGGCGGGACTGCACGGCCAGGAGCGGAGCGCTGGCCGGAGACCAGGTCGGAGACCGGCGCCACTGTGGGGCGATATCATGTCCCTTCCATGGCCGGACACCCTCCCACCACGAAGCAGCGCATCACCGGGACCCTCATCATCCTGGGACTCTTCTTCGCAACCCAGTTTCTGATCCCGCGGCCTGCTTCGATCCGGCCGGAAGGCTGGAGGCTGTTCGGCATCTTCCTGGCGACGGTTGGCGGCCTCATTCTGCAGCCCATTCCCGGGGGCGCGCTCGTCCTGATCGCGGTCACCGCGGCCAGCGTTTTCGGCGGCCTCACCATTCAGGAGGCGCTGGGCGGATTCGGCGACCCGACCGTGTGGCTGGTGATGGCCGCCTTCTTCATCTCCACCGCCATGCTGAAGACCGGCCTGGCACGGCGCATCGCGCTCCTGTTCGTGCGCACCGCCGGCAGCACGTCACTCGGCGTCACCTATGCGCTGTCGGCGACCGACATGGTGCTGGCGGCGATCATCCCCTCGAACGGCGCGCGCTCCGGCGGAGTCATCCTGCCCATCGCACGCTCGGTGGCCGACCTGTACGGATCGAAGCCGGGCGCGACGGCCACGCTGTTGGGGAGTTTCCTGATGACCGCGGTCTATCAGAGCATCTGCATCACCGCGGCGATGTTCTTCACCGGACAAGCCAGTAATCCCCTGGCGGCGAAGATCGCGGCCGACAGCTTTCACTACGAGGTGACCTGGGTGAGTTGGTTTCTGGCCGGTATTGTGCCAGGCCTGGCCTCGCTGGCGATCGTGCCGCTGGTGGTGTATCGGCTGAACCCACCGGAAATCCGAAAGACGCCGGAAGCCGCGGCCTTCGCCGCCACCGAACTTCAGAAGATGGGCGGGGTCGACCGCGGCCAGGCCATCGTGGCCGGAGTCTTCTTCACGGTCTGCGGCCTGTGGATCACGACGCCCTGGCACCATCTGGACATCACGGTCAGCGCGCTGCTCGGACCCTGCGCCCTGCTGGCCACCGGCATCCTGACGTGGGAAGACATCGTCACGGAGCGGGCGGCGTGGGACATCTTCGTGTGGTACGGCGGCCTGCTGCGGCTGGGCAAGGCCCTGAACGATGCGGGCGTGACGCGCGAATTCGCCAACCTGGTCGGCCAATGGTTCGGTGGGGCGGGGTGGGTGGTGCTGTTCGCGTGCGCGCTCGCCATCTATTACTACGCTCACTACGGGTTCGCGAGCATCACCGCGCACATGCTGGCCATGTTCACGCCATTCGTGGCGGTGCTGCTGGCCAAGGGAGCGCCGCCGGGATTGACGATCTACGCGTTCGCGTGCTTCACCAACTTCGCGGCCGGCCTGACCAACTACGGAACCACGCCCTCGCCGATGTTCTTCGCTACGGGCTACGTGACGTTCAACCAGTGGTGGCGGATCGGGTTTGTTGTCTCGCTGGTCAACATCGCGATCTGGACGACGATCGGGTTCGGCTGGTGGAAGCTGCTGGGAATCTGGTAGGTGTGTGTCACTCGAGGTCGCCTTCGACCGGCAAGGGGGAGCTAAAGCTCCTATTCACGCTGGAAGCGTGCGCCACCGGGCTACTGGGCGCGAAGGGCCGGGCTCGAGGCCGCATCGGCCGCGCAGCGGAAGCCGATCGACGGATCGGGACCGGCGGCGTGGCCTCGATAGGTCGTCATGGCTTGCGCTTCGCTCGATCCGAAGTTGCCGCCGCGCACCACCTTGTGGCCCGCGACTCCACCCGTCGCGTTCGCCGGCGCGCGCGGATACGGAGCGTATTCGGCGTTCACCCACTCGGAGACGTTGCCGGCCAGATCCATGACGCCGTAGCCGCTGAAGTCGAAGGAAAAGCTGCCCACCGCGGCCGCGAAGCGCTTTCCGCCTCCCTTGATGTTGGAGGTGCCTTCCTGAAAGGTCATGCCCCACGGATAGAGACGCCCGTCCCAGCCTCGCGCGGCCTTTTCCCATTCGGCTTCGGTCGGAAGGCGCTTCCGCGCCCACGCCGCATACGCCGCCGCGTCGTCGAACGAAACGTTGACCACGGGATGATCCTGCTTGTTCAGGTACTGCGCGTCCCACGGGGGATTGGCGGGATAGGGACGCCGGGTGACGTCGCAGAACTTCCGGTACTGACCGTTGGTGACTTCCTGCAGGTCGAGGTAGAAGGAACTGACCGCGACGGAGTGCGCCGGCTGTTCGGAGGCGGGAACCGGTTCCGGCGAGTTCGGATCGGGATTACGGCCCATGACGACCTCGCCGCCGGGAATGAGCAGCATGGGGCCTACCGCCGTTTCGATGCGATCGGCATAGTTTTCCTGCGCGGGCTTGGGGGGCGGGACGGCCGCCTGTCCCGGGGGGGTGGATGCCTGTTGCGGCGTCGTCTCCGCCGGCGGAGCGCCGCTTTTTTGCAGCACGGCCACGATGATGCCGCCCAGAATGCCGAGCACCACCGCGAGCACGATCAATGCGGGCCACAGATTTCGCTTCTTCGGCTGAATCAGAGGGGTCGGGATCTCCACCCCCGGGACCTTTTGCGTGTCCTGGAACGTGCGCAGAATGGCCTGGAACACCGGAAGAAGATCGGCCACGGCGGCAGGCCGCTGAGCGGTCTTCTTCTCGGTCATCCGCGCAATCACATCCGAAAGAGCGCGCGGGGTGGCCGGCAGAATCTCGTGCAGGGGGCGTCCCTTTCGTTCCGGGTCGCCGTGCCATTGCAGCCACCGCATCTCGCTGGGGGTGCTCAGCACTTCCGCGAACTCCTGGTTGAAGCGGCGGCGGCCCAGCAGAATCTCGTAGAAGATGACGCCGAGGGAGTAGACTGCGCTCGACTGACCAGGAGGCCCTGTCAGCGCGCTGGTGTCGGCGAAGGCTTCGGGAGCGTAATACTTCGGATCCCGCATCGTGACCGTCGCGTGTGGGTTCACCTCCGAGGTCGCCGCCATCACCACCGATCCATCCGCCTTCACCGTGAGGTTCGAAGGCGTGACCGCGACCGGCTGTTGACCGGAGTCGTAAATGGCGATGACAGTCTTGAGGATCTCGATGAACAACGGGACCGCTTCCTTGACGGGAGGCGGATCGTCGGGCAGGATCTCGCTCAGGACGGCGGAAGGCTCTTCCGGTTCCGGTTCGGGCTCGGGCGCCGGCGCCGGCGTGGCTTCCGGTTCCGGCGGTTCGGCCGGCTTTGCTTCCGCCTCGGGCAGGGGAACGTCGGGGTCCGTCTTGGGGTCGGGCGGCACCTCGATGTCCCGGGTGGCCGTCATCAGGGCCTGGACGGTCGAAAAGCGGTTCCGTGGGTCCGGCTGCAGACACTGCATGATGGCTTCGGCCAACAAGGGCGGAAGGCCGGGCGTCGCCAACGCGGGAGGAGGGTTGACGCATCGTTCCGCCAGATTCTGGCCGGCGAACGGGTTGCGGCCCGCCAGCAGTTCGAAGCAGACGGTCCCCAGCGCGAACAGGTCGGCGGCCGGCGTGAGAGGCTGGCGCATCAACTGCTCCGGAGACATGTACGCCGGTGTTCCGATGGCGGGGCCGACGCTCTGGGCGCCCTCGACAAAGCGCGCGATGCCGAAGTCCATCAGCTTGAGGACGCCGTCGGAGCCGAACATGAGATTGGACGGCTTGATATCGCGGTGCACCACGCCCTCGCGATGGACCGCCGCCACCGCGGCGCACATCTGGCGGAAAATCGGCAGAAATTCGCCGGGCTTTAACCGCCGCCTTTCGGAGAGTAGATCGTGGAGGGTCAGGCCTTCGACCAATTCCATGACGAGATAGAACTGGCCGCGAAACTCCCCCATGTCGTAAATCCGAACGACGTTGGGGTGGGCAATCTTGCGGGCTACGGTGATTTCGCGCTTGAAACTGTCGGCCAGTTTGGGATCCTGCGCCACTTCGGGGCTGATCAGTTTGAGCGCGATGACCTCGCTGATCAGCCGGTCGCGCACCTTGTAAACGGTCGCGGTGCCGCCCGATCCCAGGTGGCTGAGGACCTCGTAGCGGCCGGCGAAGATCTCGCCCGGAGTGAGCGTGGTCGCGCCGCTTCCTGTTGAATCCGGAGTCATGTCCTTCCGGCGGCGCGCGCGAGCGCGCAACCCAGAACCGCGATCATACAACAGGACCGGCATGGAAAGCTCTCGGGAACAATGCTTAGGGGCATATGTCGGGTGGCGCCGCGCTTTGGTCCGTACGGGAGGCTACCCGGAGGACTAAAGTCCCTTGCGCGCTGAAGCGTACCTCGGGGAACGCCAACAAGGTCGTACAAGCCGGCCTGCGACCGGCGAGGGGGACTAAAGTCCCCTTGCACGCTGAAGCGTACCTCGGGGAACGCCAACAAGGTCGTACAAGCCGGCCTGCGACCGGCGAGGGGGGACTAAAGTCCCCGT
>CAZGUX010000076.1:0-18220 GCA_964529305.1 uncultured Solibacteraceae bacterium | reverse complement strand
CGGCAACCTGCTGCGTTCGGCACGGGAATTTTCCGTGGACCTGGTCCCGCCGTCGCTCGAGCGCACGTTCCGCCGCAAGAGCGTCCTGGGCGATGAAGTGAAACACGTCATCGAGCCCAGGGTCAGTTTCCGGCACGTCGCGGGCGTCCTCGATTTCAACCGCGTCATCCGGTTCGACGAAACCGATCTGATGTCCAACACCACGGAAGCTGAAATCTCGCTGATCAACCGCATTTGGGTGAAACGAAACGGCACGGCCTACGAGGCGTTCACGTGGCAGATCTGGCAGCGCCGTTACTTTGACCCCGATTTCGGCGGGGCCATTGTTCCCGGCCAGCGGAACGTCCTGTTGAGCAGCGTGGAGTTGACCCCCTACACCTTCCTCGACCGCATCCGGAATTATTCGCCCATCGTCTCGGCCGTACGGGCGGTCCCACGCCCCGGCGTGGGTGTGGAGTGGCGCTCGGATTACGATCCGCTGCTCCGGCAATGGGTCAACAGCAGTATCAGCGCCGACGCCCGGCTGGGGGCCTACTTTTTCTCCGCGGGCCACAGCTACGTGCGTAGCACCGAAGTTCTCAGCCCCAAGTCGAATCAGCTTCGTTCGGCGATTGGCATCGGGATGCCGAACCGGAAAGGCTGGAACACGGCGTTCTCGATGGTGTACGACTTCCGGTTGAGCATCATGCAGTACGCCACGACGGAAGTGGCCTACAACACCGACTGCTGCGGATTCAGTGTCCAGTACCGCCGATTCTCCTTCGGCGCCCGCAACGAGAACCAGTTCCGGGTCGCGTTTGCGATCGCCAACGTGGGCTCGTTCGGAACGCTGCGCAAGCAGGAGAAGATGTTCTAGCTAACGCCACTCGAATTTTAGCGCAAGACCCGAAAGTGCTATCCAGCGAACACCAGGGCCCAAAAATAGCAAGAACACCTTGAAATTCCGGGCGAAACGCGTCCGGGGCTCAGGGTGTGAAATAGCCGTTGACGTCGACGACCAGATCCGTGGGGTCGGTGACAAAGAAGTTCACCGCGCCTCCCGTGCCGGCGGGCACGATGGCCGCGTTGGCCACCACGAACCCACGAAACGAATTCAAGGTGGAGACCAACGGCCGGATCAGACCCACCGGCCACGTGGTCACGTACGACAGGAAAGCGGACGGCACCGCGGTGACATTGAAAGAATAGGCGAGGGCGCCGGCCGGCAGGCTGCATCCGCCGGCCGGGACCGGCAGCACCCGCGTCGACCCAGCCGTGAGCGTAGGCGCTCCGAAAGCGCCGGAAAATCCCGAACTGCTCCGAGTGTCGGCCAGGCGGCAGGGAGCTACGGGCGCAAAGTCCAGTCCGCCCTCGGCCGGAGCCGCGAAGTAGCCGTTGATATCCAGAACGAAATCCGTCGGGTCGGACGCAAAGACCCGGATGGCGCCACCCGTGCCCGCAGGCACGATCGCCGCGTTCGCTACCACCGCGCCGGCGAACGAGTTCAGGGTGGAGACGAACGGCTGGGCCTGTCCGGAAGGCCACAGGGTCATATAGGCGAGCAACCCGGCCGGAATGGCCGTCAAGTTCACCGAGTAGGCCTGAGCGTTCGAAGGGACCCCACACCCGCTCGAAGGGATCGGCAGGTCGCGGCTGGCGCCAGCATTCAGACGCGGAGCCCCGAACGCTCCCGTCTTGCCTGAGCCCGCGCGGGAATCGGCGACGCGGCACGGAGTCACAGGAAAGAACTGCAACGCCCCCGTTGGCGGGAGGGCGAAGTAGGCGTTGATGTCGATGATCACGTCCGTCTCGTCAGTGACGTACACGGAAACCGCACCGTCGACGCCCGCCGGCACGATGGCCGCGTTGGCCACGATTTCTCCCTGAAAAGAGTTCAGGGTCGACACCAGCGGGCGCGCTTGTCCGGCGGGCCACATGGTCAGGAAGCTGAGGCTGCCTCGGGGAACCACCGTGATGTTGAATGCATAGGCGCGCGCGCCCGCGGGAATGCCGCAAGGGGAGGCAGGCACGGGAATCGTGCGCGTCGAGCCCGCGGTCAGGGTCAGGGATGGCGGGCCGAACGGGCTGGGGGGACTCCCGCCGGACCGCGTGTCCAGGACGCGGCAGGGCGTCACGGGAACGAGCCGATACAGCGAGGTCACCTCGAACGCCTTGTCGATGAACGTGGTGAAATTGTCTCCGCCGACGTATACCGAGAACCGCCCAAACCCCGGACTCCCGCCGAACCGCAGCGTGCATTGCGCCAATCCGGTCGCGTCCGTATAGACGATGCCTTCCTGGCAGCGCAGCGTTCCCGTCGCTCCCTCCTGCTCCTGGACCCGAACCGAAACGTGGGGGACCGGCCCCGGCGTAAACCCGCGAGTCGCGATCACCGACACCCGCACCGGCACGTCCCCGGCGGATCCCGCCGCCCCCTCCACCGGCAGCTGGGTCAGGTCCGGCGACAGCAGAAGGATATCCGTGGTCAGGCTTCCGGAGGCCTGGTCAAAGTTCACCGTCGTTACGGTGAATACCACAACGGCCGCCGGATTCGCGGCCAACGAGGCTCGCACCTGCGTTTGGGCGAACGACTGCGTGTTGAACACGTTGCCGCCGATGAACGTACTCGCCGTCCGGCCATCCGTGCCGGTAAACGTGACCGAATTGATGAGGGTCCCGAGTTGGCCGGAGGGAATCTGCCAGCGGACTTCGACTCCCGCCAGCGGAACTCCCTGTGCCGATCGCACTTCCACCGTGAGGTGACCAGTGACGTAGTTCGGCCTCACCAACTGTCCGTCTCCCGAGACGATGGCGATGGTCTGTGCCGGCGCGGTCGCGGCGCATACGGCGCCGAAGACGAACGGAAGAATTCGTGTCGAGTGCCCGTGTCTCACCCTACCAGGATGACACGGTCCGAAAACCTCGCCTTCCAGAATTGCTGAGAGACTTGTGCTCCGTGGAAGGATCCCGGCAGCCTCGCGGGGTTCCGCTACGGTCCGCCTTTTGCGACGATACGGAGCGATGGAACGCTTTGCGATCTTGTGGTCGGTAACACTCGCCTGCGCCTTCGGCCAGAATCCTGGCGACCCGTTTACCCTCATCCGTTTGATTCAACGCCCGTCGGGCCCCACGGTCGACCCCGGCGTGATCGAGATGCACCGGGCCGCTCGCGTCCCGGTCGACGTGATCGGCCTGAAGTCGATTACCGGCACGCAGCAGGTGTGGCTGATTGAGGCGCAAGGCTCTTTCGGGAGTATCGAGGCCACGGAGAAGGCTCTGGCGACGGCGCCTGCGACTCCGGACCCGGGCGCGGCGCTGGCGCCGGCCACCCTGGTCGGTCTCCTTCGGCCCGCCCTGAGCTATCGGCCCGAGGATGCCCTGAAAGCCCTTCCCGCGGCCCGCTATTTCCAGGTCACCCTCTTTCGAACCCGGCCCGGCACGTCGATGGACTTCGCGGAGGTGATCCGCACTCGCAACGCCGCCCTCGATCAGGTGAACCTCGACCGGCCTGAACTTGGCTATCAAGTCATCTCCGGAGGTGAGTCCGGCACCTACGTGTTTCTGGCTCCGCTTCTGTCCCTTCAATCCATCGATGAGGCGATTGCGAGAATGTGGGGACATCCGGATACTCCAAGCCACACCGCGCGCCGGGCGACCAACCGGATCACCACCGACGCCGACATCACGCGAGAGCAGTTGATCTTCCGGGTCGAGCCGAAGATCAGCTACGTGTCGGACGCCTTTGCCGCCGCGTCGCCGGATTTCTGGAACGGCAAGCCATGAGCCTGGTGCGGCTCCCCCAACGCGCGCCGCCTTTGCACAACTTCGAATCCGCTATTCTGTGGAACCAGGAGGTGGTCGTCATGATGAAGCTTGCGGTTCTGTTCCTCCTGGGCTCCTGCGCACTCGCCGATCGCCCTCCTGACTGGTTTCGTGAACCTGAAAAAGCCTGCCGCCTGCTGGAAGCGGAGGGTTTCGTTGTCGTCGAGCCAGTGACATCGAAGGCGTACGGCTTCGAGTGTTCGGCTGCGCCGCCGCATTCGCAGATCCAGTTCATGATCTCCGGTGATTCCATCCACCGGGTTCGCCGGATGAAGCTGATGCTGACCCTCCATGGAGTTCTCGATCACCGCGTGGTCATTGACAACTACGAGCGTCTTTGCCTCGTGTTCCTGAAGCGGCTGGGCCTGACGGTTCCGGATCAACTGCTCGACTCGATGAGGAACACACGGTATTTTCTCAAGGCCCAGAAGGGCGGAACGATCACATTCGACCCTGGCCGCAAGCCCCATCAATTTCGAGTCCTAACCGTTCGCGATCCCTCGCTGCGAGTCGTGCCGATTCCCCGAGCTTCCGCTCGTGAGTAGCTCTGACTACATCCGCAGCTCGCTTCCGCGCTCTCGCTCCGAACCGCGGCCGTGAGTCCGCGCGTCGCCGGACGAAGGCCGGCTTTGCAGATCGAAGATCCGCCAGCCTCCGGGCTCGCAGGTTGTAGGAAAGCGCTACCGGCGGATTCATTCCCGCGTCTCAAAACAGTCCGCCGGTGGTCGTGATCGGTTAGCCTTTTTTAACATCGGTTGGGCTCGTGACCCGGCCCGCTTCGAGACAAAACTCTTGCGGCGCGGGTCTTGATTCCTTCATACTCGACGACTGAGAGCGGCGAGCGGGCTAGCGATTCACGCGTGACGGTACCTCGTCACCCTTTGTTCGCGCCGTCAGTGCCGTCAGCTCTCCACGCGACTCGCTACAGGTGAGGGCCCCCGAAGGCCAGACTCCACGAAGCCGTCTCACAAACGACGCAAGGAGGGTCGTCCTATGGACAGGCCATCAGTCGGTCCCTTGGCCTTGTCAACCTGCCCGACTACGTTCGGAAAGCTGGTGCTCCTTGCATCGATGCGCAATCCCGTCACCGGTATTTACCGCGAGATCGGGCCCGCCACGCTGCAGGCCGGGGACGCCGACCATGCCTTGCGCACCGCGCACGAAGATGCCTTTGCACGCTGGATTGCGTTCTCGCTGGAAGAGCAGACGGAGGATCTCGGCCGATACTTCGCCACCCTACCCGCCGACGCGCCCACCATTGTGAAGCACTGGCGTAGTTCTCAGATCTATCGCAGCTTCGTACCGGACTCGGCAGCGGAGAGTCACAAGGCCTTGTTCGTTTCCGATCTCCAGGCGCTGCTCGGCCTGTTTTCCGGCTGAAGATTGAGATTGGTTCACGCACCCCCGCCGCGGCCAGACGTTCGTCGGATCACCCACCGCCGACCATTCGCGCCGGCGCGTCGCGCTTTGGGGGATTGGCGCCAATCCCCTCAGCCCAGTCGCGACACGTCGAGTTTGGCGTCCCACACCTCGTCCACCCGGAGCAGTTCTTCCCATGTCCACGCACGCCCTGTGTAAGCCGCCTGCCGGCCTAGAATTGCGCTCAGCGTCGACTCGGCCCCGCGGCCCGCTTCCGCCAGAAGATTGCCGGAAACCACGCTCTCGATGAAATGTTTCTGCCGCATCGCATCGGCGTCGTCAAGCGCGCCCTTGAATGCGCCGGCGACCGCCGCCTGGGTATCGGTCACCTGACCCGGCGCGCCCAGTCCGGGGAAGTCCCACTTGTTCGGGCCGGTGATGCGGACCGGTGCGTCGTACCGCATCTCCGAGTTGCCGTTGGTCCCGAAGTAGCGCATGGCCACGTCCCAGGCGCCCTGGATAAACTGCGTGGACGTAAGGGTGACGTGCACGTCGTTCGGATAGGTGTAGGTGACGTTGAAATGACTCCAGCAGTCGCCCGCGTCGGTGCGCCCGGCTCGGCCGCCGGTTCCCTGGGCTTTCACCGGATGTCCGTTCAGCACCCAGTTGGTGGCGTCGATCAGATGGATATTCTGCTCCACCAGGATGTCGCCCGACAGCACACGGTCATGGACCCAGTTGCGGAGGCGCCGCTCCCGGGGCGAGGCATTCGGCCGTTCGGGTAGAGGAATGCCCCCTGCGTAGTAGTGGCACAGCCCGCACACGAGCGCGCCCAGATCGCCCCGGCGGACCCGCTCCACCAGTTGCACATACGGAGTGGCGTGGCGAAGCTGAAACCCGACCGCGACACTCAACTTGTTGGCCGCGGCTTTCTCGCCCGCGCGCATCACGCGCTTGGCTCCCGGCACGTCCACCGCCACGGGCTTTTCCAGATAGATGTGCTTGTTGCCGGCGGCCGCCCGCTCGAAGTGCTCGGGATGGAAATAGGGCGGCGTGGCGATGTGGATGACGTCGATGTCTTTCGATTCCGCCAGTCGCTCGAGCGAGCGGGGGCCGTGAAAGAGCATCGACGGGCTGATGGCCGCCTTGCTCTTCTTCTCGGCAGCCTTGTTGACGCGGGCCTGGGTCTTCTCGGTCTGCTCCTGAAACAGATCGCCGAGCGCGACATACTGAGCCGTGGTTTCGGTCGTAAACGATTCGGCGACGCCGGTGCCCCGGCCGCCGCAGCCGAACAGGGACATGCGAACGGCGGAATTGCGCGAAGAGCCGCGAACCAGTTCAGGCTTGACGATCGTGAACGCCGCGGCCGCGGTCACGAAATCGCGGCGGGACGTGGGCTTGGTTTCGTTCATGCGAGACTCCGATCAGATTTGCTGTGTCTTTCCCTGCGCCGCGGCGCGATAGGCCGCGTCCAGGGTCTGCACGATGTGGAGGCTTTCGGTGGGAGCAATCAGCGCCGGCCGGTTCTCCTGGATCGCGCTGACTTCCATCTGGAGGAAGACTTTGTAGGCGTCGACAGCTTCTGAAGTCGCGGACTCCACTTTGGCGCCCCCGGGGTAGTTGCACCACTCCAGGAGGCGCTGCGGTCCGTTATTGATGTCGAGGCGCAGCCAACCGTCCGAGCCCCACAGATGGAGGCCGCTCTGGTAGCCTTTATTGACGTAATAGCCGCCGTGAACCGTGGCCAGTACGCCTTTGTGCGTGGCAAGGGTGACGCCCACCGAGTCCTCCACCTCGATCGGGAGGCGGTTGGCGTTCTGGATCATCGCGGTCACCTGCCGGGCGTGATCGTTAGTCATGAAGTAGAGAAGGTCAATGTAGTGCAGGCCCAGCCACGCGAGAAAGCCCCCGACCGTGCGCGACTTTCTGGAGTACCACGTCTGGGGATAGCCAGGCCGTTTGAGGCGGCTCTGGTCGGCCACCAGATGAAGGTGCGCCGCGTAGGGCCGGCCGATCACTCCCTGGTCGACCAGCGTCCGTGCGCGCTGGACCAGAGGCAAAGCCCGGTTGGCCAGCGCCAGTTGCAGGTGGCGGTGTTTGGAGTCGGCGGCCTGGACCAGCTTTGTGAAATCGGAGACTCGCACGCACCCGGGTTTCTCCACCACCACATGGCAATTGGCATCGAGGGCCGCGGCGACGATGGGCGGGGCCAGGTCGGCCGGATACGTCACCACCGCCAGGGCCGGCTTGATCTTCGCCAGCAGTTCGCGGTGGTCCCGGAACACGACCAATCGGGAAGCCGGAACCTTTTTGGCGGCGCGCGCCGCCATGGTGCCGTCGGGATCGGTGATGGCGATCTGCCCGGCTCCACGGGCATCGACAAGACCGCCCAGGTAGTTGTCTACGTGGGCGGAGGTGGGTTCCATCAGGATGGCAACGGGAAGATCGGGCATAGGTGGGTCCTCAGGCAGGATATAACGAACCAGCGCTTCGGTGCGGAACACGGCATTGCCGGACGCGATCGCATACAATGACGGATTCACGGGGTTCACCAATGTTTACCAGGCGGAGTTTTCTCGGAGGCGCGGCAGCCGGGTTGGGTCTGTCGCCGCGACTGTGGAGCCAGGAGGGCGCTCTGCTCAAGGCCGGATTCGCCGAGCGCGACATCACCCCGGACATCGGGATGGAACAGCCCGGCGGCTACGGCAAGAGCTTCCACAAGACCTTTCATGACCCCTGCAAAGTGCGGGTTGCCGTCTTCGACGATGGGCGGAAAGTGGTTGCGTTGATCGGCCTTGACGCCCTCGCCGTGTCCCGCTGGGTGGTGCTCGAGACGCGAAAGCTCATCCGCGAGAAGACCGGGATCCCGGAAGATGCCATCCTGATCGGCGCCTCCCACTCCCATTCTTCGGGACCGCTCGCGATGGTGGAAGCGCAACAGTACGACCACGCCTCGCCCCTGGTGCAGAAACTGGCCTACGAGCACTCCTCGGCCGAGGATCCCGGCTACGCCCGGCGAGTGATTCACGAGATGGTGCAGGGCGTGGCGCTGGCCTATGCGAACCGGGTGGAAGCACGCTGCGGCGCGGGTTTCGGCATCGAGGACAAGGCCGCGTTCAACCGGCGGGTCCGGATGAAGAACGGCCGCACCTTCACCCACCCCGGCAAGAGCAATCCGGACAGTCTGGGCTACGCCGCGCCCATCGATCCCCAGGTGGGCGTGATCGGCGCCTGGGACGCCAAGGACCGCATGCTCGGCTGCGTGGTGAACTATTCCTGCCATGCGACCACCAGCCCGGGAGGCATCTCGGCAAACTGGATCTACTACCTGGAGAAAGTCATCCGCGGCGGCATGGACTCAGGGGCGCCGGTGGTCTTCCTGCAAGGCGCCTGCGGCGACATCACGCAGGTGGACAACCTGAATCCGGAAGCCAACCCGGGGGCGGAGGAGTGGGCGCGCCTGGTCGGCGGCCGCGTGGGCGCCGAGGCCGTGAAGGTGCTGATCAGCATGTATCCTGGCCCCTTCGGACCGGTGGAGGCTCGGAACCGCGTCCTGAAGATCAAGCGGCGGAGGCCAAGCGCCGCGAAGATCGCCAAGGCCCTGGAGTTGGTTCAAAAGAACCCCGACGAAGTGGGCCGCACCGTCTGGACGTTCGCGAAGGAAACCCTGATGGCCGACGCTCTCGCCAGCAAATGGCCGGTGGTGGACGTGGAGGTCCAGGCTGTACAGGTGGGGCCGGCGGTCTTCATCACCAACCCGGCGGAGTACTTCGTGGAGTTCGGCCTCGACATCAAGAAGCGAAGCCCGTTCCCGTTCACCTTCCCGGTGGAACTGGCCAACGGGTGCGTCGGCTATGTGCCGACCGACGAAGCGATGGGCCCTTCCGGCGGCGGCTACGAAACCCGGCTCACGGCCTACAGCAACCTGGAAGTCTCGGCGGGACGGCAGATGGCCGATACAGGCGTGGCATTGGCACGCGCCATGAAACCCGGGGCTGTTCCCAAACGGCCCCTGGCCCCCAAGGGAAAACCTTGGGAATACGGCAACCAGCCGGCGGAGTTGAACTAGACATGCGACTGTGCGGAGCGATGTTGATCCTGGCCGGCGCCGCCCTTGGGGCGGTGCGGTTGGAGCACGTCGGAGGCGGCGGAACGGCCCCCGCCGGCGCGCCCGTGATGAACCTGAAGCTGGTGGAGCCTTTCGGCGTCGACTTCGACGATCAGGGCAACTGGTACATCTGCGAGCACAAGGGCGAGCGGATCGTGCGCGTCAATCCGGATGGCTCGACGACCCTGATCGCCGGCACCGGATCGGTGGGCTATTCCGGCGATGGCGGGCCCGCGGCCTCCGCGCAGTTCAAGGATCCGCACGGGATTGTGATCACGCGCGACCGCTTAATGTACGTCGCCGATACCCAGAATCACGTGGTCCGGAAGATCGACTTGAAGACCGGAACCATCACGACGATCGCCGGCACGGGGAAACCCGGCTTCTCGGGCGATGGCGGAGCGGCGACCGCGGCGCAGTTCAACGGGACGTTCGGCATTGCCATCAACCGGCAGGAAGATCAACTCTACGTCGCCGACTTAAGCAACCGCCGGGTCCGCAAGGTCGATCTGAAGTCAGGCACGATCACGACGGTGGCTGGGACTGGCACGAAGGGCGTGCCGCGGGACGGGGCGAAGGCCTCGGAAAGTCCGCTGGTGGATCCACGCGCCGTGACTGTGGACGCCAAGGGGAACCTCTACATTCTGGAGCGCGGCGGTAACGCGCTGCGAGCGGTGAATCCCGCCGGCGTGATCCGCACGGTGATTGGTCCGGGGACCGTCAGCCCCAATCTGAACGGGCCCAAGCACCTGTGCACCGACCGCAAGGGCAACGTGATCATCGCCGACGCCGAGAACAACCTGGTTCGGCTGTACAATCCCCGGACCGGAAAGACCCAGACTCTTGTCGGAACCGGGACTCAAGGCGCCCGCATCGATGCGTCGGACCCGGCGCATAGCGAAGTCGCCCGTCCTCACGGAGTCATTGTCGACCGGCGCGGCCGGCTGTGGATCGTGGACAGCTACAACCACCGGATTCTGCGCCTGGCGAAATACCCCACGCGATAAGGCGGCTGGTTCCTTGAAGGACGTACACAGGAGTCACAGAACTGAAATCCGTGATGGTGCCAATAAAAACTTTCTTCTTCGCCTTCGAAACCAATCCGCTAGAGTAGGACGAAGGAAATCACGAGGACTCCCCGTAGAGACTGAACCTCGACCGTTCAGGGTCCGCCTCCTCCCCACGACTCTCTCCTCGGTTTCCAGCTTCGGGCACTCAATCGACTGAACATTTTTGAGGAGTACTGGTGACGCAGGATTTGTGTACCTGTGCGCTGTTTACGTGTGCGATGTTGCCCGGGTTGGCCATCGCCCAACAGATCGAAACGACGCCGCAGCCGCCCGTCGTGCCGTCTCACGCCGGCCGGATCCTCTGGAGCGGTATTGTCGACGGGCATTACTCGTTCGCGAATAACCATCCCTCGACCAAGGTCAACCAGTTACGGAACTTCGACGTGAAGGCCGATCGGGTTGCCGTGACGATGGTCCGCGGGGCACTGGAGATGACCCCGGAACCCTTCGGATTCAAAGCTGACGTCGGGTACGGCAAAGGCTACGACGTCCTGAATTTCAACGAACCGCGGGAGGCCGCCCAGATCTTCGGCCAGATGTATGTTTCGCTAAAACCGAAGAGATGGAAGGGTGTGCAGGTAGACTTCGGAAAGTTCATGACGTCGGCGGGGGCCGAGGTCTTCGAGAGCCACCTGAACTGGAACTACTCGCGCAGCTACCTGTTCGCCCTCGGACCCTACTATCACTTCGGAGGGCGGGTGACGGTGCCCCTGCAAAAACACGTTACGGCTGGATTCCAACTGGTGCAGGGCTGGAACAACATCGTAGACAATAACGGCGCCAAGACCGCCGGCTTCACGGCTTCGTTCATATGGGACAAAGTCACGTGGTCGCAGAACTACTATGTTGGCCCGGAAGGCGCGTCAGGGAAGAGCGGCATGCGCCACTTCTACGACACGGTCCTGCTTCTCAACCCAACCAGGCGGGTGAGTGCGTACCTCAACTACGACTATGGCATCGACCATGATCCTATCAACGGGCGGAAGCGGTTCCTGGGAATTGCCGCGGCAGTCAGAATGGCGGTGTCGGAACGCTTCTCCTTGACGCCGAGGTATGAGTGGTACCACGACGCCGACGGCGCGGCCTTCTTGACTGGAACGAAGCAGAAGCTGCGCGAGGTCACCTTGACCGGAGACTGGAAGATTCGCAACGGGCTGCTCGCCCGAGCGGAGTACCGGCACGATGCTTCGAATCAACCGTTCTTCGACCGCGGCAATCAGGTGGGTGCGGCTCGGGGCCAGACCACGATGCTGGTTGGTTTTGTGGCCACGATCGGTCCCCGGTAACCACGAGTCGCCGGGGCCGGCCTCGTTTCAATAAGCCAGCGCGCCCAGGCGGCCGGCGCGAAAGAGCCGCTGGTCCATTTTTCCGATGTGCCTTTCGACAGCCGGTGTGAGGACTGGGGTGTGGGAGATCGTGGTCAGGTACTCCGGGATCGCCCACACGTCTTCGTCTGAAGTCATCCACCCTGCACGGTCAAAGCGGCGCAGGCTCACGGGTCGCGAGTAGGCTCGCAGCGTTTTTTCGCCCCGCGCATTGTAGTAGTGCTCAAAGTACGAGATCACGAGTTCACGAACCGTGCGATAGACAGGCTCGCGGAAGCGCAGGCCCGAGTAGTTGGACTTCGCAATCGCCCCCCAGTGGCCGCGGAGGCGGAAGACGGCAAGGACGTGGTCGTCGTCGCGCACGGCTTCCAGGTCGACCAGCAGGGGAGGGAAGCCTTGCGCGCGAAGGGCGGCCGCGGCAAACAGGGCCCCTTCCATGCAGTGCGCCGTGCGGTCGCGAAGAACCTGGCGCGGCGAACGGCAGGTGGGGCCGTCCGGCTCCGGGTTGTACCCGATGTCCTCGTCCAGGAACTGCTGGATGCGTTGCGGGGTCTTCAGCTTGCGCAGAACGGCCAGTTCGCCGCGGGAGAACTCTCCGCCGGGGAGTGGATGGTGCATGGGAAACGGTCATTGTAGCCAACGCGCGCGTTTTATACTGAGCATGCACGGGTAGAGGGGCAATGAAAGTCGGCTTCGAACAACTCTGGGGTCAGGTATTGGAAGATTGCGGGATGGAACAGATCCCACGGGCGAAGTTGCACGTGCTGGCGCTGATGGCGGACCCGTCGGACATGCGATTTCTGTTACGGGAAGCCGAACGCCTGCATCAGGAGCGGGAGCAGCATCGCAACGACTCGTGCGATGTCATCGACGAATACTGGCGCGCGCTCACCTGCGTGGCGGACACCCTGACCCTCATCGGGGCGGCAGCCGCTTCGTTCCTGCTGGACGAGATCGACCGGCCGGACTCCCAGCACCGCCTCTCGGCCGCGCTGCTGCTGCCGAGCGTCTCGGCCCATGCCGACTGGGATCGAGTGAAGGCCAAGATCTCGGCCGAGGATGACGCCGATGTGAAAGAATCGTTGATCCACGCCCTGGAGAAGGCCGCGAAAGCAAAACGGCCCTGGTGGCAGTTTTGGAAAAAAGGATGATACGAGTTCTGCTGTTTCTGTTCGCGGCCACCGCCGCCGCGCAGTCCTTCGACATTGTGATTGCAGGGGGCCGGGTAATGGACCCGGACTCGAAGCTGGATGCCGTCCGGCACGTCGGGATCCGGGGCGGAAAAATCGCCGCGATTTCTCCGTCGCCGCTGCGGGGTTCCAAAACCATCGATGCCACGGGACTGGTGGTCGCGCCCGGCTTCATCGACCTTCACGCCCACGGGCAGGACCTTGAAAATCAGCGCTACCAGGTGCGCGACGGCGTGACCACCGCGCTCGAACTGGAGATCGGCGCCTACGACATCGACAAGTGGTATGCCGAGCGCGAGGGGAAGCGGCTCATCCACTCGGGCGTGAGCATGGGGCATCCACCGGCGCGGGTGAAAGTTTTCAAGGATCCCAGCACCACCGTGTTGCCCCTCGGCGATGGAGCCCGGCGGCCCCCGACCGACGAAGACATCACCCTGCTCAAGCAAGCGATTGAACTGGGGTTGAAGCGCGGGGCGCTGGGCGTCGGGTTCGGCATCCAATACACTCCGGGCGCGTCCCGCTGGGAAATCCTGGAGATGTTCCGCGTGGCCGGAAGGATGCAAGCGCCGGTGTTCGTGCACATGCGCCACATGGGCGCGACCGAACCGGACGCCATCAACTCACTCGAAGAGATTATCGCCGCCGCCATGATTACGGGAGCGCCGCTGCACGTGGTGCACATCACGTCGAGCGGGTTGACGCTGGCGCCACGGCTCCTCACGATCATTGGAGAGGCTCGCGCGCGCGGGCTGGACGTCACCACCGAATGCTATCCCTACAACGCCGCGATGACGGAGTTGCAGTCCGCCATGTTCGACCCGGGCTGGCAAAAGATCCTGGGCATCGACTACGACCGCGTGGAATGGACCGCTACCGGAGAGCGGCTGACCCGCGAGAGCTTCGAGAAATACCGGAAGCAGGGCGGCATGGTCATCATGCACATGATTCCGGACCGGGTGGTGGAGACGGCGATTGCCAGCCCGCTGACCATGATTGCCAGCGATGGAATTCTGCAGGGCGGAAAGGGCCATCCGCGGGGCGCTGGGACGTTCGCGCGGGTGCTGGGCAAATACGTACGCGAGCAGAGGGTGGTCACCCTGATGCAAGCTCTGGACAAGATGTCATTCCAACCGGCCCGGCGCATGGAATCGATCGCGCCGCAGATGAAGAACAAGGGCCGGCTGCGAGTGGGCGCGGATGCCGACGTAACCATCTTCGATGCGGCCACGGTGATCGACAAGGCGACCTTCCAACAGCCGGCGCTGCCGTCGATGGGCATCGAGTACGTGCTGGTCGGCGGCTCCATGGTCGTTGAGAAGGGCAGGCTGCACGAGTCCAAATGGCCGGGACGGGCCATTCGCGCACGCATCCGCGAGTGACACAATAGTCCTCATGATCGTTTCCCGTGAAGCCCTTCGCGAGCACCTTTTTTACACGGCCTGGGCGACTGGCCGCCTGGTGGAAGCCATGGCCGGCCTGACGCCGGAAGAGTTGAATCGCGACTTCGGCACGTCGGACAAGAGCCCTTTGGGAACCCTGGTGCATGTGTTTGCCGCCGACCGCATCTGGCTGGCCCGGCTGCAGGGACAGACCCAAGGGCCGTTCATCACGGAGGCCGACCGCGACTTCGCCAGGCTCCAGGTCGAGATTCCCGCCCTGCATCAGCGCTGGATCGAATGGATCGATCAACTCGAAGAAGACGGCGGCGACGACCAGGCGACGTACACCGACATCAAGGGCCGTGAGTGGACCAATCCCATCTGGCAGATCCTCATGCACGTCGTCAACCACGCCACCCACCATCGGGGACAGATTTCGGGTTTCCTCCGAATGATGGGCAGGACGCCGCCGGTGCTGGATCTGATCGCATACCACCGGCAAAAGCGGAACGGGTGAGTTCGCCGATCGGCTTGGCTATAATCCAGTCGCGATCCTGAAGGAGGATCCGATGCGACTGATTTTGGCATTCTTTCTGATTCTTACCCTGTCGAGCGCGCAGCCGCCGGCGTCCGCTCCCAAGATCCAAACCCTGCTCATTACCGGCCAGAACGGCCACGACTGGAAAGGCGTGGAGCCCGGCCTGCGAAAGATTCTCGAAGACACCGGCCGGTTCGAGGTCCGGGTGATGGAGGAGTTCCGAGGCGCCGGGCCGGAAACTCTGGCTGCCTACGACCTGGTGGTCGTGAATTACTTCGAGCGCGGCAAACCGGAATTGCGGTGGGGCGAACGAGCGGAAACCGCGTTTCTGAACTTCGTCCGTTCCGGCAAAGGCGCGGTGATGTTTCATTTTTCCGTTGCCGCCTTCAACGGATGGGACGAATACGAGAAGCTCTGCGCCGGAAACTGGCGTCCTGGCAACGGGCATCATTCCGCACGGCACGACTTTGCCGTCACCGTGAAGGACCCGGATCATCCGATCCTGCGCGGGTTCAAGCGCAGCCTGCCTCAGTACAACGACGAGTTGTACGCCAACCTGAAGTGGCAGCCGCAGGGCGCCTATCGTGTGCTCGCAACGGCCTGGGACGATCATGCCCTGTACCACGGCAAAGCACGCCAGCCGACGCCGGGCGCGGGCCTGGATCAGCCGATGCTGTGGACGGTGCCCTACGGGCAGGGACGTGTGTTCGTCACCGCCCTCGGCCACGATGCCGAGGCGATCAAGTCGTCGACGTTCGCGGCCACCTATTCCCGAGGCGCCGAGTGGGCGGCCACGGGAGTCGTGACAGTACCGGTCCCGGCTGAGTTGCGAGAGTAGCGATATCAATAGCGGCATTTCGAAACACGCCTACGGCGTTTCAGGGATCGCCGGATGCCCCTGTGGGGGACCACAATAGGACTTCCGTCATGGCGATCCGTCAACGTGTGGAGCGCCTCCTGAACGTCGCTCCGGAGGCAAAGCCGGCCATTTACGGCCGGATCTATGAGTCGGCACAGATCGCCAGTTTGAACTACTGGCTGGAGATCGTGTTCGCGGCCGGAATCGCCACCCTGGGACTCGTTTTGAACAGTCCGGCGGTGGTCATCGGAGCCATGCTGATCTCGCCGCTGATGGGCCCCATCCTTGCCGCCGGGCTCGCTGTGGCGGCCAGCGATTTATGTCTGGGACTGCGGTCTTTGTTGAGCCTTTCGGCGAGTTATTGCCGGTGCCACTGCCCTTTCCGGCCTCGCCGTCTGGCTGTTGTCTTTCCATGCCATCACCCCGGAGATTCTGAACCGCACGCAGCCGAACGCGTTGGACTTGGGCGTGGCCGTGTTTTCGGGGCTTGCGGGTTCGATCGTCGTCTGCCGGGGAGGCTCGGGAGGCGGCGTGACAGCGCTGCCGGGGGGTTCGATTGCCGTGGCTTTGATGCCGCCGCCGTGTGCCGTCGGTTTCGGCGTAGGCAGCGGCATGGACTGGGCCGTCATCCGCCGCGCCGGCCTCCTGTTTCTGACCAACCTCGTAGCCATCGTCGCCAGCGCGTTTCTCGTCTTCCTGATGGTGCGGATGGACGCGCCCGATGTGCGCGAAGAGATCGACGAATCCATCCGGCAAAGCGCATCCCAAGACCGGTTGTATGGGCTCCTGCAGCGGACGTTTCTCTCGAAATCCCTCGGGGACATCGGCAAACTGCATTGGAGGGTGATGATGCTGGGTTTGCCGCTCGTGGTCCTGTTTGTTCCGCTGCGCCGCCGCCTGGAACAGGTGCGCGACGAAACCATGGCGCGAGTGGCCGTGCGCGAGTCGATCCGCCAGATGGCGCCCGCCGACTCCCTCGTATCCCAGGCGGTCGAACTACAACCGGACCGTATCCGGGTTCGGCTGACGGTGACGGGCGCGGTGCCGGCTGCAAGGGTCCAGCAGGCGCAGAGCGAGATTATCCGGAGAACGGGGAAGAACGTGGACATCTCCGTGAGGAAAGTCGCGGGCGAGGACGAACTGGCCCTGCTTCGCGAGCGCTTGAGTACCCCGGTGCATGGTCCCTTGGACGATCTCGATGCCCTTCGTCCGGAGTTGTTCGCAAAGCTGGATTAGCCTCTCCGCGAGATCTGGCCGGGCGGTTCGGCGAAACTCGTGGACCACCGTCTCGCGTTCGGTGAAGCCGGTGTTCTTGCGATAATTCGTTATGAGGCGCCGGAAGAGATCCACGGAAGCGGGGCGGAAACCATGCAGAAGTTTCTCCAGTCACGGCTGGGGGTCAGCGACTTGCAGTTGGACTTGATTTGGATTAGGCCCGAGCCGGCCCCACGCAGGCAGAAACTGGCTCTGAGGCGCAGATGACCGACACTCCATTCGTCTGGATGAACTTCCTGCTCGCGGGCGGGGCCGAAGGCGACAAGTTGCCGCTGGCCATGCTCCTCGTGTTCGGCACAGCCAAACTCTTCGATGAGTTGTTCGAACGCCTGCACCAGCCCGGGATCGTGGGCCAGATCGTGGCAGGCATCCTGATCGGACCGAGCGTTTTCGGGTGGCTGAAGCCGAATGATTTTTTGGCGGCCCTGTCGGAACTCGGTGTGATGTTCCTGCTGTTTCGAGTCGGCCTGGAAGTGAAGTCTTCCGAATTGGTGCGGGTGGGCCTGACCGCGACGTGGGTGGCCGTCCTGGGCGTTGTCGTGCCCTTTGCCATGGGCTGGGGCATCTTGCGGCTTTGGGGAGAGCCCCAGATCGAGGCCATCTTCGTCGGCGCGGCGATGGTAGCCACCAGCGTCGGCATCACGGCGCAGGTGTTGGCCGCGAAAGGGCTCCTGCAGGAGCGCGCCAGCAAGATCATTCTTGCGGCGGCTGTGATCGATGACATCCTGGGCCTGCTCATCCTGGCGCTCGTCAGCAGCCTGGCGAAGGGGTCGGTGAACCTGCTGGAATTGGGACTGACGACGGTGCTCGCGGTGGGTTTCACGGCCATCGTCGTCACCTGGGGCACCCGCACGATGGAACGTGTGGTTCCGCGCCTCGACCAATCCCTCCGGGGCAGCGAGGCACAGTTTGCCATTGCGATGATCCTCCTGTTCGGGCTGTCGCTGCTGGCCGTGCACGCGGGCGTCGCGGCCATCATAGGAGCGTTTCTGGCCGGAATGGCCTTGGCGGACAGCGTCCACCAGCGGGTTCACGACCTGACGCAAGGGGTGACGGAGTTGCTCGTTCCGTTCTTTCTGGCGGGGATCGGTTTGCATTTTGATCTGGCCGCGTTCTCCCAACCCTCAACGATCGTCCTCGGGCTGATCATCCTCGTGGCCGCTGTGACCTCGAAGTTCTTTGGATGCGGGTTGGGCGCCTTGCGCCTTGGCCGGGCGGATGCCGCCCGGATCGGCGTGGGGATGATCCCTCGCGGCGAGGTCGGCATGGTGGTGGCCCAGATCGGACTTTCACTAGGGGTCATCGGTCAGCACATC
>CAZGUX010000075.1:0-10673 GCA_964529305.1 uncultured Solibacteraceae bacterium | reverse complement strand
GCGGACGTCCTGCTGAACATGACTGCCGCTCGAGATCCGAATCCGCGAGACGATGGATTTGCGAAAGCCAGCCAGTTCCACCTCCAGGCGAATGCCTCCCTCGGGAAGGTTCGCCAGGTCGAAGGCGCCCATCGGAGTCGTCATCGCGCGAGCGACCTGGTTTCCGTGTTCGTCGAATGCCTGAACCGCGGCGCCGGCCACCAGGGCGCCGGCGCTATCGGTCACCCTCCCGGTCAGCCGCCCGGAACCGGCGAACAGCGTCCGCTGGTGAGTCTGCGGTTCGGCCGATACATTGTCAGGAAGGGGCACGACCGGCCTCCTCAGGAAGTACGGCTGGGACAGTTTCTGGATGAAAGATTGCGGCGCTCCCGCAACCAGTGACAATTGGACCTGCTGCCAGTCTTCGCCCAGCGTATTGTCCACAATTGCCCACCCCTGGAGTAACGGCTTCTGCTCCGGCTTGGAAGACAGAACGATGCGATAGGTGGTCTTCCACACCGGGACCTCGCTGACGTAGCTGACGAACAGGGAGCGATTTCCCGTTCCTGTCGCCGAGACCACCAGGCGCCGCAGGTCGTCCTCCCGGGCGGAAGAGAGCAGATCCATATAACGGCCCACCTCGGCGGTGAGCCTGTGACCGAGGATGCGAACTGAAAACGACGGCGAGAGTTCGGCGGTACGCACTTCCCCGGAGTCGGTGATCAGCGAAAGGTGATCCACCTCCAGGGTCGTTCCCCCGCTGATCCGAGTCTTGCGTTCGATGCCGAGGAGCCTGCCCGTGACCAGCGCGGTTCCGCTCCGGACCTCCAGGCGTGCCCCGCGTAGCGCACCCAGGAACTCGGTGAGCGTCGTCTTTTCGTTCACCGGCAGGCGCAGTTCGCCCAGCCTGCGTCCGGCTGGCGCCCCCGACCCATAGGTGACCGCACGGATCCGCCCTCCGCCCAGATCAAGAACCGTGAGCGATTTGAGGACGTCATCCAACTGGCCCGATGAGAGGGCGATCGTTACATCCTGGGTGTCCTGGACCGGGCCGAGATGTTCGAAATAGCCGATGCCGCTTTTGAACAGCACGACCCGTTTGACGGGCAGCGCGGCGGATTCCTTCGGTTTTGCCGGCCGCCCCTGCGCCTGCAGGCAGGCGGCCGGCAATAAAAAGCATGCAGAAACCAGAAAGCGAGACATGATCGTCACCCCAGATAACCAATAGTAGGGCTCCTTCTGGCGGCGCGAGAAGCCTTCACCTCGGAGAACGGGTAGGTATAGGTCGGGCCGGCCACCACACCGCCGGAGCTGTTGTTACTGTTCAGGTACTTCACCGTCAACATCCTGCCCACATTGTCGTGGCAATTTGGTCGAGAAACTCGCAAAGCGGCTGCTGTCCCCGATTTCCCCCGATTTCCCCTTTCCTGTGGGGCTCTTTCATCCCCGACAACATGCCGGGTTATCCCGGCGCACCGAAATCCCCAGGTTTCCTGGCGGGCCTACTGTTGCAACTGGAGAATCGACTGTGCCAGACGATTGGCATTCGCTTGCTGTGAGACGAAGTCATGGGAGAGCCAACCTAAGGTAGATCAAACCGACTTGTAAACAATAGGATAGGAAGATCGTCCAACCGTCCGATGCTCGTGCAAATCCTTAATGGCAATTTTACAGTCCGCATGATAGACTGAACTTTCTGCAAACGACTTGCCTAATGGGAGCGGTCAAACGGGCACTACAGAAGAGACACCCGATGAAAGACACCACGCGGACGCGGTCGCCATTTCGGATGCCGGGCTGGCTATGGCTTGGCGGCATGTCTTTGTGCCTGTTGCAGGCCCAACAGCCAAGAACAGCGGCCCAGGGCAAGATCCTCGACCCGACACGATCGCCAATTGCGGGTGCGCGAATCGTCGTAACGCCAGACGGACGCCCCCCCGGTTTCTCCGGAGTCTCCGGCCCAACAGGAGAGTTCTCGCTGTCGCTTGATGCAGGTCAATATCAATTAACGGTATCAGCAGACGGCTTCAAAGATGCATCTCAGACGATCACCGTGACCGACCCCGCCGGCCCTCCCCTCGAGATCCTGATGCCGGTATCCGAACTGCGCACGACCGTGACCGTCACGGAGGCCGCGGGCTATCAGGTGATCTCGACGAGCACAGCAACCAAAACACCGACACCACTAATCGACATTCCGCAATCCATCACGATCGTGAGCCGCGAGTTGATCAAAGACCAACTGATGATGAGCATGGCTGACGCCGTCCGCTACATCCCAGGTATCACAATGGCGACGGGCGAAGGACATCGCGACGCGCCAGTGATTCGCGGCAACTCGACTACATCGGACTTCTATGTGAACGGTGTCCGCGACGACGTGCAGTACTTTCGGGATCTCTATAACCTGGAGCGGGTAGAAGCCGTAAAGGGTCCCAACGCGATGATCTTCGGACGTGGCGGTGGCGGTGGTGTTATCAATCGCGTCACGAAGGAAGCTGGGTTCACGCCGCTCCGCGAAATCTCGCTACAGGGGGGCGCCTTTGGAAACAAGCGATTCACGGCGGACCTCGACCAGCCGCGGGGAGATAAAGTGGCGTTTCGCCTCAATGGCATGTATGAGAACTCCGACAGCTTTCGGAACTACTTCAACCTCGAACGGTACGGCATAGCTCCAACAGTAACGTTCACGCCCGACGACAGAACGAAGTTTCGCCTCGGCTACGAGTATTTCCACGACAATCGCTTGACGGATCGTGGAATCCCGTCCTTCCAGGGGCGCCCATCGGATGCTCATCGATCCACATTCTTCGGCAATCCGAACGAAAGCCCAGCGCATGCCGACGCGCACCTGGGATCGGCCATCGTCGAGCGGCAACTGGATGAGAGAGTCAACCTGCGCAACAGTACACTCTTTGGCGCCTACGATAAGTTCTACCAAAATATCTTTCCAGGTGCCGTTAATGCGGCATCAACCCTGGTGAGCTTGTCCGGGTATAACAACGCCACTCAACGCAACAACGTATTCAATCAAACCGACCTCACTTACCTTGCGAGCACCGGCTCGATCCGGCACACGTTACTCGTTGGCGCCGAGTTTGGACGTCAGGCGACGGACAACTTCCGTCAGACTGGGTACTTCAACAATACAGCAACGGCGATTAATGTTTCGTTTTCCAACCCGACAGATTTCACCCCCGTCACCTGGCGGCAGGCAGCCTCGGATGGGGACAACCGTCCGGTGAACACAGTAGCCGCGACCTACATCCAGGACCAGGTGAATCTTTCCAGGTTCGTTCAACTCGTCGGAGGTGTGCGTTTCGACCGGTTTGATCTGAAGTTCCACAATAACAGAAACAATTCAGATCTCCGCAGGACAGACAATCTCGTCTCGCCGCGCGCGGGGATTATCGTGAAGCCCATAACACCACTATCCCTGTACTTCAACTACAGCGTATCGTACCTGCCGAGTTCCGGCGACCAGTTCGCCTCACTCGATGCCACGACCCAGACGCTCAAGCCGGAGAAGTTCACCAACTATGAGGCGGGATTGAAGTGGGATGTGCGCCGCTATCTCTCTATCACGACCGCGGTGTACCGGCTAAATCGAACCAATACGCGGGCCGTCGATCCCAACAATCCGGCTGTCATTGTCCAGACCGGGAGCCAGCGCACAAACGGATTTGAGTTTGGGATCAACGGTAGCGTCACGCGAAGGTGGACCGTGGCCGGCGGCTACGGCTGTCAGGATGCATTCATCGCCAGCGCGACTTCGACCGCACCGTTGGGAGCACAGGTTGCCTTGGTTCCGCGCCACACCTTCTCGATTTGGAACAACTACAGAATCCTCTCCCGGCTGAGCGGAGGGCTCGGAATCATTCATCAGGCCGACATGTGGGCAGGCATCGACAACACTGTCACTATCCCGAGCTTCACCAGAGGCGACGCAGCACTCTATTACTCGTTGACGGAACGAGTTCGCCTGCAAGCGAACGTAGAGAATCTGACCGACAACGACTACATCATTAGCGCTCACAGCAACAACAATCTGGCGCCAGGAAGCGCACGCACCCTCCGGATAGGTCTCACAATGAGGTTCTAGCTTCGTAGTCGCGTTGGGCCGTGATGGAACGTTCGCCGTCGGCGCGCGTGGTCCAGCGGTGAGGGTGTTGCCCCCATTCTGGTGTGTAGGGGAACCGCCATCCCGGCGCGTGACGGAGGTCAGCCGGTCGAGCGGGTCACCACAGGCGTAGACGGTTGCAGAGCCTAATACCCTTGACCCCCGCGCAACTTTCAAAGCCGGATACAGCCAACAGGATCGCCGGGGGAAACCATCACTGTCCCGGGTTCGCGTAGTGCTGCCGCACCTTTTTCGCCGCCGCCCGGCCGACTTCGGCCGCGAGTTGGTCCTCCGTGGCCGCCTTTACCAGCTCCGAACTGCCGAATTTTCGCAGCAACCGCCGCACTGTCTTTTCCCCCACGCCCGAAATCCGGTCCAGCTCCGACTCCAGCCGGGCCGCATTCCGCCGCGTGCGATGAAATGTCAACGCGAACCGGTGCGCCTCGTCGCGAATCATCTGCACCAGGTGCAGGATGGGCGAGAAGCGATCGAGAATGACCGGCTCGGACTCCTGCCCCAGGACGTAGATCCACTCCTCCCGCTTGGCAATGGACGCCACCGGCTGGTTGATCACGCCAATCGCTTCCAGCGCATCCGCCGCCGCGTGCAGTTGCCCGATGCCGCCGTCGATCAGGACCAGCCCCGGGAATGGGGTCCCTTCTTCCTGCAGGCGCGAGTAGCGGCGCGTCACCACCTCCCGCATGGAGGCGAAATCGTCGTTGCCTTCCACCGACCGGATGATGAACTTGCGGTAGCCGGACTTCTTCATCCGCCCGTCTTCCCACACCACCATGCTGGCCACTTTGTCGGTGCCCTGAATGTGAGAAATGTCGAAGCACTCGATGCGCTTGGGCGCCTCGGGCAGGCCGAGCGAATCCTGCAGCGCCTCCTGAATGGCCTTCGACGTTGGCTTCATCACGCGGAACCGCGCGTCGAAGCTGTGCCTGGCGTTGGTGTGCACCAGGTCGAGCAGAGCCTTCTTCTGCCCTCGCTGCGGCGTCAGAATCTCCACGCGGCGCTGCCGGCGCTCGCTCAGCAGTTCTTCCAACGCCTCGCGCTCCTCGAAATCGCACGGTGCGTGGATTACGGCCGGCACGTAGAGCGCTTCCAGGTAGTTCTGCTTCAACAGGGCCGAGAGGAACGAGGGCTCGTCGTATTCGATGACGTCTTCCCAGAAGAACTCCCGGCGGTCGACGATGCGGCCGTTTCGCAAGTGAAACAGGTTGGCGGCCACCAGGGGCGGCTCGGCATGCACGGCGACAATGTCGATGTCGGTGCCGGAGGCCGCCGCCATCTTCTGACGCTGGTCGAGTTCCTCCACCGTAGCCAGCAGGTCGCGCAGGCTGGCCGCCTCCTCGAATCGCATCTCCTCGGAGGCGGCTTCCATGCGCGCGCGGAGGCCTCCCGCCAACTCCGAGTGCCGGCCCTCCAGAAACGCGCGCACGTCTTTCACCGCCCGGGCGTAGACTTCGTCCGTGGTCAGGCCTTCCACGCACGGACCGTGGCAGCGGTGAATGTGGTACTCCAGGCAGGGCTTCGGATGGAAGCGCGTCAGGTCGACTTTACACGACGGCACCTTGAAGCTGCGGTGGATGAATCCGACCAGGCGGTGCGCGAGGTTGCCCGGAAAATACGGCCCGTAGTAGGTCGAGCCGTCCTTCTTCAATCGCCGCGTGACATACACGCGCGGGTACTTCTCACCCGTGAGCTTGATGTAGGGGTAGGTCTTGTCGTCGCGCAGCAGAATGTTGAATCGCGGCTTCCACTGTTTGATCAGGTTGTTCTCGAGGGCCAGCGCTTCCTTGTCGTTGTCAACCAGAATGTAGTCCAGGTCCCGCGCCTCCGCGATCAGGGTACCGGTTTTGGAGTCGGCCAGACGTTCGTCGGAGAAGTAGCTTCTCACCCTGGCGCGCAGGTTTTTGGCCTTCCCCACGTAGATGACGCGGCCCGAGCCGTCCTTGTACAGGTACACTCCGGGCGAGAGCGGGAGTTGCGCGACTTTGTCCCTGAGGGGTTCGAAGCCTGACATCGGCGAGGGCGTTACAATCAAGATTATGTCACGGCGGCTCCTGGCGCTCACGACCCTGCTGGTGGCCGGCATCGTGCACGCCCAGCAGGCCGAGCCGCGGCAGAAGGGCCAACCGGCGGAGCAGGAAGTCAACCCTCCGGAAGAAGACGAGTCCATCAAGACCACCGAATACTCGTTCAACCCGTTGCAGGCCGCCAAGGAACTCAAGGTTGGGAACTACTACTTCAAGAAGGGCAGCTTCAAAGCCGCGGCACAGCGTTTTGAGGAGGCCACTCGATGGGACCCGAACTTCGCCGAGGCCTACCTGCGTTTGGGCGAAGCGCGCGAGCGCCAGAAGAACAAGAAGGGCGCGGTGGAGGCCTACGCCAAGTTCCTGGAGTTGGCCCCGGACGCGAAGAACGCGGCAGAGATCAAGAAGAAGGTCGGCGGCAAGCATCGCAATTAGATGAAACAATGTGAATTGGGAGTTTCCTCCCAATTCCGATCATCTTGATCGGGGTTGTAGAGTGTGCTAGGTTGCTTGTCGAATGCAGATCTCGGTAAAGGGTGAGTACGCCCTGCTGGCGATCTTCGACTTATCGCTGCAAAAACCGGGCATCCCGGTTCGGATCGCGGAAATCGCCGGGCGGCAGAAGATCCCGCAGAAGTTTCTGGAGTTGATCCTGTCGAATCTGAAGCAGGCCGGCTTCGTGGAGTCACGGCGGGGCGCCGAAGGGGGCTACCTGCTGGCGCGCGCCGCGGCGGCGATTACGGTAGGCGAAGTGTTGCGGTTCTTTGAAGGAACGGGGAACGGGAAGGGCGGCGGCCGGCGCAAAAGCGATTCGCCCTTCCATGGGCTTTGGCGCGAAGTGGACCAAGCCGTTTCCGAGGTAGTAGACAAGAGGACGTTTGCTGACCTGTGCCGGGCCTGGACGGAAAAGCACAGCCAGTTCGTTCCGAATTGGGAGATCTAAAAAGAGTGTGGTTCGCGGATAATTCCTTGAGCATTGGGCGCACGCCGTTGGTGCGGTTGAACCGGGTCACCGGAGGCGCGCCCGTAACGCTGTTGGCGAAGATCGAAGGGCGCAATCCCGCCTACTCGGTGAAGTGCCGGATTGGCGCATCGATGATCTGGGACGCGGAGAAGCGCGGCCTCCTGGGCCCGGGAAAGGAGATCATCGAGCCGACCAGCGGCAACACCGGCATCGCGTTGGCGTTTGTCGCGGCCGCCCGAGGCTATCCCATCACGTTGACCATGCCGGAGACCATGTCGATGGAGCGCCGCAAGGTGCTGAAAGCCTTTGGGGCGAACCTGGTGCTGACGGAAGGTTCGAAGGGAATGGCCGGCGCCATCGGCAAGGCCGAGGAACTGCGCGCGGCCGATCCGAACCGCTTCGTGCTGCTGCAGCAGTTCAAGAACCCGGCCAACCCGCGGATCCACTTTGAGACCACCGGTCCGGAACTGTGGGAAGACACGCAGGGGGCGATTGACGTTCTGGTGTCCGGCATCGGCACCGGGGGCACCATCAGCGGGGTGTCGCAGTACATCAAGAAAGAGAAGGGCAAGGCAATTCTCTCCGTTGGGGTCGAACCGGTGCACAGCCCGGTGATCACGCAAAAGCTGAAGGGTGACCCGATGAAGCCCGGTCCGCACAAGATTCAGGGCATCGGAGCGGGCTTCATCCCGGACACGCTGGACTTGTCGGTAGTGGATGAAGTACAGCTTGTGTCGAACGAGGAGTCGGTGGAGATGGCGCGCCGGTTGGCGAAGGAAGAAGGCATCCTCTCGGGGATTTCCTGCGGGGCGGCCGCGGCGGTGGCGGTCCGGCTTGCGCAAGAAGAGCGATTCAAGGGCAAGACGATCGTGGTGGTCCTGCCGGACGGCGGCGAGCGCTACCTGTCCACGGTCCTGTTCGAAGACATCATCGTGTGACGAGTGTGGGGCGGCCCTTCATGCCGCGGCGCGCGTTAGCGCGCCTTTTCCAACTGTTGGCTGGAAGCGGGCGCCACCCCTCCAAACTCCCGAAGGGCGAGCTAAAGCTCGCCGCGGCCCAAAGGGCCGCCCCACCGTTTCAGACGGCCGATGAGGCCGCGAGGGACGTTCCTTGGCTGGGACTTGGTCCTCTTGCGCTCGAAGCTGTGGGCCGCGGCGGCGAGCGAATCGCGGTCCACGGCAGCGAGCGCCTCCTGTTCCGCGCCGGTGAGGCCAGCGTTGCGCGCTTCCCCGTGAGGATCGCGCAAGAAGCGTTCGAGGGCGGCCGCGTCGGTGTACAGGCGCGCGAGGAATACTTCAAAAGCGGGAGTCGTCATGCGGCCGCCGCTCTTCCATCGGCCACCGCCGCGCGCGCCAGGTCAAGCTGGCCGAGCAGGTGGCCGATCTCCGGATAGGCGCCATCGCGCTCCAGGATAACGGTCAACGGCCGGCTCACCCGCTGCGCTACCCGGCGCAGCAAATCGTAGACCGGATCCGGGACGTCGTGCAGGTGGTCGTCCAGCATGCGGCCGCCGATCCATTTGCCTCCGGCCAGATGGATGGTTTCGACACGGTCCAGCGGGATCGATTGCAGGAACTCGGCGGCGTCGTAGCCGAAGTTGAGGGAGTTGGTGTAGACGTTGTGGAGATCGAGCAGGAGCGCCGCCGGGGACTCGCGGAGAATTCGCGACAACCACTGAGCCTCGGAGAGCGTGCTTCCCGGAGGGTCGATCAGGGAGGCGACATTCTCCATCGCGGGCGGCGCGCCAATGCGGCGCGCGGCCCGATCCAGGTTGGCCAGCGTGCCTTCGATCGTATTTGCGTTGCGCGGAGGCGCGGCCAGGTGCCCGATCTCGACGCCACCGGCACGGACGAAGGCCAGGTGCTCAGACCAGCCCGCGGGTTCGACCTGGTGAAAAAGGCGCGCTAACGCATCGAGGCGTTTGTCCTCCACCGGGATCGTGCTGGCCACTCCCAGTCCAACGGCATGGAGCATCACGGGTCGCTCGGCGGCCAGCGCCTTCAGCGTTTGCACTTTGCGGCGGGGCGCCCCGAAGTAGTCATCGGCGATCACCTCGAGGACATCGATGTGGTCGAGGTTGGAGAAGATGGCGCCGGATAACGCGGGACGCCAGCCGAGTCCAAAGCGGTCGTGCATTGAGTTTCTCCTAGCTGCCGCATCCGCCGCAACCGCCGCCGCAACCGCCTCCGCCGCCGCAGGACGATCCACAGGAGGACCCGCAGGACGATCCGCTGCCGGAGGCATCTCCGGTGGTGGCAGTTGCGCGGGGAAACAGGACGTTGCGGTCCGGAAATGCGTAGACCGGCACAGCCAGCACGCCGAAGACCGCGGCCAGCAGAGCGAGTTCCTGGTTGTGGGCGCGCGGCGTCAAGGACGAGGCTCGCGCCCGAAGTCCTTCAAACAGCGTTTGGAGTTGGGCCAGCAACTCCTTTCCGCGGCGCGTGAGGCGGGGATTCGCCACGGCCCAGGCGACTCCCGTAAACACCAGGGCCAGGATTACCAGAAACGCAATATTTGTGCGGCCGCGGGCGAGAGCGACCGAGATCTTGACACCCGCGAAAGCGATGAGTGCCCCACTGGCGATTGCGAAATCCCGAGCCCGTATCGAGGCGAGTTGGGTATCCGGCAACAGGCCGAGTTGCTGCAGTCGCTGGTGGTAGGCGGCGAAAGTCCGCGGGCAGTCGAGTTTCTGAATCTCGGTCACGGGCGGGTGCGAGGCCAGGGCCGCGAGCAACTCGCGCTCCAGCGGATCGGTGACGGAGAGGCCCTGTTTGGGCCGGAGGCGGTCCTCCTTGATCGACACGAGACCTCGATCCACCATCGCCACGAGAGCGGTCTGCGTGGCCGCCTGCTTCGCTCCCCGCAAATAAGCAATCAGGTAGGGATCGTGAAGCTGCAGGGGCGCCGCGTCCCCGGATTCCCGGCCGGTCCGCGCCACGACCATAAAAAAGTACACGACGGCGGCCAGGAACATGTAGAACAGCAGGAACTCGGGGCCTCGCAGGTCAAACGGATTCATCGCAAAGCCTCCAACCTCTGGCGCATGGCGGTGGCCACGCCGAGGATGCCTTCCAACACCGCTGCTACAGGGGGCTCCGGCGGCGCGGCGCCCTCTCGAAGCGCCGATAGATACGAGGGGAGAGCGTCGCGGCCGGGCGCGGGGATGGAGCCGAGCAGGCGGGCGAAGGACTCCTTCGGCGAGCGCGGCTCTCCTCCTTCGAGATCGAGAATGGCTGCGGCACAGGTTCGCAGGGGTCCCACCGCGTCGGCGATGTCGGCTAGCACGATGTCTGGCTGGGCCGCGTGCATCGTGTAGCGGTCGCGCAACCGGATGGCCAGGTTCAGCAACACCTGCCGGGTTTGCTGGATCTTGGCTTCACGCGGAATCGCCATGGCGGCGAACGGATCGGGCCCCCAGACCACGTGGCGGCGCCGCTGGATGTCGGTGAACTTCTGCGCGAAGCAGCCGGCTGCCGCGGGGATCTCCGGCTCCAGCAGGAACATCACCTGCAACAGCACGGCGGCGCGCGCCAGCGAGAGGGGACCTGTCAGCCGTGAGGCCGCTTCGGGC
>CAZGUX010000074.1:0-23261 GCA_964529305.1 uncultured Solibacteraceae bacterium | reverse complement strand
CCGACTCTCGCCACCGCTCCCTGACGGTCGCGGCTCTGAAGGACTGCTTTCCGAAGACCTGATCCTGGCGCTCGGCAGCGGCGACGTTGCCGTCTTCCCCGGCCAACTCCCCCGTGGCCGCAAGACCATCCTGGTGGCCAGCCCGTACCTGCCCTTTCCCCTTTCCCACGGCGGCGCCGTGCGGATGTTCAACCTCATGCGCCGCGCTGCCAACGGGTACGGCCAGGTGCTGGTGGCGTTCGCCGATCCACTGGCCACGCCTCCGGCCGAGTTGCTGGCCATCTGCAACGAGATCGTACTCGTCCGCCGCGTCGGGAGCCACCTGCGCCCCACTACCGATCGTCCGGACGTGGTCGAGGAATTCGACCTGCCCGCGTTTCGCGCTGCCTTGCGGCAAACGGTTCGCAAGTGGCGGCCTGCTGTGGCCCAACTCGAATTCACGCAGATGGCGCAATACGCCCGGGACTGCGCTCCGGCCCGAACGATTCTCGTCGAGCACGACATCACGTTCGACCTGCTGGAGCAGTTGCTCCGCCTCGGTGAAGACTGGGAACTGCGCCGCCAGTATACCCGCTGGCTCCGTTTCGAACAGGAAGCATGGCGCCAGGTCGACTGCGTCGTGACCATGTCCGAGAAGGACCGGGCCGTGGTAGCCGGCGCGGAGTGCGCAAGCCTGGCCAACGGCGTGGACCTCGATCGCTTTCGCCCGGCGCAGCGCGAACCGGACCCGTCCCGCATCCTCTTCATCGGCTCCTTCGCGCACCTGCCGAACGTGACCGCCGTGGACTTCTTCCTCCGCGAGGTATGGCCCCTGTTGACGGCCAAAACGCCGGTGTTTCACATCATCGCCGGATCGCGCCACCGCTATTTTCTCGACCGCTATCGCGATCGCGTCGGTGTCCATCTCGATCAAACGGGCCTCGAGGTCGAAGATTTTGTCGCCGACGTCCGGCCCGCCTATGAACGAGCCACCATCGTGGTCGCGCCGCCGCTGGCGTCGGCCGGCACGAACATCAAGATCATGGAAGCGATGGCGATGGGTAAGGCGATCGTCAGCACTCCAGCGGGAATCAACGGCCTGGATCTCGTCGACGGTCGCGACGTCCTCGTCGCGACCTCCGCCGCCGAAATGGCCGGCGCCATTCTCAGGTTGCTCAAACACCCCGACGAGCGCAGGGCCTTGGAGCGTCAGGCCCGGGAGACCGTCGCACGGCAATACGACTGGGATACGATCGCCGAGGAGCAGCGGGCGCTGTACGAGAAGCTATCGGAGCCGGAAGCCACTTCCGAGCCGCGATCCTCTTCCGAGCAGCGACCGTCAGGGAGCGGTGGCTCTCGCCCCGGAGTCTGAGGCGAATGTCCGGGCTGACACCGCTCCCTGACCGTCGCGACACAGATACGCGGCGTGCCGTCTCCACGGTCAACATCCTCGTCGCCTCCGGATCGGAAGCACTGCTGCCGGCCCTCATCGGGCGCGTCAGAGCAATCGACCCCAGCCGTCCCCTGTACGTGTTCTCCGAGCTCCCGCCGGACGAAGTCCTCTGGATCCCCTACCATCCTGCGCGCACGTTCCAGGAGAACTACGCGTGCTGCCGTGCCGCGCTCCGCGGCCGCCGGGTCCGATATTCGGCGGTGCTCTTCGAGCCTCGGACGCCCTACTGGCGCATGCGGCTGATCGGGTTCCTGCTGAACCCCCTCGGGTTCCTGGCGTTCAACGAGAACCTGGACCATTGGATGCTGCGCCCCCGGTCGATTCCGGCGATGACCCGGCACGTGTGGTGGCGTCTGCGCAACTTCGTTCGCTGGGCAGTCCGGGAGCGCGGATGGCTGCCTAGACTCGCTCAGGCGTCCTTCTGGGCCGAGGCGGCGGGCTTGGCGGCCGCTCTGGCAAAGGCCGTGATGCCCGCCGCGACGCACCCCGCTCAGCCGGTCGCCCGTCCTCGCGGCATCTCCGTGGTCGTGCTCGTCTCCGGCCCGCGGGACCTGGCGTCCGTCTTGGCGCGAGAATTCGACACGCTCCCCACCGAGATCCTCACGATCTCCGGACCCCACGATCTGAACCCGGCGCTCGGTGCGGCGCGCTACGCTCATCTCTGCGTTCTGCCCGAGGAAAATCTCCTTCGCGAAGGGACGCTCCGGACACTGTATCGATCCGCTTCCCAGACGCCCGATGGGTTCGCGGCCACGATCACCCCGGATTCCTTCCAGTCTGCCCGCCCGTTGCTCGGCGGCGAAGACGGAGCCTATGTTCTTGCCGGACGTCTGGGTTGCACGCTGTACTCCACCGCAAAGGTCGAAAGCCTTGGCGGTTTCCCGCAAGGCCACACCTCCGGAAGGTTCGCCGGAATCGAACTCGGATACCGCGCGTGGCGTCGAGGGTGGCCGACGGTCCAGGCGGGCTTCGTTCACCAGCAGCAAGAGGAAATGCCTGAGGCAGGCGATCTCCGGTTGCTCGTCCGCCTCGTCGCATCGCCCCGGATTTTCTTGCGCATGTGGAGACAAGCCCTGGCCGCTGCCGGCCCCGCGGTCGTGGCCGTAGCGTGCCGGGCTCTGGCGTGGATCGAACTGTCGCCCGCGGGCGACGAGCCAGAGGAGCGCTTCCTCGCATTGTGCAGCGGCTGCGTGGCCGTGTTCCCCGGCACCCTTCGCCGCGGCCGTCCGGCCGTCCTGGTTGCCAGCCCCTACCTGCCTTTTCCGCTTTCCCACGGGGGCGCCGTCCGCATCTACAACCTGATGCGCCGCGCCGCGGAGCACTACGATCAGATCCTGGTTGCCTTTGTCGAGGAACTCACACCTCCCCCGCCGGAAGTGCTCGACCTCACGAGCGAAATCGTGCTGGTTCGCCGCGTGGGCAGTCATTTGCGGCGCTCCACTGGACGGCCGGACGCCGTCGAGGAGTTCGACTCGCCGGCCTATCGCGCGGCCCTGCGCCAGACGGTCCGCAAGTGGGGTCCCGCGATTGTCCAACTCGAATTCACGCAGATGGCGCAATACGCAAGGGAAGCAGCGCCGGCCAAGACTATTCTCGTGGAGCACGACATCACCTACGCCTTCCACGAGCACCTGGCGCGACATCACGACGACTGGGAAACCCGGCGGCAAGCTCGCTTGTGGCGGCACTTCGAGACGCGTGCGTGGCGTCAGGTGGACGCTGTCATCACGATGTCGGAAGCCGATCGCCGCTTGATCGCGGGCGCCGAAGCGGTGAGCCTTCCCAACGGCGTCGACCTTCACCGTTTCCGGCCTTCGGGCCGCGAGCCCGACCCGTCCCGCCTCCTGTTTGCCGGACCGTTCCAGCACCTGCCCAACGTCCTGGCGATCGACTTCTTTCTGAACGAGGTATGGCCCCTGCTCGCGAACGCATCGCCGGTCCTCCACCTGATCGCCGGCAGAAACTACCGAAGCCACCTGCGGCCGCTGCGCGGGGTTCTCTCCCGGCCCGGCATCGAGGTCGACGAGTTTGTCGATGACCTTCGCCAGGCCTACGAACGGGCCACCCTCGTGATCGCTCCCCTGCAGGCGTCGGCCGGGACCAAAATCAAAGTCCTGGAAGCGATGGCTGCCGGCAAGGCGATTGTGGCCACTCCCTCGGGCGTGCGCGGCCTGGAGGTGACTCCGGGCGTCGACGTGCTGGTCGCCTCGAGCGCGGCGGCGTTTGCTGCCGCGATTCTGGAATTGCTGCGCGACGCGCCCCGGCGCAAGCAGATCGAAGGCGACGCCCGCGCCACCGCCGAACGCCTTTACGGATGGGACCGCATTGCCCAACGGCAGGCCCGTCTCTACCGCTCGCTCACTCCCAGTTGAAGCGCGACACGCCCGGCGGCCGCAGTAACTTTCGCAGATAGTCGAACGCCTTCCCCTGATCCGTCAGGACATACTCGAACACCGCGCCCTGCGCTTTCAGGATCTGCTGCAATTCGGCGACGGGCACGGCTTGAACGCTGGTCTGCCGCTTGATTGCGAGCGAGGCTGCCACGCCGGCGGCATGACCGAGAATCATGTATTGCGGCTCCATGCGCAGCGATGAGTACGCCACGTGGGACGCCGAAAAGCACACCGGTACCAGCAGATTGCCGGCCTCCGTGCTCGTCGGCAACAGCACCCGGTAGGGCATCTGGTAGGGCGTCACGGCCACCTGCATGTCACCTTCGTTCTCCACGAACCCGCGCGCGTTCACGATGCGTTGGATATTGTGCGAGTCCGAGTTGTAGGACCCCATGCCGATGACATCGGGCTTCCGCGGGTCCGTCTGCAGGTCCTTCTGCGTCACCACGAACTCGCCCACCATCCTCCGCGCCTCCCGCACGTACAACTGGTGCGGCCAGTGTTGCGAATCCAGGTACTCGTCCTTGGGCAATCCCCACTCGTTCACTTCCTTCTGCAACTCGCCTGGCACGCGGGGATCGTTCGCAAGGAAGTAGTAGAAGCCCTGCACATATTTCACGTGATCGTCCCAGATTTCCGCACGGCGCGCGTACGTGCCTTCCGGGTAGTCGTAGTTCCTGCCGATGTAGTCGGTGGAGAACGCCCCGTTGTTGTTGAAGTCGGCCTTCCGGTTAGGAATCCGGGCGATCAACGTCACTTCGTTGAAGACGGGAGAGCGGCCCTTCTGCTTCACCTGCGCGTCCAGCAACCGGGCCAGCAGTTCGTAACGCCTCACATCGTAGCCGGCGGGCTTCGGCCATTTCAGCCGATTCGCCGGATCATCGGTCGCAATCACGCGGAAGTTGTACGCCTGCACCTTCCGGTCCGCCTGCCCTGGGGTTCCCGGCGGGTCAGGCGAGATCTCCGGCAGAAGCTTGCCGTCGCTTGCGCGCGCCGGGATGTCGACCAGGAATTGGTGCAGCGGCGTCCGGTCGCGAACGCCTGCCAGCGACTCGCCGTATTGCGACATCGCTTCCCGGCCCCATGTGTAGCTGACCTTGGCCTGCGCCATCAGGTCGCCTTCGTAGCTGCAATCGGCAAACACCTTCCCCCGGAAGACTCGGCCGTTGTCCGTTCGGATTTCGGTGATCGACAATCCCTGCTTGACGACCCCGCTGCCCTCCCGCAGGCGATGGCCGAACAGCGTGGTCACGCCTGCCTGACCGAGCATCTCCCGCATCACGGCTTCACCGGCCTTGGGCTCGTAAAACCAGGCCACGGGCAGGTTGAAGCGCCGCGTGTCGTAGTGATTGGCGATCCGGGCATAGAACTCCAGCGCCAGGCCGCCGATGACCTCCCGCTTCCCCACATCGGTCCGCGAAAGCCCGCCCGTCGCCATGCCGCCCACATGGCTGCGAGGTTCCAGCAGCACCGTGCTGAGACCCTGGCGCGCTCCGGCGACGGCGGTCATCACGCCGCCCGCCGTTCCGCCGTAGACCACGAGGTCATAGGTCTGCGCGCCGAGCGAACCGCCCAAAACCGCGGCCGCGGCCGCCAGGACGATCCGGATACTCTTATTGCACTCCGCCGTTTTCATACCATTTCAAATTGGCGGTCGCCGACCCGATGCACACCAGGTCCGCCCGCCCGTCCTGATTCAAATCCGAGGCCGCGCAGGCCGCGGCGGCCATGCCACCGTTGTCCACCGTCTCGCGCTTCCATTTCTTCCCCGATTTGTCCTGCGCGTAATACACGTGGACGCTCCGGCCCTGTCCCCGATATCCGGCCACGATGTCATCTACGCCGTCCTGGTTGAAATCGCCCGCCAGAATGGTGTGGCCGTCCACCAGGGTGGAGTCGATCACCGTGCGGATAAAGCCGCCGTTGGCCGGCAGGTACACCGACACCTGGTTGCCATGCCATGGCTCGATCGCTGCCAGAAAGCGGCCGCCCGCAAATCGCCCGACGGTCACGTCGCTCGATCCGCTCTTGGGCGAGGGCGCGGGATCGCCCTTCGCCAATTGGCTGCGAGTCCAACCCTTGCCGTCGAAGCGGTACAGGTGGATTCCCGAAAAGCTGGCCGTGATCACGTCTTCGCGGCGGTCGCCGTCCCAGTCGATGACGTAGATGCCGTGCACTACTCCTTCATCCGGAGCAAGCTTGGATTCTCCTCCGCTGATGTGATGCCGGATCCAGTCGTCCGGGTCGTAGTACACCAGGGGCGCGGGACCGCGGTATTCGGGGGCTTCGGCCTGCGCGCCGGTGAGCGGGGCATTGATCAGCACTGGCTTTCCGTTGGCCCGGATATCGGCCCAGCGCAGCCGGTGGGAGGTGGTCAGACGGTCGATCTCCGTCGTCTTCCACTCCGCGTCCGGATCGGCCTGGCGTTCCAGCACCGACACCACGCCGATGCTATTCTTCGCCTGGTTGGCGAACTCGTGCGCCAGGACGATCTCCGGCACGCCGTCCGCGTCCCAGTCCCGCGCCGCCAGGTTGATCATGCGGTGAAGCCCCGAACCGATGACGTGGCGCTTCCAACCAGGGTTCTCGAACCAGACCAGGTGATCGAGACCGCTGGCCAGGGCAACCAGGTCCGGCTTGCCGTCTTTGTTCATATCGGCGACTACGACCTGGTAGCCGCCCTTCAGATCCTGCGCGATGACGTGCTCCCGAAAGGCCGCTGGACGAGGCGCGGCGACGAGTGCCGCCGCGAAAGCGCATATCCCAACCGAGCGAATCACGTCCCAGTATACGGCCCCGCCCGTCTGCCTACGCTACACTCGCATAGATGATTCGCCGCATGGTTTTGTCATCTCTGTTCGCCCTCGCGCTCTCAGGCCAAACTCCGGACTGGAGCAAGGTCGAAGACGAGACGATGCGCCACTTCCAGGCGCTGCTGCGAATCGACACCAGCGACCCGCCAGGCAACGAAGCCCCTGCCGTCGACTATCTCAAGGGCGTGCTTGCGGCCGAAGGGGTCCCTTTCCAGATCTTCGCGCTCGAACCCCACCGGCCCAACTTGGTGGCCCGGCTGAAGGGAAACGGCAGGAAACGCCCCCTGTTGATCATGGGTCACACCGACGTGGTCAACGTCGACCCGCGCAAGTGGACGTTCCCGCCGTTCTCGGCCACGCGCAACGGCGGATGGGTTTACGGGCGAGGCGCCATCGACGATAAAGACAATCTGGTCGCCTGCCTGATGGTGATGCTCCTGCTCAAGCGCCACCAGGTCGCCCTCGACCGCGATGTCATTTTCCTGGCCGAATCGGGTGAGGAAGGAAGTGTCCGCTTCGGCATCGAGTACATGGTGAAGAATCACTGGAACGAGATCGACGCCGAGTTCTGCTTCGCCGAGGGCGGCGGCGTGGTCCGAGGTGGCGGCCAACCCCGGTATGCGTCATTCTCTACGGCCGAGAAGATTCCGTACGCCCTGCGGTTGGTGGCGCGCGGACCGGCCGGCCATGGTTCGCGGCCCCTGCGCACCAACGCCATCGCCCACCTCGCCCAAGCGGTCGCCAAGGTCGCCGCCTGGCAGCCTCCCATGCGGCTGAACGACACGACCAGAGCCTACTTCGAACGCCTCGCCACCATCAGCGCACCTGAGAAGGCCTCACGGTACAACAACATCGTCAATCCGCGCCGCACGGCCGAGATCCAGGAGTACTTCGCGGAAAATGAACCGGGTCACAATTCGATGCTGCGCACTTCCATCTCCCCCAACATCATTCGTGCCGGCTATCGCGTCAATGTGATCCCGTCGGAGGCGGAAGCGACCCTCGACGTGCGCGCCCTGCCGGACGAGAATATCAGCTCCTTCATGGATCAGATCCGGAAAGTGGTGGCCGATCCCGCCATCACCCTCGAGCGAACCGAGCGCGACACAAGGCCCGGGGCTCCCCCTTCCCGGCTTGATACGGAACCGTTCCGCGTGCTCGAAGCGAACGTCAAACGCCACTACAACGGCATCCTCACACTCCCCACCATGCAGACCGGGGCCACCGACATGGCATATCTGCGGGCCCGGGGCGTTCAGTCATACGGCATCGGTCCGATGGTCGACGAGGAGGACGGCCCGAAGGGCTTCGGAGCGCACAGCGACCAGGAGCGCGTCCTGGAGGTCGCTTTGCACAAGTTCATCCGCTTCCATTGGGACATCGTGGTGGACATGGCCCGCGCCCGCTAGTTTCTTTACTCGTGGCGCCCGCTTCAGCGTGGACAGGGACTTTGGTCCCGCCCTGCCGCCCTCCGGTGAAGAAAAGCCCCGCCCGCCGCAACTATCCTCTGCGAAATGCGGAGAGCGTTGCGAGACCATTGGCCGGAGTACCTGATCGAAGCCGGGGCCCTCGGCACGTTTATGCTGTCGGCGGTCCTGTTCACCGTCGCTTTGTTTCACCCGGTCTCGCCGGCTGTCCAATGGATTCCCCACCCTGACGCGCGGCGCGCTCTGATGGGCGTGGCGATGGGCCTGACGGCCGTCGGCATTATCTATTCGCCGTGGGGCAAGCAGTCGGGCGCGCACATGAACCCCGCGGTGACGCTGACGTTTCTGCGCCTGGGCAAGATCGCCCCGCCGGACGCGGCGCTCTACATCGCCGCGCAATTTGTTGGCGGAATCGCTGGGACGCTGCTGGCCGCGCGCATGGCGGGCCCACTCGTGGCCCACCCCGACGTTTTCTACGCCGTGACCCTTCCGGGCGCGGCCGGCGTTCCCTCGGCGCTGCTTGCGGAGGCGTTCATTTCGTTCCTCCTGATGTCGACGGTGCTGACCGCCTCCAACAGCAAACAGGCCGCGCGGTTCACGGGCCTGTTCGCCGGGGCGCTGGTGGCGCTGTTCATTTTCTTCGAGGCGCCGGTCTCGGGCATGAGTATGAATCCCGCCAGGACCGTCGCCTCGGCCGCTCCCGCCCATGTCTGGACGGCGATCTGGATCTACTTTGCCGCCCCGGTCGCCGGGATGTTGCTCGCGGCGGAAGTCTACGTACGGCGGCGCGGCTTCGAACGCGTGCTCTGCGCCAAGTTCCACCACCATAACGACCGCCGCTGCATCTTCCGCTGCGCCTGGAATCGCGCGGCCTGACAGCCCCTTTTATCGGAGAAAAAGATGACGAACCATTACGACGTGATCATCATAGGCACAGGAGCGGGTGGAGGAACGCTGGCGCATCGGCTCGCTCCCTCGGGCAAGCGAATCCTCCTGCTCGAGCGCGGCGGCTACCTGCCGCGGGAGAAAAGCAATTGGGACAGCCATTCGGTCCTGGTCGAAAACAAGTACAAGGCTCACGAAAACTGGACCGACCGGGAAGGGCACGTCTTCCACCCGGGCATCCACTACTATGTCGGCGGGAACACCAAGTTCTATGGCGCTGCCTTGATCCGTATGCGCCGCGAGGATTTCGGCGAGGTCCGCCACCACGGCGGCGTCTCCCCGGCCTGGCCGATTGACTATCATGACCTGGCCCCGTACTACGCGGAAGCGGAGCGCCTGTATAGCGTTCATGGCGAGCGCGGCGAGGATCCCACTGAACCTCCTGCCGACGGGCCGTATCCCTATCCTCCCATCCGCCACGAACCGCGCATCCAGCAACTGCACGACGACTTCATGCGCCTGGGATACCGGCCGTTCCACCTCCCTGTGGGCGTCCGCCTGAACGAAGCGAATCGGGAAAAGAGCGCCTGTCTGCGTTGCTCGACGTGCGACGGGTTTCCCTGCATGGTCGACGCCAAGGCCGACGCCCACGTGACGTGTGTCCGGCCGGCGCTCGAACGCGACAATGTCACGCTGTTGACCGACGCCTATGTGGACCGGTTGGAGGCCTCGGGCCGCGAGGTGAAGCGCGTCCACGTGGAGCGCGGCGGCGCGTCCGAAGTCTACTCCGCGGACATCGTCGTGGTGGCGGCCGGAGCCATCAACTCCGCCGCTCTCCTGTTGCGCTCGGCCGACGGAGGGCTGGCGAACTCGTCGGGCGTGGTCGGGAGGCACTACATGTGCCACAACAACTCCGTCGTCCTGGCTTTGTCGAAGACGCCCAATCCGACGGTCTTTCAGAAAACCATCGGCCTCAATGACTTCTACTTCGCCTCCAGGGAATGGGAGTATCCCATGGGCCACATCTCGATGGTCGGCAAGTCGGACATCAACTTCCTGCGGGCCGGGGCGCCGCCGTTCGCTCCGGGCTTCTCGCTGGAAGCCATCGCCCAGCACTCGCTCGATTTCTGGCTGACGTCGGAAGACCTGCCGCATCCGGACAATCGCGTTCAAGTGACGCCCCGAAACGGAAATGGCCGTCACGGCATTCAGCTTTGTTACACCGAAAACAACGTCGAAGGACACAGCCGCCTCATTGCCAAACTGAAGATGATGCTCGGTGACATCGGGTGCGAGAGCCATCTGCTGCCCTCGCACGTGTACCTGGGCAAGAAGATCCCGATCGCCGGCACCGCCCACCAGTGCGGCACGGTGCGGTTCGGACGCGACCCCAAGGCCTCGGCCCTCGACACCAACTGTAGGGCTCACGATGTCGATAACCTGTACGTCGTGGACGGCAGCTTCTTTGTCTCGGCGAGCGCCGTGAATCCGGCCATGACCATCATCGCCAACGCGATGCGGGTCGGCGACCATCTGCTGGAGCGTCTGAAATGATGCGGCCTCTCGTGCTGTTGATGCTTGCCGCAACACTCGAGGCGGCCGTCGTAGGGGTCGACGCAATCCGGATAACCGTCTCCGACATTCAACGGGCCGCGGCATTCTATCAAGGGACGCTCGGCTTCCAGAAGGTGTCTGCGAGTCCTTATCGGATACGCCTCAAACTCGGAGACGAGGCTATCGAACTGACATCCTGTGGAACGCCAGGACGACCTTATCCGCCGGACTCGCGGTCGAACGATTTGTGGTTCCAGCACATCGCCCTCATCGTCAGCGACTTTGACGCGGCTTACGCGAAGCTGACGAAGGCCGGTGTGCGAAACCTGTCCCAGTCGCCGCAGACCATACCGCTGTCGAATCCGGCGGCCGGGGGCATCCGGGCGTACTACTTCGCCGATCCTGATGGCCATCCTTTGGAGATCTTATGGTTTCCGCCGGGCAAGGGCGATCCCAAGTGGCACGACAAGAGCCGCCTGTTCCTGGGCATCGACCACACCGCCATCGCGGTCTCGAACACGCCGCGCAGCCTTGCCTTCTATCAGGAAAGACTGGGAATGAAGAAAGCGGGCGACAGCTTCAACTATGGGATCGAACAGGAGCGTCTGAGCGGCGTGGCCGGGGCCCGGGTAAGGATCACGGCGCTACGGGCGCCGCACGGCCCCGGCGTCGAGTTCCTGCAATACGAATATCCGGGGACAGGGCGGAAGAACCCGGCGGACGACAGCGGGTGCGACATCGTCCGGAGGGAAACGGTGATGGTGAGTGACAGCGAGTCGGGGGAATTCCGGGATCCCGACGGCCATGTCGTGCGGCTGATGCCGGCCGGATCGAAGCATCGGTAGGGCGCCGTTCTGGGCCGGCTTTCCGTTGTGGGGCCGGCTTCAGGCGGCGGCGCGCTTTAGCGCGCCCTTTCTTGGAATTTGCCATTCTGGTCCATGTGGCGCCAGCCCTCAGCCCGAGGGGCGCGCTGAAGCGCGCCGCGGCCTGAAAGGCCGCCCCACAGGTTGAAGCACGCAGCATTGAGAGGAGTTCCATGATCGAACTGACCAGTGATATCTGCCGCGACCTCGAGGCCTCCAGCCGCCGGGAATGGCTGGAGACGAACGGACTCGGCGGCTTTGCCTCCGGCACCGTTGCCGGCATGCACACGCGCCGCTATCACGGTCTCCTGGTGGCGGCCCTGAAGCCCCCGGTCGGCCGTTACGTTCTCCTTTCGAAGTTCGAAGAAACGCTCGTGATCAACGGGAAAAGAATCGAGCTGTCGGCGAATCGCTACGCGCCGGACGTGCTGCACCCCCGCGGATTCGAATTCCTCACGAACTTCCGGCTCGACCCGTTCCCGGTATTCCGCTACGTGGTCGAGGACGTTGAAGTCGAAAAGTCCGTCTTCCTGATCCAGGGCGAGAACAGCGTCGTCGTCGAGTATCTCATCAGGGCCGCCACAGCGGACGACGTACGCCTGGAGTTGCGCCCGTTGATCGCGTTCCGGGAGTTTCACTCGACGACCCACGAGAACAACGCGATCAACCGGCACGTGGAAATCGGGGACGGGCGGGTCACCTTTGCGCCGTACCCCGGCCTCCCACCTCTCCACCTGGCTCACGATCCCGCCGCGGTGGATCCGCGAGGATGCTGGTACCGGAATTTCGAGTACCGTGAAGAGCGGGCGCGCGGCCTCGATGCCAATGAAGATCTCTACAGCCCTTGCGCCCTGGTGTTCCAGGTGCGTGACAAGGCGCGCATCTCTTTGATCGCGTCCACGGAAGAGCGGGACGTCTCCCACGCGGCCGCCTACCGCTCCGCCGAGATCGATCGGCGGAGACGGGTTGCCGCGAACGCTCCCTACGAGGATTCGTTCGCCGGGCCGTTGACCGCGGTCGCCGGCCAGTTCCTCGCCGCGCGCGGTGCCGCCCACACGGTGATCGCCGGCTACCCCTGGTTTGGCGATTGGGGCCGCGACACGATGATTGCTATGCCGGGTCTGGCCCTGGTCACGGGCCGGCACGACGTTGCGAGAAGCATCTTGCGCGAGTTCGCCAGGTACGTCGATGGCGGCATGTTGCCTAACGTCTTTCCCGACGGCGGCGAGACGCCGGAGTACAACACGGTGGACGCGGCCTTGTGGTTTGTGGAGGCGGCGTGCGCGCTGGATGACCCCGCTTTCGTACGCCGTGAACTGTGGCCCGCCCTCCAGCAGATCATCGATTGTTCGGAACGCGGGACCCGCTACGGCATCCGTATGGACGCTGACGGGTTGCTGCGCTGCGGCGAACCCGGCGTTCAGTTGACGTGGATGGACGCCAAGGTCGGCGACTGGGTGGTCACGCCACGATGCGGAAAACCGGTGGAGGTGCAGGCGCTTTGGTACAACGCCCTCCGGATCATGGAGCAGTTCGCGCGGGAGTTCGTCGACCCGAACGCTGACCGCTATGGCGAGATGGCGCGACGGGCTACTCGTAGTTTTGACGAGCAATTCTGGAACGAAGCCGCGGGATGCCTGTTCGACGTCGTCGATGGCGACGAGCGCGATGCCTCCATCCGCCCGAACCAGGTCTTTGCGGTCAGTCTCCGTCATCCCCTGGCCGGAGGGGACCGGGCGAAACGCATTCTGGCGGTGGTCGAGCGCGAATTGCTGACGCCGTTTGGGCTGAGGAGCCTGGCGCCAGGCGATCCGCGGTATCGCGGGCGCTACGAAGGAGGCGTTCTCGAGCGCGACGGCGCCTATCATCAGGGCACCGTGTGGGCGTGGCTGATGGGCCCCTTCGTTACCGCCTATGCGCGGGTGCACGGCGATGCGGGCCGCGAACGGGCCCGGGAGTGGCTGTACGGGTTCGAGCCTCATCTGCGCGAGGCGGGGCTTGGAACGGTATCGGAGATCTTCGACGGCGACTGGCCGCACACGCCCCGGGGGTGCATCGCGCAGGCGTGGAGTGTTGCGGAACTCCTGCGCGCGGCCGTCGAGACCCGCGCGGCTGTGAGCGAGGGCGCAGTCTCAGAAGATATTCACAGCGCGGGCGGCCAGTACGGCGAGCGTCGTCAGCGAGAGAACGGCCTGAATCATCATGAAGAACTTGGCCCAACGCGCCAGGACGGGGACATCGGTGGGCGAGAACGCCGTGCTCGTATTGAACGCCACGAAGAGATAGTCCACAAAGCCCGGATGCCAGCGGGCCGCCTGGTGGGCTTTGCGCGCGGGATCGTCTAGGGTCATCTCAGGAACAGTTGCAGGCCGCCCGTCACCAGCAGCGCGAGCCAGCCGGCCCACAGGTCGCGGTGGTCTGCATCCACGTCCCGCATTCTACGCCGAGCCTCCGGCAGCGCCGGCATGTGCTGCGTCCACCTCGTAGTACATGGCTACGCCGTCTTCACGGTGAGGCTGACCCCGATCCTTTTCTGAAGCACGCGGAGGATCGCGAAGAAGTTTGCGGTGTTGGGATTTCCTCGTGGACCGAGCATCCGATGAAGACTTTTGCTCGGCTTGCCAAGGTCGGCAGCCAATTGCTCGAATCCGACAGTTGCGTTGATCACGTCCCGCAAGACAGCTTTCCCCGTGCCCTCGTCTCCGCCGAGATATGCGTTCACCGCTTCAGTGAGTAGGGACTTCCGGAAAGCAGCATCCTTTTGAGCGCGGGCGTAGAGCGTCCGCCGGAACTCTCTCGTCAATGCCATGGGGCGCCTTCCTTCTTGACCGCCTTCTGGTTAGCGGCTCCGGCTACTCGCGCTGCCGCCGCCCCGTTCAAGCCGTTGAACCAGTGACCGAAGGGGGAAAGGCCTTTCGCATCCTGATACTCCAGGACCTCGACCGCGAGCATCGCTCATATGGTACCATATAGGTTACCAATACCTCGGCGCTAACGCCTTTCGGCAGCGAGTGAATTTCCCCCAATGTCGTCAAGGGCACCCTCGCTCGGTCTTTTGGAATGAGGAATCGAAATCCCGCGCATGACGAATCGACGCCTCGAGTTTGGTTTGCCTCCTAAGGCGGACCCGAACAACGCCGGGCATCCGCCGCAGGCCGGAAAGTGCCTGCTGTCAGTACTTCTCGCCATTCTCCCCGCCTCAGCCGCCTATCTGCACCCCGTCACCACCTTCGATGGATCGGTGGTCTATCTCGAGGCGCCCACCCATTTCAACAGCACCGAGTGGCACAAGCTCTGGATTCAAGATGGGAGGATAACCACAAGCGCCCTCGGCCGGGGTCCGGGTGACCTCGGCCAGGGCGCCATGGCGGACGTCAGCGCCGACGGGGCGGCCGTCCTCACCACGTTCTACGGAACGCGACGCTGCGACTTCGGCGGCAGCACCTGTTTTATCGCCGCGCCGTGCCGTGCCGGGGCAATCCTGGAAACCGCGGCCGGCCGCCGTGATCTTTCCGGGTACCGCACGCTGGCTCGCCTGAGCCGCGACGGCCGTTCGATCTGGATCGAGCAGGAACAGGCGTGCCGGGGCTTTGAACCCGCCCAGCCCCAATATCAAGGCTTGCATACGGCGGCGGATCTGCAACTGCTGGTCCCGCGTTCGGGCTTCGCCCTGGCGTCGCTGCGGTCCGGGCGACACAACATCACCGGCCGGAACGAAGCGCTGGTCTTTGCGTCCAACGGGCAACTGCACCTGCTGGGCGCCGCGGGAGCCCGAGTGATTCGTCACATCTACGGCGCCACCGAAGCCGTGGTGGACTCGCAAGGGCAGTTCGTCGTCTATACCGAGGGCGACCCCGGACGCGTTCGATGGATCGATCTGGCCGCGGGCTCGGACGACGATCTCACGTCATCGCCGGTCCAAGGCTCCGCGCCCATGCTCAGCGATGACGGCGAAGTGCTAGCCTTTTTGTCTCCGGACGGGCGGCTGACCACCTACCGGCGCATCGGGCGTTCCCTCGAGACCGTTCCGGTCGACGATGAACCCCTGGTGGAGTTCGTGCTTGCCGGGGACGGCCGCTCAGCCTTCGCCACGACGAACACCGGCCGTCTGGTCCGGGTAGACCTCGTGCGACGCCAAGTCCAGACGTGGTTGGAGCCGTTCCCCGAAATCCAGGCCACGTCCGCGCCGCTGACCACGCCTGGCCTCTGTCCCCTTCCCTGCTACGGAACGCCGCCCGGACAGTATTACCTCCCGCCCGGCGCTCGGGTCGTCTTCGGAGGCCGTTTCCCGAATCTCGAGAATTGGGGCGTGCGAGTTGGCCGGGTCACGTTGCCGCTGCGCGCCGACGAGAACGGGTGGGCGTGGTTCCAGTTTCCGGACGCGCCCACCAATCGCATGCAGACCACAGCCTATATCGAGAACCCGGCCCATCCCTTGCGGTTCGAGTGGTCCGTTTCCATCTACTCGGGCGTCACCTGTTACGGATCCCTCCATCAGAACTTCGACCGGTTGGTGACCTCCGCGGATCCGGCGCGCGTTGGCGAAGTCGTCCACGTGTTCATGACCGGGTTCGAGGGAGAGGAGACCATTCCTTACGGAGAGCCGAATCCCCTCGACCGGTTGATCCGGGTGCCATTCCCACCGGAATTAGGAGGAGAGGGCGCTCTGGAGCAATGGTTCTTTGGGCTGGCGCCCGGGCTGATCGGAGTCCAGCAACTGGACATTCGGGTGCTCCGCGTCATCCCCGCGGAGTCCAGCCAGAGCTTGTTCGGCCTCGCGTATCCTGGCGGGAATTGCCAGGTGCCGCCCACCGCCCCGTAGCGATCCCGGCTTCCCGTAGCGCGCGCTTCAGCGCGCAAAGGGTCTTTAGTCCCCCCGGCCCGCGGAGGTCTTCGCCAGGGGCACTGCCCGCCCGGTCTTAACGGACAATTTGGCCGCGTCGATGATTTCCATCACCTCCACGTTCATGTCCATACCAACCAGACCTTCGAGCGGCTTCCCGCTCTCAATCGCCTGAATCATGTGCGCGATGGGCTCGCCCCGGCCTGGGGGCAGAGGCTCCAGGGGCACGTCCTGCGTGTGATTCGCTTTGCGCAATTCCACTTTGTCGCGAGTCACCGTCAGGCTTCCGTCCAGCCCGAACACTTCCAGATCCTGGAAGCCTCGCGGCAGATCCCAGCTTCCCTCGAAGATACCAACGCCCTTGGGATAGTGGAGAACCATCACCGAACTGTCCTCCACCTTAGGGAACCGCTCCGGCCGCAGATGGTTGACGCGTGCGAACACGCTCTCCGGCCGGCCCAGGTACCACAGGCTCCAGAGCGCGTTATAGCATTCGAAGTCCATCAGCGCCCCGGCGCCGTTCTTGACGGGATCGGTCAGCCAGTCGAAGAAGGGCTTGCCGCGGCCCGTCGATCCCGGCCCGCCGTGGCCCACGATGCCGCGCAGCCTCCACACCTGGCCCAGCGCGCCCGCGTCCGCGCGCGCTTTGGCCGCGTAATTCGCAGGCCACCAGGCCATCTGATAGTTCGTCATCACCTGAATGCCGTGCTTCCGCGCCAGCGCACGAATGGCCAGGGAGTCCTTGTGCGAGGCCGCAAGGGGCTTCTCGAACATCACGTGGACCTTCCTGGGCGCGCAGAATTGCACGATCTCCAGGTGCCGGTTGTTCTCGACGAACGCCCAGACGATATCGGGCTTCGTCTCCTCAATCATCTTTGGGTACTCGGAATAAAACAGCCGGTCGGCGACGCCGGCTTTCCTGGCTTCCGCAATCAGTTCGGGATTGGTTTCGGCGACACCCACCAGCCGCGCGGGCTGGCCTTTCACCATCTTGTCAAGGTGTCCCCAAACATGGGAATGGATGAGTCCGGCGACAGCGATTTTATATTCTTTTGCGCACAGGCCGAGAGGAAGGGCCAGTGCCAGATAAGCAAGCTTCATCGGCCATCAGTGTATCAACCGCGCCACTGGCCAACCAGCCCCCAAGTCTTCCCAAGTGACGCCGGGAGGCGATTTTTGTCGCCCGGCGTAGCCGGCCCCTTGCTGTGCGCGCCCGCTCAGTACTTCACCCGCACCCACCGCCCCGACTGCATCGACTGATACCCCGCGTCCAGAACGCTGTTGACGATGTAGCCGTCCTCGTACGTTTCCCTCGGCAATTGCCCGGTCTGGACGCACTCTACAAAGTGCCGCATCTCCGCCTGGTAGCCGTACGCGAACGCTTCTTCCGGCAGCGGCCGAACCCAGCCGAAATCCAGATCGGCCTTCTCGACAATGTAGCCGGCCGCCTGGCCGGTGAACGCCGCGATCGGCGTCCCCCGCGTGACGTCGGTGAAGATGGAGCCCTCCGACCCGTGAATCTCGTTCCGCAAGTCCAGCCCGCCTTTGCTCGTCCACGAAAGCTCGCAATGCCCGATGCCTCCGCTCTCGAACTTCAGCACCAGCAGGGCATTGTCCTCGCCTTTCGTCTTCTTGTGATGCACCAGCGTCGCGCCCCACGCCATCACCTCGACCACGGGATTCTCTTTACCGAAGAAGTAGCGCGCGGCCTCGATGCAGTGACAGGCCAGGTCGTTCATGGCGCCTCCGCCGGTCTTTGTCACGTCCCAGAAGTGCGGGCTGTGCGGGCCGCTGTGCGACTCGCGCGAGCGCACCCACAGCACCTTGCCGACGCCGCCATTCTCGATAGCCTCGCGCGCCTTGACCACGCACGGCGAAAAGACCTCGGTTTCGGCGTAGCCGTGCATCTTGCCCGATCCGTCGGCGGCCTTCCACATCGCCCTGGCCTCGCGCCGGTTCCGCGCCAGAGGCTTGGTGCACACCTGGTGCTTCTTGGCTTTCGACAACTCCAGCGATACCGGCAGGTGCTCCTCGTTCGGCAGCGCGATCAGGTAGAGGTCGATGTCTTCCCGCGCAATGATTTGCCCGAGGTCGGTTCCAGGATCGGGAATGGTCCACCGCAGCGCAAACTCCCTGGCCCGCTTCAGGTCGCGCGAGTAGTTCGCGACCACCTCCTGGCCACGCACGTTCGCCAAACCCTGCATGTAAAACTCGGCCACAAACCCCGAGCCGATCATCGCGATCCGAACATTGCTCATAAGGTCACCTGGGATCTTTCGTCACGATTCCTCATCCTGCCGGGATGGAGGATCATCCCCGCGGTCGCCGTCAGCGCCGGTCCCATCTGCTATTCGAACCCCTCGTCCTCCACGACGCAATCCCCCGCCCGGCGCCACGGCGGCTACTAGACACCTTAACTCTTTGCGAACGCCGGTCGCGCACCCGCCCGGCTCGGCGTCGTTTGAGCCAGGCGCAACAACACACCGGCCCTCCTTTCCGTCTCCCGAAGGCGGCATGGACGCATGGTATACTCCTCGCCGAGGTCACTAGGGCCATGCGTTGTGCTCGGTGTGGAACAGTTTCAGCGGAAGGATCCAGGTTCTGCGAAGGCTGTGGCGGCAAGCTGGGTGAACCCACCGAGTCCATCGCGCCCGCGGCCCGTCCTTCCCCCTCCGGGCCCGCCGCAATTCAATCCAGGGCCCCTTCCGGAGCCGCCAAAGCGCTCGTGCTGGCCCTGGCGATGCTACTCTTCGGCGGCGGCTTGGGCTATCTGGGGTTCCAATACTGGACGGCCCGCCGCACAGCGCAGGCTCTGGCTGATCAGGCCGCGATATCTCAGCCGCCGCCGGCAACGCCCGAACCCGCCGCTCCGCCCACGGAGATTCCCGTTGCTGTCGAGACCCCGTCACCGGAGGCCGTCCCGCAATCTACCCTCCCCGCCGAAGCCGCCCCAGTCGAGACGCCCGCCCCAGTGCCCCGTATGAAAACTGCGCCAAAGGCGGCGCCCGCGGCCAAACCTGTGATCCCGAGCCCGGCCGGCGGTCTGAAACCGATTCCGCGCGCTCCCCTTGCTGAACCGCCGCAGCCGGCCCAGCCCCCGCAGGAGACGCCATCCATCGCTCCGCCGCCCGCGTCGAAACCAGCCGATCCACCACCCATCGAGTCCGCGCGCCCACCGCGGCAGGAACCCGTTCGCCCGGCGCCGGCCCCGCCGCCTCCCGTGCAGCCTCCTCCCAAACCCGCGTACACCGGCCCCTCGAGTGGCGTGGTCGTCTGGTCTGGCAAACTGGAGAAAGGAGAGAGCGTGGTGATTGACGGAGGAAATGCGTCGGCAGGTACCCTCAACGGCAAGTTGCCGGGGGTTCCCGTGTCCGTCAATCTCGACGTTCGGGAGTTCGCTCTTGCCGAAGCCCCGAGCCCGTCCAACAACTGGTCGAAGCTCGTCATCCGCAGCAGGAACCGCCGCCACACCGTGGTGACGGTCGAATGGAAGGTTCTCAACTAAACGGAGATGGAACTCATGTCACGCGCTGTTGCCCTCTTGCTGGCCGCTTCGATGGCCCTCACCCCGGTTGCCCTGTCCCAAAGCCTGAAGGACGAAACGGAATTCCGCGCCAGGCTGCTTGCCCCCATCAGCACCGAAACCAGCCGCAAAGGCGACAAGATCACCGCCCAGGTGATCAGCCCCGCCGAATTCGAAGGCGGCATCCTCGAAGGCGAAGTCAAGGAGTCGAAGAGCTCCGGCAAGATGAAAGGCACTTCGGTTCTCAACTTCACCTTTGAGACGCTCAATCACAAAGGCAACGCCACCACGGTCCGGTCCACGATTTCCTCCATGACGAACTCGAAAGGCAAGGAGAACGTCGACGAGGAGGGCCGCGTCATCAACAAAACCAACAACATCGGGAAGGCGGCCATCGCCACCGGCGCGGGTGCGATTATCGGAGGCATCCTCGGCGGCGCGAAGGGTGCCGCCGTCGGAGCGGGCGTCGGCGCCGCGGCATCCATTGCCCTCATCCAGTTCGGCACCAGAGGGCCGAGCATCTCCTTTGCCGCGGGCAGTGAGTTCAAGCTGCTCGTCAAAGAGGTTGACCGAAAGTGACCATTCGCCGGCGTGAACTCTTCGCGATTCCCGCCCTCCTGGCTGCCAGGCCAACGCTCACCGCTCGCGAACGCATCGACCGGGCAGTCGCCGGGCAGGAGGCCGACCGCCCTCCGTTCTCTCTCTGGCATCACTTCGCCCTGGAGAAATTCGGCCCAGCCCGTCACGCCGAGGCGACCCTGCGGTTTCATCGCGATTACTCGACCGACCTCGTAAAGGTCATGAGCGACTTCCCGTACCCTAAGCCGGCCGCCGCCTGGTACGAGCTAAAGGAACAAGCCAGTCCTTTCCCGGACCAATTGAAGGCGCTCGACATCATCCGGCGCGAGTTGAACGGCAAAGCCCATTTTGTGGAGACGATCTTCAACCCGTGGAACGTGGCCGAGAAGCTGTCTTCGAAGGACGAAGTGCTTCGCCTGATGCGCGCGCAGCCCGGGAAACTGCTGGAGGCCCTCGGCGTCATCGCCCGATCGGAAGCCAACCATGCGCGCCGGGCCGTCGCCGCCGGCGCCTCGGGAGTGTTTCTCGCGATCGCCAATGCGCAAGACGGCATCCTCACCCGCGACGAATACCGTAAGTTCAGCGAGCCGTTTGATCGCATCGTCGTCGATGCCGTGAACAGCGCTCCGCTGAATGTGCTTCACCTGCACGGGGACAAGGTCTGGCTCGATGCATTTCTAACCGGCTGGCCGGCGCGTGTCGTCAACTACTCGGCCCACGGAACCGGCGTTTCCATCGCCTCGCTTCGGTCCAAATACCACGGTGTGCTGATGGGAGGCGTCGACGAGCGCAACTACCGCCAGGCCGGCGTCGACGTTCTGAAGCAGCAGATCCGCGCAGCCCGGGCCGCGGCGGGTCCAAAGTTCATCGTCACACCAGGCTGTTCCGTACCCAATGAGAGCACGCCCGCCGAACTGAAGAAACTGGCAGCCGCCATCACGGCAGCATAATAAGGGCGCCGCTCTTACACTGGAGGTATGGCCCCAGAACGGATCGGTCTCGTCATTCACGCCCAGGCGGGTCCAGGCGTTCTGCATCAACTGACCGGAGTGATCGCCCAGCATCAGGGGGACATCACGTCCGTCAGCATCATCGACAGCCGCCCGCCGACCGCGCGAATCTTCTTCGAGATCGACCTCCCGGCCGACAGCACCCAACTTTTCGCCGATCTGCGCCAACTTGCGGTCGTCCAGCAAGTGGAGCCCGTCAAGATCATGGAACGTATCTTCGGGAAGCGGATCATCATCTGCGGAGGTGGGGCTCAGGTCGGCCAGGTCGCGATCGGAGCGATCTCCGAAGCCGACCGGCACAACATCCGCGGCGAACACATCTCCGTGGATACGATTCCTCTCGTGGGCGAGCAAACGCTGGCCGACGCCGTCCGCGCCGTCGCCCGGCTGCCCAGGGCGCGAGCGTTGGTTCTCGCCGGCGCATTGATGGGCGGCGACATCGAAAAAGCGGTCCGCGAGGTGCGCGCGGCCGGCCTCCTGGTGATTAGCCTGAATATGGCAGGCAGCGTTCCTGATGCGGCGGACCTGGTGGTCACGGATCCTGTCCAGGCCGGTGTCATGGCCGTGATGGCCGTCGCCGACACCGCAAAATTTAACATCACGCGTCTCAAAAGGCGGGTGTTTTGAACGTCTATCGTTCCAGCCTCGCCCGGCGGCGCTCATCCATCGGAGGCCAGCGCAGCGACCCGCCGGACGATGCAGCATGCCCGTAGTTGGCTGCCTGAAACGGCAACGGAGGAGACCGTCGTGACGATTCGCCTGGTGATGTTGGGAGTCTTGGGAGCCCAGTTGTGGGCGCAATCGGTCGACGGGATCTGGTCCTCGGCTGTATCGAAATCCCCTGAGCGAACGGCGCGGGAAGCGCTGCCCAGCGAGCGCGCTTCACTGGCCGCGGTCGATCCGGTGGTTTTGCCGCCTCTCGAGGTGGCCGCTGAGCGGGTGGCCAATCGCCGCGGCGCCGTGCCGCTCGGATCCACCCGGTCCCTGGCACCCTTGCCCGGCGAGTGGAGTCACGGCCTGTGGCGTGCCGCCATTCAATCTCCGGGTGCGTCTTCCGTTCGCGTCCGCTTCGTCCGCTTCTCGGTGGGCCGGGGCCGCGTCTGGGTCTACGGCCCGGCCGGTGACGTGGAAGCGCACTACACCGGCAACGGCCCCTACGACGACGGCGACTTCTGGAGCGCCACTGTCGCCGGCGATCGCATCACCATCGAGTATCAACCCGAAGGATCTGTCCCCGCTATCCCCTCCCCGTTTCAGGTCGTCGAACTGGCCCATTTCTGGCAGCAGCTGGTCACGCCTCCGCCCACGCCCAATCCCTTCGCGCGCCGGTTCCTGGAGGATGTCGAAATTACCTACCCTGCCATAGGCGGCGAGAAGTCCGTCGCCGCCTGCCACCTCGACTACAAGTGCCATGCCGAGTGGCAGCAGGCCGGCTCCGGCGTCGCTCATATCGTGTTTCAGTCCAGCTCCGACAATCGCTTCTACGTGTGCACCGGAGCGCTCATCAACACCCGCACCAACAGCCAGCAACCCCTTTTCCTCACGGCCAATCATTGTCTCGGCAACGACAGCGAAGCCCGCACGGTGCAGGCCTACTGGTTTTACGAAACCGCCCAATGCAACGGTCCGACCGTGACTCGCGCCGCGGCCGTCCGGGTGGACGGCGCGAGGTTTCTCGCCGGCGGCGCGCAGGGGGAAGGCGACTTCAGTCTTGTGCTGCTGAACGGTTTGCCGCCCAACCGCACCGTCTGGTTTGCGGGTTGGCAGAATCAGGACCCGGTCCTTGGATCCTCCCTCATCGGCATTCATCACCCGGATGGATCGTACAAGCGGATCTCGTTCGGATCCCGCGTCGCCGACCGTGCTGCCTCGGTGGACGGGCAGATCGCCCCCGCCGCCCGCTACCTCCAGGTCCAGATGACCGACGGCCGCATTGAAG
>CAZGUX010000073.1:0-23769 GCA_964529305.1 uncultured Solibacteraceae bacterium | reverse complement strand
AGCCGATTGAAGCGGTGGAGAACGCGTGCGCGAGCGGAGGGCAGGCGATCCTGAGCGTGATCGCGAAGCTGCAGATGGGATGGGGCGAAACAGGCATCGCGATCGGCTACGAGAAGATGCGCGACGCCGAAGGCAAGATGGACGGCAAGCTCATCGGCAAAGTGCTCGGGTACTTCTCCCACCCGGACGAGCGGGAAGGGAAAGTGTTTGTGTTCCCGCACATCTTTGCCGAGATCATGAAGGCCTACATGGAGGAGCACGGAGCCACTGAGCGCGATTTTGCCACCATCGCCGCGCAGGAGTATTCCAACGCCAACCACAACCCGTGCGCGCAGATGCAGAAGGTCAAGGTGAGCGTCGATGATGCGCTGCGGATCGAAGGGTTCAATCGCTACGTGGTCGACGGCCTGCCCCTGAAGACGTACGACTGCTCGCAGATCACCGACGGGTACGCGGCGTTGATCCTGGCGACGGAGGAAGGCCTGGCCAAACTCGGCGCTCGCAAGCAGGACTGCGTGGAACTGGCAGGGTTCGGGCAGGCGGTGGACCCTCTTCGGAAGGAAGGGCGCGACGTTCTGCGCCCTGCCGGGGCCAATCGGGCCATGCAGGCAGCATACGACCGGGCGGGGTTGACACCGGCGGACATCAACGTGGCGGAGATTCACGACTGCTTCACGGTGATGGGCGCGATCGGGACCGAAGTGATCGGGAAAGCCCAACCCGGTCAAGGCGCGAAGTATTGGGTGGACGGCCACGCCGCACCCGGCGGCGAGTGCGGCATCAACACGTCGGGCGGCCTGGTGGCCAAGGGTCATCCGATCGGAGCCACGGGAATCGCGATGATCGGATGGGCGGCGCAGCAGTTGCTCGGCAAGGCGCCCGCCGAGTTGCAGGTTCCGAATGCTCGAGCCGCGGCGACGTTCAACATCGGCGGACCCGTCTGCGCCAGCGTGTGTACCGTCCTCAAGCCCGCGGCCTGAGCGCCGCACATTGAATTCAAACTGTAACGCTGGCACTGGTTTTGATAGGACCTTGGATCGCAAGGTACCGGTACGCGTGTACCATTCTGTTGTCCAAATCCCTTCTGAAACCTTAGGCGCCTAGAACTTGTACTGTCCTTACGGAGTCGTCTTTAGGTGACTCGACCGACTTGTACTAGACGGTACATGAGGTACTCTGAGGGCACTTTCAAGGAGGTGCCATGCGTTTGTCGTACGCGTTTGGTGCGCTGGCCGCTGCCCTGCTGGCGGCTCCGGTTTGCGCGGAACGTTATCCCCAGCCGGCCACGGGGGTCACCGGGTCGGCTGCCCTTCATCTCACGGGAATCCTTAGCCAATTGGATGGCGAACGCGGTCTGGACTATGTCGAGGATTTCGCTCGAAAGTTCTCGAATGACAAGGGGGCGTTGGGATGGGTTCTCGAACTCCGCCAGCGCATTCTCATTCAACTAGGTAAGGCTCAGGAGGCCATGGCCGTGGGCACGCGCCTGGTGGAGTTGGATCCGGACGACCTGGAAGCTGCGTTCCGTAACATGCAGATTGCCGAATCGCTGAAGGACGCCGCGGCCGTCAAGAAGGCCCTTGCCGTCGCGGCTGACGTATCCCGGCGGGTGCTGGCGAAGCCGGATGCGCCGCTGGCCAACATGGCCCGCCAGATTCTACAGAACCAGGAATATCAGGAGTATGTGGAGATCGCCCAAGCCCAGGATCCGAAGGCCCGGCTGGCGTTGATGGATGCCTTTCAGGCGCGCAATCCGGCCTCCACCTATCTACCGAACGTGCAGGCGCTGTACCTGACCACCTACGAGCAGATCGGCGATCGGGACAAGGTCCTCGCCCTTGCGGAGCAGATGATCGTCAAGGGCACCGCGACCGACAAGCTTGCGCAGTCGGTGGCCGAGCACTACTTCAAGGCCGGCATTGTGGAGAAGGCGCTGCGGTATAGTGCGCGCGCCGCGGAATTGGCTGCTCGCCAGCCGAAGCCGGACAACGTGACCGAGAGCGAGTGGAACCGGCGTGTGGCGAAGATCCACGGACGAGCCCATTGGACCGCGGGAAAGATTTTTATGGAACGGGGCCAGTTCACGGAGGCCGACCGGGAATTCCGGGAAGCACTGCCCGGCCTGCAAGGCAACGACGTGATGCTGGCGGAAGCGCTGTTCCACCTGGGGTGGGCCAACTACAAGCTCGGCCACCTGATGGAGGCGGAACAGTTCAACCGGGCGTGTGTGCAATATCGCGGGCCCTTCCAGGATTCGGCTCGCCGTCATCTGGACGTGATCCGGGCGCAACGCAGCTCCAGCCGGTAGACGGGCGGCCGAACCGTCTCCCTGGACGCCATGGAGACCAGCGTCCGGGAGACAGCCGGTTGTGCTAGCGTTCATCAGGTGACTTCCCGAAATCTCGTCCGACGGCGATTTCTGATGGCGGGAGCCGGCGCGCCGCTCGCCGCTCCCGCCGAGGCGGCTCCGATCAGCGCCGACTCCCATCCGGTCGATGTCCCCGGTGGACTCAGTCACTTGTTCTACAAACGGAAGGCCCGGCGGCGGCGCGCCACGTCGACGGACCCCACGGGCGGCAACGCCGACGGCTTCCCCCTCGAGGCGGGCAAATCCCACGACATCGCGATGCTGGAGGGCCCCGGCTGCATCCGCCACATCTTTCTCACGCTCCACAGCTACGAAGAGCATTACCTGCGCAAGTGCGTATTGCGCGCCTGGTGGGATGGCGAAACGAGCCCTTCCATTGAAGTTCCCGTTGCCGACTTCTTCTGTGTCGGCCATGGCGCCATCGCGAACTCCTGGTCGCTTCCGATGAATACGAATACCGGCGGAGACTCCCTCGAAAAGCACCGGATGGGCATGAACTGTTTCTTCCCGATGCCGTTCGCCAAAGGGGCCCGATTGTCGGTGGAGAACCAGGGCGAAAAGCCGTTGCGCGGTCTCTACTGGCACATCGACTACGAACAGTACGCGAGCCTGCCCGGCCACGCGCTCCGGTTTCACGCTTTCTGGAAACGGGAGAATCCGTTCCCGGCGGCCTACGATATTGCCAAGCCGCCGGCCGGGCCGATGGTCAACCGCGATGGAAAGCGCAACTACGTCATCCTGGAGGCGCGGGGCGAGGGCCACTACGTGGGCTGCAACCTGTCGGTGGACAACCTGAACCCGCACCACGGCTTCAGTTGGTTCGGCGAGGGCGACGATATGATCTATGTCGACGGTGAGGAAACGCCGTCGATCACTGGAACCGGAACCGAGGACTACTTCTGTTATGCGTGGGGCTACCCGGGCGGCCTGAGTTCCACTCCATACCACGGCGTCACGGTGGTGGGCGCCCTGAAAGGCAAAGAGATCTACTCGGGCAAATGGACCATGTTCCGGTTTCACGTCGAGGATCCGATCCAGTTCGACCGGTCGATCAAGGTCACGATCGAATCGGGCCACGCCAACGCGCACGCGAACGACCTGGCCTCGACGGCGTACTGGTATCAACGCGAGCCGCACGCGCCGTTTCCGGCGCCGTTACCGGTGGAGAAGCGCCTTCCGATTCCCGAATGGGATAGCCTGCGGAGCTTCTGGCGAACTCTCTAGCCGCCCACCCGGACACTTGGACGCCGCGGAAACTCCAGAGGGCAAGGGCTCATCGCCGCCGGGTGGCTACTTGGGCGCCGTCCACAGAATGGACTTCGCCTTCGCGCTGGCGGGAGCGTTCTTCACGTCGTCTACCTGGTAGTACATCGTGAGAATCCTGCCCGGGGCCACTTCGATCGAACTCGGGTATCCGCAATCCGTATTCGGCGCATCGTTCGCCAGCACGATGTCCTTGGCCTTGTCCCAGCTCCGCCCGTCTTTGGAAATCATCGCGTGGACTCCTCGAGGAGCGTTGCGCTCGCCGTAGGTCATCAGAATGCGCCCGTCCTTGAGGACGATCAGGTCCGCCGGATGCTCACTGTCCTTCGTCACCTGCACGGGAGAACTCCAGGTCTTGCCCAAGTCCTTCGATTCCGTGATGGCCAGATGTCCGCCCGGTTCAGAGCGCATCGCGGCCAGCAAGCGGCCGTCCGGCAGAATTTGAATCGCCGTCTCGTTAAAGTGTTTGCCGATCAGCGCCGGCTCACCCCACGTCTTGCCGTTGTCGCGCGACCGGAACAGATAGCTCTCGTTGCCCCGCCCGTCGAAGAACTCGAAGTAGACGGTCATCAGGACCGTGCCGTCCTTCAACTGCACGATCTTCCCGTAAGGCGACACGTGGCCGCTGCCCGCATAGAACCTGTAGATGGTTTCGTCGCGCCAAGGCTTGGACCACGTCTTGCCGTTGTCGCGCGACGCGATCAGGTAGACCCCTTCAAAGATGCGGTCCTTGCGGGTACCTGTAAATTTCAAGCCGCTCGCATCGTAGCCTTTGGTAATCACGTACCCGAGAAGAATCGTGCCGTCCCGCAATTGTCCGAACGCCGGGTTCCGGTCATCGTACGCTTCATCGATCGCCGTCCAGGGCTTCGACCAGGTCCGTCCGCCGTCCTTGCTGGACACCAGGTCAAGCCGTCCCTTGACGCCGACGTGCGCGGCGCCCCCTCGAAAGACGGCCAGCGCTTCTCCGGTCTTGAGCCGGATCAGGACGGGAAAGTAGCCGTCGCCGCTGACGACCACCCGAGGCCGGCCGGCCTGCGCCTGCAGGGCCGCGACGCCCGCGATCAGAGTGAACAGTAACTTAGGCATCCTGGATGGATTTTATTCGATCGAGCCCCCGCCAGGTGCCTTTCCGCCCCAAATCGTCCACAATAGTGGAACTGGCTGTATCGCCGGATGACGCCGCCCGGTCACTTCCCGTATGCTTGGGAAGGTGGCGGTATGCGCCCGGCGCCTGGCAGTCCTCAACATGCGTACTTATCCCAAAGCTGCACAACTGATCGAGCGCAACCGGCAATACATCACCGGAGGCGTCGTTTCCGTCAATCGCGTCACCAGCCCGGAGATTGCCTTTGCCACAGGCAAAGGGTCGAGGATGTGGGATGTCGATGGAAACGAGTTCCTCGACTACCACGCCGCGTTCGCGCCTCACTTTCTGGGACACAATGACCCCCACGTCACGCAGGCGGTCACCCGGGCCCTTGCGGACGGGACGAGTCTGTTCGGCTCGGGCACCACGGAATTCGAAGGACGGCTGGCGGAGTTGATCTGCCAGAACGTTCCCTGCGTGGACAGCGTGCAGTTCCTGAATACGGGCAGCGAGGCCACGTATCAGGCCATCCGCGCCGCCAGGGCGATCACCTCGCGCGATCACGTGATCGTCATGCAGGGCGGCTACAACGGCTGGCACAACGACGTGGCCTGCAACCTGATGACGCCCCTGGCTCAGTTGGGGCCGCGCGTCTCGCCTGGCGAGTATCCCTTCAAGCCCATCAGCGCCGGAATTCCCGAAGCTCACCAGAGACTGGTGCACCCGATCAACTACAACGACCTCGATTCGGTCCGCTGGGTCTGCGAACGTAATCCCGTCTCCTGCCTGATTGCCGAACCGATCCTCCAGAACATCGGCGTCGTCAAACCCAAGCCCGGATACCTCGCCGGCCTGCGCGCGCTCGCCGACGAGTTTGGGTTCCTGCTGGTCTTCGACGAAGTCAAGACCGGCTTCCGCCATGCCCTGGGAGGCTACTCGGCGATCTGCGGCGTCCGGCCCGACTTCGTGGTCTATGGCAAGGCCGTGGCGAACGGCTATCCGATGAGCGTGATCGGCGGCAAGGCCGAGTACATGAATTGGTTCGTCCATCCCGATCCGGCAAAGCGGGTGCTGCTCGCCGGGACGTACAACGCCCATCCGGTGCCCACCGTTGCCGCGATCGCCACCATCGAGCGCCTGCTGATGAACGACGGCGAAGTGTACCGGCATGTGGACGCCTTGGGCGCCCTGCTGGAGCAGGGCGTTGCCGGCATCACGGCGAAGTTGGGCATTCCCTCGGTCTTCTCGCGCCAGGGTTCGGCCTTCTGCCTGTACTTCATGGATCACGAGCCGGCGGATTGGCACGATCTGGCCGCCAATCATCCCTTTGCCGCCGACGATGCCATGCGCCGCGAGTTGGTAGACCGGGGCGTTTACTTCTTCCCGCTGGCCACCAAGCAGGGATCCATTTCGGCCGCCCATACGGAACGCGACATCGAGATCACGCTGGATGCATGGTCCGCCGCCCTGGAGCAGACGGCCGCCGCGTTCAACCTAACGGCCGCCACCGCCACTCGATCGTAACCATGTCTAGGTGCGGACCTCGATCGTGAATCAACGCAGTTCGTATGCCGTCTCGAGGCGCATCCTCTCGCCGGGCGCGAGCGTGCGCTTCCGGGACCACACACCGAGGCTGACCCGGCTCTGATTTTTCGCGGACCAGGCGAGGACGCAACGCGCCACTTCGGCCGGGGAGAAGGCGTTCGCCAGGGTCAGGCCGGATCCGGAATTGACCACGCGCCATTCACCGTCCGGCGCCTTCTGCGATTGTAAGGATGGCGGTGTATTCCTTCCCGGAGCTATTGTGTAGCTCGGTTTCGGTCTCGATGCGCGGCCGTTGCCGGTGAGCACCAGGGGCTTCGACGCCGCTCCCGCGGCCGAGGCAAGCGCCGCCGCAGCCCACAGCATTCAGCGGTCAGCGGTCAGCGGTCAGCTTCCAGCTTTCAGCTTGGCCTCCGGCTGCGGCGGATTGTCATGCCGGGCGTTCGAGCCAGTCGAGAGCGAACCGGCGGAAGCGGATTTCTTCGTACCGGTTCACGCGGCCGCCTTCGTACACCAGGCCGACTGTGCCATCCCGCAACGCCGCGAGACACGAATAGGCGCTTGGTCCCGCATGGATCACCTTCGACACGGGCCACGTCCGGCCTCCGTCTTTGCTAATCCGCACCGTCATGGCCACGCGCTGCTTTTGGTCGGCCGGGTTCGAAAACAACAGCCAGCCCCTGCGCGGATGGCGGATCAGACTGGCCTGGCACATCGGCTCGATCAGAACAGAGTCCACCCGCTGCGACTCCCAGGTCATGCCGCCATCGCGGCTCTCCGCGATCAGGCGGTACCCGTCCATCTCCGGCTTGCCGCCGTAGCGGCCCAGCCGGTTCCTCATGTTGAGCTGCAAGTCGCCGTTCGCGAGTTCGGCCACCTGGCATTCGTTGGTGTGCTCGCCCGCGCTTCCGCCGAGTTGCCAGGTCTGGCCGTGATCGTCGCTGACGATGACGTGCGAGTAGCTGATGCGCACTCCGTCGCGCATGATGGCGTGGTCGCACGGGATCACGAGACGCCTCCGCCGGCGGCCTTTTTGAATCTGGATGCCGACTCCCGGGCCGGTGGCGTACCAGCCCCAATCGGGCTTGGAAACGTCCTTCGTGATCTCGCTCGGCGGAGACCAGGTCAAGCCCCCATCGCGGCTTTTGGTGACGAAGACGCGGTTGTTGTCGCGGCAGAACGGAAGCCAGACCGTCTTCGTGCGCGGGTCCCAGACCGGGCAGGGGTTGCCGATGGTGACCTTCGCCGAGCCGCCCTCTTCATAGACGAGCGTTTGCGGCGACCACGTTTTGCCCCCATCCGTGCTGCGCTTGAGCAGCAGGTCGACATCGCCATGGTCGGCGGCGCTGTCTCTGCGCCCCTCCACGAAGGCCAGCAGCACGCCGCCGGAGATCGCCAGGAGAGCGGGAATCCGGTAGGTGTGATAGCCGTCCCTGCCCGCGGCGAACACCACGGTTTCGGTCTCGTCCGCCCGCGCGGCGAGCGGCAGCGCCGCGGCCACGGCGATCAGTTCCCTGCGGTTCCACAGCCTCATCAGCCCTGCGCCGCCTCCGCCTTGCGGAGCAGTTCCCGGAGGTTCCGGTAGTTGATCCGCATCGCTTCTTCGCGCGACCCGCTGGGGGTTCGAAAATGCGTCGACACCGAGAGCACGGCGTCCGATCGATGCGCCCGCAGGCTGCGGAAGATCGTGACGTAGTCGACATCGCCTTCGCCCAGCGGCCGGTACTCGAACTTCAGCCTGGCGCCGTCGATCACGTGCAGATCCTTCAAGTGAAGACCGTGCAAATAGGGGCGCATGTTGACGAATCCCGAGGTGGCCACGTCGGACTCGCCGGAGTTCCAGTTGTCCGCCGGCCCCCACATGACCTTGAGCCGTTTGGAGCCCAGGCGCTCGGCCAGACGCCGGAAGTTGCCGGTGGTGTTGGTGTAGTTCCACGGCATCATGGCCAGGGCGATGTCGATACCGGCGCGCTCGGCGCGCTCCAGGGCCATCGAAAACGCCTTCACCAGTTTGTCGAATTCGTTGTCGGAGATGATGCCGCCGCGAGTCGCCCAGCGCATGGGCCAGGTCGGCTTGCCCGCCGAGTATTCACCCGGCCAGGCGAACGAGAAACTACCCACGGCGCTCACTCCGATGCGTTTGGCAATCTCCACGGACCGGTTGAGGTCGGCCAACTGCTGGCGGAACTTCGGATGCTCGTCGATGGTCTGGACGGAAAACTCCGTCAGGTGGATCTCCTTGAACGGATTGCCGGCGTTGAGCAGGAAGATCTTCAGACCATGGCGGGCCACGCGTTCAGCCATGCGGTCGGCTTCCGCGTCGGTCATCTTCCCGATCGGCGTCTCGCCTTTCAGTTGGTTGAACCACACCGATTCGGCGCCGATCTCCTTCGCCTTGGCCAGCGATTCGTCGAACGGCATATCCAGTTCGCCGAGATACATGCCGAGTTTGAATCGGTACCCGTTGGTCTGGGCGGCCGCCGCCGTGGCGCCGAGTTGAAGAAACTGCCTCCGGTTCATGTTTCCTCCTTACGCGGGATCGATGTTGTTCCAGGGCGCGCGGTACTTCTTGCGCAACATCGCGTTGGCTTCCGCGTCGCCGAGGATCTGTTCCTGGTCCGGGTCGAAGCGCAGAACGCGTCCGACGCGAAAGCCGATGTCGCCGAGGTGGACCAGCGCGCATGACAGGTGGGCCACTTCCGCGTTGGCAATCGGCTGCTTGCGGCTCCGGATGCACTCGAGAAAGTTGTACAGATGCTCGGGATGGCCGGTCGGCCCCTTGGTGATGCCAGGACCTTTTTCTTCCTTCCGGCCCAGATACACCTGGAAGTGGCCGCGGCGCGTGAACACCATGTAACCTTCAGTGCCGTAGAATGCGTTGACGCTGTCGAACCCGAACGCTCCGTAGGGTGTCCAGGCGCGCTCTTCGTACAACAGGACCTTATCGTCGGCGTACTGATAGGCGACGTTCATGTTGTCAGCGAACTCGCGTTCGGGCGGCAGGTCGATGCGGCTGCCATGAGAGGTGATGCGAATGGGATGGGTGGTGACGCCGAGACCCCAGCGGGCCATATCGAGGTCGTGGATGCCGTCGCCGCCGATGTCGCCGTTGCCGTACTCGCGATACCAGTTCCAGTTGCCGTGGAAGCGATTGGGATTGAACTCGCGCGCGGCCGCCGGGCCCAGCCACAGGTCGTAGTTGACTCCTGCCGGTGCGGACTGGTTGGCCGCCGGCGGCTTGTGTGTGTGCCGTTGGCAGTTCCAGGCTTTCGACATCTTGATGGGGCCCAGGAGCCCGGACTTCAGGATCTCCCCCGCTTTGGCGGTCACCTCGCTCGATCGCATCTGGGTGCCGTGCTGCACGATGCGTTGATATTTCGCTGCCGCGTCGATGAGCAAGCGGCCTTCGCGAAACACGTGCGTGGCCGGTTTCTCGATGTACACATCCTTGCCGGCCCGCATGGCGAGGATCGCGATCGGGGTGTGCCAGTGATGCGGAGTGGCCACCACCAGGGCGTCGATCGACTTGTCCTCGAGCAGGCGGCGGAAGTCTTCGACCATCGATGGAGTTTTGCCGGTGGCGGTCTGGACGATGGCCCCGGCGCGCTCCCGCTGGGCCTGGTCGATATCGCAGAGGTGCGAGATGCGGACATCCGTCCGTTTGACGAGGTTACGGACATGGCCGGTCCCCATGCCGCCGACGCCGACGACCGCGAGCGAGATCTGATCGTTCGGAGCGGCGGTCACGCCGGCGGCGAGGGTGCCGAGAAAGACGCGACGTTTCATATCGTGCTCGATTGTACACCCCCAGTGGCAGTGGGATGTGGCCGTCTAACATCTCGACTGAACGGCTTGAAGACAGGGGTGGGCTCGCTCCCGGCGGGGGATCTGAAGTTCCAGCGATGGTCATCCCTGCAGCGAACCAATTTTTTAACGGCTCGACGGTCGCGGCGCTCGTCTACCGGAGACGCCGCAACAGGCGGACGGTTTCGTCCACCGCTTTCGCAGCAGCCGCGGTGCCGTAGGGCGTACGTTCCACTTCGTATCCGCTGTGAGCATACTCCGACTCGACGGGCATGTAGTCGCCGCCCTTCCCGCTCGAATATCCGCAGAACATGGTAATGGCGAACGGCGACGCATTCTTCACGGCCGCGCCGATCTCGGCAAACGGCTCGCCCGGCATCGCGACGATGGCCATGTCCCCGATTCGGAGAACCTGCACGTCCACGGCAATCGGCGTCGGATCGTACGGACGCTTCCACTTCGCCAGCAGATCGGAGAAGCGGCGCCAGCGAGCCTCCGCCTGATGCACCTGCCAGGCTTCGCCGGTTTGGCGCGCCGCTTCGATCTTTCTCTGAGCATCCGCCACCTGGGTCGCCATGCGGTCGACCTCGGACGGCGTGTATTGGCGAGGGGGCATGCTGAGCGTCTCGCGGACAAAGCGAAAGGTAGTCTCGCGAGGCCCCTTCACCCTCCACGGCTGCCGGGCGGCGAACGCACTGGATTCCACATATCCCTCCAGGACGGGCCCGCGCCGGACGGTCTCCGTTTCCAGGGCGAGCGCAGCCGCTTGCGCACCGAGAATCGACCCCAGGCGGTGCGCCACGGCCAGATCTCCCGTTCCTCCTTCCACCGGTCCCTGGTTGCCGGCGGCGCCCTGGAAGAACAAGCACAGCGAACCGGGCAAGTTCCGTTCCACGGTCTTGCGGGTCATCCCGATCCAATCCGGCGAGATCATCTTGTTCTCGTAGGTCAGCACCGTGCCGTGGCAGGGGAAATTCACCAGAACGGCATAGGGCTTGCCCTCCGCGTCGTCGATGCGAATCACGACCAGTTCGCGATCCACGAAGCCATCGGGATTGGTGCCGACGGCCGGGGGGCTGGTCGCGGTTCCGCGTACGCGGCGGTTGATGTTGATCGTCCCGGTGCCCCGCGCGCCCCAGGCGTGCACCGGGCGGAGGTTTGCGTTCGCCTGTGCAATCGTCCCGACGACCTTGTCCATCAGGGTCTGCTGGTAGGAGCCGAGCATGCGCTCGTAACGGGCCGGGTCCTTGGTGAGGGGACCTTTTTCGGGTTGATAGTTAGGGCCCGCATGCGTGTGGGTACAGGCCAGGCGGATGTTCGCCTCCGGAATGCCCGTCTGTTTGGCGGCGCGCACGATCGCATCATCCATGCCGCGCACGACGCCGCAGTCGATGTCCACCATGGCCACCTTTTGCGTGCCATCCGAGAGGACCAGCGCCGTGGCGATCATGCCGGCCGGATCGATGCCGACGGCTTCGACGTGGGTCTGGGATCCCCAGTTGAGATGCGGAATTCCCACCGGCGGCGTGATGTCGGCGCGTGCGACTCCGGCCAGCAATCCCGAAGGCTTGGCGTTGCGAGGTCCCTGTTCGGAGAGGTCGGCGCGGAGGGCGGCGGAGAGGATGAGCAGCGAAAGCAAAAGACGCATCGGTACAGAGATTATGGCGCGACCGGATGCGCGGCGGCAAAACCACGCGACGAGTCGCTACCCGTGGCGTCCGGGCAATGGCTCGTGCCAAACTCAACCTTGGACCAGGAGGGTCGATCGATGAGTGCATCGCTTCCCCGTCGCGACTTCTTGAAAACGTCCGCTGGCATCGCCGCGGCGCCTGCCGTGCTTGCCCAACGCAACGTGAACGACCGGCTGCGCGTGGCCATGATCGGCGTCGGCACGCGCGGCATTTTCCTGCTGAACCAGGTGCAGGAGAGCCCAAACACCGAGGTCGCCGCCATCTGCGACCTGTATGAAGGCAACGTGCGGCGCGCGGCGAAGGCCACGACAAACAAAGACGTCAAGATCATCAACGAGTGGGAAAAGGCGGTCTCTTCGCCGGATATCGACGCCGTCGTGATCGCCACGCCGGATTTCTGGCATGCGCCCATGTCGATCGAAGCGGCCCGCAACAAAAAGCACATTTATGTCGAGAAGGGTCTGTGCCGGACGTTGGAGGAAGCAAAGGCGATCCGGCAGGCGGTGCGCGACAACAAAGTCACGTTGCAGCTTGGCCACAACCAGAACAGCGAGCCATCGTACCTGAAGGCGAAGGAACTCTACCGCGCGGGCCGTCTCGGGAAAGTGACGCTCTGCCGAACCTACATCGACCGCACCAGCGAGTGGCCGGAGTGGCAGTTCTACACCGCCTATCGCATACAGCAGCCTCCGCCCGACGCCAATGAGAGCACCATCAACTGGGAGAGGTTCACCGCGAACGCCGCGAAGCGGCCGTTCGACCGCGAGCGCTTCTTCCGCTGGCGGTGCTGGTGGGAGTACGGCACGGGCATTGCCGGCGACCTGATGTCGCACCAGTGGGACGGAATCAACGGCATCATGGGCATGGGCATTCCGGAGGCGTGCATGACGCAGGGAGGGCTCTACTTCTGGAAGCAGGACCGGGACGTGCCCGACCAATGGCATTCGACCTTCGAATATCCGAAACAGGAACTGACGATCACGTTCGGATGCTCGTTCCACAACCGGCATCAGGGGACCAATACGTACATTCTCGGGCGCGATGCCTCGCTCGAAGTGGGAGGCGACACGTGCCGGCTGTACGATGCGGAATGGAAGCCGGAGTACGAGGCGAAGCTGCGGAAAGCGCGGCGCGAAGCCACCGACCGGGGCAAGCGCAAGGAAGACGCCGTGGTCCCGCCCGACTACGAACTCAAGCCGGGCGAGATGCAGGTGACGACGCACATGCGGGACTGGGTGGATTCGATCCGGGCCGGGGCCGTGCCCCGATGCGGGATGGACCGGGCGTTTGAAGAGGCGGTGACCATCGTGATGTCGGTGGAGGCCTATTTCAAACGCCGCACGGTCAAATGGGACCCGGTGAACGAGCACATCGTGTGACGGCGCGAACGGAGCGGGCGCTCACTTCCCGTTGGGTTTGGGCAGGTCTCCCTGTAGTTTGCCCTTGCCGTCGAAGCGCAGGTCTACCTTTCCGGAGTAGCCTTTGAGTTGCCGGTAGCGCCAGTTTTCGCGGATTCCTGGGTAGCTCTCGATCTCATCGGGTGGCCCGAACGTGATGTAGACTTTCCCTCTGTCAGTCCGCCACCCCGGCACTTCGTCGGCGTACCGTTCGTTGGCATAGGCAATCCGGCGGTAGTGCTCCTCTTTGACTTCATTCACCGGGGTTCCCGGCGTCGGATCGCGGCGCTGCCAGAACTGACGGATGAACTCTTCCTGCTCCTCGGCGGTCTTGAGTTTTAGAAACGCTTGCCGCTCTTCGCCGCTGATGAGATAGACGACATCTTCGTTGAGCCATTTGCTGAAAGGGGAGGTGAGACCAACTTCCGGTCCCCCCTTGCGTTGAAGCTGGGCGAGGATCTGGTTGGCGGCTGCGATTTCCTTGGTTCGACGGACCATCTGGAGATTGAGCTGTTGAGCGTACTGGTCGAATAGGAACTTCCGTGTCCGCAAGTCAGCGTCAAGAGCGCGCAGTTTCTGGTCGAGCGGCCCACCTTGTTCGAGGGAGGCCAGGCCAAGGCTTCCCCGCTGCCGGATCATCTCCTCGACCCGTTGCACTTTGTCAAACAGAAGCTGCGTCTGGTCTTGAAGCTGGTTGCGGGCTTCGATTTTGCGGACGAGGGCGCGGATCTTCTCTTCCAGTTGCGCTTGCCGGCTCAGTCCGTCCAGAGAAAGCTTTTCGATCACCTGCTTTTGGGATTGGACGAGCCTCTCCATTTCTTGCAGGTGCTCCTGGGTGGGACGGAGGAGTTCCCAGTCGCGTTCACGCATCCGGAAGGCACGTTCCAGCCGTCGGGCCATGCCGGCGGCATCCTCGGCTTCCGCGGGCTCGATGGGAGCCACGGGGGCGGGAGGGGGCGCGACCGGATGCGGTGCTTTCGGCGCGACTGGTGCAACTGGGGCAACCGGGGCGGATGGCGGCGTGGGTGGCGTCTTGTGCCTGGGTTCCTGCGAGAGGGTCGGGACCACCACAAGACCCACCAGGGCGGCAACGGCCAGGAAGGGTGTGAGGTCGGGGCTCGCCTTCCCCGCCGGCTGAGCGGAGAGAATCCGTTCGATGCGTGTTCGCAAGTCGCCGCCGGTGGCGGCCATCGCAAACTGAGAGCGGTGCTCCTCGACCGCCAGGAGAGCGCGGGAGTACTGCAGCCGGTCTCGGTACACCGTGAGGGCCAGTTCATCGCAACACACCTCGCGCTCGCGGCGGATGTGCCCGGAAATCCACCACACGGCCGGGTGGAAGAAGAGCAACGTCTCCACCGCCACCTGCAGCAGATTCACCAGATAGTCGTGCCGGGCGATGTGCGCGAGTTCGTGGGCGAGCACGGCCTCGAGTTGCTCGGGGGGCAGCCCGGTAATCGAGCTTGCCGGCAAGAGAATCACCGGCCGCAGCCAGCCGCAGGTGGCCGGAACCACGGAGGCCAGGGACTCGAACACGCGAACCCGGCTGACGCCCAAGGCGGCCGCCAGGCGTTCCGCTGTCGACCTCACGGACGATGCTGCCTGCCGCCGGCCCTTACGAGAGCGGAGGATCAGGAGCGACCAGCCGCCGAACGCTCGTGTCGCCAGGGCAAGGACCCCGGCCAGCCAGAGTCCCAGGAACCACGGCATGGCTTGATCGAGCGTCAATCCTTCGGGCAACCGGACCGCATCCCCAAACACTGGAGGGATCGCCGCCGGCGGAGTCACGATCGTTCGAAAATGGGGATCCGGCGCCGCCGGCCACAGGAGGCACAGCGTCACCGCCGGAGCCAGGGCCATCAGCAGCATGCCGATGGACGCCAGCCCGTACCGGACCTCCGCCGATCGCGGCCGCGCGATCGCTCTCCCCAAGGACCACAGGGCCGCAATCGCGCAGCCCTGCCACACGAAATGCAGCAGCGTCCAGCCCACCGCCAGCCACTCCGGGCGCGACAGTTTGTCAATCACGTTCATTTTGCACCTCGCTCATAGGTGTCCAACAGATCCCGGATCGCGCGAAGCTCCTCGCGCGACGCCGGCTTTCGGGAGAGGGCCTGCATCACCAACTCCGCCGCCGAGCCTCCAAACGCTCGATCGAGCAGCTCATCCACCAGCCGCCCCTGAGTTTCTTCCTGCTTGAGCCGTGGGCGGTACACGTGGGCCCGCTCGCTCTGATCGCGATCGACCAGGCCCTTGTCGGCCATGATCTGCATCAGCTTCAGAACGGTGGTGTATCCGGTGCGGCGCGACGGATTCATCGCCGCATGCACCTGGCGCACGGTGGCGGGTCCATGCTGCCAGAGGATGCTCAGAATCTCCAGTTCAGCGGGAGTGGGTCGAGGGAGCGCTTTCATCGTCTCCGGAGGATTGTATACGAAGGCGTTCGTAGTTGTCAACGAAGATCTTCGTAGTAAGTGTGGCGAAAGCCCCGCGGTCAGTGTGGGGGGCCGCGGGGCCAAGGCCTGCCACGGCTTGACGAACCAGGTGGTGTGGAATAACATTGTTATTACTATGCGGGCAGTGCACGTAAGCATTCGACAGATCGGGAATTCTCAGGGAGTGGTTATCCCAAAACCGGTACTTGCGCAACTGGGTCTGGACAGCAAGGTGGGAGCGGAAATGACGATCGAGGATGGCGCACTGGTGTTGCGCAGACCCGCGAGTCCGGCGCGCGCCGGTTGGGCCGAGGCCGCCGAGAAGATCGCCCAGGCTGGCGACGACGGACTCGTGATGGGCGAATTTGGTAATGCAGAGGATTCGGAGTTGGTCTGGTGACGCGTGGAGAGATTTGGCTGGTGAATCTTGATCCCACCGTCGGGAGTGAAATCAGGAAGACGCGCCCGTGCGTCGTGGTGTCCCCGTCCGAAATGCACGATCATCTGCGAACCGTACTCGTCGCCCCCATGACTACCGCGGGTCTCCCGGCGCCGTTTCGGATCGGCGTCACTCACGGTGGCCGGAAGGGTTTGATCCTGCTCGATCAGGTTCGCGCGGTGGACAAGACCCGACTGGCGAAAAGACTGGGAGTCGTCCCGGCAAAGACGCTCACCGCAACATTGAGGACGCTACAAGAGGTATTCGCGGAATGAGATTCCTCGCCTAGCCCACGATGTTGCACCAGGATCCGATTGCGTGGGGTGAGCTTCAGCGCGAATCGCCAGACGACGGACCCGACAGGTTCACACGCTTGGGAAGGCCGAGCTGGTCGGATGGACGATGTTCCGACTTGTCTTGCATACATGACGGTAGCGTATTACCCTCAAAGTATGAAATCCCTGACGGTGCGGCTTCCGAATGAGCTTGTGATGGAAATCGAGGCGGAATCCCGCGAGCGCCGTTGCGCAAAGTCGGATGTGGTGCGCGAGCGCTTGCAACGCCGCGCTGGACCCACGTCGAATTCGTCCGCGCGGCTGAACTCCATCGTCGACCTGATCGGCTCGGTGGACGGCTTGCCAGCCGACATGAGCGGGAGAAGGAAGAGATACTTGAAAGCCACGGGCTATGGCAAGAAGCGTGCTCGTTGATGCCGGTTTTCTCGTGGCGATTCTCAGCCGCCGCGACTCCTACCATAAGTGGGCGGTCCAAGAGGCGACTGAGAATTCGCCGCCTTGGTACACCTGCGAGGCGGTGCTGTCGGAAGCCTTCCATCTGGTTGGCGAACGGGGTGCGCCTGGATTGAACGCCATGCTTTCTCGAAGAGCCGTGGTCGCGAGGTTCAATTTGGACGACAACGTGGAGGCAGTGGTAGCGTTCCTGCAAAAATACGCAAGTGTGCCGATGAGCTTTGCTGACGCCTGCTTAGTGCGCATGTCCGAGACAATGGCCGATCCGTTGATCCTGACGACAGATTCCGACTTCCACGTCTACCGCCGTCATAGTAGGCAGGTGGTTCCCGTCTTGTGCCCCCGATGATCCGGCATCGTTGAGTTCGAATCCAACCTGCGGTTTACGAATCTGGCTCCCCATGATGGATGCGTTTCGAACTGTTTCATTGCAAATGCAAGGCTTAGCGGCGCAGTGATCGAGGATCTCGATGCTGCCTGAAAGTTGTGTTCGATCAATTGCCACTCGCGTTCCGGAGCCAAGCGCCTGCCGTCCAACGCCCTAGAACCTGAATCAGAAAACCCTAGTTTGGACGAGTTTGGCGGCGATGCTCGGTGACCTGTAAGTTGTTGATCTAGAGTGGGATGTCCGCCTGTTCACTCCTCCTGCGATTCGCTCAGTTTCGGGCAGTTTTGCGCGTTTGTCACACTTCTGTCCCACCAAGAGCAAAACAGCGGAACTACATGCCGATAGGAATGGCGGTTCATATCAGGCTTCCCTGCTCGATTCGCAAATCCTGCCCGCCATGATGGGAGTGTAGCATCGCCCCAATCGAGCGCCAAACGACTGCAATGGCGCAGCACGTGGCGACGGATCTTAAGTGAAATTCTCCCAGCCTCGTCGAGATTCGTCTACGCGAAGCGGAAGCCCTGCTTGGTAAAGGGCAACGTATGAATGCGTTCTCCCGTTGCCTTAAAGATCGCATTACAGACAGCCGGAAGGATGGGCGGCAAGCCGGGTTCACCCAGACCGTTCGCCGTATTGTTCGTCTTGACCAAATGCACCTCGATGGGCGGAGCTTCGGGCATTCTCAAAACCGGATGCTGATGATAGTTCTATTGCACAACCCGGCCGTCCTATGCATTAACTCGCTCAGGCCGTCGATGACGGCGCCTTGCAAAACATGCTCGGCAGCACCCGGATTGATCGCATGGCCGCCGACATCCGCAACGCCCAGAACTTGCTGACTTTGACGCGCTTGTCGGACCCCTACCGTGACTTCGACGACCTCCGCCACGTGACCGCCGTGGTCGAAGTGGCACGCGATCCCGAGCGCTGTGCGTGGCGGCAACTGGCGTTTCCCCCAACCGGACTTCTCCGCCACCAACTCGAGAACGGTCCGCATGCGAGCGGGATTCATGCCTGGGCAGCCGAATCCAGGCCTGCCTCCAGGCCCAGAGGCGGGTGGCGCGGGCGCGGGAGCCGCAGCAAGCAGTTCCAGCCGGAGAGCCAGTGGATCTTTCCCGCCGCATGGGCGACGTCGTCGACGAAAGGCTGAACAACCCACGCACTACAGTTGGATACTGGAGCGCGCAATGCACCGGTTTTGAGAACCAGCGGCATCACCGACTGCTGCACCTGATGGTCGCGGATCAAACCGGCCGGAAATTGACCGGCATCGAATCTGCCTTCCGCAATCACCGTATTGCCCTCGCTCCCTGCGAGTTTCCAGCAAGGCCTCCGGGTGCCGCATCACATCCGTCGGACGAGTTAAGCGTTCGCGGGCCCGCTCGATGCTCTCCTTGAGCCGAATATCGTCGAAAGGTTTGAGGAGATAGTCGACGGCGTTCATCTCGAAAGCCTGAATCGCGTACTTGTCATAGGCGGTCACGAACACGACGGCCGGCATGTTCTGCGGTCCGGCATTGCGGATGACGTCGAATCCGGTGCTGTCCGGCATTTGCACGTCCAACAGGACTAGATCGAGCTGAGTCGAACGGAGCGCTTCGACCGCTTCTGTAACAGATCCGCATTCGCCGGCGACCCGCACCGACGCATGCCGGACAGATCTTGCCGGATACCGGCCCGGATCAAGGGCTCGTCGTCCACAATTAGCACTCGAAGCGTTGTTGTCATCTTGCGACGTCGCGGTCCTTGTGATCGGTGAAACGCAGGGGAATGGCGATGCGGACTTCCGTGCCACCTCGAGAACCTTTCGCAGCGTGAAAGTATGTCCGTCCGGGTACATCGTTGCAAGAAGCTCGCGTGCAAAGCCGAGCCCGATTCCCGTCTTTGTCCCGGACAAAGCTTCCTCAGCCTGGCCGATTCCATTGTCGATCACTTTCATGATTAGTTGGCCATTCTCAATCGACGCGGAGATCGAGATGACGCCTGTTTTGCCGGCGCCGCGCAATCCATGAATGATCGCGGTTTCGATCAACGGCTGCAGAAGGAAGCAGGGGACCAGGGCGCGCTGCGCTTCCGAAGCGCCTTAGCGCCAGACATGTGCCGACCGTCGCGGCGCCGGACAAGAAATCACGCCGTCCTAAGTTCTTCATGCCTGGCTTCTCTCTGTTCGGCTGACAGTATGTTGGTCAGTGGGAAGCACCCGCCGGTGGAGTGATGAGTCTCGTGAACGAGAGAGCGGCGAGCTTGCGGACTCCGCCTTCCCGCTGCACGAAAACCTCTGTCACCACGCCGCAGTAGAGCTTTTCCTTCTGCGTGAAGAAGAAGACGGCGAATGCCTCGTTCTTGTCCGTGGCCGATAGAGGTAGATTCCTCTTCCCGGCTCCGAACGCGGTGTGAAGCGGCGCTTCGGAGTTCTGATGGCGGCGACGGCGACATAGTAGCCAAGATATTTTCCGAAGGAAGGATCCTCGTCGGGCGAGCTTGTGGGCGTGAAACCGTGCTTGTCCAACCAATAGGCAACGGTCGGTCCCGCGATGCCCGCGCCGGAAATGAGAATTCTTCTGTTCTCCATCGCCCACTCTGCATCCTCAACCGTGGGCAAGACGCCACATACCCCACCATGCAAGCGGCGCAAGCACGAAGACGCTCGCCATGCCGGGGAAGTATCCGTAGGGCTCATTCGTGAGCAATGGCAAGCCAAAGTGCGCCAGTTCGGTAATTCCCATGGATGCAAAGAAAGTCCATCCCAGGTAGTATCCGAAATCATAACCACGCTTGATGAGAAAGGGCGTCGCAAGCCACATGCCGACCGGCAGAACCAACAGTGCAATTACTAACAGAGCCGTAATCTCAGGGACCGGATCGCCCGTTATTTTTTTCGAGACGACCTCAAAAAACTGAGTGACATTCTCCTCCACTTTGTGGACCAGGAGAAACGCCAAAAAAGTCGCCCAATAGGGAACTTTGATCGAAGCGTAAGGCGCTTTTGCAGGGAGGAGTATCCACAGAACAAAACCACCGCCGTACCCGAGCAGAAAGAGGAGCGCATATAGCGTTCCGAGATAGATGTAACCGAATGCCGGGATCGCGAGTGAGAAGAACAGCGCAGAAATGATGAGAATCGGCGGCGTTTTAGTCGACGCTGTCAGGATTGTCTCCCATTGCTCTACTTGAACAGAACGAGAACCCAGTCGGACTTGTCATCTTGATGATTGGAGACTCTGCTTCCTCAGCCGTCGAAGCTAACCCCACGGTCGAGCAGTCATCGTAGCTTTGGCGGGTCTCAGCTACTCGCGGCGATGTTGGCGCCGCTGCCGAGAGGTCCGGAAGTCACCACGCACTCCGCCCAGCACCCCTTTTGGGTGCGCCGATATAGAAGGAAATGGTTATGTTAGTGGGCTCATCGAGTCCGGCGTGAGTGAGGCGGTAGAGTTGCTGGGCCGAATTTACCCGGTGCAAAAGCTATTTGGGACGAGATTGTTCCGAATTTAAACAAGATGAAATGCCCAATTGACAATGTTTATTTGCAAATGGCCGAACGCCACCGAACGCCAGGGCGTAGAAATCGACCACTGCCCAAAGTGCCGCCGCGTCTGGCTTGACCGCGGGGAGCTGAACAAAATCATCGAGCGTTCAGGGTCGCAGGAGACGCAGAGGCCCGCTGCCTCCCCTGCGGTGGCTCCGCAGTGGGGCGCTCTGCAGTATGGCAGCCACCACCGCGGCGGGTACGGAAAGCACGGCAAGGGAGGCTGGCTGCGGGATCTCTTCGATTGAAGCATGCCACGTGGCAGACTTTCCCCATTGGAAGTACGCGCTAATGGCTAGCCGGATTCTCTGCCGCTTTGAATCGCTTTGCGAACGTCCTCGAATTCGCCTCGTAGGAGTTGGACGCTGAGATTGAAACGGAGCGCGTTCTCCGCCAACATCCGGGCCTCACGATCTATCGAAACATTGTTCCCATCGTTCTTTACCGGAAGGCCGCCGATCTCATATACGCGAGGCGAGGACTCGCCTTGCATAGCCGCCGCAAATTCCGCCTGGAAGTCGATATCCCGGGTTTTGTACCCAGGTGTATCCGCATTGGCAATGTTCGACGCGGTCAGTTTCTGCCGAACGCTGAGCAGGTCCAGATACTTCTCCAGATCGTTGCCAATCTTGCCGATTCCGTCGATCATGGCATTTCGTCAGCACGTTTAGGGCCAATCATGGATCTCGCGCGATAAATGAGAGCCGATGGCCGCCACCGACAGAATCCTGACGGTCTGCGTCAAGATATCGTCGCTTCCACCCGTTTGGTGGCGCGATTTTGACGTCGGCTAGGGTATCCAAAGATTAGCCGAATCCCGTGCTGTAATCCAGATTACGTCACTCGGGCGGTGCAGCGGCCCGGCGTCGCCTCCGAGATAACCCGTCACGGAACTGGTTCCGGGCCCGCGGAGCCCACCACCATGTGGAAAACCAGGAAGAGGAGATAGCCCATACAAAACAGCCGCGTGCGAAGGCCCGCCTTCAAGTCATCCTGGATTTCCAGCAGAAGATCGCGGGTAGTCACGTAGAGAATCCCCGTCAAACCCAAGGCCAGCATGGCATCGAAAAAACGATGCGGCAGATGATCGGACACCATAAAATTCAAAACCGCCGAGGCAATCAGCGCGCCGCAAGCTCCGGCCGTCGCTAAAGCCGCAGAAAAAGTGCGGGACACGCTGAGCCCGCCTGCGCGCGGCGCGTTCAGGCCCACGAAGGCCATTCGCCCGATCAACGCGACGCTGGAGAGCCGGCCTTGCTGCGGACTGGCAACAAAAGCGGTGCCGATGAGGAGTCCTGCAATGCACGCATTCACCAGAAGCATCGTTACGAGCAATCGCAGATCGAGCGGCTGCCACTTCTTCACCGCAGTTGCTGTGACGTGTGCCAGACTCATCCCCACAAGAAAGCCCATGACGATCCAGGGCGGGTTATGCCTCGCAAAAATCTGGGGCAGAAGTTCGGCCGAAACCGCGCTTAAGACGATTCCGGCAGCGAAGTACTGAAAATCCACGATGGCGTCGAGTTACAGTGAACGACGACGAACGGCAAGCCAATGGGCCATGGCCAGCGCCAGCGCCGGCAGCAGCGCGTACTTTAAGATGTCGGTAGGGCCAGTAGTCAGTCAAATAACCCACCTTCGTCGTAGACTTAACCCACCTTCGTCGTAGACTGCGTCCTATCATTTTCAACCAGCCAAATCGATTTAGTCTCGCGATTCGGTTCAGTTGGCGGTTCCGCGTGACAGTATCGCTCTCGCTCTGCGGGCCTAGTATTTGCCGCGATTGGAGTTGCGGTTCTTCCCCACATCGTGCATGAAGGGCGTCCGGCAGCGGTTGTGGGAGGGGGCAGCGTCGGGTTGCCGCTGATGCTTGGAATTCGAAGCTGGGCGGAACGAGATGGGCTCAACGGCGTCAGCGTCCAAAGCCGTCCGGATTGCTGACCACGCTGACTGTCGAGCTACTCATGGACGGCCTGCTCATTGGTATCGGCTTTTCCGCAGGCGCCAAAGAAGGACTCCTGCTCACTGCAGCGCTCGCGACCGAGGCCTTGTTTCTTGGCTTGGCCGCAGCTGTCGCGCAGGGCAAGGCCGGTGTTCCGACCCGGCGCATCGTTGCGGTCGCTGTAGGATTGGGGATGTTACTCCTTGGCGGAGCGGTGGGTGGCGCAGCGCTGCTGGGTGGATTGTCGGGCGCTGGCCGGGAACTGGTGCTATCATTCGGAGCCTCCGCGCTCTTGTACCTAGTCACCGAGGAGCTTCTGGTTGAAGCGCACGAAGAGCTGGAAACGCCTGCTCTGACCGGCACGTTTTTCCTCGGGTTTGTGGTATTGCTGGTCAGCGAGATGATCGCCGCCGGCCGCTCAGTCACTCAGGCACTCTTTTAACACCCTCAATTCCCGCACAACTCTACTTGCAACTGACTTGCTTAAAACAGTTGACGCAATCCGGATCCCTTGGTAATCTGGGCCAATGAGTGAATTTAGCAATTGCATCCGTTATTCCAGTTGCGAGCAGGTTGCAGATTAAGGCTAAAGGCAGGCTACATGTTAGCAAGGTAATCAGATCTCCACGGCGACCTTTTGGCGAAGCACCGTGGAGACCTGGCGATCGACAACCCGAGGCTGGCGACCTCTTCATTGTAAGGGCGTCAGCCAAGTTTATCACAAGGAGAGTAACAAGTTTTTATGGCTACCGACCGATTCCCGAAGAGCTCTTTGAGCTTGACTGTTATGATGTTTTGTTTCGTCTCATTGTTTCTGTTTGCAGGGTCAGCGCTTTGCCAAGCCCAGCCTGGGCTGGCTGCAATTCAAGGAAAGATCGTAGATCCAACCCGCGCCCCAATCATGTCTGCGCAGGTAACCCTTATTCCCGAAGGTGCGGGCCCCCGGCACTCGTTGGTTACCGATCAGCGCGGATTGTTTCTGGCGCAGGTCGCGCCGGGGCGATATGAACTCAAAATCGCTAAGGGGGGCTTCCTGGGGGCCTCTCGAACGATCACCGTTTCCCGGGCAGGTTTCGAACTTCCTGACATTGTGTTGCAATTAGCTCCCGCGAGGAGTATGGTTACCGTTACTGACAGC
>CAZGUX010000072.1:0-27217 GCA_964529305.1 uncultured Solibacteraceae bacterium | reverse complement strand
CTGGAGCAACCAGTGGCCTTGCGTGGGAGTGAGGCAGAAATCAAGGACGGTGACCTTGTATTGGGCGGCTTTGCGGAACAGGAGGCTGAGGTGGAACTGGAAATCCGGATCTTCGAGGAAGACGAGTTGACCCTTATTGCCACGTTGGACAACGTGGTAGATGTGAGTGGGCCGGAAGCAGCGGTGCGGTCGAGCCACGAATCCTCCCCCAGCAATCGAACGACCACGAATGGAGACACGTTCAGTCCCGTAACGAGCGAAGCGCGCCAAGGCCGGACAAGGCGTCCCGGGCGGAACGGGTTTGGCTTGCTTCCGAATCGGGTGCCTGGCACCAGGCTGGCTGGCGTCGGGCACCAGGAATTAACAGGCCGCTCATTTTCCTTTCTTTTGGCGTTTGGACCGAAGAAAGAACCTCTAAAGGGCGGGCTGGATGGTTCTTGGTAGAGGTGCCTGGCACTGCCTGCGCCGGGAGGATTCGAGAGCGGTGCCTGGCACCGAATTTGGTCACTACCCAGGCGCTACGCTGCTACCCCTTTTGGGAGAAAGGGAGAAAGCCGAAGGGTCTCGTAAGTGAAAGGCGGTGAGGCGGTTCTTGGGGTTTCCCTCGCACCTCCGCTGAAGCGTCCAAACCAATTACACCGCTCCCCGTGTCAGTTCGGACGAGGTGCCTGGCACCGAGGCTGGTCGCCTTCCGGGTCCTGCGGCGCCAATCTGGTTGGGGGAGGCGGGAAGGGGAAGGAGAAAAGCAAGGGTTCCTCCGCACCTCCATTGTTAGGCTCAAAATTCCGTTTTCAGGCCGCAAACCGCTCCGTTAACCCGTCGCGACACGGTATGAAGTTCCTTGCCGCCTCAACAACGGCAACCGTGCCGCGAGCGCAAAGCGAGCGGTGTCCCGTTCGAATTCGGTATTTTTGCGCCGGGAAGTAGTTAGCGTGGTACGGAGCCAACTCCGGTGCCAGGCTTGAACAAGGTGCCAGGCACCAAGGTTTCGTCGGCTTCCGGCTCCTGCCGCGCCCCCGTTTGGGGAAGAGGAAAGGCAGAGGGTCTTTCCCCCGCCGTCCGTGACCGGCAGCCGATACCGGCTCCATCGTTTCGCTCTCGCGTTCTGCCACTACTCCGGCTGAAGTCGCAGCAGACCTTCGATTCGTCCAGGCATCCGAAGCCCGCCGCCTTCGCCATGTCAGGTGCAGCGAGCTGTCGGCTCCACGACCGTGCCCCGTCACTTTTTCAGGCGACTGCAGGCCATCTGGGCTCCGTTGATGTCGACCGCCTGTTGGCCTTCCTCGATGTGGGCGATCTTGCCTTCTTTGTCGATGACAAACGTGGCCCGATTCGCCATGCCCCGCGCCTCCATCAGGACGCCATAGTCCTTGGAGGCCTTGCGGTGGAGAAAATCGCTCAACATCGGAAATTTCGCGCCCGTCTGCTCAGCGAAGACCCGCTGGCTGGGGGTGTTGTCCGTGCTCACGCCGAATACCTGGGTGTCCATGCCTTCAAACTTGGCCAGGTTCGCCCCGTAGCTCGTCATCTCTTTCGTGCACCCGCCCGTGAACGCAGCCGGATAGAACGCGAGTACGACGTTCTTCTTGCCCCGGAACTCGGAGAGGGTCATCGGTTTTCCCGAGGTGGATGGCAGCGTGAAATCGGGAGCCGGATCGCCCACCTTCAAATGGGTTTTTGGCGGGGCCTGCCCCATCAACAGCGTCGCGCTCGCTACCGCGAGATAGAGCACCAATCGTCGCATTTCGTTTCTCCTGGTTTGAGCTTGGGACTCATAGTATACCCTAGGGCCGCGACGCCCCAGAGCGGCTGGATGGGAAACCCGGGGACACTCGCGTTCCTAACTAATTCCGGCCTGCGGATGGGGAAATCGAGCTCTGGACGGGCTCCGACGGATTTCGACTACCCGAACGATCTCCAATCTCGTCGCCGCCAGGAACGCGCGCTTCGACGGCGGGGAACTCTGTAACGGAGAGGGAGCGCTGCCTTCAATACTTCGGCACCGAAGGATCGACCTTGTCGCTCCAGGCGAGGATGCCGCCCTTCATGTTGCGCACTTTCCGGAAGCCGGTCTGCTTCAGGAAATCCACCGCCTTCGCGCTGCGCATGCCGCTCTTGCAGTGAACCACGATGTCGTCCGCCGAGTTCAATTCGCTCACCCGCTTGGGCACGTCGCCCAGCGGAATCAGCTTCGCAAACGGAATGCTGCAGATCTGGTATTCGTGCGGTTCGCGCACGTCGATCAGGACGAACGAATCTCCGCGATCGATCTTGGCCTTTACCTCCACGGGATCGATTTCGCCTTCCACCGGTGCAGGTTCGGCCGCGGTCTGCTGCGGTACGCCGCAGAACTGGTGATAGTCGATGAGTTGCGTGACGGTGCGATGATCCCCGCAGATCGGGCAGTCGGGGTTCTTACGCAACTTCAACTCCCGGAAGCGCATCCCCAGGGCGTCGTATAGCAACAGGCGGCCGACCAGTGGCTCACCCGTGCCGAGGATCAGTTTCACTGCTTCGGTAGCCTGAATCAAACCTACGACACCGGGCAAGATGCCGAGCACGCCGCCCTCCGCGCACGAGGGAACCAGTCCCGGCGGCGGTGGTTCCGGATACAGGCACCGGTAGCACGGCCCGCCTTCGTATGCGAACACGGTCGATTGCCCTTCAAACCGGAAGATCGAGCCGTAGACGTTCGGCTTGCCCAGCAGCACGCACGCGTCGTTCACCAGATACCGCGTGGGAAAGTTGTCCGTGCCGTCGACCACCAGGTCGTAGTTCTTCAGGATGTCGAGCGCATTCTCGCTCGAGAGCGCGACTTCGTGTTTGATGATTTTCACGAACGGGTTGATGTCGCGCATCGTCTCTTCGGCCGAGTCGAGTTTCTTCTTGCCGACATCCTTGGTCCCGTGAATCACCTGCCGCTGCAGGTTGGTAAAGTCGACGACGTCGAAATCCACCATCCCGATGGTCCCGACACCTGCCGCGGCCAGGTACATGCCCAGCGGCGCGCCCAAGCCACCGGTGCCGATCAGGAGGACTTTGGCCTGCTTCAGCTTGAGTTGGCCGTCCATGCCGACTTCGGGCATGATCAGGTGCCGCGAGTAGCGCAACACCTCTTCCTTCGACAGCGTTGCGGGTGCGGCCTCGACCTCCACCGGGGTTCCGCCGGCGATGCTCGGCACAATCGAGATCACGTCGCTCGCGGCCACCGCGGTGGCGTCTTTCTTCAGGTACCGGATGTCCTCGTCGTTCAGATAGACGTTGACGAAGCTGCGCAGCTTGCCCTCGTCGTTATAGAGGTGCCGCTTCAGATCGGCGTATTGGGTAGTCAGCGCGCCCAGCGCTTCTCCCACCGTGACGGCCGCGACTTCCACCGAATCGTTCTTTCCGGCGTATTGCCGGAGCGGGGTTGGAATCAGAATCTTTGGCATGTTTCTTAGTACGATAACTCTTCCTTCACCGCTTCGGTCTGATCGAAGTTCGGAAGGAAACTGTTGGCGTGGTCGAATTCTCCCTTGCGGATCGAGAGCACCACGAACGAATACCACGGGCACGAATTCTTCAGATCCGTTTCCGAAAAATAAGCGTCGCAATCGGGATGAGAATGATAGATTCCGACCAGATCCAGTCCTTTGGCCCGCGCCTCGCGATCCGCCTGCAGCAGATCCTCCGGGCGCAGCTCATACCGCGATTGCTGCGGTCCCCGGGAGGCATTCTCCAGCGCGATCGCGACCGTCACTTGCTTTGAGTCGCCATCCACCTTGCCCAGCATGGCGCCGCAGCATTCGTTCGGATAGGTCGCGCGGCCATGCTCCACCATCAACCGCCAGGGTTCGTGTTCAATGCGAATCATCTTCGTCCCAGAAATGCTCGCTCAGGTATTTGTCGGCGCCGTCGCACAGGATCGTCACAATGACGCCTTGCTCCCCGCGCGCCGCCATGCCGCGCGCGAGGTGGGTCGCGGCCAGGACGTTGGCGCCGGCGGAGATGCCTACCAGAATTCCTTCTTCGCGGCCCAACCGGCGCACCATCCGGTATGCGGCTTCCGTTTCGATCCACAGGTTGTCGTCGGCCAGGCTCTCGTCGTAGATCCCCGGCACGATCGCGGAGGCCATGTGCTTCATCCCTTCCAACCCGTGAAAGGGCGAGTCCGGCTGCATGGAGTAGCAGCGGACGTGCGGCGCATCCTCGCGCATTCGCCGCGTGATGCCCACGAACGTCCCGCTGGTCCCCAGGCCGGCGACAAAGTGTGTCACTCTCCCCTCGGTCTGCCGCAGGATCTCGACGGCCGTCGTGCGGTAGTGTGCCTGCCAATTTGCCGGATTGTTGTACTGATCCGGGTAAAAGTAGCGGCCGGAGTTACCCGCATACACCTCGCGGCACTTGCGGATGGCCCCATCAGACCCTTCGCCGGGATCCGTCAGGACCACCTCGGCTCCGTAGGCCTTCAGAATCCTCTTCCGTTCGGGGGACGCGTTACCGGGCAGGCACAGCTTGACCCGGTATCCCAAGGCCGCGCCGATCATCGCATAGGCAATCCCCGTATTTCCGCTGGTGGCGTCTAAGACCACTTTGCCCGGAGACAAATGGCCTTGCCGCTCACCTTCCAGGATCATGTTCAGGGCCGGCCTGTCCTTTACCGAGCCACCGGGGTTGAAGTACTCCGCCTTGGCGCAAATGGCGATTCCAGGGTACTCCGCGTCAATTTTGCCGAGCCGCAACAACGGGGTGTTGCCGACATTCGACAAGATCGAACCGGCGGGTCCTGGGCTGGTAGCCACGGCAAGCATGTCACTGAAGAAAAGTCAGTTACGGGGCTTATTGTACCATCACCTTAAAATCCGTCATGTTTGAGGGGTACCGCGCCTCTTGAACTATGCCCGACTACATGATGAACTAAGAGCGAAGAAGGTTCCGGCAATTCTCGATGGCGGCTCCAGGATCGGCTCCGATCGACGGTCAGGCCAGTGGCGAAGGGCCAAATGCCCAATCCATGGCGTGCCCGTTGTGTGGCGAACATAAGTGCCGGCCCTCCCTGCTGGCAGGACCCATCGAGTATGTCATGGGCTGGTTTTCCGTGAGGCCCTATCGCTGCCGGGGATGCCGCCACCGGTTTTACCGCCGTGGCGCGGCACCGCGCGAGGCGAACCTGGAGAGCGAGCCCGAGGACGGCGAAGAACAGCCTCAGGGTTAGGACCGTCCGGTCAACCTTTGCGCCGGTAGGGGGAAGACAGGTATCGGCGAGCGTCCTTGGCCGCGTCGGCTTCCGGGGCGAGGTCGATTGCCTTGCGGTAAGCCATCAGAGCCTGATTCCGCCGGTTGGTCACGTCGTAGATCTGGCCCATCCGCAGATAAGCCAGCGTGCCGGTGTTGAGATCGACTTCCTGAATTCCGGCCGTGACGGTGCGCAGACTGGATAGCGCGGCCTCGTAATCGCGATACCAGAACTGGATATTGCCGAATTGGTACGCGATTTTCTCGTTCGAGAGCTTGCGATAGCCCGCGGCGCCAGACCCCTTCATCTTGGCGACGTGGTCGACCGAGCCGAGAGCCCTGGACTTGTCGCCCAGGGAACTGTACAACTGGGCCCGTTCAAACCAGAACAGGTAATTGCGGGGGAAGCGTTTCGTCAGTTCGTCCAGCAGGGGCTCGGCGTCTTTCCAGCGGCTTTCGCGGCGGTACAGAGCGCACAGCAGAACCTTCGCATCGACCTTGTTCCAAAAGCCCTTCTGGGCAACCTCGCCAACGGCCCGGATCCCCTCGTCTTTGTCACCGTGAAAACCGGCCAGGAACCCCAGCATCTTATAGAAGAAAGGCAAGCTGCCCACCACATAGTCGTGGAGACCTTGGACCAGGCGGGCATCGTAGTTGCCAGGATCGATCTCGGTCACCTGATTGTGAAGTTTGCGGCCCGCGGTGGCGTCGCGCAGGGAATCCATCCACTTTTTCCTGACCAGGAAGTTCCAGTTGGCGCGAAGACCATGAGCTACACCCAGCGCGTATATGGCCTGAGTATCCTTCGGGTCTTTCTGGATCGCGGCCTGGGCGAGGCTCATCGCCTTATTGATGGTAGCCGTGAACTTCGCCTCGATTTCCGGGGTCGTATCCACTTTCGGGCGGCGCAGGAAGGAGTTGTTGCCCGAGACCAGCTCGCTTTCCAGCGCTCCCACACGGTACAGTTCGCGGAACTGAATCGCCTGCGCCAGATGGTTGTAGGCGTCGGGCCAATCCGGCCGGGTCTGGATTTCCCGCTCGAACTCGGAGATCGCCTCGTCGTACTCCAGGTTGTAGAAGTGCTGGAAACCCTTGGAGTTAACCGGGTCGTAGGAGCGGTTTGTCTGGGCCATCGCAAGGGCTGGCACCAGCAACGCAATAGCCGGGAGAGACCTCATGCTTCTTTCGATTCTAGTTGGTTCAACGCCCACAATGCCGCTTCCGAAACGCGTGAATCCGTGTGCTCCGCCAGGCGTCCCAAGGGCTTCGCGAACCTCGGCGACCGAGAATTGCCCATGGCAATGGCGACATTCCGCAGAAAGCCTGCGTACCGAGAGCGCTTGACGGGGCTCGATTGGAACATTCGAGCAAACTCCTGTTCCGTGATGCCGGCAAGCCGATCCAGAGCGGGCGCGAACTGACGGGCCGCAAAGGCGGCCTCGGCGGACGGATGCCGGCTTCGGTTCCACGGACAGACATCCTGACAGACGTCACAGCCGAAGACATGGTTTCCGAAGCCGCGGCGAAGTTCGGCTGGCGCATTTCCTTTGTACTCAATGGTGTAGTACGAAATACAGAGCCGGGAGTCGATTGCCCAACCGGGACCCATGGAGGGGATAATCGCCTGAGTTGGGCACGCGTCAATGCAGGCGGTACAGGTGCCGCAGCGATCCGGCGGTGGAACGCCGGCTTCGAGTTCGAGCGACACCAGAACTTCCCCCAGAAAGAACCATGAGCCCAAGTCCTGGTTAATCAGGCAGGTATTTCTGGCGATCCAGCCCAGACCGGCGCGGCGGGCGTAGGCTCTCTCGAGCAGGGGAGCGGTGTCGACGCAGATTTTGTACTCGAACTCGACGTGCTCCTTCATTCGGGCCACCAGCGACGCAAGCCCGTTGCGGAGGATGTCGTGGTAGTCGTCGCCCCAGGCGTAGCGGGAAATCCAGGCACGTTCGGCGTCATCAAATTCGGTGGAGTAGGGCTGGGGCGAATCGTACAACTTGCCGGCGCAGATTACCGATCGCGCGGAGGGCAACAGGTTCCGGGCGTCCGCGCGCATCCTCGCACGGTGGTCGGTGAGGTAGCCCATTGCTCCGGCCATGCCCTGGGCGACCCAATCCTGGAAGTGGGCATACTCCGACAATGGCTCCGCCGCTGCAATCCCACATAGTTCAAAGCCGCACTCCCGCGCGAGCCGTTTGACGGTTGCCGCATCCACATCCTCAAGTATCCCGTCTTCTCAGCGGTCAAATTTGTATGCGCCCTCTCAACATGTTTTGCTTCCCGCACACCTCGCTGCAGCCCACCGGTCCCGAAATCGCCTCTGGTTCGGAACATGCACGCGGAGGCAAGGTCCTTAAACTACCCGGAAACTACCCGGCCAGAGTGGTCTGGGTTGTACGATTGGAACAGCAAATCGCGTTCTCTGGGCCGTTACTGATTCATGAAGCTACCAAACGCCGAGAGGGCAATCGCGCCTCAATCCATTGCATCCGCGAGGCCGCAACAAGGCTCGCGTCTTCGCAGCAGTGGGAATCCGCGAGGTTCATGCTGAAGAGTTGCGCAATGAGCTTCTGAACGCGGCTCGCAGTGCCGAAGCCCGCCCGGGTCCTACTAGCCAGTTCGGCCAACGGTACGTTGTTGATTTCGAACTAGTCCGCCAAGGTAGGACCGTCAGAATCCGGAGCACTTGGATTATAGACTCGGGAACTGATTTCCCTCGCCTGACGAGCTGTTATGTACTATGAGAGGAGGGTTTGCCATGGCAGAGATTGAGATGCTATCGGTGGTCGCGTTGCTCGAAGATCTCCCCGACTCCGGGCTGGTTCGCGGCCAGGTTGGCACCGTGGTTGAGAACTGGGCTCCCGGAGTTTATGAAGTCGAGTTCTGTGATGACGAGGGCAGGACCTACGCGATGCTTGCGTTGAAGGCCGACCAACTCCTGAAATTGCATCACGAGCCTGTTCACAAGGCGGCCTAGGCCTTGGACATTCTGGTTCGATACACACGGTTCAACTAAAGCTTGCATCTCGGCGGAACTCATCCGTCACTCGCCGTGGATTACACATCGAAAATGGCAAGCGTCTCCTCGAGCGACTTGACGGCGTCGCGCACCGGAGAATACTCGTGGGCGACAAAGCCGGTGAACGACAGGTCGGCGATCGCTTTCGCGATGCCCTTGTAGTTCATCTCCTGCGTGTCGTCCATCTCGTGCCGGCCCGGATTGCCGGCCGTGTGGAAGTGCGCGATCCATTGGAGGTTGTCGCGAATGGTGCGGATGATGTCGCCTTCCATGATCTGCATGTGGTAGATGTCGTACAGGAGTTTCACCCTCGGCGAGTTCACCCTCTTACACACCTCCACACCCCACGCCGTGCGGTCGCACTGGTAGTCCGGGTGGTTGACCTTGCTGTTGAGCAGTTCCATGCAGATAGTGATTCCCTTGTCTTCGGCCTGGGCCTTCACGCGGTTCAGAAAGGCGACCACGTTGTCCATCCCTTCGGCGTCGGAGAGGCCTCGCCGGTTTCCGGACAGGGCTATCACGTTCGGGGCGCCGGCCGCGGCAGCCTGGTCGATGATCGGCCGCATGGCCTTCTCGACAGAGTCGTGATCTTCCTTGTGGTTGATGCCGCCCGTCAGGGTCATGCCGCCGGGCACCATGCTCGGAATCAATCCGTATTTCTTCAACGTGGGAAAGTCCTGCGGACTGATCAGATCGAAGCCCACGATCCCCAGCCGGGCGCAGTGGCGGCAGGCATCCTCCAACGCCATGCCGCGGCCAAACACCCCGCGCGTCACACACTGCCGGAGGCGTCCCTTGCGAGGCGTCACCTGGGCGCAAGCCGGCGTCGCGGTCATGGCTGCGCCGGCAAGTATCTCTCTGCGTGTCATCGTGCTGTTCTCCTGAACGGACGCACGCCGTCACCACCGGCGCTCTCATCCACCTCAACCATATCAGGGACGCACTCCGGCGAGAACCCCGCCGTGAACCTCTGGTCGCTACGGCCTGCGATCGTCTTTGACCACACGGCCTTGACTGGTAAACGAAATCCCGGCGCTGCCGATTTGGCCGACCATCACCGCTTCAATCAACGGTTCGTCCATCTCGGCGGAACCCGCCCAACGCACGAGAAAATTCGCGCCCGGCCCCCCGGTAGTATCTCGCTGCGGGATCACGTACTCCACGGTTGCCAGGGACCCCAGTTCCGCCGGAGCGTTGACATACTCGCGCACCTGTTTGCCGCCGGAATCGTAGTAGCGCACGGATTCGAGAACCAGCCGATGCCGGGAGCTGACGTTGCGAATGCTGACGGTAGCCGCAAGTTCCACCGGTTTCTCCCGGTGATTGAGGCCCCAATAAATGCTGGAATAAATGGGGACATAGACGGTCCGTCGAACCACCGGATCGGTCAAGGGTGTAGTGACCGGCTTGAGGCGATGGGCAGCGCTTCCCTGGGTTCTTGGGTCGGGAGCTTCCCGAGCGCATCCGGCCAGCAAGAGGCTGCCCACGCATAGAATCGCGGTCTGATACATGGTCTGTCCGGCCGGAATGGCTCAGGCCCTGAACAAGAATAGCGGAAACCGGCGTGGCTTAAGAGTTCTTCAGCCAACGATCCAGGAACCGGTAGGCATTCTCGCGAACCGGGTTCGGGAAGTCGTGCCGCGCGTCGGGATACTCCACCACCAGCCGGTCGGCGGCGCGGTAGAGATCGCGATACACGGGCAGCGCCGCATCGATGCAGTCCCGAACCCCGGATACCTCGAAGTCCGGCTCATCATGCAACGGAGCGTTGACGAAGACCGGCCGAGGCGCCAGGGCAGCGAGCACTTCGGTGAAGTCGAAGGGCACTCGCGCCGGATCGTTGCCGAATTCGGTTTCGATGCGCGGCATGTAATATTTCCGGCTCCACGCGGTGATGTCGCCGCCACGATGTTTGGCGAATACGTTGAAACCGCAGCTCGAGACCACGGCGGCTACGCGCTCGTCGAACGCCGCCAGAAACAAGGCGTTGTGCCCTCCCAGCGAGTGTCCGATCACGCCGATGGCCTTGGGATTCACGTAGGGCAGCGAGGCCAGCAGGTCGAAGCCGCGCCGATGATTCACGATGCCCTTCATGGTCGCGCTCGCGTATCCCATTTTGTAGGGGTCGGTCGCGTACTCGCGGGTATGCAGCAGCGGGTAGTCGAGCGCCAGCGTGACATAGCCGCGCTGCGCGAGTTCGTGCGCGTAGCCCATGTTGGGGCGGTCGCGAACCAGGCCGGCGGGCGCGTCTTTTCCAGGTTTCGAGCTTCCAGGCAGGCACACCATGGACGGAAGCCCCCCGGTCGCGTTTGCCGGCACCGATAGATAGCCGGGAAGCCGGTCGCCGGCTTCGGGGACGAACGTCACGTGCCGCCGTACGTAGCCGGGCATCGGCGTCTCGTCGAGTACGCGCATGTCGAGCGGAGCCGTCGACGCCGCGGGCAGGGGACCCATCACCCGTTCCATGTTCTGGCGCAGGTGGGCGACGCGAATCTTCCAGTCCTCGGGCGTTTTGACGACACGGCGCCGTCCCTGTGGGTCGAGGTAGAAGAGGAGGTCCTTCCTGTTTTCGTATACCGGGGCCGCCGCGGCCGCCGTCGAAAGGACAAAGTGTCTGCGGAGCATGGGAACTGGCGTTGGCAAGTGTATCAAGGCCAGGTGCGTGACGGGAAGCCATCGCTTCGTTCAGAGTCAGTGTCAAAAGGTGTGAAGAAATCGGGGATGCCTGTGGGAGAACGGGACAACTAGCCAACGCTCCCTTACGATTGCGGCTCGGAAGGCTGTTCTCTAACGAGCGTTGCTCACCGCAGACACGGGCACGCTTGCCACCGCGATCTCGTGCTTGTTGATCGAATAGGCGATCCACAAGCGGCCTTCGTGCTCAACGACGCTCGGGTAGGCGTAGCGGCTCTCGCCCTCATCGCGGAGTATCGCTCCGCGATCGAACTTTGTGCCATCGTCGCTCACCAGGACAGCGAGAACGTTCCGCTTGCGGGCTGCACTCGGGTTTCCGGCGACCACGACCGCGCCCGTCGACAGCACGCGTGCCGCCGTCTTCGACTTCGCATCCGGAATGTTGGTCGGCCGCGGGCGGGACCAGGTGATGCCGTCATCGGTACTGACGCTCGCGAATAAACGGAACGACGCGTGATCGTCGCGGTAGAAGCAAACCAACGTTCCGTCCCGCCGCTGGTACCACGTCGGCTCACCCAACGGCCGGGCGGGAGGCGTGCGCCGCGCGCGCCGCAACTCCTCCCTTGGGATCACGATGCGAGGGGCCGGGTGGAACACGTACTCCTCGGCTGGGCCCGCGCCACTGCGTAGCACCGCGGCCTCCATCCTTGCGCTATAGCCGGCCAGGAGCCAGGTGCCGGCCGACGTGAGCCGCGGGCTTTCGTTGGCCAGGAAATCCGAGTCAAGAGTCCGCGACCGGCTCCATCGCAGGTCCGGCCCGGCTTCCATCACGTCCAGGTAGAGCGGCGGATACCAGACAACGCCCGCCCGCAACGAATCGTCTTCCGCGCGCCGGTTACGGTTGACGAACGCGTACACGCGGTCGCCGCTGACGGCCCATCCTCCGGCGGTCAGCCGCCACGGCGGCTCCGGGCACTCGAGAAGCACTTCGGGCTTCGTCCAGGTCTTCCCGTCCCCGCTACGTGCCCATAGGATGCGCTGGCCGGGCCGATCTTCCCGCGCGATCCCCGACGACCACATTGCCAGGAATCCGGCGGGACCGCGGATCAGGTGGGGATGATGCGCGTACTGATACTCGCCCGCTTGCGGCCGATGCAGGATCACGATGTCCGAAGCGAGACGCGGCAAGGTCGACTTCTCCACCGCGGCAATCAGCGCTTCGGTGGCGTAAGGATACTCAGTAGCTGGTTCGGTCTGTGCCGCCAGGGGCGGGATCGACGCTCCCGCCGCCCCCGCCGCGTTCAGAAGACTGCGGCGGCTGACTTGATTCCCTTGCGGCATTGCTCCGAGACCAGTGTGGCACGATCACGAGGAGACAACAGACTCTCTTCAGAAGGTAATGGAAATCATCCCTTCCAACTGGTCGGCGCGGGAGCGGGCGGACAGGCTGTCGAAGTTCTTTTGCATCCAACGGGTGTAGCGGAACTCGGGGACGAGGCGAATCCCGAAGTCATCCGTGAATTGTCCTCCGATCCCGGCGGAGATTCCGGTTGCCCACTTTGCCGCGAGCGCATGGGGTACGGTGGTGCAGCAGGTCGTTGTGTCGTCGTCGCTGATCGTTTCAATCCAGGTCCGGACCTGGGCCGCATTCCGGAATACGGGTCCGGCTTCGAAGAACCAACGCGACCCGCTCGTCGAGTGGTCTTTGTTGTAGCGGCGAACCAGGAACGCAAGATCCAACAGCCGGGCGCGGGTGTCCTCGGTTTCGGTGGTGAACACTCGCTCGTCGGCGCTCGTATTCACGTTATCTGTTCCCAGGGTTGTGTCTTTCACGGTCGTATGGCTCGTGCGGCGCAAAAACACATTAGCCGCGAGAGCCAACTGGTTAGGTAGCGCGAGTTGAAAGACGACACCGGGCGCGGGCCGGCGGCTGGTGGGCTTGGTGGACGAGTCGATAATCAGCGTGCTCGAGACTTCTTGTGTGAGGTTGGTCCCTCGAACGGGATACTGGCCCAACACAGAGAGAGTGAGGCCCAAAGAGAAACGGCGGACAAAGCCGGCGCCCTCGGTGCGGCTGTCCTTTCGCGAACTGCTTTGCCCATACGCCGGCATCAATAAACAGACACTCAAGATGGCGATCGAGCAGGAGCGCACGAATGGCGCACGGAGGACGGAGACGATCTTCATTCGATAGTTAGATCGATCCTGCTGCCTCAGCCGGGTACCGGACTTAACAAATCTTTACAGAGCATCAGGAATCTTTACGTGTCCTTAACATGAGGCCCTCCAAATTGATCGAACGGTCGACTGCGCCGGTGGACTGTGCTCTAATGAGGCCGGCGAGTGCCAAGGAGAAGCTGTAGGGTTCCGATCCGCCACTTGCTCGCTCTCTCGGCGAGCGCGGTGGTCTGCGCCGGCCAGGTGCGGGAGGTTCGCGTGGTTCCGCCGCCGGCGGCATCCGCGCTTAGCCGGCGGGCCGTGTCCGCGTTTGCGGCTCGGCTGGAGCAGCGCAGCGGAGCGAAGGTCGTGGACTCCGCCAGCGCGCCGCTCACCCTGCGGTTACGCCTGCGGCCGGGCCTCGGCGCGGAAGGCTACGCCATCTCGAGCGCCGGACCCCGCCAGATCGAGATTGCCGGCAACGATGAGCGCGGCCTGCTCTACGGCCTGGGCCGCCTGCTCCACACCTCCAGCTACTCCGCCCACGGGTTCACCCCCGGTACGTGGCGCGGCAAGTCGGCTCCGGCCTGCCAGGTTCGCGGGGTTTACCTGGCCTGCCACTTCGGCAACTTCTATGAAGCCGCGCCCATCGAAGAACTCGAGACCTATGTAGAGGACCTCGCCTTCTGGGGCATCAACACCGTCGGGTTGAACTACCCTCAATGGCAGTACGAATCCTTCGACGATCCGGCCGCGCGGAGAAACCTGGACCGGATCCGGCTACTGATGAAACGGGCGAAGCAAGCGGGCCTTCAAGTGGGCCTTCTGGCCGCGGAGAATCAGGGGTTCCGCTCCGCTCCCGCGGGCATCCGCAACAAGCCCTACCCCGACGACTGGAAGCGCCGCGGCGACCTGGGGACCAACGTGTGTCCGAGTGTACCCGCGGGCCGGGCCTATCTTCTGGCCTTCTGGAACCGCCTCTTCGACGAGTTCCGCGATCCCGGCCTGGACTTTCTGGTCTTCTGGCCGTACGACGAAGGCGGCTGCGGCTGCCCCGATTGCTGGCCCTGGGGATCGCGAGGCCATCTCCGGCTGTCCCGGGCCATCGCCGATCTGGCGCGCCGGCGCTGGCCCGCCTGCAAGTTCGTGCTCTCCACCTGGATGTACGACACGCCGCCGGCCGGTGAGTGGAGCGGCCTGACCCAGGCTCTCGAACGCGACTCGAACCTGGTGGATTTCATCATGGCGGATGCCCACGAAGACTATCCCCGCTATCCGCTCGACGACGGAGTGCCCGGCCGTCTGCCTCTGTTGAACTTCCCGGAGATCAGCATGTGGGGAATGAGTCCTTGGGGAGGCTATGGCGCCAACCCTCTGCCCGCGCGGCTGCAGTTGCTGTGGAACCAGGTGAAGGGCAAGGTCGCCGGTGGGTTCCCTTACTCGGAGGGGATCTACGAAGATCTCAACAAGGTCATTTGCAGCCAGTTCTACTGGGCCCCGTCACAGCCCGCGCGCGACACGGTGAACGCGTATGCCGCGGCCTACTTTTCTCCCGGCGTGGCCGGCAGTGTGGCGGAAGCCGTCGATCTGCTGGAGAAGAGTCACAAGCGAACCGGACGAACTCGTTCGATCGGACCAGCCGATGCCCGGAAGGCATTCGAACTGATCTCGGCGGCGGACGCGGCGCTGACGCCGGAGGCCCGCCGGTCCTGGCGGTGGCGGATTCTGTACCTTCGCGCGCGGATTGACGATCTTCTGGTGCGAACCAACGGCAGGTACCGCGGCCCGGAGTTGAAAGCGGCGTTTGACGAACTCACGCGTCTCTATCACGCCGCGAACGTGCACACTAACAAAGTCGCCCCACCCGAGATGGAGCGGGAGCCGTGAGTACCATTTCAGTGGGCCGGCAATCGGAGCCTTCCCTATGAGCGCTTTGGAAATGCGCGTCCTCGATCACTCTGAAATCGAGCGCCTGCACCAGGCCACGCTGGAGATCTTTGAGAACCCGGGTGTCCGGATCGGCCACCCCACGATCCTGAGAAAGCTCGCCGCCGCGGGAGCGCGCGTCGACGAGGCGAACCAGATCGTTCGATTCCCACGCGAGATGGTGGCCGAACATCTCGCGCTGGCGCCGCCCGTCGCGAGGATGACCGGCCTCAACGGGAGGATCCTCGAAACGGGCGGCGATCACCGCTATTATCATTCGCTGATCCTCGATCCCTGGATTGCCGATTTCGATCACGGTCCGCGCAGGCCCGTGCTTGAGGATGTGCGGCGTCACACGATTCTCGGCGATGCCCTCGATCGCGTCTCCGGCATGATGCGCATGCAGTACCCGGTGGCCGACATGCCCGAGCCGCAGTGCTACTGGAAGACGATGGAGATCTTCCTCTGCCACACCACCAAGCACGTGGCCATCTTTCCCACCGACCTCGCGAACGCGCGGGATTGGATCGGGGCGGGTGAAATCCTCGCGGGAAACCAGGGTCTGCGGAAGACCCCGCTTTATACCGTTGCTGCCGCAGTCTCGAGCCCGTTGACCCTGAACCAAGTGAATGGCGACCTCCTCGAACTGGCCATCGAATACAACCAGCCAGTCATCTCCACGGTCTGTCCGATGGCCGGCAGCACGTCTCCGTATACGGTGGCCGGCACCATGCTCATCTCGAACGTCGAGGCACTGTTGCCCGTCGTCGCCGCCCAGGTCCTGGCGCCGGGACATCCGGTGCTGTACGCGATCGGACCCTCGGTCACCGACCTGCGGAGCGGGCACGACCTTTATTACAAAGCGGAGAAGACGCTGTTCAAGCTGATGGGCGTCCAGATGGGGAAGTTCTACAACCTGCCTGTCGCCGGTGAAGCGGCCGGCTCGACGACCTGGCGCCTCGACGTCCAGAACGGAGCGGAAGGCATGCTGTACCTTCTGGCCGCGGTCGCCGCCGGTCAGAACATGTTCGGCGGGTTGGGCTCCAACTACAACGCGGTCGGGATGAGCGCGGAGCAGATTCTGCTGCAGTGTGGGATGGTCGACCAGGCGGAGTACGTGGCCCGGGGTGTCCGGCTGGACGACCACCAACTCGGCATCGAGTCGATCCGCGCCGCCGGTCCGGGCGGCCACTATCTGGCCGATGACCTGACGATTGAGTACATGCGCAGTGATCAGTTCTTCCAGACCCCGCACTTCGACTATGCGGGCGACCACCGCCCGTCGGCCGGCGCCTCTACCCTGGCGCACGAGAAGGTGGACGAGATCGTCCGCCGCCACAAGCCTGCCGTTCCCGAGGCGGTGCAGCAGGACCTGATGGCGTATTTCGGCCGGAAGATCGCCTCCGCCTGAACAGCCTCTGTCGTGTTTGACAGAGTGTCTTGAATTGCGCCCTTGGCGTGCCTGAGTGACAATCGACATATGGGTGCTGTAGTCGACGCGATCCCCCTGGAAAAGGATTCCTCCGGCGTGTACCGCATCGGTGGGACGCGGGTCACGCTCGACCTGGTGGTCCGTGCCTTCAATCGCGGCGCGACTGCGGAAGAGATTGTCCAGGACTATCCGAGCCTCGAACTATCCGACGTCTACCAGGTCATTGGATACTATCTGAAGCACAGCGCTGAGCTCGTGGACTACCTTGAGAAGCGCGAAGGTGAGGAAAAGGCACTTCTGGAAGAACACTCCGAGTGGTCGCCTAAGGGACTGCTTGAGCGCTTACTGGCCCGCCAGAAGAACAACTGAAGTTGTCAGTCGGAGCCTTGCCCTCCCTGCCCCCGTGTGCCATTCTGCCGCACAGAGGCCCCCAATGCGCATCCCCCGAATCCTCGCGGCTGCCGTTCTCTGCGCGGCCGCGCCCTGCCCAGCCGCCATCACTCTGGTGGATCACGGCAAATCCGCTTACTCCATCGTGCTCTCCGCGTCGGCTTCTCCCTCGGAGAAACGCGGCGCGGCCGAGTTGCAGAACTACCTCGAGCAGATCTCCGGCGCCCGCCTTCCGATCGTCAACCGCACCGGCGCCGGCCCCGTCATCTTCGTCGGCAACAGTCCCCGCGCCGGCAATCTGGGCCTCGCCGCGCTCGGGCCCGAGGGGTTCGTCCTAAAGACCTCCGGTAGCAATCTCATCATTGCCGGAGGCAGGCAGCGCGGCACGATGTACGGAGTCTATGCGTTTCTCGAGAAGTTGGGCTGCCGCTGGTTCACGAGCGAGGTCAGCCGCGTCCCCAAAATGCCGACCATCCGGCTTGAATCCCTCGACGAAAGGCAGAAGCCGGCCTTCGAGTACCGCGAGCCCTTCTTCACCGAGGCGTTTGACAAAGACTGGGCCGCGCGCAACCGGACCAACGGCCACTTCTCCCATCTCGATGCGTCTACCGGCGGAAAGGTCCAATACCACCCGTTCGTCCACTCCTTCTACGAGATCCTCCCTCCGGAAAAGCACTTTCGCGCCCACCCGGAGTACTTCTCTCTGATCGACGGGGTGCGGGTGCACGAGCGTGGCCAACTGTGTCTGACCAACCCCGACGTCTTGCGCCTCAGCACCCAGGTCGTGCTCGACTGGATCCGCCGCCATCCCGACGCCACCATCTTTTCGGTTTCACAGAACGATTGGGAAGGCTGGTGTGAGTGCGACAACTGCCGCCGCGTCGAGCGGGAAGAAGGCGGCCAGCACTCCGGACCTCTCCTCCGTTTTGTGAACGCCCTCGCGGCCGAAGTGGAACGCCGGCACCCAGGCAAACTGATCGACACGCTGGCCTACATGTACACCGAGAATCCGCCACTGAAGGCGCGGCCGCGCCGCAATGTGCGGATCCGCCTTTGTCCCATCGGCGTCTGCGAAGCGCACCCGTACGAAAAGTGCAACCGAAATACGTATTTCGTTCAAAACCTCAGAGCTTGGTCGAAGATCACCAGCCAGTTGTACATCTGGCACTACAACACGAACTTCTCCAACTACCTGCTGCCGTTCCCCGATTTCGATGAACTGGCGGCGGACCTGCCCATGTACCACCGTCAAGGCGTGGTCGGCGTCTTCCTGGAAGGAGCCTATCCCAAAGGCGGCGGCGGCGAGAATGCGGAACTGCGCTCCTATGTGATGGCCCGCTTGTTGTGGAACCCGTCCATCGACGTGAATCGCGAGATCCAGGAGTTCCTGGCCGCCGTCTACGGGCCGGCCGCCGGGCCGATGCGCGCCTGGTTCGACCTGCTCCATCAACAGGTGCGCCCGGAAGGCAAGGGCCAGCATATCTTCATCCGTTGCTCGCCGTACCTCGCGCCGGAAGTCCTTTCGCGGGGCCGCGCGTTGTTCGATCAGGCCGAATTGCTCGCCGCCGATGAGGCCGTGAAACGGCGGGTCCGCAAGGCGCGACTGCCCCTCGAATGGGCCGCCCTGGTACAGTCCAAGGGGTTCGAGGTTCGCGGCGGGCAGTACGCCCCCGCTGGTGTCGACGCCCTGCGCCAGCGTTTCCAGACCTTTCTGAACGGGCTTCCCGCATTCGGAATAACCAGCATCCATGAAGGGCGCGACCTCCCGAGCGACCACGACGAGATCGCTCTCTACCTGAAGCCGTTCCCGGTGGCCACCCTCGAGAGCGCGCGACTCCGCGTGGACGTCGTCCCGGGATTGAGCGGCCGGGTGATCCGCCTGATCGACAAGCGGACCGGGCGCGACGCCTTGCGCCATCCGGACCCAGGCTTGCAGAACTATCCCGACCTCGGCGGTCTGCGCGCCATGGCGATGCCCGATTCGCACGAAAAGGAATGGCCAGCCGTGTGGGAACTCCAAGCCGGCGCGGACCGCCGGCACCTCGTGCTGACCGGCCGTTGCCCCAACGGAGTTCATCTGCGCCGGACCCTGCAACTCTCCGAGGACGGCGCGGCGCTCCGGACGGAAACGCGCGCGGTGAACCAGTCGAGCGAACCTCGTGACGTCGTCATTGCCTCCACGGCGGAAGTCAGCCCCGGCACCGACGATCCTCACTACGCCCTGGTGTTCCGCAAGACGGACGGCGGCGCCATCGATCTGACCATGATTGACACGGGGCTTCTCCCCGCGGGTACGGTGAGCTACCTCCACACTGATCTGCCAGACAAGGAATGGCGCGTCGAGAGCCGGCGTGCCGGGTTCGCCTTGGCCAACACCGTGGAGAAGGGAGAAGTGGAGCGGTGCCAGGCACGCTGGAGGGCGCGCGGCGAAAACATTGTGGGGATGACGCTGTACTCTCCCAATCGCCGTCTCGCCCCGGGTGAGTCCTTCGCGCTGCACACCGGCTATTCGGTCCGTCTGCTGGAACCTGCTCCCGCGCAACGCCCCTCCGAGTGAGCCGGGGCGTCACTTGTAGTCGCAGGCTCCCTAAAGGAGCATGAAGATCAGCCGCCCTCTGCCAAGAAACCCACGGATCGCCGCACACCCACTCAACCGCGGACGATGATGACAAAAAAAGGGCGGGTCACCCAGACCCGCCCGTGCTGCGCAGAGAGAGAGCAAGTTCAGGGATTCTTGACGGTAATCGGGGTTCGAAGAGTGAAGGTCAATACGGATTCGCTCGGGACGGTAGCCGCGTCGCCGCGGGTGCCGAGAACCACGCCAGTGCCGCCGGCCGCTCCTGCTCCGGCCCCAATGGCCGCGCCTTTGCCGCCCCCGGCAATGGCGCCGATGGCCGCTCCCACACCGGAGGCGATCCCGACCTTCAGAGCGTCCTTCTTGGTGCTCTTGGCAGCCGCCCGGGAAACCGTCCCGGTGGTCAGTTCAGCCGAGGTGCCGTTGGCCAACTCGAGACTGGTCAACTGCAAGGTGAGCGACGCAGTTCCTTTGACGCGCCCGCCCGGGTCGGATTCGGCGACCCGGCCTTCGACTTTGGCGCCGCGCTTTGCGATCAACTGGCCCCCTTCACGCAAGTCCTCCGCGAGGGTCGCCTCGAAGCGCTGACCGGAAGTAGCGGTCTTGGTCGAAATTGCCTCCACGGTTCGAACCGCAATCGCGGTCCCCGCCGGCAGGGTCACCATCACATCCTTGGGCACTGGCGGAGCGCTTGGGGCCGGCGCCACGGCAGAGGTGGGCGTCCTGGACGCTGGCGCTGCCCCGGACTTGGTGGCAGATGGTGGACGAGGAGCGATGCTGCGCCCCGGCTGAGACATCGGCGGCGCGGTAGCGGGAGCCGAAGCGGGCTGACCTTCGGCGGCTGGAGCCTCGGTCGACGGCGTCACCGTTTCCGTAGTTTCCGTCGTTTTTGTACAGCCGCCAAGAATGAGGGCCAATGCCGCTACCGTGGCGGCGGCAGAGGATTTCGTCTTCATGCCAATTCTCGCTTTCTCGATCCTGGCCCGGGGTCTCCGGTTCAGTGTCATGCACCCAGGTTACCAATCAATCGCGTACCCCGTGCCGGGACACGAGACTGGGCAGGGCAAGTGATTATTTCAGTGACAGTTACAGGTGGCCGTCCCAGCGCAGCCCGACGCGCCACAACCTCGGCGCGCCGATGGTCGGGGTGGGGCTGAACCCGGTAAAAAACACACGGTCGAGTAGGTTTTCGAAGGCGGCGATGGCAGAAACTCCATGGGTCAACTGCTGTCGAACCATCAGTTGCGCGGTGGCGAATCCCGGCAGAAGGAACTGGTTGCGGTCGTCGTCGAACTGGGCGGCAAAACTCCTGACGCCGGCGCTGACCAGGGTTCCGTTTTTCTGCGCGATGAGTTGCAGGGAACCCTGGTGGCGCGGAATCTGCGGAATCCGCTCCCCGGTCGAGAAGCGCGAGTCTACCAAGAGGTATCCTGCTTCTCCTCGCAACCAGCGCCAGTGACCCATCGCGTCCACCTCCACGCCGCGGCTAAGAGCGGAGGCGGCGTTCTGCCGCTGCCGGGTGATCTCGGCCGGAGTCGACCGCAAGGTGACGTTGGTGATGAGGTCGTTCAGCCGGTTGCGGTAAGCGGTGACGCGGAAGGTGGCCGACTCGCCGACAAGGTCGATTCCCGTCTCGACGCCGGTGAGCGTTTCCGGCTTGAGTGCGGCGTTGGGGAGCGTCGCGGTGTTACCGGCGCGGAATTCGCGAAACAACTCATTGAGAGTCGGGGCGCGAAAGCTGCGATAGACGGAAGCCCGGCCCCGGATCCAACGACGTCCCACCACGGCTCCCGCGCTGGGGCTGAAAAACGTCCTGTCCTGGCCGGTGAACTGGTGACGGCCTCCGGCGTAGAATTTAGCGGGTCCCGCGGAGTAGTCGGCTTGCGCGAAGACGCCGTGCTGCAGCATCGTACCACCGCCCAGCCGCAAGCCGGTTGGTACGAGGAAGTCGAAGCTGTAGCCTTCGGCGCGAAAGACATCCGCCCCGGCCAGCAGGTTGGCGGACGACTTGTGTAGCGACCAGACTGCCGCGGCGCCGGTCCCTTCCGCCGGCACGGACTGCCGGTAGGTAATTCGCTCGGAATTGCGATTCGCCGCAATAGCCGAGAACGAGGCGCGGTACTCCTGCCGGTTGTGAAATCCAAGCACCGACAACGACTGGTCTCCGAATTCGCGGAAGTAGCGGCCGGACACCGTACCCAAGGAGGTCGAGTTGCGCTGACCGACGGTTCCGTTGGCGCGGTCTTCGACGAGGATGTCGCTTTTCAGGAAAAACCTGTTGACCGGCCCTAGCCAGTCCAGCCGCACGTCGCCGGTAACGAACCGGACTCCGGCAGGCGAGTCCACCGTTCCCCGAATCTGGCCCGGGACAATGTAGTAGCCGTCCGTCGTGTAGGCTCGGCCAGTCGCGGAGAGGCCGATGGGCTTCGAGGTGAACAGGTGCGAGTACCCGGCGCCGGCGTCGTGCGAGTTGCGGTTCCCGCCCTCGTAGCGGGCGGTGAGGCGGCGGGGCTCAGGCTCCCTGGAAAACAGGTGAATCGCTCCGCCGAGCGCCCGGTCGCCGAACAGGCTGGTGGAGGCGCCGCGCGACACCTCGACGCGCGACAGTTCTTCGGGGGGAAAGCGGGTCCAGTAAACCCAACCGCCGAATGCGTCGTTCACCGGGATGCCATCCCACAAGACCAAAGTGCGGCTGGCGCCGGACGAACTGATGCCTCGCAGCGAGATACCCTGGGTGGTGGGATTGGCCACCACGCTGGAGGATCGCCGGAATAGGCTGAAACCGGGGATATTTCGCAGGCGGTCGTCGACGTTGGCGCCTGGGATCGAGCGCATCTCGCCTGGATCGATCACGGTGATGGAAGCCGGGGCTTCGCTTTCCACCCGGTCCACGACGGTGATGGAGGTCCGGATGGGTTCAACCTTGGGAGGTTCCGGCGGCTGGGGTTGCGACATCAGCGGCCAGCAGACCAGAGCGGCCATCCAGCACGATGGCAGGGGTCCAGCCCAGCGCTTCGGCCGCAGTGGGCGTTTGGCTGATGACAATCTGCAGGCTTGATTCGTCATGGGGCGGATCCAGCGGGCCGTGCGAGACTGCGGTGACCAAGGCCAGAAACTTAAGGATAGTATACACGTCGGATTCCCCCGGAACCCTGCGGCTGTATCCCTGGGTCCGGAAATGAAACGTGACACCGCGCTGCGCGAGGCGCCAGGAAAGGAAGGCGCAGAAGTCGACGGTGTGTTCGAACCAGGCGCACTGAGCGTCGTCGCGGGGGTCGATGTTGCGGTCGAAATAGATCTCGACCTGCCGGTCTTCCTCGCGCGCAAACTCGCGTACCTGGAGTTCCCCGGTGTGAGCGGAGGTCTTCCAATCCACGTACCGCGCGCTCTCGCTGGCCTGGTACGGGCGGATGTGGTAGAAGTCCTGGCCCGAGCCGCGGTGCATGCCTTCGATTTCACCGGTGACGGCCGCGGTTAGCTGTTCGAACCCGGGCTGGGGCTCGATGGACGGGTACACGAGCACCTCGCGTGCGAGGCTGACCTCGGCCGTCTTCTCGCGAAAGCCGAACGGGAACCGGGTGCTGATGTAGAAACCGTGCTGGCGATAGGATCCGCGGCGGGCGAACTGGATCTCCACGGAATCCTCGATGGTGGCGCCGCCCGGGATCAAGGGAATGTAGACGGAGGTGCGCAGGATGTCGGGCGCCTCCGCGCCGTTGGCAGGCGCGCCCTCGACCCGGAGTGAGAACGAAGGCATCCAGATCTTCAGGTTCCTCACGGCGAGGGTGGCATCGACCGGCCGGCCGGCCGTGATGTGTTCCGGCGTGACGAAGTCCATCTCCAGGCCAGCCAGGCTGAGCCGGCTCAGGAACCCGGAGAGCATCAGGAGCGATAACATGGCCGCCAACACGAGGAAGAGGAGGTTATTGCCCGAAAGAAGGGCGACCGTGCACACCACGGTAAGCGCCCCGCTGTACAACAGGCCGGCCAGCGTGACGTGCGCCCGCACCCGGCGCAGGAGCCGATTCCACCACCAGGCCGGCGTCCCTTTGATGCGCATCGTGAGCGAACACCTGCTAAAATTCGAGAGTTCGCCCTGGTCGGCGAAACCCGCGTAGTTACTTCTTATTATTGCCCCTCCGTCGGGTGGCGTGATATTCGAGTACGAGTGAATTTGAGGCCATGAGCCGGTATTTGCCATTTCTGACGGTAGCGGCGGCAGTCCTGGCTTGGGACCTGGCGGTGCGGTGGAGCGCCGGCACGCTCTTGCCCGGTCCGTGGGCCGTAGTCCTGGGGACCGTGGAGCTGGCGCAGCGGGGCCTGCTGTTCAAGTACATCGTGGCGTCTCTCTTCAGGGTCACCTGGGGATACGTGACGGCCGCCCTCCTGGCGATTCCGTTTGGCCTGCTGTTGGGGTGGTATCGCCGGGGCGAAGTCTCGGTGAATCCCTTTCTGCAGATCCTGCGGCCGATCTCGCCGCTGGCCTGGATTCCCATCGCCATCCTGTGGTTCGGGGTGGGCGATCTCTCGGCGGTGTTTCTGATTTTCCTTGCCTCGTTCCTGCCCCTGACGGTGACCGCGATGAACGCTGTGAAGAATGTCTTGCCGACGCACCTCAACGCCGGCCGCAACTTCGGATTGTCGCAATCCCAGGTGGTGCTGAAAGTGATTTACCCGTCGGTGATGCCGCAACTCCTGGTGGGCCTGCGCATCACGCTCGGCGTGGCTTGGCTGGTGGTGGTGGCGGCGGAGATGATCGCAGTGAACTCCGGCCTGGGTTTCCTGATCATCGACGCGCGAAATGCCGGGAACCGGTATGACCTGGTGGTCTGCGGCATGGTCATGATCGGAATATTCGGTCTGATTCTGGACACGGGAATGCGGCGGCTGGAGCGCCTGAAGTCGCTGCGCTGGGGGTACCAAGACGAATGAGCCAGATGGCGTTGCAGGTTCCTCATCTCGAGACGGCACGAAAAACCAAGCTGAGCATCCGGGGTGTGAACAAGATCTTTACCCGGGACGGCAAATCGGTCAATGTGCTCGAGAACATCGATCTGGACATACGAGAAGGCGAGTTCGTCTGCCTGCTGGGGCCCTCGGGTTGCGGCAAATCGGCGCTGCTGAACATCGTTGGCGGATTCATTGCGGCAAGCACTGGCGAGGTTCGGATCGACGGTGAGCCAGTGACCAAGCCCGACCCGCGCAGGATCTTCGTGTTCCAGGAGCGCGGTGTGTTTCCATGGCTTACCGTGGAAGGCAACATCGGCTTTGGCCTTTTCAAGGTGTCACCGGAAGAGCGGGCCCGGCGGATCGCTTACTACGTCAAGCTGGTGGGACTCACCGGCTTTGAGCAGGCGTACCCGGCTGAGCTGTCCGGAGGCATGAAACAGCGGCTGGAAGTGGCGCGCGCGCTGGCGGTGAATCCCGACGTGCTGTTTCTGGACGAGCCCTTCGGTGCGCTGGATTCAATCACACGCCTGCTGATGCGCAGCGAACTGCTGAGAATCTGGGAAGCCGAGAAGAAGACGATCCTGTTCGTGACCCACGACATCGAAGAATCGGTTCAATTGGCCGATCGGGTGGTGGTAATGTCGGCGCGGCCGGCGACCCTTCGGAGGATCGTGGAAATCGACATCCCGCATCCGCGAGACATCAGCTCGCCGCGGTATCTGGAACTGCGCGACGGCATTTTCGAAGAGATCGGCCTCGCGCACAAGGTCTAGCCGGGCGATGCTGAAACGCTGGGAAAGTTACGTCTGGCCGCTGATGGTGGCGCTCGTGTTGCTTTCCACGTGGCACTACGCCGTGATCTGGAGCGCCACGAAGATCTTTCCCTCGCCGCTGGCGGTGTGGCGCGGGGGGGAGGAACTGGTCCTGCGCGGCGTGCTGTGGAAGTACATCGGCGACTCGCTGTTTCGCGTGGGTACCGGTTACAGCCTGGCGGTGGTGTCCGGCATACCGGTCGGGCTGATGCTAGGGTGGTATCCTCAAGCGGCCCGCGCCGTGAACCCGCTGATTCAGATGCTACGGCCGATCTCGCCCCTGGCGTGGATTCCTTTGTCGATCGTGTTTTTCGGCGTCGGCAACACGGCGGCGGTGTTTCTGATCTTCCTGGCCTCGTTTTTTCCGATCGTGGTGTCAGCGACCAACGGGGTGCGAGGCGTCCCGCCGATGTATCGCCTGGCTGGCGTGAACTTCGGCCTGACGCCGGGATCGCTTTTGCTTCGCGTGATTTTTCCGGCGGCGCTGCCTCAGATGATTGTGGGACTGCGAATCGCTCTCGGCATCGCGTGGCTGGTGGTGGTGGCCGCGGAGATGATCGCGGTGGATTCCGGGCTCGGCTATCTGATTATCGACGCCCGCAACGCCGGCAAGCGCTACGACCTGGTGGTGGCGGGCATGATCATGATCGGGCTGATCGGGCTCGGGTTGGACATTGGAATGCGCCGCATCGAGCGCCTGAAATCGGTCCGGTGGGGATTTATTTCTGAATGACTGACGCGAAGAAGATCGTCATTGGCGTTCTGGCCTGGACCACGGTGGTGAGCGCTCTCCACATGAAGCTCAACGTGGATTGGTCCGTGCTGATCAACGACCGGCTGCCCGAGAACCAGCGCAAGATCAACATCGCCTTTATCCCGGTCACCTGCCATCTGACGTGTCCGGTCACCGATTACATCACGCGGTTCACCAAGACCGGGAACCTGTTCCTTCCGAAGATGTTCCAGGGGTTTCCGGAGATCAAGGAGGCCCTGATTGCCAACAAGATCCAGGCCGCGTTCATGGTGGCGCCGATGGCGATCGCCCTGGCGGCACAGGGTGTACCCGTAAGGACGGTCTATCTGGGGCATCGCTACGGAAGCGGGTTTGTGGTGCGAAAGAACGGGCCGATCAAGACGTTTCCGGACGTTCGAGGAAAGATCGTCGCCATTCCAAGCCGCTTCTCCGACGAACGTCTGATCGTGTTTCGCGTCATGAAGAAGTTCGGCGTCAAGGTGGGCGAGTTCAAGATGGTCGAGATGGCGCCGCCCGACGTGGCCGGAGCCCTGGCGGCGAAGGCGATCGACGCGTTTTCCATGGGCGAGCCCTTCCCGTCGCAGGCGGAGATGGGTGGCTTCGGCCGGGTTCTGTTTCATGCCCGCGAGCATTGGCCCGACTACATGTCGTGCGTGGTCGTGGTTCGCCAGGACCTGATCGACAAGCGTCCGGAGGCCGTGCAGGCCCTGGTGGACGGCATCGCGCGGTCCGGCCTGTGGCTGGACAATGGAAGGCCCAACCGGGAGCACGCGGCGGATTTTGTCGGCCGCTTCTACTACAACCAAGACCCGGCCCTGCTGCGCTGGGCCCTCACGAATCCGCTCGACCGGGTCACGTATACGCCGCTGACTCCCTACAAGAAAGACTTCGATCTGGTCCGCGACCTGATGATCGAGACTGGCGTGCTGGACAAGAAGATCGAGTTCGAGGAGTACGTCGACACGCGGTTTGCCGAGGGAGCGCGGGGGATGTCGCCGTGGAACTACGTTCCCGGTTCCGGCCAGGCGAACTGACCTACTGGCCGATCACGTAGATCTTCTCGTCGGGCTTGACGAGTTTGAGCCGCTTACGGATTTCGAGTTCCTGCGCGGGCACGTAGTCCTCGAGGGTCCTGATGCCATCTCGGCGGAGTTCCAGTTGGCGCGCCATCTCGCGGTTGCGCTCTTCCAGTTGCTGGATCCGCTGCCGTTTCTGGAGCCAGCCGGGTACGCCGTTAGGTCCACGAAGGATGTAGAAGGCCCACGCAACGGCGAATACGATTAATGTCAGATACCCGATGCGCGAGACGGGGGACTGCATGACTGAAACCCAATCGTAGCATCACCTAGGGCGA
>CAZGUX010000071.1:0-35986 GCA_964529305.1 uncultured Solibacteraceae bacterium | reverse complement strand
TAACCGGCGAGGGCCGAGCCGCCTCCGCATCGAATTGGCCCAGCCGGTATAAGGCCAATGCCAGCGCCCCCGGCCCCTGGATCGCGTCGTAGTAGTCCGGGCGGTCGATCACGGCCGTCCCCCGAATCAGCCCGCTCGGGTGCACGAATGCGCGCAGGGCATGATCGCCCTCGCGCCGCGCCGCTTCCAGCCACCGCCTGTCACTGGTCACGTCATAAAGATCGGTCAACAGATTCAGCCGCGCCGCCATCGACGAAGCCATCTGCGTGCGGGGAGTTCCCGCGCGCAACGCGAGTTCCCCCATCTCCAATGCCATGTCGCGGAAGCGGGCGTTTCCCGTAAGCCGGAACCCACGCGCCGCACCGGCGCCGAACGTCAGGATTTCATCCCGTGCCTTATAGTTTTTCCGGAAGTCCCCGGCAAATGCGCGCCACGTGGAATCGAGATAGCGGTTCGCGTCGTCGAGCCAACGAACGTCGCGGGTTCGCTCGTATGCGGAATACATGGTGGTCTCGAGGCCGGGCCTCGGCGGAAACTGCAACGGCTGCTCGCGCGCCTGGCGATCGGTCCAGTTGTCCGGATAGATACCGAAGTCGTTGGCCTTCGATTGAAACGCGAGCATCAGCCCGCGCCCCCACTTCGCGTACTTCTCGTCCCCTGTTTTCTGCGACAGAAAAGCGAAGGCGTCGGCGAAGGTCCCCGCGTAGCCCAGAATGGTCGCCTGGTCGCGCTCCGGAAGACCGTTCCAGTAGTTGGCGTGACGGTCGTAGGCCATCGTGCCCTTGTCGGAAATGTGGCAGCGGTAGAGCGCCTCAATCTCGTTGCGCACCGCTCCCGGATGGATGCGCCACAACTCCTCCCATAGCGGATTACGGTGCTGGAGTTCGTGCCGCTTGCCGTTGACGCGATCCTCGACCACGTTGTAGGCGACATGCTCGCCCCAGGCGAACAGTCCGGTGGTCGGGCTGACCGCGTGATCGAGGAAATAGCGCAGGTAGTCGTCGGCCGCCGCGCGGAACTTCTTGTCGCCCCCGGCCTCCGTCAGCGCGTACAGCAGCCGGATCGTTTCCGTGTCCCAGAGCAGGTTCGAATCCTGGGCCCAGGCGACGCTGCTGCGGTCCTTTCCCCACATCAGGTAATTGCGGTCCTCGCGCCAGCCCGCCATCTCCGCGCGCCACTCAGCGGGCGTGCGCTGTTTGGGAATTTCCAGTGTCCGGAGATCGATCATGTGGACGAACAGAGGAGTGTGCACCGCGCCGTAATGATCGCGCCCGTGCTGGAGGAGCGCTTCGGCGAAGCGTTCGGCCGCCGCAGAATAACGGGACTGGGCTTGGGCGGCCCCGGCCGACGCCAAAAACATAAGAACCGCCGCAACCAACCCAGGAAACCCGAATCTGCGGGGCATCGTCATCATCATGCCGGTGGTATCCGGCCGGGGGGCGGAAGGAAGAGGCGGGCTACCGCTTCTCCTTCACCGCCACGACCGAGACCTCTTCCAGCTTGGGCGTGTGCCCGCTCGCCGATTTGCGGCGCTCGATCGACGGCAGCGGCTGCACCGTCGTGCGCGTCGGCGGCGCGGAGGTGAAGTACTTGCCGTACACCGCGTTCATTTTGCCGAACTCGTCCAGGTTGTCGACGTACACGTTGCTCTTCACGACACTCGAAAAATCAAGCCCGGCCTCTTCCAGACCGTCCAGCAGATTGCGCATGCTCTGCCGCACCTGGTTTTCTACATCTTCGGCCCAGATCCCGCCGTTGATGCCCGGAATGAACCCCGACTTGGCGGAGCAATAGAACGTATCGTCCGCCCACACGCAGGGGCTCGCCGTTGGACTCGGCGCCATGTTCTTCGGGCGGACCGCGCGCCGCTTTTTCAGATCCTTGATGCCCACGCCTGTGAACTCGATGTTGGCCCCGCCCGGCAGAGAGTTCACGATGATCGTCGCCCGCGCCGGTGTGTTGCCGAACTCGAAGTGTTTGGCATACACCTTGTTCATGTCCTCCATGGGCATCGCTTTGGTGAGATACGGGTTGATGAACACCATGTGTCGGAAGTCCATCCCCGCGGCCTTCAGGGTCTGCCTCATTTGATCGAGGGCCAGTTGCACCTGCGCATCGAGGTCCGAAGGACGTTCGCCGGTTTTCGGGTCCTTCCCGATGACTCCGGACACGTACAACTTGTCTCCGGCAAAGACCGCGGCGGGAATTCCGTTCACCGCGCCGCCCACGGCTTTCTTCTTCGAAAGATCCTTGATGGCGACGGCATTGACTTCCACCTTCGTGTCCGTCGGCATGCGATAGACGCCAAGCATTGCCCGCGCCGGCGGGTTCTTCGGGAAGTACTGCGCCCAGACCTTTTCGAAGTCGGCCTCCCGTGCCATGTCGGCAAGATACACCTGCGAATAGACGACGTGCTCGAGCGTCAGACCGCCCGCCTCGACGATGGCCTTGACATTCTCAATGCATTGACGCGCCTGTTCGTCGAACGCGGTGGGGACCGACCCATCCGGCCGGCGCATTCCCTGGCCGGAAACATACAGGGTTCCGTTCACCAGGATGCCAGGGCTGTACGGGCCAACCGGCTTGGGACCGACTCTGGGGACCACCACATCACGGCCAAAAACCGCCGTGGCGGTCAGCAGGATCAGTGCCGCGACCGCGAGACCGTGTGAAGGGGTTGGGGGAAGGGCCACCGCTCCGTTGAAGAACATGGCAACCCCCTCCCTTACGGTCGGGGCTGCGACCCGTTCTTCATTTGTTTTGGTGGGCCGCAGGCCCATGGGGACTCCCTTACGGTCGCGGCACGGAAGGTCGCGGATCAGAAGGTCAGTTCGTATCATCCTTGATAGACACTCCAAAACACCTCGCGGAACTTCGCCATGTCGGCATCGGTCCCAATCGACACACGCATGTAGTTCGTGTAGGGCGGGAACGGCCGTCCGACGGCCACGCCTTTGCGGGGCATGGCGAAGATCAACTCACGCGCGTCGCGCTTGACATCGATCATCATGAAGTTCGCGTGAGAGTCAATGTAGTTCAGCCCTTTGCCCTTCAGCCACGCGCACAAGTCAGTCCGGGTCTTGAGCAGACGCCTTCGCCTCTCCGGCAGGAAGTTCGGCGTATCCGCCAGGGCGGCCAGAACCGCCTGCACGGCGACATACGAAATCACATTGTTGCGGAAGGGCGACATGGACGCAATCAGGTCCGGCCGGGCGCAGGCATAGCCGGCACGCAACCCAGCCATGCCGTAGATCTTCGAAAACGTCCGCGTCACCACCACTGGCTTCCCTTGCCGGACGTAGGCGAGGCCGCTCTCGAACTCCGGCGTCTCGGCGAACGAGTAGTAGGCTTCGTCGAGCAGCACGACCGTATTCGCCGGCGTGTTCGACACCAGCCACGCGATCTCGCTCTTCGGCGTGACCGTGCCGGTGGGATTGTTCGGGTTGCACAGGTAGATGAGGCCGCCCTTGTTCTTGTCCGCCTCCTCCACCAACTTCTTCACATCGGCCGTATGGCTCGCAGTGAGCGGGACGCGAATCACGTTCCTCGCCAGGGCTCGCGCCACATCGATCGGACCTTCGAAGGTGGGCGAAATCGCGATCATCGGTTTCTGGGGCGAGGTCAATGCGTCTACCGCCGCATGAAGCACTTCACTCGATCCGGCGCCCAACAGGATCTGGTCGCCGGCGAGGTCCTCGCTGCGAGCGACCGAAGCATAGAATTCGCGGTACTCCTGATAGTGATACCGGCCGGTCGATGGCAGGCACTTGATCATGGCCTCGATGGCGGCTTTCGGAGGACCATCGGGGTTCTCGTTGGCGTTCAACCACACCATGTCCTTGGGCAGTTCGGATAGCGGGATGGCGGCCCGCTGGGCGTATGCCATTTCCGAGAGCATGCGAGCGCCCGCGACTCCTGCGCCCGCGCCGAGCACGAATCCTCTGCGCGTGAATGTCAAGACAGCCTCCTCGGCGTCCGCGCGCGGCTCGCGCGGTTCAAGTGCCATTCATAATACCGCCCCCGCCGCCGGGCAAACAACACGAGGACGACTCTTCAGTTTCCCTGCTGGCGGCGGACAAATTCCGGATCGATCTTCGCGGCGATCGCCAGCGCCTCCTGGGCGCCGGCCGCATTACCCTGCCGTTGCTCGGCAACGCCCAGGCTGTAGTACAACGGAGCCGAAATCGGATTCACCCGCAGACCCGTCCGGAAGATGCCGATGGCCTCGGCCATCCGGCCGGCCGAAAACAGCGCCGCGCCCAGGTTCAGATAGGCCGCCACCATGTCGGGATCGAGGCTGAGAGCGCGGCGGTAGGCTTCGATGGCTCGCTCGCCATCGCCTCGGGCCCCGTGGATGACTCCCAGGTTTAGTCGGGCCGTCGCGTCCTCCGGATACATTCGAACCGCGGTTTCGAGATACTCGGCCGCGCGCACCAGATTCCCAGTCTGCTGCTCCACCACGGCCATGAAGAAGATGGCACGAAGGAATGCCGGATACACTTCGAGAGCCTCGCGGCATGTGGACGCGGCTTGCCGCAGGTCGCCGCCCGCCATCGCCTCGTCAGCCTCGCGTTTGAGTTCCGCGGCACGGAAGCGGAAATCGCGCGGCATGCGAGCCACCAGCAGAAACTTTCCGGAGTTGGATAGCACGGGCGAGACTTCCCCGTACCGCAACGACGCCGCGGCGGACCGCAGAACCGGCGTCAGGTTGGCCAGGCGAACTTCACCCAGATACCCTCCCTCCGCCGCCGAGGGATCCACCGAGAATCTCGACGCCAGATCGGAAAACGCCGCACCGCCGACCAGTTGACGCCGAATCTCCCTTGCCTTGGCTTCCTCGGTCACCACGATCAGGCGCAGGAAGGCCTGTACGGGCGCCACCCGACTGGCAAACGCCGGATTGCTCTGCCGGGCCGGCGCTGGCAGTTCGGGATGGACGCGGATCCAGTGGTCTACCATCTCGAACCCGCCCTGGTTCTTCCGCGGCATGTGACAACCGATACAACCTTCGCGCTGATTCACGGGACACACCGCGGCGTGCCGTTCGCCCTCCGCCTGATGGCACTTGCGGCAGGCCGCCACGTAGGCGGCCTCGTGCCCGCTCGCATCCCCGTGGGCGTCGTGACAGGCGCCGCACGTGAGGCCGCCTCCGCTTTGTCTGAAGCACTCCGAACTCTTGAGCGCCGCTACCTGGCTGGAGACGAGAAGTTCATCGGGCAGCGGGTCCGCCTGCTTGTTGAAGCCCGAGTGGCACCGGTTGCAGAGGTCCAGTTGCCGGCCGGCGGAGAGTCTTGCCGGGCTGACGATCCCGGATCGGGGGTTGCCCCGCGAGACCGCCGCGACATGGGCCTGCCCCGGTCCGTGGCACGACTCGCACCGAACGCCGCTTTCGCCGGCCGCTCCGGTTCCCGGCCGGCCGTGGCAGTTCAGGCACTGTGTCTCGAACGCGGGACTCAGTGCGTGGCCAATGGCGGTTTCGTAGGACTCGGGCTCCGCGGCCGGAAAACCCGGGGACAACAGCAACTCCCGCTGGTGCGCGCTCTCGAGGAAGCGCGTTTCCACCAGCGTAGCCCGCGCCAATTTGGCGCCGCCGATTTGGGTGACGCGCGCCAGGAAGCTCAGTCCGTGCCGCGGCCCGCCCACAACCGCTTCCACGGGAGCATCGACCCGGGGCTCGCCGGCCACCTGCGCGCTCCACACCACACGTCCGCCCGCGCGGCGCAACTGGTAGCGCACCCGCCCTTCCACCTTGCTTTTGTCATAGGAGGCAGGCAGACTGGCGGGAACGGCGCCCTGCCACGTGAGGGCCATCCGGGAACGCGCCTGCACCTTCGCGATTTCGGGATGGCATTTGGCGCAGACCGCCGATCCCACATAGCCGGTGGAGGCCTGGCCCCGCGGAAGGGCCAGTCGAGACGCAATCACGATCAGAAGCAGGGCACGAAGGGCAAAAGGCAACGCAGGCGTTCGGCTCCTGGCGCCATGGTATCACCTGCTTTCCCGCTACTCTTCCGGCGCAGGCGGAAGCGACCCGGCCGCTTCGATCAGTTGATCCTCAAAGGAGTAATCGCTCTTCGCTCGCTTGCCGCTCTTGACGTACCAGCGGTAGGTGTCCTTGAGCCCTTTGTCGAAGGGCGTGGGCTGCATGCCCAGAATCCGGCGGGCCTTGTTGACCACCATCGTGATCGCTGGCATGTCGAAGTACTCGCCGAAGTAGGCCGGCTGTCCGATCGGGTTTCCTCCCAACTCCACGATCTTTTCCCGGGGGACTCGAACCAGATTCGCCTTCTTGCCGGCCGCGGCGGAGAGGGCCTGAACGGTCTCCAGTTGGGTCACGGGCTTCTCATTGGCGACGTTGAACGCCTCACCGTCGGCGTTCGGCTCGGTCATCGCCCGCATCATCACCGCGATCAGATCCTTCACCAACACAAACTGCATCAGCCGGTGGCCATCGCCAGGAAGGATGATCGGACGCTTCTCGCGGAGGCGGTCCCAGAAGAACGCCTCGCGATAGAAAGGATTGCCCGGGCCGTAAATATACGGCGGGCGGAACGTCACTACCGGAAAGCCGGTGCGGGCGTGAAGGCGGAAGAGCATCCGCTCGGTCATCGCCTTGTTGCGGGCGTACGGGTCGTCTTCATCGTCCGGCGCCAGGGCGTCACTTTCGTGATGGTTCAATCCGTCGCCATAGGCCGCCACGCTGGACATGAACAGATAGCGCGTCAGACGGTCGCCACAAGACTGTACGGCTGCTTCCACCTGGGCGGCCGTCGTCCCGCGATCCCAGTCGTAGACGTTGTCGAACACCACCTCGAAGCCGCGGCTGCGAATCGCGGCCCGGACCGCTTCCACATCGTTGCGGTCGGCCTGGATGCTTTCGACACGCCGGCCGAGGTCGTGTTTGGGCCGCCGATGCATGATGGCGACATCGTGGCCGGCTTTCAAAAGCTCGGCGACCAGCAGCCGGCCGATAAACAGCGTGCCGCCGATAACGAGAACTTTAATCGTAGTACTCCAGGCCGAGGTGCGTAATCAGGTCCTCCCCGCGCATCCATCGCAGCGTGTTCTTGAGCTTCATCAATTGAATAAAGATATCGTGTTCAGGGTAGAGACCGGGAGCCGTCATCGGGGCCTTGAAGTAGAACGACAACCATTCCTGCACTCCCCGCATTCCCGCGCGCTGCGCCAGATCGAGGAACAAGACCAGATCAAGAACGAGTGGCGCGGCCAGAATCGAGTCGCGGCACAGGAAGTCGATCTTGATCTGCATCGGGTAGCCCAGCCATCCGAAAATGTCGATGTTGTCCCACCCTTCCTTGGCATCGCCGCGGGGCGGATAGTAGTTGATCCGCACCTTGTGGTAGATGTTCTTGTACAGTTCGGGGTACAGGTCGGGCTGCAGGATCTGTTCGAGCGCCGAAAGCTTGCTCTCCTCCTTCGACTTGAACGACCCGGGGTCGTCCAGAACCTCGCCATCGCGGTTGCCGAGAATGTTGGTGGAGAACCAGCCGGAAACCCCGAGCATGCGGGACTTCAGTCCGGGCGCGACCAGCGTCTTCATAAAGGTCTGACCGGTTTTGTAGTCCTTGCCCGCGACCGGCACGTTGCGATCCCTGGCCAATTCGAGCAGCGCCGGCGTGTCCACGGTCAGGTGCGGGGCGCCATTGGCATACGGCACACCGCACTTCAATGCGGCGTACGCATAGATCTGGCTCGGCGAAATGTCGGGATCGTTGTTCGTCAGGCCGGCCTCGAAAACCTTGAGCGACTGATGAACATTGGACGCCTTGTGAAAGACCTCGGTGGAGCCGCACCAGATCATCACCATGCGGCTGACGCCGGTGCTCTTCTGGAAGCCCCGGATGTCCTCCATCAACATCTCGGCCTTCTCCATGTTGGTGGCGGCCTGTTTGACGTTGGGTCCGTTGATGCGTTTGACGTAGTTCTGGTCGAAAACCGCTTTCATCGGCTTGAGGGCCTTGAGCGGCTCTTTGAGTTGGTCGAGCATGCCGCCTTCCAGGACGCCGGCGGTGCGGCCTGCCTGGAGCATGTCTTCTTCAAAAATGTCCCAGCCTCCGAACACCAGTTGATCGAGAGAAGCCAGCGGGACGAAATCGCGGATCTTGGGGCTGCGGCCTTCGGTGCGTTTCCCGAGGCGGATAGTCGCCATCTGGGTGAGGGATCCGATCGGGTGGGCCAAGCCACGTTTGACGGCCTCAACGCCGGCGATGAACGTCGTCGTCACGGCGCCCATTCCGGGAATCAGAATCCCGAGTTTGCCGTCCGCCGGAGCAATGGAAACATTTTCTTTGCTATGAGACAAGTACGAGTTCTCCTTGGGGAGCCCGCTCGAGGAATCGGGCGGGGTTCTGCTATTGAATTTGTTATCATAACAGTTCATGCAGGAGCGCGCGACCGCGACGTTGACAGCCCTGATTGTCGACGACGAAGCTCTCGCTCGCGACGAACTCAGCTTCTTGCTGAAAGACCTCCCCGATATCGATGTTGCCGGCGTGGCGTCCAACGGCCTGGAGGCGGTTGATCTGGTCCTCAAACTCGAACCGGACATCGTCTTCCTCGACGTCCAGATGCCCGGCCTGGATGGCCTGGGCGTGGTTCATCAACTCAAGGAGCGGGGCGCCCACCTCCCCTATTTCGTCTTTGCAACGGCCTTCGATCAATACGCGGTCGAAGCGTTTCGGCTGGAGGCGATGGATTACCTGCTGAAGCCGGTCGAGAAGGCAAGGCTGGAGGAAACCATCGAGCGGGCGCGCCGCTACAGCCAGGAGAACCCGCCCAAGGAGAGCCCTCTCGAAAGCGCGCAGCGTCTCGCGCCCACCCGTACCAAGTTGATGGTGCGAAAGGACAACCGCAACTACATCGTCGACAGCGACGACCTTGTCTACGCCACCATCGACAACGGCCAGATCACACTGGTGGCCACCACCGTCGAAGGCCTTTCCAACTACCGCACCATCGAGGAGCTGCAGGCGGCGCTCAGCCGCGAGACGTTCTGGCGCGTGCACCGTTCCTACCTCGTGAATGTCAACCGCATTCGCGAGGTGGTGCCGTGGTTCAAGTCGAGCTTTCAGATTCGGATGGACGACAAGCGGCAGACGGAGATTCCCGTCAGCCGGGTCCAGACCAAGCGGTTGCGGGAACTGTTGCACCTGTAAAAGCGCGGGTATTTCAGGCTATACTGCCCCGGTGAGCAAGACGCCGCTTTGCCTGCTTGCGATTGCTGCGTTGGCGGTGGCCCAGGACAACCGCCTGACCCCGGCCGAACAGAAGGCTGGGTGGATCCTCCTGTTCGACGGCGCCAGCACGGCCTCGTGGCGCGGCACGGCTTCAGAGGGGCTGCCTACGTGCTGGACCGTGGAGGATCAGTGCCTGCGTACCCTTCCCAGCCGCGGCGCCGTGAGGGAGGACTTGCTCTCGAAGCGACTTTTCCGCGACTTCGAGTTCATCTTCGAATGGCGCCTGTCCCCCGGCGCCAATAGCGGCGTCAAGTACCTGGTGCAGCGGCATGTTCTTGGGAACGGCCACGACTGGGCGGCGGGGTTCGAGATGCAGATCTACGACGATGGCGGCCGCCCGAATCCAACTCGCGACGCCATTCGCATGACCGGCGCTCTCTACTCGCTCATCCCGCCGTCGTCGCTCGAGGCGCGTCCCAGCGGAGAGTTCAACCAGGGCAAAATCGTCTTGAAGGGCAATCATGTGGAGCACTGGGTGAACGGCGTCAAGGTCGTCGAGTGCGAGTTGAACGACCCGGCGCTGGTCGACCGGATCGCCCGATCGAAGAGCACGACGCGGCACATGGCCGGTTGGACCCCAAAAGACTGTCCGGTGTCCCTTCAGCACCACGGCGACCCGGTCTGGTTCAAGAACATCAAGATCCGGCCTCTCTGAGTGATAGACTCTCGACTGATGAGCGAACCGGATCGGCCGACCTTCATACTCGGAGAGAACTGTCGCATCGACGACCCTGCCATTCTGGGACGGACCTGGCAGGAATGGAAAGAGCCCCTGCGCATCGGCGATCATGCCATCGTGCGGCCCTACGCCGTGATTTACACCGATACCGTCATCGGCGACCGCTTTCAGTGCGGCTACTTCGTTCTGATTCGCGCCGAGTGCAAACTGGCCAACCGGGTCACCCTGATGAGCCGTGTGACTTTAGAAGGACGCGTCGAGATCGGCGAGGCCACCAAGATCATGGCCCACTGCTACCTGCCGTCGCGAACCCGCATCGGCAACTCCGTGTTCATGGGCCCAGGCGTCACCGTCCTCAACGACCGCTATCCCTATCGTCTGCCTCCCGAAGAGGCTGTGGTCAAAGGTCCCACGATTGAGGATCACGTCATGATTGGCGGCGGCTCGACGCTGTTTCCGGGAATCACCATCGGGGAGGGCGCGTTCATTGGCGGTGGATCGGTAGTGAACAAAGACGTCCCCGCGTGGACGCTGGCCTACGGCAATCCGGCCCGCCACTATCCGCTCCCCGAACGGCTGAGCAAAGGCAATCACCGCGCCTTCACCCATCCGCAGACCGACCTCTGGGGTCCCCGCCAAGACTTCAGCTGGATGGACGAGGAGTAACGGTCTCTGGCAGTGTTCTAGGACTACCCGGCATTGCGTGAAGGACAATCGCTGGGGTACTATCCCATCGATGTCAGATCCGCGGATCGAGATGGCGCATCAACTGCTGAAGAATGCCTACCAGATGCAGATGCAGGGCGAACTGGATCTGGCCGTGACCCTGTACAAGCGGTCGATCGAACTCCATCCCACCGCCGAAGCCCACACGTTCCTGGGCTGGACTTATCATTTTCAGGGCAAGCTGGACGATGCTATCCGCGAGTGCAAGAAAGCGATTTCGGTCGACCCCACGTTTGGGAATCCGTACAACGATATCGGCGCCTATCTGATCGAACTGGGCCACTTCGACGAGGCGATCTCCTGGCTCGAAAAGGCCATCGCCAGCCAGCGCTACGAGTCCTATCATTTTCCCTGGTACAACCTCGGCCGGGTCTACATGGCCAAGGACTGGTACAAGAAAGCTCGGGAATGTTTCGAGAAGAGCCTCGAGATCGAACCGGGCTACTCGTTGTCGACGGACGCTTTGAAGCGCCTGCGGCTCCTCTTGCAGTAAGGCTATTTCGGCTTCCCGATCGCTTCCATCTCTTCGAGCGTTCGAGGCCAGTCTTCGCGCAGCAACCGCGAGAGCGACCGGTCGGCCAGCAGGTGTCCGCCGGTCTGGCACTTCACGCAGTAGTTGGTCTCGTTGGCGGCGTAGCGGATGCGCTGGATCTTCGAACCGCACTCGAGACAGGGCTGGCCGTAGCGGCCGTGCACGGCCATGCCGTCTCGAAACGCGGTCACCTTCTCCGGGAACTTCCCCTCGTAGAGCTTTCGCAGGCGTTCCATCCAGTCCAGCAGCGTGGCGCAAGCCGCCTGGTGGAGGCATGCGATCTCGCCGGGCCGAAGTTTCTGCGTCAGCATAACCGGCGAGAGCCGGGCCCGAAAGAGAATCTCGTCCGAATACGCGTTGCCGATACCGTCAAACAGCCGAGGGTCGGTGAGGGCGCGCTTCAGCGTGTGATTCTCGGCGGTGAGGATGCGGGCAAACTCCTCGGGACTGGCCGCAAACACATCAAGCCCTCCAGGGTCGAGCACGGCGAGGTCCCCAGTAATGACGTGAAGGGACGCGCGGCGCTGCGTTCCCGCCTCGGTCAGCGACAGGCAGCCGTTCGGGAAGTCGAGCGCGGCCAGAATGCGCTTGCCCGCCAGGGCCACTTTCTTTGTACCCCAATGCAGGCGTCCGGCAATCATGAGATGAAGCACCAGCCACCAGCCGTTGTCCAACCCGATAGCGATGCGCTTGCCCAGGCGGCGAATGCGGGTGACGGTCCGGCCGCGAGTCTCGTGAATGGGTGGCGTCACGGTCCGGAGCAGGAAGGGGCTGCCGATGCGGAGTGCCTCCAAGCGCTGATCGACGATTCGCGACTCGAGCGCTTCGATGTAGACGGTGATGTCGGGAAGTTCCGGCATGGCAACGCGGTGTACTCACGGCGGAAAGGAATCCGCAGCCCCTTGCAGAGCGTAACTGGGTGCAGCCTATCACACCGGACGTTGAGTCGCTTCAGACACTGCGCCACAGGGCCTCGGCCTGTTGACAATCATCCGCGAACTCGCGTACGTTGAGCCATCAATGGATCGGACTCGAAGACTGCTGGTGAAATTGGGTTTCTGCGGCTTCGCGACGCGCCTCCCCGCCCGCGAGAAGGAGATCCGGCGGGAGCCCTTCCTGCCCCCCGCCGGGAAGGGTGTGATGAACTGGGGTGGCTCGTACTACACCAGGCGCACCGGTGGCGAGTTGATGTCAATCGAACAGCGGCTGTCGCGCTCCGACACGATCGATGTAGCCTATGTTCGTGGTTCCGCCGACAATGGGCGCACCTGGTCAAAGCCTCGGGAATGGGCGACCGGAGAGCGCCGGAACGAAGGCATGCTGCGCCGCCATCCCCGGGGCGGCTTCGTCGATCCCTGCAACGGCCGGTTTGTGAACTTCTGGAACGAGGGCATCCTGCCGAACGACGATCCCCTCGAGGGCATGCGCCAGTGGAACATCCACTACACGGTCTCCGCCGATGGCGGAAAGAGTCACGGGGGCGTGCGGCAGGTGATTCATCGAGGGCCGGGCTTCGATCCGAAACATCCGCTTCCTACGGTCTACACCGGTAAGAACTGCGTGATGATCGGCGATGTCGCGGAACAGGCAATCGCGTTGCCCGACGGCGGAATTGCCTTGCCGGCGATCGTTACTCCCGTAGGGCCGGACGGCAAACTCGCCAACCCCGGCGGCGGCTACACGTGGACCGAGGCGATTGTTCTGTTCGGGCGCTGGAGAGGCATGGAACTCGAGTGGGAAGCATCGCCGATCGTCAAGGGCGATCCGGCCAGGACCACTCGCGGTATGGATGAGCCGACCTTGGCCGTGCTGCGCGGCAAGCGCATGATCATGGTGTTGCGCGGGTCGAACGACAAGCAGGGCAAGCTGCCGGGCTATCGCTGGGTCTCCTATTCGGACGATCTCGGCCGCACCTGGACCGAGCCGGCACCGTGGACCTACACGACCGGAGAGCGGTTCTTCTCGCCCAGTTCCTGCTCGGCGTTGCTGGAACATTCCAGCGGAAGACTGTTCTGGTTGGGCAACGTCAGCCCGTCGAATCCACGGGGCAACCGGCCGCGGTATCCGTTCTGGATCGGCGAGGTCGACCGCGATTCGGGCAAACTCATTCGCGACAGCCTGCGCATGGTGGACGACCGCAAGCCTGGCGAGTCGGAGCTGCTGGCGCTATCGAACTTTGTCGCGCGCGAAGACCGGGAAACGAAGGAGGTGGTCCTGCACCTGACACGCTTCTTTCCCTTTCCGGAGGGGTTTCAAGGTGAGGCGAATCTGTACCGCATCGAGGTCTAGAGGAAAGGCAGACCAAGCGTATAATCAAGGCAGGTCAACGTCGATGGCTAAGGAGTATGTGGAGCAGCGGAATGGCGGCTACTACGTGGCAGGCACTCGTGTGTCTCTCGATTCCATCGTGCAGTGCTTCAACGACGGCATGTCTCCGGAGACCATCCTGGGGGAGTTTGATACCCTGACCCTCGCCCAGATTTACGGGGCCATAGCGCATTACCTCGAAAACCAGGCCTCGGTTGATGCGTACCGCCTTCGCCAGACGCAACGATTTGCTGCGATGCGCCGGGATACTGAACCGATCCCGAAGCAGCTCCGGGAACGTCTGCGGACCGCGCGCGAGCACCTGCGCTCCGGGCAAGCCGAGTCGTGAAGCCCCGGTTCCAAGCGGACAACGATCTTCGCGGCGCCATTCGAACTGGTGTTTTGCGACGCGAGCCCTCCATCGACTTTCAGAGCGCTCTCGCGGCAGGATTGGACGGAGTACCGGATCCTGAAGTCTTGCGTTTGGCGGCGGATCAAGGGCGGATTCTTGTCTCTCATGACGAGAACACAATTCCGGGCTTCTTCCAGACGTTTGTTGCGGGTGGAAACCGGAGCCCAGGCGTCTTCATGGTTTCGCAGGGAGCAGCCAATTGGCGAGGTAACTGAGAGCATTGTGTTGGTGTGGGTCGCCTCGGAGAAGACGAATGGGCCAATCAGATTGCATGGTTGCCTATCTGAAGCACCATGACGATGGAGAGCGGTCTGGTCACATGCATCTAGTTCAGCCCGGCGGATCGGCATTCGGCCCTTCGTTGCCGCCCCGATCTTCGATAGAGTATTGCCCATGAGGACCTGTCTTCTTCTTCTCGTCCCCCTCCTGGCGGCGGCGCAACCGAAAATCAAACACGTCGACGTCTACCGCGCGGGCGACGACAACTACCATTCGTACCGGATTCCGGCGATCACGACGGCGCCGGACGGAACCCTGCTCGCCTTCGCCGAAGCGCGCAAGGAAAACCGGAGCGACCCCGGCGGCGGAGACATCGATCTGGTGGTCAAGCGCAGTACCGACCAGGGCACGTCGTGGTCGGCGGTTCAGGTCGTGGACGATCCCGGCGTCAAGTGGGCCGCGTCGAATCCAACGCCTCTCGTCGACCGCACGAACCGCCGCACGTGGATCTTCTTCAACCGCTGGGAGCCCGGATTCGGAACCGAAAACTCGAAGCCGGGAACCATGAACAACCAGACCTGGGCTCGACACAGCGATGACAACGGAAAAACGTGGTCGGCGGCGGTGGATCTGACCCGTGCCACCCGCGACGTCGACAACTGGGGCGCGATCTTCCTCGGACCCGGCGGCGCTATCCAGACGCACAACGGGCGGCTGATTGTACCTTCCGCCATGCGCCCCGACACGATGTTCTGGTGGATGCCAGGCGGCCGGACCAACACCATGCGCGCCTACGCCATCTACAGCGACGACCATGGCGCGACCTGGAAACGCGGCGCACTGGTCCGCGCGCAGACCGATGAGAACGAGATGATCGAACTAGCGGACGGCGCCATCATGGTCGACGCCCGGCAAGGCTCCGGTCCTCATCGCTGGCTCTCCTTCAGCAAGGATGGCGGCGTCACCTGGTCGAATCCCGTTCCCGGGCAGGAACTCTCCCCTGTCGCCACAGGCATTGAGCGCTGGACGCTCGAATCGAATGGAGACAATCGCAACCGCATTCTCTGGACCGGGCCCGTGGGTGGCGGGCGAAGGAAACTGGTTGCCCGCATCAGCTACGACGAAGGACAGACGTTCTCCACCGAAAAGGTGCTCTACGGCGGTCTCGCGGCCTATTCGGACCTGACGATCCTGAATGACAAGACCGCCGGCGTGCTGTGGGAGCGCGGCGTCAGCGAGGGCTACCAGTTCATAACGTTCACCAGGTTTGGCCTGGACTTCATGGAGAAATAATCAGGCGGCGTCGACCTTCTTGAGCCCCGCCACCAGCAACCGCGACACGCCCTTCCCGGTACGAAGGGCGTGATCGTAGGCCTCCTGCTTTTCTTCGTGCGTCAACCCATAGCCAAAGCGCTGGAAGCGTTCGAGCGACAGGCCGACGACATAGGTTCCCGCGTAGGCAACCGCCCCTTTGGGGATCAATCCTCCGCCTAGGGGCAGTTTCCCCACCAGTTCGCGCGCCAGGGCGCGCCATCCGAACGCGCCGGCGATGATCGACGCGATCTGCGCCTTCTGCTCCCGGTAGCCCACGGGCGCGTCGCTGGCGGCGGCCACCAGGAACGCCATCCGAATCTGATTCATGGTCAGGAAGGCCGTGTCGGACGCAAACTCGCCGATAGCCCACGGCAACTGCACCAGGCTCGGGATCACGTTCGGCAGAGCGGTGGCGAGGGCGAACAGCGCGTTCTCCTTGGCGACGGTGTGGATCACGCGGTCGACCACCGGCTTGCGAAACGGCGGGAACAATCGTCCCAGGGGCAAACCGAGTTCTTCGTGCTCCTCGAGCACTTCCCTCACCGTGCGCTGCGGGTGGGCGTGATAGAAGCGGAAGGCATCCCGGCGGGGCGGCAACTGCTCTTCGCAAAGCACCAGATCGTACTGCGAGGGAGTGCCCGGTTCACCGACGCGGTGCACCGCCTGCATCAGTTCCATCCGGCGTTCCCGCGAGATCTGCCGGGGGACCAGGAAGTCTTCCATGGCTTCGGCGCCCGGAGCGCTCGCGGCAATCAGGCCCACCGCCAGCGGGCGTTCGGCGGTGCGGCGAACCTCGTCCGGGTTCAGATTCGAGATCGCGTGCCGGATTTCCTGGAGCAAACGAAGCGACGACATAGACGCCTGTCAACCATTCTAGCTTGGCGACAGGCCTGTGGGACCTCGAACCACCGGAGACTCCTCCTCATGATCTGACTCGCCGCGCACTGGACAGGCTGCTTCTGTACTGACGTTGTACATTTGTATAGCGATGCGATTTGAATCAGCTTAGAAATGGCGAAGAAGAAACCATCCGCATCATCTCGGCCCGCGAAGCGAATCAGCGTGAGCGCCGAGTCTATCTTCAGCAAGCCGATGCGTAACAAACAACGGGCCGTCCTGTCCCGAATCGCAAAGCGTCAGGCTGGCGGAGACGATTCCGGCATTGATTACGCCGACATCCCACCCCTGACCAGCGAGCAACTGGCGCAATTCCGGCGCACTCCGAAGGTGCTGGTGGCCGCTCGCATCGACCGGGAAGTCTATGATTGGCTCCTGCAGTACGGCAAGGGCTACTCGACCCGGATCAACAGCATCCTGCGTACGGTGATGGAGCGGGCGCGGTAGTTCCCTCAGATGTCGATGCGGCAGATGTATCCTGCGTGCTCGCTCTGGTTGTCGACCGCCCCCGGGGCAATGCCGGCGTCGCAGTAGTACATCCTGCCTTTGTACATGTCCATCCCGTGCGGGTCCGGATCGACCCCTCGGTTGATGAAGATATGTTCCAGCACTTCGCCGGTCTTCAGGTCGAGTTTCTGGAAGATGTAGTCATTGGAGTGGCCCACCCAAATTCCTGGCGGGTCCCACGCCAAGCCATGCGCGCGAGGCAGGTGCATCGGGATCCGGTGCACCTCCTTGAAGGTCCGGACGTCCACCTGCACCAGGGCCTGGAACCGGAAGCAGGTAATCCACAGCGTGCCGTCGTGATACAGCAGTCCGTGAACGCCCCCGCCGTCGGGGATCGGATAGCGTCCGACGGTGCGGCCGTTGTCGGGATCGACCTTGACGACACTGCCGCCGGCGGAATCGTTGGGCCGCGCCATACGGCCCAAGCCCTTGCCGTTCGCCGCCATCCATAAATAGCCGCCGCCAAACGCGATACCGCTGGTGTTGGACGATTCAGTCTCCACCTTCTTCAAAACCTTGCCGGTCTTCCAGTCGAGCAGGTAGGCGTTGTCGGTGATCTGTTCGCCCACCCACAGGCCTTCCGGCGTCGATTCGAGCGCATTGGGATGCCCGTCCGGCGACCTCCAGAGCTTGGTCACCTTCGCGGTGTGGCTGGGAATTTTGCCGTTGGCGCGGAGACCCGCGGCCGCGGCCATGGACCCGAGAAACAGGCGTCGATCGATCATGGCATGTCCTTCGCGTCGATTAGATGACACTCCGTGCCCGCAACGCAAGCTCAGGAGTAAAGAAATCTGAGGGGCCTGACGCCCCCGTCGGCCAATTTGCCGGGGCGGCCGAGCGGATCGACGTGTTCTTTCGTGTAATCGATCCCGAGCTTGTCGTATAGCGTCGCCATCAGTTCCGGAATCTCCACCGGTTTGTCTTTGACGTAGGCACCTTCCCGATCGCTCTCGCCGTAGACCTGCCCTTCCGGAACGCCGGCCCCCGCAAGGCAGAGCGAGAAGACGTTCGCCCAGTGGTCGCGACCGGCCATCGTGTTGACTTCCGGCGTCCGGCCGAACTCACCGGTCACCAGAACGAGGGTCGTTTTCAGCAGCCCGCGGGATCCCAGGTCTTCCAGCAGCGTAGCGAACGCCTGGTCCAACTCCGGCAGGAACGACTCGGCAAGCTGCGGGTAGATGTTGGCGTGATGATCCCAGGAGTTGAACGCGCGGCTGACCGTCACGTAGCGGACGCCGGCTTCCACCAGGCGGCGCGCCAGCAGCGATCCCTGACCCAGTGCCGTGCGGCCGTAGCGGTCGCGCAGTTTTTCCGGTTCTTCTCCGATCTGAAACGCCCGCTTGGCCCGAGTCGACTGCATCATGCTGAAGGCCATCTGGTCGTACGAATTCATGTTGTCCACCAGCTTCATCGAATCGTACTTGCGGAACTTGGCGTCGGCCAGAGCCAGCAGCGAGCGGCGTCTTTCCATCCGCGCCCAGTCGACCCCCATCGGAAGTTCCAGGTCACGTACCTTGAAATCGGCCGCGTTCGGATCGCCGGCATCGAACGGGTTGTACTTCGGCTCCAGATACCCCGCCGATTCCCAGTAGCCCGGCGCGCCCGGAATCGAGCAGTACGCCGGCATCCCGTTCCGCGGCCCCAGTTCCTTGGACACCACCGACCCCGCGGCCGGGTGCGTGATCGACGACAAAGGCAGGTGGCCGCTCAGGATCAGGCCCGAAGCCGGCACGTGAACCGGCGTCTTGTGCGTGGCCGAGCGGATAATCGTGAACTGATTGGCCAGCTTCGCCAGCCTCGGCAGGTATTCGGTGAAATGAACGCCCGGGATCGACGTGGGAATGCTGGAGAACTTGCTGCGATTCTCGCGCTTGTTGTCCGGCTTGGGGTCGAAGCTGTCGATCTGGCTCAACCCCCCGCTCAGAAAAATGTGGATGACGCTGAGGTCATCCCTGCCGCCCGTTCCCGCGGCGGCACGGGCGGCCAGCACGTCTCCCAGCGTGATCCAGCGGAACGCGGCGATCGATCCGGCTTTGACGAACGATCTACGGTCAAACATGGCGGCTCTTGGTGCGTGAACAGGAACTCTTTGGGCTCGAATACTGCCCACAGCATACCTTCAAACGCTTGCCGACGCTGGCCGCGCGAACGCGCCGGCGGAATAGACGTCAATTGTGCAAATACCCAGACTCAAACTGGTCTCGGCCGCGGGTTGACACCCAGCCACAATACGGCGCCCGCAAACGTGGTGGCCACGCCGGCCAGCAGGACGGTGTTCCAATCATGCCATGTGTAGAGCACCCACCCCATCAGCGCCGGCGACGCAAATCCCGCCGCGTTGGAGGCCGCATTCATCAGGCCCGCGACGGCGCCGCCGGATCGCCCCCCGATATCCACAGCCGAAGCCCATGCCGCCCCGAGATACAAATCGACGAAGAAGACGGCCGCCGCCATCAACAGGGCGGCTACCCGCGCCGCGGGCGCGAGAATGCCGAGCAGCATCAGCACGGCGGTGACCCCCAGCGACAGGCTACCCAGGTAGATCCGGCCCCGGCGCGCGTCGAAGCGGCGGGTGAGATAGTCCGTCACCAGGCCGCCCACCCACGTCGCCGCTACGCCGAACAGGAACGGTAGCCCCGCAAAGTATGAAGCCTCCTGCAGGGCCATGCCGCGTTGCTCCATCAGGTACGTCGGGAACCAGGTGATGAAGAACTGCCATAAAAACGTGGTGGCAAACGCGACTCCCAGCAGGCACCACAAACGCGTCGAGCGGAGAATGTAGCCCCAGTGCGCTTTTTCGGGCTCGCGAGGAACTGCGCCCGAGGTGCCCGTGCGAATCAACTCCCGCTCGGCGGCGTTCACCTGGGGATGTTGAGACGGGTCGTGGCGATACCAGGAGAACCAGACGATCGCGGCGGCGACACCCAGTGCGCCAAAAATCGAGAACATCCACTGCCAGCCATATTGCAGCATCAGAAACGCAGCCGCCGGCGGAGTGAGCGCCGCGCCTAGGCGCCCGCCGCTCAGGTAGGCGCCGAAGGCCGTCGACCGCTCGGCCACTGGAACCCAGCGGGTGAACGCCACGGCCACCGAAGGCGACAAGGCTGCCTCGAGCGCTCCGAAGACGAACCGGATGAAGAGCAGCGACGCCAGTCCCCACGCGGCGCCCGTGAGCGCCGTGAAGGCCGACCACGCCAGGATCGCGCCCGTCACCAACCCTCGCGCTCCAAAGCGGTCCGCCAGCGCGCCCCACGGCGCCTGGCCCAGCGCGTACGAAAGGCTGAAGATGCTGAACACCAGCCCCATCTGTTTGGCGTCGAATCCGAACTGCTCGCGGATCCGGGGACCCGCCACCGCGATGGCCACGCGATCGGTGTAGCAGATCACGTTGATCAGTAGGGTCAGCAGAACGATGGTGTAGCGGATGCGGGTCGGCCGCCCTTCGCCGGTCACCTGCCGGTCTCCGCGCCCGCGCCGCAAGAGTTCATCGTTGCATTAGATGACAACCGAACGGCTCGCCGCAAGAGCGCTCACGCACCCCTTTCGCTGGCGGCGGTGCAATACTGGTCGAATGGACCAAGCGATCACTCGAAAAGCTCTTTCGCTCGCCTTGGCTGGCGTCCTGGCGCTCGCTGCTCAGGCCGACGCCGCTTCCACTCTTTCGAACTCGAAGCTCGAGACCTACGTGCCGAGGCGCGTCGCCGAGTTGCAGCCGAAGAAGGCCGAAAAGCGGTTCGACGAGGTGGGGTGGGCCGGCAGTTTGGTCGAGGGGAAGAAGCTTGCCGCCGAGAGCGGTCGCCCGGTCTTTGTGTTCACCCACGACGGCCGGATCAACATCGGACGCTGTTGAGGGGGAGCGTTCGCGCTGAGGGCGGGTCCGCTCTCCGACGACCGGGTCATCCGGATCTTAAATTCCTCGTTCGTGCCGGTATACCTGTCCAACCTGGACTTCTGGGGGAAAGGCTCCTCGGCCGCGACCGACGAGAAAACTGCCTTTCAAAAGCTCTGGAGCGACTTCACCGCGCTTGGCAAAGGAACGGGCACTGTTCGGGTATATATTCTAAAGCCCAACGGCGAGGCCTTTGATACGCTCAACGTGTCGCTGCTCACCAGGACGGAGACGCTGCTGCCGTTCCTCGAAAGCTGTGCGCGGCGGTTGAGAGTGACGCCGGGACAACCCCTGGCGGCTCCGGGAAAGCAGTCTCGCCCGCCGGCGCACAACCGTGAAGACCTAGTGCTGCACCTGGTGGCACGCGGGATGCGGCAGGGGAGTTGGCGAGAGTTTCCGTCGGAGAATTGGTTCATCCTAAATCCCGCGGACCAGCAGGCGTTCCTTCCGCCCGGAGACTCGACGTCCTGGATACTCGATGCGGGCATCGCCAAACGGCTCCTGCTCAAGTTCTACCCGCAGGTGGAAGAGACGGACGACGTCGAGCGCGGCGACATCCGCGAGTACCAAATGAAATTGACCCGGATGGAGACCAAGGCTGGGACAGCCCTCGCGAGGATCGATGGAGGACTGATCATGAACCGCGCGAGCGAGAGGATTCAGACGCGGGCGCGGATTGTCGGCCTGGTGCGATTCGATCCGGTCAAGAGAAAATTGATCCAGGTGCAGATCGTGACCCAGGAAGCGGTGTTTACTCACAGCAACCCTCCGGAAGAAATCAAGGTGGCGGTCCAATCGCTGAACGAGTGACGGTCCAGGCCAGGCCTCTGTCTACTCAGCCGGGCTCGATGGTACAATTCAGCGACTCTTCCTGTAAGAAACGGATCGAGAACTGGGGAACGGCTATTCCCGTTCTCGCCAACTGAATATTCAAGGCGAAATGAAAGCAGATGAGGTCTCCCTCGAAGCCCGGCGAGTGGGACACCCGGAAGTTCAGATGTAGCTGCAGTTTCGAGCGGCCGGAATCCTCGGAGATCGGCCAGGTCAGCAAGATTGCTTGGTTCGCGGCTCGATCGACCCACCGCCGCTTTGCGGATCCAAATGCTCGACGGCGTGTTCGTTGTCATTCCCGCGTTCAACGAAGGCCGGGTGTTGGCCTCGACGGTTGAGGATCTTCTCCGCGAAGGCTGGAATCACCTCGTGATCGTCGACGACGGATCGACCGACGAAACTCCGCACGTCGCGCAGTCGTTGCCGGTTCAGTACCTACGCCACGCGGTGAATCTCGGACAAGGCGCCGCACTGCAGACGGGCACGACCTTCGCGTTGACCCAGGACGCCCAGATCGTCGTGCACTTCGATGCCGACGGCCAGCATCCGGCCAACCAGATCGACGCCTTGGCCAAGCCCATCGCGGACGGACAAGCCGATGTGGTACTGGGCTCCCGCTTCCTCGACCCGACCGCCGTCGCCGAGGTTCCGAAGGCGCGCCGCTGGATGCTTCGAGCGGCGGCGGGTCTGACGAACACACTCTACGGCGTCGACCTCACCGACGCGCACAACGGCATGCGCGCGCTTTCCCGAAACGCCGCCGGGCAGATCGTTCTCTACGAGAATCGATACGCGCACGCCAGCGAGATCATCGCACAGATTCGGAAGCATCGGCTCCGATATCGCGAGGTCCCCGTCACGATCCGGTACACCAGCTATTCCCTTTCCAAAGGGCAGCCGCTGTCGAACAGTCTGGAACTGGCGCTCGATCTGCTGCGGGGACGGTTCCGGCCATGATCCCGATTCAACTGATTCTGGCCGCCCTGCTCGCCGGCATCGCCGCGCTCTATATCTACTCGGTCCGTTCGCGGCTGATCTCCCGCATTACGGCGATCGGGTTGATCACGATCGGCGTCCTGTTCGTATTGAATCCCGACTGGACGCACACGCTGGCCCACGCCGTGGGGGTGGGGCGAGGCGCGGACCTCGTCTTCTACCTGCTCGCCGTGGCCGGCGCGTACGCCATCGTCATCCTGTCGAGCCAGGTGCGCTCGCTCGAGCACAAGATCACGGCGCTCGTCCGCGAACTCGCGATCCGGTGGGCCGGCCATCCACCCGTGGCGATCCCCGAAGCCGGACCAGGAAACGTGCTGCCGAAGTCGACGCCTGATCGGGTGGGGCGATGGTTTTGGCCCGCTGCCGTCCTGTTCGGGTTGGCTTACGCGCTGGCGCTGCCCCCTTTTCAGGCTCCCGATGAAAGCGTCCACTTCATTCGGGCCTACCGGCTGTCGCAGGGCAAGTGCATGCCGGCCGACCAGTACAGAGTGCCGGCCAGTCTTGTCGACATGAACCGGATGTTTCCGCCGAACTTCGTCGACCTGCGGACGTTTTCCGCGGGAGAGATCGCGGGTTGGATCCGCGTGCCGGTGAACGAAGCGTTCAGCGCCCCGATGGACCGCAACAGCAGCTACCAGGCGGATGGGTATGGTTGCCTGGCGTACGTGCCGGCGGCCATTGGCATGCGCGCCGCTTTCCTGTTTGCCGACTCGGCGGGCCTCGCGTACCTGTTTGCCCGCCTGACCAGCCTGGCCGCGTATCTGCTGCTGGTCGGGTTGGCGCTGCACTACCTGCCGTGGGGACACCTTTACTTTGCGGCCGTCGCTCTCATGCCGATGGCCCTTCACCAGGGGACGGCCCTCTCGGCGGACGGCATGACCAATGGTCTCGCGTTTCTCATGTCCGCCTACATTTTTCACCTCGCCTGGAGCCCCGAGTTAGCGCGGGTGGACAAACGCCACATCGCTGTCCTGGCCTTGCTGATCGCCGCTCTGGCGTGGACCAAACCCGTGGGCTGGCTCGCGGGGCTGGCCTTCGTGATTCCTAGGTCGAGATTCACCGGCGCCCGTTCGCGTTGGCTGTTCGCGGGCGGCATGCTGTTACTCGCCGTCTTCGTCACGGTGAGTTGGCAGTTCATCAATGCCGATAGTGTGCGCGCCTTCGACGAACATCGTGCCGCGAGAGACTTCCCGGTTCAGCAGAGCCGCGAGTTTCTCAAGAGCCGGCCGATGGCAGCGCTGCCGGCGGTTGCCCGGACGCTCGCCGCCGAGTGGACTCTGTACGTCACCCAGATGGTGGGCGCGTTCGGCACCTTGGCCGTCTACCTGCCGTTGGGGGAGGCGGTCTTGTACTGCCTGCTCCTGCTGGCGTTGGCAACCAGTGACGCGCCCGCTCCCCCGCCGACGTGGGCGAACCGCCTGTGGACTCTGGCCCTGGTTGCCGGAGGCACCCTGCTCACGTTTCTGGTGCTGTTGACCACAGACACTCCCAGCGCCCGCCTGCGCGAACTCCAGGCCGGCGCCGGCGTGATCCGGGGTTTTCAGGGCCGCTACTGGATTCCGATGTTGCTGGCCGCCGCGATTCCCCTTGCGGGATGGGGCAGGCAGCGCCTGCCCCCGTTGTCGAACCTCACAGCCGCCGCCATCGTCGCGATCAACCTCTTCAGCCTGTGGCTGGTGTGTGGACATTTCTATGCCGACAGTTCGTCCAAGGATTTGACGGCGCTGACCCCGGGTGCCGCCGTCGAGCACTTCCGAACTCCCGATGCGGCGCCCGAATTGACGGCCGGACACCGATACGGCCAGACGTTCGTCGCGTCTCACCGGGGATTGGCCGCGATTGATCTTCAGGTCGCCACCTATCACCGGACGCTGCCTTTCGGCGTCGTCGCGCTTCGGCTGAAGCGCTCTCCGGGCGCCCTGGAGACTCTGGCTGAGACTCGCGTCGACGCCGCCACGATCCGCGACAACCGTTTCGTCACGCTGCGATTCGCGCCGATCAAGGACTCACTGGGACGAAGCTTTTACTTTGAGATCGAACCGGAAAAACTGCCGCCAGGTCAGCCAGTAACGGTTTGGGTGGGCCCCGGCGACATTCTCGAGAGCGGGCAGTTTTTTGCAGACGGCCAACCCCTCGACCGGGACTGCGCATTTCGCACCTATTACTCCTATTTGGACGTCTCGACACTGAAAGACGGACCAGAGGGACCCCATCGCTGACGCTCGGGGCTGCAGTGCATGCTGCTACCCCTGCGCCGCCCAGTCAAAGCGCTTGCGGGTCTTCCATTTTCCGCTGGTGTAGTCGGGAACCGCCTGCGGAGCGGAACCCTGCTTTAGCGACATCGCCGATAGCGGCGTCAGCGCGCTCCACGTCACCGCGTCGTACACATCGATCCCGGGCATTCTCTTTTCCCGCACCGACCGGTAGAAATGTTGCAGCGTGAAATAGTCGCCGCCGCTGTGACCGGCCGTCTTGGCTTTTTCAGCGTTGCGGAGCCAGTAGGGATGGTCGTACCGCGAGTAATGCTCCCCGAACGGCTCCCAGCCTTTCGACTGATAGTCCACATAGATGCCGCGCTCGTCATCGGACGCGCCCTTGGTTCCCTGAAGTGTGTAGAAGCCCATCCGGTGCGGGCGTGGCGAGGCGTTGTCGAAGCGCAGGTAGACCACCGCGCCGCTTTCGGTGCGAATGAGCGTCAACGAATTGTCGCCGTTCCAAGTGTCGAGCTTCGCCGGCGTGCTCGCGGGCCCGAACCGCTTGGCGGCGTAATTGTGAAAACCATACGCAGGCGTCGACATCGAAACGCAAGTCGTGAAGCGGTCCCCGCGGTTGATGCCCATGGCCTGGCAGACCGGTCCGAGCGAGTGGGTCGGGTAAGTGTTGCCTCGCAAAGCGGGGTCGCTGTTCTCCTCGCCGCGCCAGGTGAGCGAACCGTCTTCGTTGAACTGAAGGTTTCGTGTGTTGTGAATATACCCGGCTTCGGCGAACGTCAGCTTGCCGAAAAGGCCTTCCTCCGCCATGCGGAGAACCATGAGGTTGTTGCGGCTGAAGCAGTAGTTCTCCGCCAGAAAGTAGCCGGTGCCACTCTCTTCGGCGGCGCGCACCAGGTCCCAGCCCTCTTCGATCGTGTGCGAGGCCGGAACCTCGCTGAACACCCACTTCTTCGCGCGGAGGGCGGCGATCGCCATCGGCCCGTGCAACACGGCGGGGCCGGTGACAAAGACGGCGTCGAAGTCGTCGCGCTCGAGCATGCGCCGGTAGTCCGTGGGCCCGTTCGTGTAGGAGGCCGGCTTTCCGGCCGAATGCGTTTGGACCAAGTCGATGCCCCGGTTGACGGCTTCGGGGCGAATGTCGCACAGAGCCGCGACCTCGACGCCGCCCATCGCGAGGGATGTCCGAAGGACGGCCGTGCCTCGCCCGCCGACACCGATCACGGCAATCCGTACCTTCGCGGCTGTGTCCGCTGCCAGCGGCGCCGCCAGGCTGGCGGCCGCTTCCATGAGAAAGCGTCTCCTGCTCCGATTGTTTCGTGACGGGCCCATTCGCACGATGATATCTCAGGCTTCATCCGTCCAGAGGGAAGAAAGAAAACTTGCGCCGGAAGTTGACGGGCCCGCGCCGAGTGATGGATAAAGGTGCCCAGACATGAATGCGCGCGAGACCTCCGAAGTGTCCGCGGCCGCCGCAACCCCGGTCGCAGGCAACCAGCGATGGCTGTTGGTCGGCCTGCTGTTCTCCGGGATGCTGATCAACTATGTCGACCGCGGGAACCTGAGCATCGTCGCGGTCCCGTTGATGAAAGAGTTCGGAATCTCGCCGACGATGATGGGGACGCTCTTGTCGGCGTTCCTGTGGACCTATGCGTGCCTTCAGGTGCCGGCCGGATACCTGGTGGACCGATTCGGCCTGAAGTGGACCTACGCCGGAGCATTCGTTTTCTGGTCCCTGGCTTCCGCGGCCGCCGGAATGGCCGGATCGTTCCAGCAGCTACTGCTGCTGCGGATGGCTTTGGGCGTGGGCGAAGCGGTCGCTCCGCCGGCCAGCCTCGCGTTCATCCGGCAGAATTTCCGTGAGCACGAGCAGGGGATTCCGACCGCGATCTATGTTTCGGGCATGACGCTCGGGCCGGCGGTAGGCGCCCTGCTGGGCGCGGCTCTGCTGTCGACATGGGGCTGGCGCTTTCTGTTCGTCGTCACGGGATTGGGGGCCCTGGTCTGGCTGATCCCCTGGCTTTGCCTGGCGCCCGCGGGCAAAATCGTGACCCGCCCAAAGACTTCCACGAGCGGCCCCTTTCCCTGGAAATTGCTCTTTGCCAAACCGACCTTCTGGGGCATCACCGCCGGCGCCTTCTTCTATTCGTACTACTCGTACTTCTGCCTTACGTGGCTGCCCTCGTACCTGGTGATGGAGCGAGGCTACTCGTTCCTGAAGATGGGCCTGTATACGGCCGTGCCGTATGTCGGCACAGTGGTCGTGTCGTTCACCTCGGCCCGCATCGCCGACAAGCTCATCGCCCGCATGGGGCGCCCGATGCACATCCGGCGGCTGTTCGTCGCGGCGGGATTCCTGCTCGGCAGCACGATTCTGCTGCTCCTCGTGTTTCAGTCGTCGGAAGCAGTGCTGATCATCCTGATGTTCTCCCTGTTCGGCATCGGCCTGGCCAGCAGCAACTATTGGGCCCTGACGGAAGCCATTTCACCGGCGCCGCTGGTGGGGAGAATCATCGGATATCAGAACATGATCGCGAGCGTGGGCGGCTTCTGTGCTCCTATCCTGACCGGCTTTCTCGTGGACCGCACCAGGAACTTCAGTCTGTCGATCCTGTTTGCCGGCGGAGCGTTGCTGGTGGGTCTGGCGGCCTATCTGGTGCTATTGCGGGAACGCGACGTCGAGGCGTTGATGGCGCATTTCCCGGACCGGTAACGCCGTCAGTCCTCGCGATGAAACAGCTGGAAGTCGGCCGCCATCGTCTCGAAATCCTTCAGGCGCCGGGCGGTTTCCTGCGGCCGGTGACGGACGATCTCGGCCACCACTCCGGCCATGAAGCTCATCGGCGCCGCCAGCGAGTCGACGAACCCCAGCATCTCGAAGGGGAGAAACAGGCATTGCTCCGCCAGGCGCACCAGGGGTGATGCGCTGGTGTCGGTGATCGCGACGCGATACGCCTTTCGCTCGCCGCCGCTCTGAAGAAACCGCACCACCGCCGCCGGATACCGCGGAAACCCGAACGCGATGAGCAGGTCTCGGGAATCGAGTTCGCACACCGCTCGCTTGGCGGCGAGGTTGTCCTCCGTGTGCGTCGTCACGCGCCGGAGCACACGATTGAGCACGTAGCCGAAGTACAGGGCCAGGGGCGCGGAGGCCATCACCCCGACCACCACTACGTTCTTGGCCCCTTCCAGCCGGTTGCGCAACTTGCCCACCTGACTGATCGACAGGTGCTGGTGCAGGCGCCCGATGTTGGCGACGTCGAGCTTCAACATCTGCTCCACGGGGTGGTCGGCGACGTTGGCCTCGAGCGAGAGACGCATCCGCTCGGTCGTGGTCAACTCCTGGGCCACAATGCGCTGCACCGCCTTCTGCAGGCCGGGATATCCGTCGAACTTCAGCGACGTCGACAGGCGGACGATAGTGGCCTCGCTCACCTTGGTCTCCCGGGCTAGTTCGGTGATGTTCATGAACGCGACCTTCTGGTAGTTGCGATGGAGAAAATCCACCAGAATGCGCTGTTTGGGGGAGAACTCGCCGCCGGAGCCGCCCAATAATTCGTCGATCGCTCCGGAGGACCGGTGTTCCTTGCAGGATGTTTTCATCATGTAACAACCGAATCAACAATCTTAGCGACGTCCTCGAGCACGGGTTACTCGAAGAACGGGAACAGCCTCTTGATCTCGGCTTCGTCCGGCCGCCGGCCGTATTCGCAGATCTCGAATGCCTCCGCGTGACGGATCTGCTTCCCTTTCTCCGGACCGTACCACTTCACCAGGGCGCGCTCCACCGCGGATGTGGGGCGCCGGTCGCGGCGGCGTTCCAGCCATTGACGCCGCTCCGCCTTCCCTTCCGGGACCTCCACCCCGCCTCCCCAGCACTTCGGCTGCGCCTCGTAGAACTGTGACACTTCGGCGTCGAGGGCGTCGATCTTCTTCTGCCACACGTCGTCGATACTCACCGCCACATCGGGCTGGAACGGCTGAGGCTTTTGAAATCCGTCCTGGAAGTAGAGAAAGACCGGATTCTTCTTCAGCGGCTCAACATCGGTGACCACCATCGGGATCAACACCATGAACGCCGCGTCCTGCACCAGAATGCCTGTGTAGCGGTGGTCCGGATGATAGTCGTTCGGCCGGGGTGAGAAGACGATATCGGCCTTCCACTGGCGGATGAGGCGAATGATCTGCTTGCGCACCTCCAGGGTCGGCAGCAGCTCGCCATCATGGTTATCGAGCACTTCGTACTCGGCGATTCCCAACCGCCGTGCGGCCTCGGTCACCTCGGCGCGCCGCCGCTTGGCGAGTTCGCCGCCGCCGTGCTCGCAGTGCCCGGCGTCTCCATTGGTCACGGAAACCAGCTTTACCAGATGGCCCTTGGCTGCATACTTGGCGGCAACGCCGCCGCTCCCGAGTTCGGCATCGTCCGGATGCGCCCCAAACGCGATCACGCGGATCTTGCCGTCCTGGCCGGCCGCCGCGCCGCACCATAGCGTCAGGGCCATTACGGGGAGAATGAGTCGGAACTTCATACTCCCGCCACTTCAGCACGGGGGCTCCGGTTCCGCAAGGCTAGGCAGCGGGCAAGTCCGGATTCGGTTTCCAGTAGTTGCCCGGCACGTAGGGATACTTCGCCGCGATTCCTGGCTTCAAGTCCATTCCGAATCCCGGCTTGTCGAACAACTGAAGGTAGCCGTGCTTTACCACCAGGGGATCCTGAAAGATCTCCTCTTTGAACGGGTTGAACGTCTGATTCAACTCGAGTAAAAGCCGATTGGGGATGGCGGCGACCAGGGCGGCATTGGCCATGGTGGTCAGGCCGCCATGCCAGTTGTGCGGGCAGCATGGCTTGTTCCGCAGTTGCGCGATCCGGGCGATGTGCCATGCCTCCGTGACGCCGGTGACGTTGCAGTCCGGCTGCACGATGTCATACGCGTCCCGGTCGATCCACTCCTTGAATTCGAAACGAGTGCACCGGCTCTCTCCGCCCGAGATCTTCACCCGGCGCAGGGCCTGGCGAATCCGCAGATGGTCCTCCAGTGCCCCTTCCACATAAGCCTTCACCGGCTCTTCGAACCACAGAAAACGCAGTTCCTCCAGCACCGGACACAATTCCAGGCACTCCTCCAGGGTCAGGCGCATGTTGCTTTCCTGCATCAGGTCCATCTCCGGCCCTACGGCTTTGCGCATCCGGTAGAGCCACGGGATGTATTTCTTGATCGTCATCCCGCTGTTCTTCCATTCCGTGCCGACCCGGAACTTGAACGCGGTGTAACCTTCCTCTTTGTGCCGGACGGCCTCGTCGATGAGGTCTTGCGGCCGTTTATGCCATGCGTATTCGACACCACCGGAGGCATACATGCGAAGGCGCGTTTGCGGCGGCGCGCCCGCCGCCAGCAACCGGTAGACCGGCATTCCTTTCGCTTTGCCGATGATGTCCCAGCAGGCGGCATCGACTCCCGCCCAGGCGGCGTAGCTGGGACGCTGCCCGGCCCACCCTGTTGTCAGGTGCTCGAGATCGAACGGGTTTTTCCCCAGCAGGGCCGGCTTCAACGACCCTTCAATCGTCTTCTTCAGATACTCGGGTCCGCCGTACGGGCTGGATTCGCCGATGCCGGTGATCCCCTGATCAGTCACGACTTCCACCAGGACTGCGTCGGATTTCCAGATCAGCATGGTCCCGGTGACCCAGGACCTCTCTTTCAACTCACAGGACATCAGCGTGACGCGCACGTCGGTAATCCGCAGGTTTTCGCGTGTGATGCCGTCGAGCGGATGGCTCCGGTTCGAAGGCAGAAGGTTCGGCGGTTCTTTCGCGGCTAACCCGGCCGCGAGGGCGGGGCCGCACAGGAGCGATCGGCGGGAGAGTTTTGTCGGATCAGCGCACACTTTCAGCATGGCGGGCGATGCCCTCAAAAGGAATCCCCCGGCCGTTCGGATCATGGCGAGGCTTGCCGCCGTCGAATGCGTGCGCTCGAATACGGGTAGGGGTGCCATGCCCCGATTCTTGTTGCAGGGAGCTTGTCCTCTCAATATGTCTTTCTCTTGTCCTAATCGCTCCAGACGCAATTTTCTTCTCAGTGCGTGTGCCGGCCTCGCCGCGACCCACGCTCAGACCGTGGGGTTGCGGGAGTATCGCCGCGGCGGAATGAACTACCGCCGCCTTGGCCGGACCGGATTGGATGTCTCCGTTTTGTCCTTCGGTTCGCACACGGATCCGAAGGATCGCGTCCGCGCCGGCCAAAACCGCACCGTGCTCACGGAAGCGGGCCAACAACGCCGTGACCGCATCATCTCTCGCGCATTCGACCGCGGCGTCAACCTCCTCGACGTGTATGACAGTGAAGGCCAGTGGGAACCGGCCGCCCGCCTCGTCAAGGAGAAACGCAACCAGGTCCTGATCTCGCTCGCGCACGAGGTCAACCAGGAAGACGTCGACCGCGCAGCCCGATTATTCGGACACGTCGACCTGTATCGCTTTCATACCGGAGAGATCGACACCGTGACCCTCGAGAACTGGGACCGGTTGCGGAAAGCCAAGGAACTCGGCAAAATCCGAGCCATCGGGATCGCCACCCACATCGAGCGCACCATGACCGAGGCGCTCCGCGAACTCGAGGGAATCGATTTCATCTTCTTCCCGTACAACTTCATCCACGCCCGCGCCGACTACAGCCGGTTTCTGCCGATGGCCATTCAGCAGAACGTGGGACTGATCGCGATGAAGCCGCTGGCTTCCGGGTCGATCATGCGCCTGGATCCGCGGGCGCGTCCGGGGATGGCCCCGGAGTTCGAGCCGCTGCAATTGTGGCAGCGGAAGAACAAGCCGATTCTGCCCGCCGCGGTGGCCGAACTCACTCGCAGCCTCGATCGCCTACCCGACGAGACCCTGTGCATGGCCGCCATGCGCTTTGTCTACGCCAAGCCGTTCCTGTCGACGGCGATTACCGGCATGTTCCACGACCAATTGCTGGACGACAACTACCAGGCCCTGATGCGCTATCAGCAAAGGGCCCCTGAAGAGAAGGCCGCGCTGGACGCTGCAAGCCGGGTGGCACGTCTTCTGGGCTCCTCGTGGTTGCCCGAAAACTATCGGTGGCTGGAGGAACAATGGCGCGCATAGCAAACCATTCTCGTGGCGCACGCTTCAGCGTGCACGGGGACTTCAGTCCCCTCTTTTTCTTCACCGCCCTTCTCCTATTCGCTCTCCCAGCCCTCGCCCAGCAGGACCGGCACTTTCAAAAAGCCGGCGTCTGCGGCCGCTGTCACGTCATCTCGGTCGTCGAGTGGGGCATGTCCGGCCACGGCAAGACCGGCACCGACTGCGTTGCCTGCCACGGAATCAGCCAGGGCCACGTGATCGACGAGCGCAACAACATCAAGCCGGAGCGGGTCCCGCAAGGCGCAGCCGTCGCCACCCTGTGCGCGACGTGTCACGCCGATGGATGCCCGAGGAGCGCCAACAAGACCAACTGCCAGAACTGCCATCACTATCACGCATTAGTGAATCCCGACAAGCCGGCCGTGGCCAAGGACGAGCGCTACGATCAACTCCTGGCCAAGTGGAGCCGCTACGCCGATCGCATGAAAGCGGGTGAAACAAAGGCCGCACAGCGGGATTTCAACGGCGCCCTGGCCGCGTTTCAGGCGGCGCTCCACGAGAAGCCCGGCGATCCTTTGGCCTCCGAACGGGTACGGATGTGCTCGCGCCGCCTGAAACCGTCGCTGCCAGGCTTTGAGATTTCTGGGGCCGAGTTCGACGCCCGGTCGGGACTCCCGAAGCGAGTAAAAGTGGCCGGCTTCGGCATCCCGATGGTCCTGGTGCCGGGCGGTGAGGTGGAGATGGGTTCCCCCCGCCCGGGGAGCGCGCTACCGGTTCATGCGGTGCGCGTCGAACCGTTCTATCTCGGCGCGTACGAGTTGACCCAAGCCGAGTGGACGAAGCTCCTGGGCTCGAACCCGAGCGTCCATCAGGGCGCGGCTTTTCCACACGCGGCCCGCCTGCCGGTGGAGAACGTCTCCTGGGAGGATTGCCGCGCGCTGATCGCGCAACTCAACCGGCGTGTGCCCGGCGAAGGTTTCCGTCTCCCGTCGGAGGCGGAGTGGGAATTCGCGGCCCGGGCAACCGGCGGAACCCCGGTGCCGGTGGGGACCAAGGCCCCGGTGCCGGTCGGGAAGAGTACGCCGAACCGCCTGGGCCTGTTTGACCTGCGCGGCAACGTGTGGGAGTGGACCTCGAGCCTGGCCGCGGACTATCCGTATGTGGCGACCGACGGGCGCGAGGATCCGTCGAGCCCGGGGATGCGCATCCTGCGGGGAGGCGGATACCCGGATTCGGCCGAGTGGCAGGATCCGTCCACGCGGCATTCCGAGCGGGCGACTCGCCGTCTGCGTTGGAACGGCCTGCGCCTCGCCCGCAGCGTCCCGGAGTGAAGTGCGTGAGTGGCCTCGCCACTCCTGTCCTCTGAGTCAGACCAGAACCTCCGCGCTGGTACTCCGTAAGGCGATTCGCCGATGGCTCGACCGGCCCCTTCGTGCCAGCATGGAAGGCATGACCGCTCGTGGTGCCTTGCTCGTGCTGGCTGCGCTCGGCGCTTCCGGACTCGCCGCGTCGGGCATCGGGCAGTGGATCGGTCTATCTCTTCAACTCGGGGGCGGTCCGGTGCCGGCGAGCCGGTCGGTCCTTTCCGAACACGAACTGGAAGAAATCAATACGCTCTCCCCGCAAGCGCAAGCGATGCGACTGCTCGAGCGTGCCATTAATCATTACCAGGGTGCGCTCGAGCAGATCGAATCGCGCGTCGGCGGCTGGACCGGCAAGATCACCCTCGATCAGAAACTCAACGACCTCACCGGCGTCGCCTATTGTTCCAACAACCTGCGGGTGCGTGCCGCCGCCATCGAGATTTCCCTCGCCGGATACGGGCTCGCCAAAACGCCCCAAAGCGTCGATGAGCAGATCCGGTTGTTGCGGGAACAGACGGAACAGAAGTTCTATCCGCTGTGGAAGCTGGGCCTGCTGGGCAACCGGGGGGTCGAGACCGAGGCGGCCCGGCGGGCGCTGGTGGATTACCTCAAAGACCCGGCCGAGGAGAACCGCCGCTGGGCCGTCAATGCGCTCGGAATGCTCGGAACCGACGACATCATCGAGCCCCTGATCGACGTGTTTCGCACCGATCCCTCGCCCGACGTTCGCGAGCGCGCGGCCTGCAACCTGGCCGAGTCCGGAATGCTCACAAAGGACCAGCGGCGAAAGGTGATTCCCTACCTGCTGCCCATGACAGACGACGCGGCCCTCGACAGCCAGACCCGGGGCTGGGTGTATCAGGCCCTGCGCGAGATCAGCGGCGAGGACCACGGCACCGAACCCGCGCAATGGCGTAACTGGTGGGGCAACCGCCTGCAGGTGGAGCGGGCCGAATAGGTCACTTCGGTACGCTGGCCGAGATCATCAGGCGCCCGGCCGCCCAGGCCGCCGCCAGCAGGAAGCAGCACGCCAGCAGGATCTTGACGAAGCCGCTGTAGTACCAGTTCAATCCGGGCTCCCGCACGATCTCGAGGCTGCTCTCGGGCCCGAAGACCTTGAGGGCTGCGCGGCGCCGATATAACGCCTCCAGCGCGGCGGAATCCAATGACTCCGGCGCGGTGACCTCCGCCGTCTCCGAAACGCCGTTCATACCGGGAAGCCGGATGCCGGCCGCCTTCAACTCGTGATCCATCCCCAACGGCGTGTGCATCAGGCAATAGAAGCGGTTGAGCAGGTTCGCCGCCTCGGGCCGGGTGGCCCGGCTTACCAGGTACAGGACCGCGGCCGCGCTCAACGTGGGAATGAACACCGTGTAGGCAAACGGCAACTTCAGCAGGAACCGGGTGGCGATCAGCAGCGACACCCCTGTGAGCAGCGACGCCCACATCCCCTGCCGGTTTGCCTTCCTCCACACGATTCCGAAGTAGAGAGGAACACACAGCAGCACCGAGAAGGACGAGATCACTTCGATAAACTCCACCAGGGTGCGAAACTGGCGGGTCAGCAGATACGACAAAAACACGGTCAAGAACGCCGAGACGCGGGCGCTGTTCAGATAGAAGCGCAGGCTGCGCCCCGGAAGCAGGCGCTTTCGCAGAATATGATCCACCGAGAGGGCCGACACCGTCGTCGCCATCGAATCGACCGACGACATCAGCGCCGCGAAGAACGCCGCCACGATCAGGCCTTTCACACCCACGGGGATGATCGTCTGCATCACCACTCCCCACGCCAGTTCGGCGTCCTTGAGGCCGGGTGTGTGGATATAGAAGAGGATCCCGTACAGCGCAAACAACAGGGTGACCGTCCGCTTCCACAGGTGCGCCCAGGCGCATTGGGTCGCCGTGCGTTCGTCTTTCCCGACGACAATCCAGGCAAACAACGCAGGCGAGACGATCGAGCCCAGGCTAGAAGAAAACGAGAGGGCGAAGATGTAGGCCGGCGTCAGTTCCAGGGATTCGAGCGACCACACCCGCGGGGGCAGGCGCCGCAGCGCCTCGAATCCGCCGGTGGAATTCCAAAGGTACGGAAGGATCATGAAGCTATAGACCGTGAGGATGAGGACGCCCGTGAACAGATCGGTCAGGAGCGTCGACATTTGCCCGCCCGACGCGATACAAAGCGCCGCGACCACGCTAGCGGCCAGGACCGCCTGATCTACACTGAGGCCGGTCAGGCCGGCGATGATCTTGCCGACCGCCAACTGCGCGCCGCCGATATCCAGGATCAGGGCGGTCATGCCGAGCACCGCATAGAGCACCGCCACTCCCGGTCCGTAGCGCATTTCGAAAAACTCGGCGGCGTTGAACACGCGCGACCGCTTGTAGATGGTGGCGAACAGGAAGTAGACGGGCACGGCAAAGAGCGGATGCCAGTAATACCACACGCCGGAGAGGCCGCTGCGATACGCACCGCCGGAAACCACCACCGCCGCCGATCCGCCCATCACCGACGCGATGACAAAGATAAACGAGACGAACGGGCCCCACTGGCCTCCGGCGATGAAGAAGTCGGCCAGACTCTTGGCGCGCCTCTTGCCTACGACCACCCCGATGTAGGTGACCACCGCGAAGTATGCCAGGAGAATCCCGAAGTCCAGAGGAGCCATGCCCAGGGTCATGAGGGCCGATTGTATTTCCAATCGCTGTCAATCGGCAAACGGCTCGAGTGGCGCCGGGCGACGTTG
>CAZGUX010000070.1:0-17263 GCA_964529305.1 uncultured Solibacteraceae bacterium | reverse complement strand
GGTGCTGTCCTGGGTGACTTCGGTGTTCACGAAATCGTTGGAAGCGCTGAAGCCGTCGTTGAAGCCGACCCCGAAGAACAGCCCGGACGTCTGGCGGCGGGGAGTGATCCATTCCATCTGGCTGCGAAACACCTCCAGCGTGACCGGGTCCGGTCCGCGGTCGAGGCTGGTGGGACGCCCCCAGTGCGACAACCGGTAGAGATGCGCGTGAGCGTCGAACACCTTGTCCGGGACAAAGCTGTTCAGGTCCTTCTCGAAAAACTCCAGGTCATAGTCACGAACTTCCCAAGTGATCGCCAAGTAGACACTCCCTGTCGTGGAATCTCAAAATTTGGTTGCGCTCCGGTTGCCGGGGAACAGACGAAGCTTAGCCCTACGGAGGGCGCGGCGTCTATGGCAGACGCGTGGCCGAGGTTTGCATATTTTGCGATTCGGCCAACAGCTTGCCCAACAACCCAGCGTCAACCCTCCCGGGGCTTCATTCCTTCGAGCAGGGCCGGGGTGATTTCCCTGCCCAGCAGGAAGTGTTTCCGGTCGGGATACCAGAGAATCTGTTTGCCCTTCGCAAACGTCATGCAGCCGTAAAAAGACAGCCACGTCCTTCCGCCCTCGCGGCCTCCCGTTCCGGGGCCGACCGCGACCTTCTGCGCGTCGCAGAAGACGCGCGGCTCGCTGAACCACACAGGCTGGCGGGCGCGAGGACGGAACTCGCCGACCGAGTAGAACATCGGGGCTGCGCGCGCGTCCATGTCGCCCGCGCCCTTTGCGCCGTAGCCGGTGCCGTCGTGGTTCTGGAACAACAGGAGGTAACGGCCGTCCAGCAACCGGTAGAGCGGCGCCGTGTTCTTCGGGTGCAGCAAAGGGCCACCCTCGTCGTGATAGCGGAGCGGTTCCGATTTTCGCCATACACGGCCGGTGTTGTCCTCGGAAACCGAGTACCAAAGCATGCCGGTGATGGTCCGCATGGCGGCGAAGAGCCTTCCGTCCGGAAGAAGAACCACGGCAGGTTCCTCGCCCAAACTGTAGCCCCGTCCTTTGTGAGGCTCGAAGGGGCAGGGGACCGAGACGGAGTCCCCTTCCGGCAGCCAGGTCAGTTGGACATCTTTCGGCAGTGGGCCCTCGTCGATGTTTTCGAAGCGCACGAACTCGGAGCGGGAATCCGGGTACCACCCAGCCGGACCGTTGGCCATCGGGAACCGGCTCACACTGCTCCAGCGCGTGAAGCCGGCCAGAAAGCGGCCCTTGGCGTCGCGAATCGCGGGTTGCCAGATGATGATGTTCTTCGGGACGGTGGGGTCGGGATGATCGAACTTCTCACGGCGGCGCAGCGGAATCTCGCCGCCGTCCTTGAACGAGCGCCCGTCATCGTCGGAATACAGGCAGCGCCAGATCGCCGTCGTCGAGTACGACATGTCCGAGACGCCCTGGTGCTTGAAATAAAACAGATAAATCCGGCCCGTCCGGCTCAACAGAGGCAGCGGCCAGGCGGCGGTGAATCCGCGGTGGTCGGTGGGGCCCGCGATCAGCTCCGGCCTGGTCCAGTGAACGCCGCCGTCCTGGCTGCGCGCGCTGACGATACGGTAGTCGCGCGACATTTCGTACTCGCCCTGGCACCAGAAGGCGAGCAGATCGCCTTTGGCCGTTTCGGTGATGAGTAGATGTTCGTTGTCCCCGTCATCGCCGAGCGGTTCTGGAGGGAGGTAGAGGACGTAGTCAGGCCGGGTGCGTTTCCACTCATTGGTGTAGCAGACGGGGGCCGCGGGCGCACCTGAGAGGTGGGAACGTCCGATGGTCAGCGCGCCGGTCGCAGCGGTCAACGAGTGAAGAGCTTGTCGCCGATTCATCAACTGCGAGTATACCCGAGCCCTTTCGATGCGTTGCCGGCTCACCGTCGAAACGGCGATAATGCTCACACGCCATGCGCCGCGGCATGCCTGCACGATCCGGAGTGCCCACCAGGAGCCTATTCGGCGCTTGCCGGTGGCTTGTGTGGTTAGGGCTGGCAGTCCCGTTGCCGGCACAACCGACTGCCCAGGAGCACGCTTCGCGCGCATTGCAGTTGGCGCAGAAGGAGGATCTTGCCGCCGCGGAATCTGAATTGCGCGAAGCCGTGCGCCTGTCCCCTCGGAATGCGGTCTACCTCTCGGATCTTGCCAGCATTCTCCGGATGCAAAAGCGGCCGGCGGAGGCGGTGGACTACTACCGGCAAGCCCTGAAAGTGGATGCCGGCAATGCGGCCATCCGGCGCAATCTGGCGCTCGCGTTGTGGGACTGCAGCGACTTCAAAGCCGCCGGCGAGGAACTGCGGACCCTGTTGAAGGCGCAGAGCAATGATCGGGTCGCGACCCTGATGCTGGGGATGGTGGAGCAGAACCTGGGCCACTACGAGCAAGCCGCCGCGCTGCTGGAGTCCGTGCCGGACCTGGTCAAGCAACGGCCGGAATCGGTCTCGGCCCTGGTGCGCGCCTACTATCAATCCGGAAAGAAGGAGCAAGCGCGCCGTTGGGTGGACGTACTGCTGGCGGCCGAACCGCGCGATCCCAGGCCTCTCGCCGATTCCGCGAGCCAGGCCTTTGCCGCCGCCGACTTCGAGAGCGCGGAGAGATTGCTGCGGCGAACGATCGCGGCGGGCTTCCTGAGCGGTCCGTTGTACAACCTGCTGGGCCGCTGCTATTGGAAGACGGGCAGGCTCGAGGATGGGCTGGAAGCTCTCGATCGCGCCATCGAACTCGAACCTGCGAACGACGAACACTCCCTGGACCGGATTCGGATGCTGGCGAGTCAGAACGAGTGGCGGGCAGCGTTGGAATGGGCCAGGAAGGGGGTTGTGAAGTTCCCCCGGTCGGGCGCGATGTACGAAGTGAAAGGGCTGGCCGAGAGTATGCTGCTTCTGACGGAGGATTCCGTCAATTCTTACAAGAGGGCGCTCGAGATCGATCCTCGTTCGGCGCGAGCGAACCTGGGCCTCGCGGCCGCCTTTTGGGCCGCCGGGTCGGTGGCCGAGGCGAGGGCCGCGTTCCAGAAGGGCATCCGCGAATTTCCCGGGGATGCGTTGCATTACCAGGAATACGGGAGGCTGCTGCTTTCGCTGGCGAACGGAGGAGATACGGCGGCCGAAACCCAGGCTGCCGCGATGTTCCAAAAAGCCGTCGTCCTGGACGATCGCCTTTCCGAGGCTCACTACCAACTGGGCAATCTTGCATTGAACAAGGGCCGGATTCCCGCCGCCCTCGATCATCTGGAGCGCGCCCGAAAGGTGGAACCCGAACTGAGCAAGATCCGCTATGCGCTCTCGCGCGCCTACCGCCGCGCCGGGCGTTCCGCGGAGGCGGCCGAAGAACTCCGGGCCTACCAGCGGCTCAAGGCCGCGGAGCAGACAGCCAATCCCGGGTTTCCGGCGGTCAACGCTCAGCGGCAGTAGCGGAGATGGGGTCCCTCTTCAGACTCGCGGTGTTGTTGCTGGCCGCGCCGTGGTTCCAAACGGCATGGACCGCCCCTCCGCCAATCTTCGAAGACATCACCGCACGGGCCGGCATCAACTGGAGGCAGTTCAACGGAGAGTCAGCCGATCGCTTTCTGATCGAGACCTCATGCGGCGGAGTCGCCTTCCTGGATTTTGACAACGACGGCTGGCTGGACATCTATCTCGTGAACGGCGGCGAGACGCCTCGCGGAAAAAGCCCGACACCGCTCCGCAACGCGCTCTACCGGAACCTGGGGAACGGCCGGTTCGAGGAAGTGGCCGAGAAAGCCGGCGTCGCGAAGATCGCTTTCTTCGGCATGGGCGCCGCGGCCGCCGACTACGACAACGACGGGTTTACGGACCTGTACGTCACTGGGTTTCCCGCCAGCGCGCTCTACCACAACAACGGCGACGGTACGTTTTCCGAGGTCACGGCGCGGGCGGGTGTGAACGATTCGGGAGAATGGGCGGCCAGCGCGGCGTGGATCGATTTCGACCGCGACGGGTTCCTCGACCTGTTCGTCGCAAACTACGCCAAGCTGGATTTTGCCCGTCCTAAGCCCTGCGAGCACGACGGAAAATCGGCCTACTGCGATCAGAAGTCGTACGAAGGCGCCGGCTCGCGTCTCTACCGCAACAACCGGAACGGGACCTTTGCCGATGTCACCCAGGCCTCCGGAATCTCGAAATTCACCGGCCGCGCCTTTGGCGCCATCAGCCTCGACATCAACGGGGACGGCTGGCAGGATTTGTTCGTGGCCTGCGATGCCACGCAGAACCTGTTGCTGCTGAATCAGAAGAACGGCACGTTCCAGGACTTCGGCCTGGATGCGGAGGTGGCGCTGAACTCCGATGGGATGGCCCGGTCCGGAATGGGCGTGGATGCGGGAGATGTGAACGGCGATGGACGCCCGGACTTCGCGGTGACCAACTTCCACGACGAACTGCACGCGTTGTACCTGAACACGGGGACGTATCCGTTCATCGAGCGGTCGCTCGAATCGGGAGTAGGCCCGCTCACCAAACCGTTCGTAGGCTGGGGCGTCCGCTTCTTCGACTACGACAACGACGGCGACCTGGACCTGATGATTGTCAATGGGCACGTCACCGAGACGATCGAGCGCGTCCGCAAGGACATCCGTTACAAGCAACGTCCGCTACTGCTCGAGAACGACGGGAGCGGCCGCTTTCGCGACCTCAGGAGCGCCGCCGGAGCGGTGTTTGACTCGGCGTACGCAGGCAGGGGACTGGCCCTCGGAGATATCGACAACGATGGCGACCTGGACGCGGTCTTCTCCAGCCTCAACGGTAGCCCGGTTCTTCTGAGAAACAACGCGGGACAACACCGCTCGTGGATCGGATTGAGCCTTCGGGGTGTCCAAAGCAACCGCGCCGCCATCGGCGCGACCGTAACGGTTCGAGCCGGGACGCGCCGCTTCACGCGATGGGTGGCATCCGGGGGCAGTTTCCTGGCTTCGCACGACTCCCGCGTGACCGTCGGCCTGGGCGACAACCCGCCGCCGCAGGTGACGGTCGAGATCCAGTGGCCCAGCGGCAGGCGCCAGACGGTGACAGGCCTGATACGAAACCGCTACCACACGATTACAGAAAGCTCGGGGCCGGCTGGGGCCAAAGATTAGCTTAGTGGTCCGAAAATTCTGCATAGTCCCGGAGGGATGCCTATAGTATGCTCGTTCGGCGAAGTCGTGCCGGGATCGGTGGAAGAGACGCCGGCCGGAGCGGCCCAAGCATCAAGGGGAAGCGCAGACTTCCACGTGTGATGAGGAGGCGGTATGAGCGTGTTGTGTGACGATCTCGATCAAGAGCGGCGTCGGTCATCCTGGACGGTTGGACTGTGTGCCCTGGCAATGTTGGCATTGGGGATACCGGCCGCACAGGCGCAGGATTACTCGGGGTTTCGCGGCACGGTGACCGACCCGAGCGGGTCCGCGGTGGCCGGCGCGTCGATCACGGCCAAAGACGAGAAATCCGGCCGGACCACGACGGCCCTCAGCAACGATGAGGGAGAGTACGAACTCCGCGGCATCCTGCCGGGCACGTACACGATCGAAGCGACGTTTCCGTCGTTCCGAAAGTATCAGAACACCGGCGTCCTGGTGTATGCACGGTACGTGCGCCGCGTGGACATCAAGCTGGAAGTTGGAGACGTGTCGAGCACGGTGACGGTCCGGGAGGAAGGAGCGCGGATTCAGACGGACACGGCGGCGGTGACTTATAAAACGGGCACCCAGGAAATCTACGCTCTGAACATCGCCTCGAGTCTGGTCTACCGGATCGATCTGAATCCGGGCGCAGAGTCGCGCAGCCAGGTGCATGGTGGATTCGCCAACCAAACCAACGCCGAGCAGGACGGCATCGCGACCAACGCCTACGGCTCTTGGCGGGCGCCGCAGGAGACCACCCGCGAGATTCAGCAGATTTCGTTGAACGCTCCGGCCGAGTACCGAACCTCCACGGCGGTGATCGGCGTGGGCAAGAAGGGGACCAACGCGTTGCACGGGGAGATCTTCTCGAACTATGCACACCCCCGGCTGGATGCGCTGGCGTTCGGGCAGTCGAGCCGTCCGCCGTCCACGCCCACCATCCGCTGGTCCTATGAAGCGAGCGGGCCGGTGTTCATCCCCAAGCTCTATAACGGCAAGAACAAAACATTTTTTCACTTTTTGTTCCAGCCGCAGAAGAGCCGCAGCTTCACCTTTCACGACAACTTCATCGTGCCGACCCCCAAGATGCGAACGGGCGATCTCTCCGAGTATGCCGCCTTCCGGGGAGTGACCATCAACGACCCGCTGACGGGGCTGCCGTTCCCCAATAACGTCGTTCCGAATTCGCGGATCAGCCCGGTTGCAAAGAACATCCTGAATCTGCTGCCGCTGCCCAATTTCGGACCGCCCGGCTCACTCGTCAACAACTTCAACTGGACCGATTTCAACGACACACAGAACAAATGGTGGAAGATCTCGCTCGATCACCAAATCACCACCAACAACAACCTTTCGTTCGCGTACTACCGATACACCAACACCGCATCCGAGCAGTTGGAAGGGAATCCGTTCCCGAATGCCGGGTTTGTGGAGGACGGCTGGACCAACGCGTTCAGCATCCAGGACAGCCATATTTTCTCTCCCAAACTGCTGAACGAATTCGCGTACACGTGGAACCGGCAGCATTCCATCTGGTCCCCCGGCCCTATCCAAGGCAGGGACTTCCTTACCCAAATTCTCGGCATTACCGACGTTGGCGGCCGGAACATCGGAGACGGCTTGGGCAGCCCGCGAGTGGTCACCCAGACGTTGGGCAACCAATTGGGCTTTTTGGGCGGATCGTACAATCCGTTCCCCGCGCAGCTTCTCGGAAGCGCGCCATTCTCCGGCTCCGTGGACTACACCGACGGCTACGTTCACCAGCTTCGGGACAGCATCTCGTACAACACCGGGAAGCACCTTCTCAAAGCCGGGATTGAAGTACGAAAACAGCGGCCCAGCATGCTGAACGGCATCACCGGCGACACGTTCGGCCGGTTCGAGTTTACCGGAGCGTTTTCCGGGTACGACTACGGCGACTTGCTGCTGGGGTTGCCCTTCCGGACCAACATCGACGCCATCCGCTCCAAGGTGGAGGCCCGGCATTGGGAGGTGGGTGCGTTCATCCAGGACGATTGGAAAGTTACCCGTACCCTTACCATCACCCCCGGGCTGCGCTTCCAGCACTACGGCGTCCCGTACGAAGCCAACGGCATCTGGTACAACTTCGACGTGGCCACGCAGCGCGTGGTGGTGCCGGACGAACGGGCGCTCGCGCAGGTAGCAAAAGGCTATCCCATCCCGGTAGTGACCGCGAAGGATGCCGGTTATCCGGAGCGGCTGCGCAATTTCAAGTTCCTGCTGCTGGAACCGCGTATCGGAGTCGCGTGGCGTCCGTTCGCAAAGACGGTCTTCCGGACAGCTTACGGTATTTATCATGTCCCGTTTGTTTCGAATGCTGCCTGGGCGACCGCGAACGTGTTCGGGGAGATTGACCGTTCGGGTATCCTGGCCGGCCACGCCAACGGACCTTTCCAATTGAGTGAGCGGTTCGGCCCCAATCAACTCACGGGGGGCCGGCCTCAGTTTACGCTCGAGTCGCCCTTCCCCACTGGGGTAGCCGGACTCTCCGATGTCTACTCAGCTCCGGTGGACGCGCGGAAGAACGCGTGGCCCTACGACCAGCAGTGGAACCTGACCATGGAACGTGAACTGCCCGGCGGCTTTTCGGTCAGGACTTCGTACGTAGGCAGCAAGGGCACACAGTGGCCCTACGTGCGAAACCTGCAGGTGCCCACGGCCAGTGGGACGCCGTTCACGCCCGCCCGGCGGCCTTTCGGTCCGGACAAATTCAACTCGATCAACGTGTTCGAATTGGGCGGGAACTCCACCCACCACGGCCTGGAAATCGAAGCGGCGCGGCAGTTCTCCAACGGACTCTACTTCCGCGCGTGGTACGGATGGCTGAAGACCCTGAACGACGTCCAGGCAGGTCTCTTTGGCTCGTCTACCGGCGATCCGGTGGAGGATCCCTACAACCGGTCGCGCGAAAAGGGCTGGCAGGACGGCACCGTACCCATCCGCAGCCGCTGGGTCGCCGTTTATGAGTTGCCTATCGGGCGAGGAAAGCAGTTCGGGGCCCAAATGCCTTCGGTCGTCAACCATGTGGTTGGGGGCTGGACCGTTTCCCCCTCGTTCTTCATCTCGTCCTCGCAACGGTTCACGCCGCAGTTCAGCGGATCGGACCCCGCCAACGTCGGCCGCTCCGGCGGAAGGCCGGACGCCCTGTGCAACGGCAACGGAGTGGGGGACGGCCCCGGCGTGCTCTGGAACCGGACGTGTTACACCACGCCACCCAATGGCCGCTACGGCAACGCTTCGAGAGGTTCGCTGGCCGGACCCACTACCTGGCAGACCGACTTCAACGTGTTCAAGATGTGGAGAATTCTCGACCGGGAGAACAGCCCGTACTTCAAAGCCGAGATGTATGCCACCAATTTCTTCAACCATCGGAATTCCAGCGGACCGCAGTCAACCGATATCTCGAACCCCAGCTTCGGGATTTTCCGCCCGGGTGGGAATCGCAGCATCTACTTTCGCTTAAGAATCGGATTCTGATTCCAGCACGATGAACTCGTGCAACCGCAAGTGTCGCGAGCATCGGCCGGAACTCCCGGCCCGGCCGATGCCATGGGATTGGCTTGTTCAGAACGCCGGGCTCGATTTCAAGTCATGGAAACCAACCGTTTCGATACCCAACCCTCCGGAGGGCACGTTCGCCGGGTCTTCGTAAAGGCCTGCGCGGGCGCCGCTGTTGCCCAGGCGGCAAAAAAGGACCACTTGGTACGATTTGGCCAGACCGATCTGTATGTTTCCCGTTTGTGCCAGGGGACCGCTTTCCGCAAGGTCTCGCGCGATGCCAACGATCCCGGCGCGCAAGCGATCCTGCACCGCTGCCTGGATCTCGGCATCAACTTCTTCGACTCGTCGAACGCGTACGGATGGGGAGGCTCGGAGACGGCTCTGGGCAAAGCGATTGCCGGCAGGCGCGACCAGGTGATCATCGCCACCAAGGTCTCCCCGATTCAGAAACCCGAGGGCAGCGCGCCATCGGCCAGGACGCCACTCTCTCGGGACTATGTGCTCACCGAGGTGGAAGGAAGCCTCCGCCGCCTCAAGACCGATCACATTGACCTGTACCTCTATCACAATCCGGATAACACGACTCCGTCCGAAGTGCTGGCCGAATCGATGGATACGCTGGTGCGGTCCGGCAAGATCCGTTATTGGGGCGCATCCAATTTTTCGTCGGCCCAGATAGGCGAGTTCATCGATTTGGGCAAGCGGAAGGGCAAGGCGCGCATCGCCGGGCTCGAAGACTACTACAACATCATCGCGGGTACCCGGCGCGACTTCATGGAGGACGAATTGTTCCCCCTGATTCGCAGGGGAAAACTGGGCCTGATGGCGTTCAGTCCGCTGGCCGAAGGACGTCTGGCGCCCGGACGGCCCGTGGATCCGGGCAAACCCTGGGCGCCCGTGGTCGAGGCGTTAGACTCCGTTGCGCGCGACCTGGGAGCGACCCGTCCCCAGGTGTGCATCGCGTGGATGCTGGCCCACAAAGAGGTAACCAGTGTTCTGGCCGGCGCCGAAGAGCCGAAGCACGTCGAGGACAATCTGCGCGGCACGCAGTTGGTGTTGCCTCCGGACGCGCTCAAGAGGCTGAACGCGGCGAGCGACCGCCTGCGCGGGGTGGATACCAGCGGACGTTGATTGCGACGCTGTCAAGCGCCCGAAGGCACAAGTTCCTTCGCCCGGGCCAGGTCCTTCGCCAGAAACTTCGTGTACCCGAGGGACATGATCAATCCGGCCACCACCAAAATCACACCGGTCGAGCCAAAGATCGACTGAAGGCCGAACTGCGCTTTCAGGATTCCCGCGACCATGATGGCCGCGCCGCCCGACAGGCAACTGGTCAGATTCATGACCCCAAAGGCAATCGAACGGCGATTGGCCGGGACCAGGTCGCACAACAGGGGATTCGCGTTCGCGCCCCCGGCATAGCGGATGAACATGAAGACGAACAGGGCTACCTGCACCGCGAGCAGGCTGGGCGACACCCGGAACACCAGCAGGACGGGAATGCACAGGAAACTGGCGCACACTTGAACCAGCATGCGTCTGCGCTTGTTCTTTTTTCCGACGGCATCGGAAAGGGCGCCCCCGGCCAGGACCCCGAGGACGCTGCCGCTCATCAGGAAAAAGCTTCCCTGGAAGCCGGCCGCGCCCAGGTCCAGTTGAAACGCTTCGTGCAGGTACAAAGGCAGCCATGTCGACAGGATGTGCGTGACCGCGGCCAGCAGGAACGCATCAATCAGGAGGAACCAGTAGATGGCAACCCGGGCGACGTCCTTGAACGAAGCCAGCACCCCCGCGTCCTTCGCCGCCTCTCGCGGCCTCTCCCCTCCGGCGGGTGCGTCGCGGAGCACGCGTCTTGCCAGCAACGCAAAGGCGAGGCCGATCACGCCGAGAACGAGTTGCGGCGTCCGCCAACCGTAGAGGCTGCCCAGATAGCCCGACAGCGAGGCGCCGGCGACATTGCCTGTGTAGAAGCCGCACAGATGCACGGAGAAGGCCTTGCCGCGGGTGGCGCCGGTGTGATGATCGCTGATCAGCGCGATGCTGGCGGGGATATAGAGGGCTTCGGCGATGCCCAACGGGATGCGCATCGCCAGCAGTTGACCCTGGGTTTGCACGATGCTGTTCAACACCATCACCACGCTCCAGGCGGCCAGGCTCCAGACGATGATCGAGCTTCTGGAGAAACGATCCCCCAGGTAGCCGGCAATCGGGGACACGAGGGCATAGGTCCAGAGAAATAGGGAACTCGTCGCCGCCAGGGCCACGTCGGACATCCCCAGATCGCCGCGCAAGAGGGGGAATACGGCGTTGAGGGCGCCGCGGTCGGCGTAGTTCAAACAGGCGATGCAGAAGAGCATGCCCACCAGCAGCCACTTGTAGAAGGAACTCTCCTCAGCGGCGCCGGCCGTGGATTTTTCGGTTGATGTTGCCGCCTGCACGGAGCTTGCACCATATCATATTTCGCTGGAGAGACACGAACAAAAAAGCGGGGAACCGTGGACGGTCCACACCGGAAAATCTGCAAAGCTCACGCGCCTTGCTTCCGGTACACTTTCGAGGTTCAGCGGACAGAACGGCCGCGCCGGGCTCGCGGCCTCGGAATGCGAATCCGAGCGTGGACCCTTGAGGGAAAGGACATCCGGCAAGAGGTGAGACGCAGGAACTGGCTGAAGAAGATCGCGGCCGCCGCGCCTTCGGCGGCGTTGGCTTCAGCCACGTTCCCCGTGGCGGCACAGGTTCGCGGACCCGGTGGGGCCGCTCCGCGCGGTCCTCGGGTGTTTGTCAGGGACGACGGACGGCACGGGGCGGGCACCGATCAGTTTGAGCCGCCTCTCGACCGGTCGGACGTGACGGTGATTGTCGACCAGTTGATCGGGAGCGGGGTGGACGCCCTGCTGTTCTCGGTAGGGGTCGAGGGCGGTACGGTCACCTACGACAGCCGTGTCGCCCAGAAACTCGGGGACAACGTCACCCGTTGGACTCATCCCGTGCACTATCGCGATGCCCGGCACGTCCGCCAGATGATCGCCGACGGCTACGACCGCATCCGGATGCTGTGCGACCGGTGCCACGAACACGGCATCTGGTTCTTTCCGAGCCTGCAGGTGGATATCGGGACGTATATTTCCGATCGCGGCCACGGACGCACGTCGGACTTCGTCTTCAACAACACCCGATTCCAGGTCGGGAAAGATGAAGACCCGAGGGCCAGGGAACTGCCTGAGACACGGCTGAACTTCCTGCGCCCGGAAGTACGGCGCGAGCGATTCCTGATCTTCGAAGAACTGCTCGCGCGCTACGAGACGGACGGCGTCGAGATCTTCTTCGATTCCGCGCCGGCCTGCAAGCTGAGCCAGGTGGGCGAGTTTGGCGCCGCCCTGACTCAGTGGATTCGCGATCTGGCTGAGGTTGCCCGAAAAGCCGGTGAGGCCCAAGGGCGAAAGAAACGGATTCTGTTCTACCTGCCGGCGGATCCCGCCGCTTGGAAGCTGATGGGCTACCAGGTTGACCGGTGGGTCTCGGAAGGTCTGGTGGATGTCCTGATCTGCAACGGCGCGGTCCCCGAGAAGATGGTCCAGGATTTTGATCTGTCGCACGTCGTCTCCCTGACCCGTGGCTCCTCCTGCCGGGTGATCGCCGCCGTCTCCAGCCGGATCCACCGGCAGTTGGCACTCAAGGCCACCCAGCCCATGATCTGGGCGGCGGCAGCGAATGCTTACAGCCAAGGCGCCGGCGGCATTAACCTGGACGACCCGCACTGGTTTTCATGGCCGTGGAGCGCAGAGGTCTACGAGACGCTGCGCCCGCTGCGGGATTCGAAGCTGCTCGCCATGGGGGACAAGATCTACCGTGTCCGCACCCTGCCGCGCGGGGAGCCGGGCGGTCTGGTTCCGGTTGAGGGCCCGGTGTTGCCGCAGAACCTGGCGGAGGGCAAGCCGGTGGCAGTGAAGCTTCGCGTCGCCGACGACCTGGAGCGGGCACGATCTCTGGGACGCGTGGAGTCGGTCCGCTTACGCGTTCGGGTGACGAACATCGAAGCGCCGCTCAACCAGGTGGACGTTGAACTGAACGGACGCCTGCTGCCTCGCGGGTTGCTCCGGTCCAACGATCTGACGTACCGGATTCTCGACGGCGAACCCGTTCGTCCGTACGGTTACATTTTCAGCTACGAGCTGACGCCGGAATACTTCCCGAAGCCGGGACACAACCGCGTTCAGGTGACGTTGGTCCGGCGGGACCCGCGGATTGACGTGGCTTTCGAGTTGTACGATGTCGACTGCGCGATCCGGTACCAGCGGCACCGGAACTACGAGAGGGTGCCGATCGACTACTGACATGAGTTTTTATGACAGGGGACAACTGACATGAAACGGCGAAGCGTGCTACAAGCGATGACCGGTGGAGCTTCCTCCACTCTCCTGGCGGCGCAGTCGGGGGCGCCGCGGGCGGGCGAACCCCGGACGCCCCCTGGATATCGAACTCCGGACCCCAAGGTCTTTTTCTACGACGACGGCCGCCACGCCGCGGGGCTCTACCAGTTCGCGCCTCCGCTCACGGCGGCCGACGTCACCTTCACCCTCGATCAACTGGTGGAGGCCGGAGTGGACACGCTCTTCTACTCGGCGGGTCCCGAGGGAGGAGTCGTCCAGTACGACAGCCGTGTGGCCGCCAAGTGGGGCGACAATGTCGACGTCTGGTCGCACGAGATCTTCTATCGGGCCGCCCGTACGCTGCATCAACTCGTCGCCGACGGCTTGGACCCGATGAAGCTCTTGAGCGACCGCGCCCGCGAGAAAGGGATCTGGTTTCTGCCCACGGTCTGCGTATGCATCATCGGCGGCGATCGCAAGGTCGACAACGGGATGGGCCGGAAATCCGACTTCGCGTACAACCACCCGCAGTTTCAGGTGGGGCCCGATGACCATCCGCTGGCGAAGAACCCTGCACGCTTCTTCGGACCGAACCGGTTCAACTTTCTGCACAAAGAGGTTCGCAACGAACGCTTTCGGATCTGCGAAGAACTGCTCACCCGCTATCAGACGGACGGGATCGAATTGGATTTGTCGATCGACAACGACTTTGGTCCGTTCTGCAAGTTCAGCGAGGTAGGGCGTCTGGCTCCGGTCCTGACGCAGTGGATTGCCGACCTGCGCGCGGTCGCCGACCGGGCGGAGCAGGCGCAGGGCCGCCGGAAACGAATCTACGCGAGGATTCCTGCGGGCCCAGCGTCGTCCTGGAGTGTGGTTGGCTTTGAGGTTCCCACCTGGGTGTCGCGCAAGTTGGTGGACGGACTAGTGTGTCTCACCACGCATCGCGGGATGCTCGACCAGGACATCGATCCCACGGCCGCATTGGCCGCGGCGAAGGGTACCGCGTGCCGGGTCCTGGCCGGCTTCGAAGGAAACCTGGGACGCCAGTTGGAGAGCGCCGCGACGCCGGCCATGACGTGGGCGGCCGCGGCGAACGCGTATCATCGCGGCGTACACGGGTTCGGGCTATGTGAAGGCATGTGGGCGCCCAACGGCTGGCCCTGGGTGAATGAGGACTATCAGACCCTCCGACTGCTGGGGCATCCCGATATGCTCGCGACAGCCGACAAGACCTACCGTGCCCGGTCCATGGCGCGAGGAAGTACCTTCGCGAAGGGACTGTTCCCCACGGCCGGGCCGATTCTGCCGCAGGTGCTCAAGCAAGGGGAGTCGGTGGAGGTGCCGCTGCGGGTTGCCGACGATCTGCCGCGCTGGCAGGCGCTGGAAAGGGTCTCGTCCGTTCGCCTGCGCGTCCGGTTCGGCAATCTCGAGCCTTCGCTGAATGAGGTTCGCGTGGAATTCAACGGTCGTGTGCTGCCCGATTCCCTCGCGCGTAAGATCGACCTGCATTTTCACGTGGTCGAAGCGGGCCCGATCAATCCGTACGGCTACATCTACGAGTTTCCGTTGACGCCGGAGTACCATCCCCGCCAGGGGGACAATCGGATCAAGGTGACTCTGGTCAAGCGCGATCCGAAGCTAAATATTCCCTTTGAGGTCTACGACGCGGACTGCTCGATCGAATACCGTGTGCACCGGCACTTCGAGCGGAAGCCGCTGGAATATTGAGGCGCGACGAGCGAGTGTCGCGGCCCCGACCGTATAGCCCTGGCGTTTGACCTGCACCGCGATTCGAGCCCACGGCTCACGCCGTGGGCTCCAACCAATGCGCCTGGCTATCGAAATGGAAACCAACCCCTCTGTCAAGCAAAGGCTTCAGCCGCTCACCTCAAGCCATCAGTTCGCTGATTGGCTCGAACGGTTCATCGACCACCCGTACGGGCCGGCCGATGGAGGTCGTGAACACCTTGCGGTAGTCGACTCCCAGTTTGTGATACACCGTCGCCAGCACTTCTTCCACGTGAACGGGACGCTCGGCCACCGCCTGGCAGTTGCGATCCGTCTTGCCGAGGACACGGCCGCCGCGGATGCCGCCTCCCGCCATCACGATCGAATAGGCATTCGGCCAGTGGTCCCTGCCGGAGTTCACGTTGATCTCCGGCGTGCGGCCGAACTCGGTGGCGGCGATCACGAGGGTCTTCGCCAGCATGCCCCGTTCCGCCAAGTCCTGGAGCAGACCCGCAAAGGCCCGGTCGAACTCGGGCAGATTCTCGCGGGATAAGTTCCGGAACACCTCCTGGTGATGATCCCAGTTGCCGCTCCGGACGCTGACCAGGCGGACGCCGGCCTCCACCAGGCGCCGGGCCAGCAGGCATCCCTGGCCCATCGCCGTCCGGCCGTAGCGGTCGCGAAGCTTCTCCGGTTCGGCGGCGATGTCGAAAGCCTTGCGCGCGCGGTCCGACCGGATCAGGGACAGGGCCGTCTGGTAATGCGTGCTCATTTTATCGACGGCTTGAATGGTGTCGAACTGGCGGAAGTAGTTGTCCGCCACCGTGAGCAGCGACTTTCTCCGCTCCACGCGGGCCCAGTCGACGCCCATCGGCAGGTCGAGGTCGCGCACGCGGTAGTTGGGCGTATTGGGATTACCCGCCGAGAACGGGTTGTGTCGAGGCCCGAGGAACGCGGCCTGTTCCCAGAACGACGCGCCGCCGCCGGTAATGATGTAGCTCGGCAGTTCGTTCCGCGGAGTCAACTCGTGGCTCACGATCGACCCCATCGACGGGTAGTTCAACCCGGGAAGGGGAGCGTGGCCGCTGAGACTGAACGCCTGCGCGGTCTCGTGAACGGCGTCCTTGCCGGTCATCGACCGGATGATCACGTACTTGTCCGCCTGCTTTGCGCTGAGCGGAAGGTGCTCCCCGATGAAGATGCCGTCCGCGTTGGTCGGGATGGGCTTGAACAGGCCCCGGTATTTCTCGTCGGCTTCGGGCTTCGGATCCCAGGTTTCGAACTGGCTCATTCCGCCGGCGCACCACACCAGGATCACCGACATGTCGGCCCCGCCGGATTCCGCGGCCCGGAGACTCAGGGCATCGCCGAGGTGCATCGAGCCCCAGGCGGAAAGCGCTCCCACCCGGAGAAACGTTCTGCGATTGAATTCGTTCAGCGCCACCGTTTGCCTCCTCAATAAATGTGAGCGAACTCCTTGGAGTTCAGGATCGCCCAGACAATGTCCTGGTAGACTCTCCTGCGCGCGTCCGCGTTTGCCGCCGCGGCCAGGTGAGTTTCGGCCGCTTCCAGTTCGGGCGTGCCCGGAGCGCGCGTCAGCGCGGCCTGGTAGATCTCCGACAGCCGCCGCCGGTCGTCCCACTCGGCGTTTGCCAGCACTCGATCGACGATGTTGTTGCGAGCCGTGGTCAGGCTCTGGATCAGGTCGCCGTTGATCAGGTGCATGGCCTGGGCGACGTCGGGCTCGCTATTGCGCTCGCAGATCTGGTCGCGCATGGCCACCTTCCCGAAGGTGGTCAGGAAGTAATTCGGCGAACCGACCGCCACCGCCATGGCCCGGTCGCCGGGCGGCGCGCCGGGAATCTTCTGGCGCGCCTCCGTTGCTTGTCCCATGGTGTCGAACAGCACTTCGGCCATCTGCCGCTTCGGGTAATAGCGGGAGTAGTTGATCGCATCGGCCTGGTTGCCCGGCCGCGGAGCCGACGACAACTGGTACGTGTGAGAATTCAGAATCGTCCGCATCAGCGCCCGGAGATCGTAACGTTCGCGGGCCAGGTGGCCGGCCAGCGCGTCGAGAAGGGCTGGGTTGGACGGAGGGTTCGACACGCGGAAGTCGTCCACCGGTTCCACCACGCCGCGGCCGAGATAGTGCTTCCAGATGCGATTGGCGATCGCGCGCGTGAACCACGGATTCCTCGGAGAGGTCAGCCATGCGGCCAGCTTCTCACGAACGTCTTCACCCTCCGGCGACTCCACCTCCTGGCCGCCCAGGTAGCGAGGCTTCACCGGGACCTTGGTCTTCGGGTGAAGCAGTTCCTTGTTGTTGTTCACGTAGTCGTACGTGGGTTTTCCGTTCGGCCGCAACACCACGGAATGCTCGAACAGCCCGTACGGCTCGGCCTTGCGCGACAGGCGCGAAAAGAACGCGGCGATCCCGTAGAAGTCGTTCTGCGTCCAGTTCTCCCAAGGGTGGTCGTGGCACTTGGCGCAGTCCATACGCACGCCCAGCAGCGACT
>CAZGUX010000069.1:0-16151 GCA_964529305.1 uncultured Solibacteraceae bacterium | reverse complement strand
CGACATTTCGGTCGCGCGCTACCTGGTCCAGGGCGTGGATGTGTGGTTGAACACGCCGCGCCGCCCGAACGAGGCCAGCGGCACCAGCGGCATGAAGTTGCTGATCAACGGCGGCCTGAATCTCTCCATTCTGGATGGCTGGTGGGACGAGGGCTATCACCGCGAGGCCGGCTGGGCGATCGGGAGCGGCGAAGAGTACGCCAATTCGGAACTTCAGGACCAGGTCGAATCCGACGCGCTCTACGATTTGCTCGAGGATGACGTGGTTCCGTTGTTCTACGACCGGGAAGCGGACGGCCTCCCGCGCAAGTGGATCGCCAAGATGAAGGCCTCGATGAAGCATCTATCGCCGCGTTTCAGCACCAACCGCATGGTGGCCGAGTATGCCGAGCGATTCTACATTCCCGCCAATGAACGGCATCTTCGTCTGTCGGTGGACAACGCCGTCAGGGTCCACCCCCTGGTCGACTGGCGCCGGCGCGTGCTGCTCCACGGCGGCGAAGTCCGGGTGACTTATGTAGACTCCGGCGCTGCCGCGGAAGCTCTCATTGGCTCCAAGCTCAAAGTCTCGGCGCGCGTCGCGCTGGGCAGTCTCTCTCCCTCCGATGTACGGGTTCAGGTCTTCTGGGGTCTGCTCAACCCCGAGGGCGAAATCGTTCAGGGCCAGGCGACGGACATGAGCCTTCGGGGGACCAGCGGATCGGATCACGTCTACGAAGGCGAAGTGGAATGCCGCGACAGCGGCTCCTGTGGATTTGGAGTCCGTGTGGTTCCGTTCCACGAAGACGCGATCCTGCCCTACGAACTGCCCTGGGTGGTGTGGGCGGAATAATCCGGCGAGTCCGCCTCCGAACCCCGGCCGGCAGGCCGGGGACCAGCGTTCGAGCCAGGGAGAAGGCCCCAGGGAACGCTGGTCCCCGGCCTTCCGGCCGGGGTTCGGATCGCGATCACGCCACGGCGGATCAAAACAGTGTCAATGGCGGCGGGGCGTGGGCTTCGTGCAGCACGTGCGGATGCTGCCGCACGGTGAACCACGCCGCCAGGGCGACTGCAATCACCAGATCGTCGTGCATGCCCGCCCCCGAGGCCCCAAGGCGGAACCGGCCCGCCGGCCGGGCGTCGACCCGGAAGCTGGTCATCTCGCGATGGAACTCCTCCGCGAAGGCCAGGTGTCGAGCCATCCGGAACTTGTCCTGTTCCAGCAACAGGGCCAGCGTGGTGACGATTTCGGTCTTTGGGCGCGTGCAACCGGCCGGCCGCGTAGTTGACGTGATCGCCTCCCGTGATGACCACCGGATGGAGATAGATGGACGAGTGGCGGAACATCTCGAGCACGGCCGCGCCGACGCCGGGGGCATCGACCACCAGGGGCGCACCGGAGGCTTTGGTTCGCAGCGTGTCCTCGACCGAGGCGACGACGGCCTGATACGGCGTGCCGAGCGGGAAGCGGTAGAGGTAGCGCAGGCAGAGATCCCAGCGGGTGAGGCGGCAGAAGCGGACCGGGTCCCATCCGGCGGGATGCTGGCGGGGAAGAGCTTATCGAGGACGTTGAGAACAGGCGAACACTGGCCGCTCGCTGGTCCGGTCGCTAAAGCTAAAGCCTCCCAAGGCTGCGCTATCTCTTTAGCTCTCTTCGAATCCTTGACTCTCGAACTTGAGCGTCCGGCAATTCTCCGTGACAGTCCGGACCACATTGTCCGGCGCGCCGGAGGGAATCTCGGCTTCGATCTCCACCGTGATCGTCACCTTGGCGTCTAGCAGTCCGGCGAGGTGCTGGACCACGGAGCTGGCGATCTGATCGACGTCGCGAGAGAGGCGCGCGGCATCGATCTTCGCCGAGCCATGGAAGCGTCGCAGCACGGGCACTCTCGGCTTCTCCCCGGCCACGCCCGTGCCCTTGCCGGTCTCCCGGTCCTCTGCGGTTGGAGCCGGGCCGGCTCCGGCACCGTCTCCCCCAACCGGCGGAGTGACCCGAGACGCCGCGTCTTTCTCCATCTGTGCCGCCGCGACCCCAGGCTTCACCACCACGCTGTTTGCCGTCAACTGGACAGTCGGCCGGCTGCCCGCCTCAAGGCTCCGGTACCGGTCGGCCGTGGAGTCGTAGTAGTCCGCATACGCGAAGGTATCCTGCGACCATGTGAGTCGGCTGGCCCCATCCTGGATCGCGTCCAGGATCACCTGTGCGTTCTTGACGCGCGGCAAATAGAGGTACTTTGCGAAGTCATCCACCAACTGCTTTACACCTACGTGGTTTCCACGCCACAGTGGGACCTGGTCAATTTCAAAGCGCAGCACCGCGCCGGCCAGGCTGGTAATCAGCAGCCCATCGTTCTTCAATTTCTTTGATGCCCGTTCGGCCAGCCACTCTTGTCCCTGCAGCCGGAATTCCTGCCACTCGACCGCGGGAAACGCCTCACCAGGCTCCGGCCGCTTTTGCCCTGCCACCAACACCCACACATACGTTTCCGGAATCCTCCCCTTCACCGCCTGATCGGAACTGGTCAAACGCTGGTCCACCTGGCTGGCCTGGAACGGCGTCAGGTTCAGTGCAACCGTTTCCTTCTCGATGGACTGCCATGCGAGGTAGGAACGGACCGCTTTGTCGAGGTCCGCGAACCGGGTCTTGTCGGCCGCCAGGAAGACCAGCATGTTGCCGCAGTTCCGGCCCGCCGAACCCCGGTTGAGGATCTCCGCCGCTGCCTGTCGGCCCGCGCTCGAATCCGTCTTTGCGCTGTGTGGATAGTCGGGACTCAGGATCACCAGCTTCGCCTCGGGTTCATCCACAACCTCACCGGAACCGGCCGGGCACGAATGAACCTTGGAGAAATCCCCGCGATGCTTCGCCTCTTCCGCCAGCCGCCGCCGGATCTCTTCCGTAACATCCTCCGGGTGATACCGTTCAGCCCGTTCCTCGGCAAGCCGGTTTACGCTCGGCTGCGTCGCAAACCAGTAGCGGCTGCCATCCACGTAAAGGTAGGTGGCCTGGTCGGCCAGTTTCCGCAAGGCATCGCCAAACGTCCCCGAAGTCTCGCCCGGCTGGACGCACCCCAGTTTGATCTGGCGGTCTTCCAGCCCCTTCTTCGTCGAATCCTGTGTCGGAGCCGAACCAAGATAGAGCGTGCGGGCCACCCTGCGCGCCGCGGAGTATCGCCCCAGCATCGGGTTCTCGCGGTCGATCCGCAGCGGCAGCGAGTTTGGCCCGTCGATGTCTTTTTCAATAATCGGGTCCCACACCGAAGGCAGATACCGAGTCAGTTCGCTCTGGACGGCGGGCGCATCCACCGGTACGCTCGCCGGCAGGATCATGAGTCCTCGATCCTCGCGCTCCCACAACCCGTGAATCACGGCCGACATCAGGCGCAGCACACCGCGGGTCCGCTGAAACTTGTCGAGAGTCGACCAGTCGTTGTACAGCCGGTCGAACAACTCCGGGTGGATCGGATACGCCGCCTTCATCCGCCGCTCGTATTCCGCCTTGCTCGCCTCGGAAGGAAATTCCTGCGAGGATTTTCGATATTCGTCCGCGAACGCCCTCACCACCGCATCTCGCGCCGTGAACAGTTCCGGATCGGTGATCGGCTGAAACAGCCGCCGCCGGACGATCTCGAATCCTTCCTCGGCGCTCGCCGGTCGCCAGGACGTCTCCACCCGCTCGATGACATTCTTCAGGCGCTCCAGCGCCGCCAGCCCGCCCTCGCCACCGATCTCGTTCTGCGACGAGGGAATGCTGACCACCAGTAATGTCTTGTCCGCCAGTTTTGCCGACTCGCTCAAGGTCTGCGCGAACGTGAAGTGCGCGTCGAAGTCGCCCGCGGGCAGATCCGACTTGTTGTAGAGCTGCCGCGCGTAGGCCACCCATTCGTCAATCAAAATCAGGCACGGAGAGAACTTGTTGAAAAGCACCCGGAGGCTGTCGCCCGGACTGACGGCTTTCTCGTCGGCGCTGCGCACCATCGCGTAGCCCTCTTTGCCGCCCAGTTGCCACGCCAGTTCGCCCCACAGCGTCCGGACCACCGTTCCATCGGGTTTCTTGTGGAGATCCGCCGGCGACATCCGGTTGCCCACCAACACTGCCCGCCGGACTTTGGGCGGCTGGGAGACACCGGCCAATTTCGTCACCGTCTCCAACCCGGGCAATTGCCCGGCCGGCACGCCTCCAAACAGGTGCCAGAGCGCCAGTAGGGAGTGCGTTTTGCCGCCGCCGAAGTTGGTCTGCAACTCCACCACCGGGTCGCCGCCTTGTCCCGCCATCCGCAACAGGGCGTTCGCCAGCAGTTTCTGGATCCCTTCGGTGATGAACGTCCGCCGGTAGAATTCCACTGGGTCGCGGTATTCTTCCGAACCTTCTTTCAGGAACACCTGCCACAGGTCGGCCGCGAACTCCGCCTGCTGGAACCGCCCCGAGGCGACGTCCGGGTGGGGCGTGATGATTTCCCGCCACGGCCGCAACCCTGCGGCCGGCTTGCCTTCCACCGCGACGCTCGATTCCTTCCGCTTCTGAGTCCTGAGCTGTTCGTCGAACTTGACGCGCAGGATCTCGGCTTTCATCGGCTCGACGGCCTCGAATTGCTCCGCCGAAACCGCGGCCAGCAATCGCGACACGCTGTCGATGGCGCGATAGGCGTCATCGGTCGAAAAGGCTTTCTGGTGCGCCCACTTGTTGCGCACGTCGCGCAACTCGCTCACCAGGCTGCGTTCCGAGGGACCCAGGATCTTCTTGAAACAGTCGTTCCACAGCTCCCACATCACCGCCAGCAGCGCCTGCGTGTCCCAGTTGAGGGACGCAGGTTTTCCCGTCTGCTGCCAGTTGGGGAAGCTTGGCCGCGCAGCGTCCACCCATTTGTCCTTGTAGCTGGCCTTCAGTTCCCGCTCGACGAAGGGTTGCAAGCCGGCGTTCAGTTGTTCCAGCGCCTTGCCGACGCGTTCATGATTGGTGATGGCCACTGTCTTCAGGTCTCCGGCGGTAGGTCCGCCTTTAGGTGCTGTTGGGCGTCCGGCGCGGATTCCCCAGCCCCGACGCAATCCTCGACGGCGGTGTGGATTGCCCGGGCGGTATCCACCCACGGTCTGGCTTGCTCGACGCTCGAATAAACCAGGCGCCCCTCTCGCAACGCGATTGCCGGCAGCGACATCAGCCATCCCGAGCGATGCTCGAAAGTGCTCCGGCGGAAGGGGACGATATCGACCCCGAACGGAATCTCCCACAATTGCCGGTGTACGTTCGACCCCCAAAGCGAGCCGTGCGGCGCGGCGTCCGGTACCACGATGAGAAAATCCAGGTCGCTGCCGGGTCTAGCCTCGCCGCGGGCGCTCGACCCGATGAGGTAGATCCGTTCGGGTGAGTAGCATCGAACAAGGATCTCCGTCGCCTTGCTGATCGCGTCCTCTCGGGTCATGGGGGTCTCCATCAGTCTATCTTTTTCGCTCGTACTGCTTCTCTTCGAACGACCTCGGCTGACGGACGGACGGCGGCCCATGGTCGCTGTTCCCATTTCCTGCACGTTCTAAGCCAGGAGGTCGCGTATGGCATCGAGCCCACGGCGTCAGCCGTGGGGTTGCGTTCCTTCCGGATTTTCCTGAAGCAGTCGTTCCAAAGCTCCCACATCACCGCCAGCAGTGCCTGGGTGTCCCAGTTGACGGACACGACCTTTCCAGCCTGCTGCCAATTAGGAAAGCTTGGCCGGGCGGCGTCCACCCATTTGTCCTTGCAGCTGGCCTTCAGCTCGCGCTCGACGAAGGGCTGCAAGCCGGCGTTCAGTTGTTCCAGCGCTTTGTCGACGCGCTCGCGGTTGGTAGTGGCCATGGTGGATTCCTGTTAACTCAGGGCGGCTTGGGGCAGCCTGCCTGAGATCTCTGCCCGCACTTGTTCGGCGAGAACGCGCCCTTGCGCTGCTTCCTTGGCATCGGGTTCGTACGGCGCACCAGGGTACCTGAAGAGCCATGCGTATTTCGAGAGGGCTTCGGCGGGAGCGAGCGTGGACTGCAAGGAAGGATCGATGAGAGCGCAGGCAGCAGCCAGATCTCGCAGTTCGTGCGTCTTGCGGAAGGCGCTCTGGCTCCACGTCAGGAAAGCCTTTAGATACTTCTCCGCAGCTTGCTGGCAATGGAAGAGCGCCTCGGCGGGCAACTCAGGTGCGCACAGCTCCGCCGCTCGCAGGTCCTTCTCTGCGCGCTGCACCCAGTTGCGCGTCTCGTCAAGCAGCCACTGTTTCGGCGTCATACAACAGCCTCCCCTCGCGGACCACAGTGGCAGGCAAGGACGCGACAACGTACGCCGCCCTGCCCTCGAAATCGGTCTGGCGCCAGGGGATAACATCCACGGCAACGGCAATCCCCCGGATCGCCCGGTACAGGCGATCGCCGCGGATCACGTCTTCCGGGGCGTCGTCGGGGACCACCACGAGGAAATCCAGATCGCTGTCCGGGGCGTCGTCGCCCCGCGCCGCCGACCCGAACAAATACACACGAACCGGGCGGCAAGCTTCCACCAGCCTCCGCGTGATCTCGGTGATGGCTTCCTCGCGCGTCATGCCAAATCCCCTTCTTATTGAAACAACTCTGGAGGCGTCATGGACGGCCACGCCACCACGAGGCTGTTATAGTAACCGGCCTCTTCCGCCCAGCCCTTCCGTTCACACAGCGTATAGAGGCGGTACGCGAGGTCGCGGGCGATCTCCGCCATCCCGCCGATTTTCGCCTTCAGGTTCGCCGCTTCGGTCTCGCCGTGTTTATCCAGACGACGGATGAGATGCTGCGTCACTTCCCAGACCGTCAAGCGCTTATCGGATGCCGGATCCCAGTCCTCGGGTAGCTCGTCGCGGCGCCGCAGGCGCACCTTACCGGCACGGGAGTGCAAAATGCCCGCCTCGGCCAGTCCCGAAATGCTGAGCGCTTTGGCTGTGGCCAGCACTTCAGCCTCGCCATAGAGACCTTCGTCGAACTGGTGCTGCTCGAACCATGTTAGTGCCCAGCGCGTGTCTGGGTCGAACTCGCTCTCCATTTCGGAAAGCACCTCGTCGAGGCCCTGATTGATCAACGTCAAGGCTGTTCGGACCCGCATCGGCGAACCGTCAGTTTCAAGGACCTTCTTGTATCGGGAAAAGACGGCCATGCCCGGGCCGATGGCTGCTTGTGCAAGATCCACAGGTGCGATGTTGCCTTTTTGTAAGTTGCGCAGGGCGAAAGGTAGTTCCCGCTTCAGGCAGTTGAGGAAATCTTTACGGGTTGTTATGCTGGCGGAGTCGGGCCTCGGCCGACAAACGAGAACTATTGATGAAGCGAGGACATTCTGGTCCTTGTTTCGGAACCCGCCTGAACGCTCTGTTCTAACGGGCCAAGTACCAGTTACCTGATGCTGTGTGTGGATAAGGCCTTCAAGCATCGTCTCCCAACCGGTCGAGGAAATCCCCGTGTGATCGCCGCCCTCATCAATTGATTCTGACTGTTTGAATGCATAATAGATCGACATCGGATAGTCCGCATTGTGCATCTTGCGAATACTCGTGAACACAGCCCGGAAACCCTCTTCGAAGAAGGACTTTGCCCGTTCCTTACTCCCTTCGAAGCGATACGGTGAAGCAATTAGCTCCTGTTTTTTTGGCGTCAGAAGCGTGCTGAACAAGAGAGGCTCTATAGTGCCAATTGACTTACGCAGCCATACATAAAAGAAATCAGATAAGTCCGCATAACCGATGTTGTCATAGTAAGGCGGGTCAGTGCTGACAATCGGCGCTTTTTGCTGGCTCGGGCCGTGTACTTGCGTAGCATCTGCTTGATTGACAGTTCCTTCATATAACCCAAGCCCGCCATTTGTCTCTATGACGCTCGCGATAAGGTCCACCATCCTACTGAAGTTTCCGGAGGAGTTTGCAAAGGGGTTTGCCTCAGCAAAGTCCCACGCCATCGCTATACCCTGTCGGCCAAAGGTGCTGACAACGTGGAGCTTCGTTGGGAGTGGACTCCATGTACACAAAGAGTTACTTCCTTCGCTGACTTTGTCCACCGCGAAGGCCAAATACGTCGCAAGTGCGTCCGCATATTCCAGGGAGGCGCCGTCTCTTACCGCATGATCCCTAACTTCCATTACGAGTCTGCTAAACGTTGACAGAGTAATCAGTTGCCGTGACGTAAAATAGTCGCTAAAGGTGTGAAAACCATAGGTTCTGCCTTGGGCATTGCTGGCAAATGTCCCCCGTGCTTCCTCTTTCGGCAAACTATGCTGGATCGTGGGGTCCATAACCAGTTTGTCGCTGACATCGATTGCATCTTGTGCTGTGGAATCGAAATCCATGAAGATTCGGTCCCTCTGCCCCTCGGCCACAATCGCCATGGGAATGAATGAGAGACGCCGGTTCGCGGCTTCATTGTCGATATACTCTCCCTTGGCTCTTCCAACGTTACAGGCAAGACAAGCAAACGACGCTTTGGCCTTCTTGCCTCGTTCGTTTAACAGTGTGCTGCCTAGGTCATTGGCGCTAGACACACTGGCTTCGGGCTCCCCAGTGCAAACCTTAAAAGCAACACGCTTCGCTCGAAGATCGATGATCGGCTGAACCCAAGCTTTCTTACCCGGCTTCGTGGAAAGCCAGAATTTACTGGAAAGCGGCATGGTGAAGGCGCACGCGGGATTGGGGCATCGAACCGCACGGCAGAAAAGCCAAGCTATTACTGTTGCTTTGTGCTGGCCAGCACTTCCCCGTAACTCGATTGGGGGATAGAGGTGGCCAACGCAATCTTCAGCCTCTGAACGCAACTGGGCGCCGTAGTAACGAATATCCTCAGCTAGTCCTCTCGCTCCCGTCCATGCCTTGGGTGCCGCGATTCGGCTACCAGACGTTGTCGGGCTTATCGGTTGAGAATTGGCGAACCTTTGAGGAAACGCGGCAAGTGCCCGCGTTACCAAGACTGCAACCGGATTGAGGTCGCTTGCGTGAGCTTCGAGTCCCAGACGCTGGGCTTCGAGGGGAATCGAACCGCCGCCACAGAACGGATCATAGACTGGAGGTGGGTTGCCGTCGGTGGACGCTAAGATTTCCGTACGAGCAGCTTTCAGCACGGTCTGCCTGTCGGACGTATCCCACTTCACCAGTTCTTCGATCAACCCAAAGAGCCGCGCTCTCTCTCTATCCTGGTCGGCTTCGGTGGGAAACTTCTCAGGTAGGCTCGACGGGTCATCCACCAGTGAGGCGAACAGGACCGCCCGGCAGGTTGCGAGCGGCTTCCGGGACCACCAAAGATGTAACGTCGAGGGATGTCCGTGCCGGATCGACTTCTCCCGCGCCGACTCTTTATTGATCGCCTCCAGCGGCAACGCGACTTCGATCAGCTTCTTCTTCATTGGCCGAATCCCGGGATCCTGTTCTTCACGCAAACCTCATGTCGTCTCACCACACGTCGCGGCGGGACTTCCCCCCACGGGCGCTAACCAGTGCCGCCCTCTCCTTGACTGGCGCCAGCACATCGCTCCGAACCGCGGGCGTGAGCCCGCGGGTTGTACGACAGCAGAACCCGCAAGCGCAGAAGCCGTGAAAATTGGGGTCGGTGACCCCGTCTCCCGACCACCAATCGTTGGTTCTTCACGAAACCTTGACGGGCAACGGGGTGGCTGCCCTTCTTTTCACAACCTCTCACTCCCGCGGCTTCATCCCCGCGGCGTGCTGGCGAAATGAACGGACGTGGGTACACCTTGCTAACGTCATATGGACTTCCCCTGGCAGGCAGCGCCATCAACTTCCGTCCGGCACTGCCCCCGCCCGCGCTCGGCACACCTCCACCAGCGCCTCGATGTCGCGGTACAGCTTGTCGAATGACGGGCAGCGCCTCGCGTCGGCAAGGTCGAACCGTGCTGCCAGCGCAGGCTGGTCAACCGCCTCCGAATACTTCCCATTCGGCATCCGTTTCGCCAGCCATTCCTTGGCCCCTCGGATCTGCTCCGGATCCCCCGGCGGAGCTTCGGATGGACCCCGGAGCAGCGCGAGCGATTGCGCCGCGGCAATGTACCATGCCTCGAACTCGCGCCGCGCCAGAACCACCGTAAGCGCAATATCGGCCCGGGCCTGAACCGCACGGGCCTTCAACTCCGGCGCCAGCGTCGCCGGGCAATCGTCATCGGCATCCAGCAGGATGACGACGAACCCGTCGGGCGCGACCTTGGCCGCCGCCAGTTGAACCGCTTTCTCCAGTTCACCCGTCCGCAGCAGCTTCGATCGGGGAACTCGGATAGGATGGGGAATATCGAGCGCGCAGTCCGGAGAAATCTGAGACAGGATGCGCCGCAACAGGATCGGTACGGCGCTGGTTTCGCCGTGCCCCTCCACTACACACGCGAGTCGAAAGCGGATCAAGCGGCTCCTTCGTCAAACAGCCGCATCTGCTGCACCGAGTCGCCAAACAGCTTGGCATCTGGCGACAACTGGTTCAGGCGCAGCAGTTCTCCCGGAGTGTACAGGCCCTCCTGAAGGACCTTCACGCTCGCCTCGTCGATCGGCGCAATTTCGGTGTTGCCATTCTCCGCGTGGACAGCCAGGATTCGCTCCCTTTCAGGATCAACCAGGTCGAGGAGATCGGGACTGTGGCTCGTCACAATCACCTGGGTCTCCTGGCAGACTTCGCGAAGAGCGCCCAATAGGATGCCGGCGGCCGCTGGATGCAGAGCGATCTCGGGCTCCTCGATGCCGACCACGGAAACCGGCCACCGGTCTCCCCTCTGAAAAAGGCCCAGCAGAATCCCGAAGGCGCGCAACGTTCCGTCTGACATGTTCGCTGCCAGAAAGTGCCACGGATTCGGAGATCCGGCGACGTTCTGCCGGAACTTCATCGTTTCCTTTGGACCCACGGAATTAGCTTCCACCCCCACCACCCCGGGAACGACTTGCGCCAGGTAGTCTTCAATCCGCTTTTCCTGACCCGCGTCCTGATCCGCGAGCCGGCGCAGCACGCTCGCGGAATTGCTGCCGTCCCGCAGAAGGATTTCACCCGCATCCGGCGTTTGAAGTTCCCGCATCCGGTCCGGGCTGAGATTGTAGAAGGCCATGTGAGCCAGTGCGTCGTACACCGGACGGAATTCGGCTTCGTGCGATGCCGCCACCAGGTAGAGCCTGTCGGTGGGAAGGCCGGTCGCCGTCTTGCCGCTCCCGTTGCTTTTCCTGGTCCCTTCCTCTACGCGAAAGCGCGCGGGCGGATCCCCGCGCACGACGCACTCCTCGGTTTGAACTTCAAATGCGCCCCGGGATTTGGCGCCCACCCGGAATGAATAATGGCCCGGAACACCCCCGGCCAGAACGAACTCCAGCCGCACTCCAAAGTGAGTCGGATGGCCGCTGCTTCTTCTACGCACTTCGTTGATTCCGCCGCGGTCTCGTAGTGCGTGCTCCAGGGTCGTTCGAAGCGCGTCCGACACCAGCCGCAAAGCATCCAGGAAATTGCTCTTGCCTGAACCGTTCGGACCCACCAGTAGGGTCAACGCGCCCAATTCCAGATTGCACGCGGCAATGCTCTTATAGTTCTTCAGCACCACGCGTCGGAGAAATGGGCCGCTGCTCATGCGGGTTCCTTCCCTCGGGCAACCAACTCTTTCAAGTTGTAGTTTACGCTTTCGGCGCCAAAATCAGGCTCCCGTTGAAACGGCTGCCACACGTAGCAAAGCCGCTTCCGGTCTCCGTCGGCCTCCGCTACCGCGAGAATGAAATCATCGGGCTTGTTCAGCGCCGTGAGGATCTCATTCCGAGTCACCGTCACAGTGCACGCGCCGGCGTCACGTCCCTTTACCTCGATGAACCGCAATTTACCATTGGTGCGAACCTTCGATTCAATGTCATACCCGCACTTCTCATCGCTCACATCCCGCGGTTCGTTGCCCAGCCGTCTTTCGGCTTCCATCACCATCTGCATGGCAAGCAGTTCCATCTTCCTCCGTGCTTCCGCCGACACGGCATCGGCAGCGGCGTCACTTGGCTGAACGGAAGACGGGAGCAGCTTGCGGATGAGCCCTTTTGGCACGACCAGTGAGCCGCCGATGGCAACCGGCGGCATCGGGGCGATCTGGCGCTCCAATTCCAGTTCGGCCATCCGCCTCTCCAGGCGCGCCTGCAACTCATCGGCCCGCTGGCGGGCCTTCCCCGAATTGATCCTGGCGTTCGTCCTGCCGGCCAGTTCCTGGTCCTTGAGTTGGTTGGCGCGATGGTCCCAATAGGTGATTTCTTTCGTCAGCCGGTCCTTCACGGCGACCATCGTCCTGGTCACCAGGTTCTCGCGGCGCGTTCGAACTTCTGCCAGATGCTGCGGTACGAGGCTCGCGATCGCGTGGCCAACCACCACCGATTCCAGGTCGCCCTTCAGCCACTCCTGCGACTCCAACGTTGACTCCAGACCAGTCCGCTCTTCCGGCGTCGCCGGCCGGTAGTCCAGGTACGGGGCGTATCCGGCGTTTCTGGTGGAGCCCGTCGCGTCCGTCTCCACGAACTGTAGTTGCCGGGAGACCACACGGCGGTTGCCCGCCTTGTCCGCCCGGCCGTCCTCGATCGTCTGCTCCAGGTAGAAAAGTGCCCGGATTGCTTCGCCAGGGTCGTCTGTGTCAACCAGTACCGTGCCTCGCTTCAGCAGGTCCCGATTACGTTCCACGATCAGATCGATGGTCGCCCCCAGCAGGGGTTGGCCCGGGCAGACGAAGGTGGCCAGTGGTTGCCCGGGAACCGCACGGAGGGACTTTTCGAAAGTGATCCGTTCGTACTTTCCCAGCACGGGCTCGCCCGTGCCGATCAACCGGTCCCGCTGGCGGATCAGGGCCGGTACGTGCGTGATCTCGTAACGTCTCGGTTCCCGCTCTTTGATCGCGCCGCCCAAGACGCGGAAGGCCTCCAGGAAAAAGGACTCGATGAAATGAGGCTGCAGGCGGCGTGCTTCGGCTCGCTCCATCTCCTCCTTGATCCTCTGGATCTGCGACGCATCCAGGCTGTCGTTCGCCAGAGCCCGCTCTTCCAGAAGCTCCAGGCAGTGCTTTCGGTCCGTCAGGTTGTCGACGATCTGATGCAGGCGGGCCTTCACCTCGGGCTGGTCCCCATACCGGATCGCTTCGATCAGCAGATCGCGCAGTCGCTGCTCGCGGAAGAGTTGGCCCAGGATGTCGAAGACCCCTCCACCCAGGGCCTCCCGCTCCAACTCGATCTTTTCGAGAAGGCGCTTGTAGACGTCGCCCTCGCGCGTCTCTTCCGCCAGCAGGTTCCACAGGTGGCATACCTCGGTCTGCCCGATCCGGTGAATGCGGCCGAACCGTTGTTCCAGCCGGTTCGGGTTCCACGGCAGATCGTAGTTGACCATCAGGTGCGCGCGCTGTAGGTTGATGCCCTCGCCGGCCGCGTCGGTGGCCAGCAGGATGAGAACGTCCTTGTCCTGTTTGAAGGCCTCTTGTGCCTTGCTCCGCTCCTCGCGTCCCATCCCGCCGTGGACCGTGACCAGCGCCTCGGGTGCCCCCAGGAGAGCCCGTAGCCGTTCGGCCAGGTAATTTAGCGTGTCGCGGTGCTCGCTGAAGATGACCATCTTGCGCCGGTGGCCCTGTGCATCGAACATCTCGGCGTGGTTCTGGAGAAGGGATGACAACTCCTCCCACTTCTTGTCCGTTCCGCTGCGGCGGACCTTCAACGCCAACGCCTCCAGATTCCCCAGGATCTCGATTTCGGCTTGGAGTTCCGCGATCGTGCGCGCCGCTGTCGCCTGATCGACCACCGTCTCCTCGGTCTCCTCGACCTCTGCATCGGGTGCATCGTCCAGTTCGTCGATCTCTTCTTCGGTGAGAGTTGGCAGTCCTTGAAAGTGAATATCCTGGAGGTCCGCTCCGCGTTTCAGAATCTGCTCTTCACGCAGGCGCCGTTCGAGCCGTTCCTTCCGCCGCCGCAGCGACTGCAGAATCGCCTCGGGCGACGACGCCAGCCTCCGTTGCAGAATGGTCAGAGCGAATCCGACCGTTCCTTTGCGGCCATCGTTCTCCAGGGCATCGGCCCGGTTGAATTCTTCCCGAACGTAATCCGTCACGCTCTTGTACAGTGCGGCTTCGGCGTTCGAAAGTTGATAGCCGACGGTGTATGCCCGCCGCTCGGGGAACAGCGGCGTTCCGTCGAACTTGAGCAGTTGCTCCTTCACCAGCCGGCGCATCAGGTCCGAGGCATCGACGGTATGCACACCGTCGCGCGATCGGCCCTCGAAACGGTCGCTGTCCAGCAACGCCAGGAAGAGTTGAAAATCCTCCGGTTTGCCGTTGTGCGGCGTTGCCGTCATCAGCATTAGGTGCCGCGTGAGCTGGCCCAGGAGTTGGCCAAGACGGTAGCGCTTGGTGTACTTGACCTCGTTGCCGAAGAAGGTGGCCGACATCTTGTGCGCTTCATCGCACACCACCAGGTCCCAGTCGGTATTGGCCAGTTTCGCCTGCAAGTCCTCATTCCGGCTCAGTTTGTCCAGACGGCAGATCACCATGGGGTTCTCGGCAAACCAGTTGCCGGTCCGCGCCGATTCGAGCTTATCGTTCGTCATGATTTCGAACGGAAGCTGGAATCGTTGGTAGAGTTCGTCCTGCCATTGCTCCGCGAGGTTGCCGGGGCACACGATCATCGAGCGGTGCAGGTCGCCGCGGATCAGCAGTTCCTTGATGAGCAGGCCGGCCATGATCGTCTTGCCTGCGCCGGGGTCATCCGCCAGCAGGAACCGCAGCGGCTGCCGTGGCAGCATCTCGCCGTAGACGGCCGTGATCTGATGCGGCAGCGGGTCGACCATCGAGGTGTGGATCGCCAGCAGCGGATCGAAAAGATGGGCCAGGTTGATCCGATGAGCTTCAGACACCAGGCGGAACATCTTGCCGTCGCCGTCAAAGCTCCACGGCCGGCCGGCTTCGCCGATCTCCAGGGTGGGCTCGCGATCCCGGTACAGGAGCACGACGTTGGGCTTACCGGCCGGATCCTTGTAGGTCAGCTCGATGGCCGCTGAACCGTACCACTTCACGTCGACTACCGCCACCAGGCAATCGGGCAGGATCCCCTTGACGGCGGCGCCGCGCGTGAGTTCTTCGAGCTTGGCCATTGGCGGGGTGTGGCCTTTGCATCCACTTGAATATTGACCGAAAACTCATGATATTACTTTGTGCGCCTCGTGGATACGCTCGCGTCACACCGGAGCCTAGGTGGCGCCGGGCGACGTTTTTTGTCGCCCGGCGCGGACCTGTCCGCCCCATCGCCTATCCTCGCCCGGCGCACATTGGTCTTGTCGGGAAAAACCGCTCGAATCCAAACACCGTCCGAACCACCTCGGCGGCAACAACTCTCGGACGGCCCCCCAAACGTCCACCATCCGGATCCGAATTCTCTCGCTCAACACACTCCCGCGCGGCTGCTGATTTTGGAATGCTTCCCCACGGTCTTTATCTCATTCGTCGCGCGGTGGTTAGCTGGATTATTCCTTGTCTATCCCCGAAAAGTTGATCCCTCCCCAATTTCCGTTCACAACACTTTCAAAATTATTTTCGTCTTCTAACCCCTCACAAATCATTCATTTCCCCCTAGGTACCCCACCCGGGTACCCCAGAATTGCTTGCACTCGCTTGGGACAATAAGGGTAGGAAGGCAGGTTATTTTATGGCCCTTTGTACCATTTGTCATCACCCCAGGCGCGAGGATATGGACGCGGCTCTCTTGGATGGCACCGCGGATGCCGCCGTCTCCCGGTCCTTCGCCGTATCCCGGCTTGCCATTCGCCGGCATCGCATCAATCACCTCCGCAACACGCCCCACGATACCCCCGCCGCGTTTCGCCGCGACTTGCGCCGCTTCATCGACGCCACCAACGAACTCTTCCTCCGCGCCCGCGACAAGGACCCCGTCGCCGCCCTCCGCGCCTCCAATCACGTCGAGCGTCTCTTCCAACTCCGCTGGAAATTCATGCATCTGCCCGCCGAGGACGAACCCGTCAGCGCTCATCAACTGGAACGCTTCCAGTCCCGCCTCGCCGAAACCCTCTCCCCCTTCCCGGACGCCAAACAGGCCGTCGCCCGCCTGATCGCCGAAGAACTCGGCATCCCCGATGACGAACTCCTGATTGAGGTCTCCGGCCTCGACCCCGCATCCGAACCCGGCCGGACCAACTGAACCGGTCCCACCCTCCCCGTTCGGAAA
>CAZGUX010000068.1:0-46988 GCA_964529305.1 uncultured Solibacteraceae bacterium | reverse complement strand
TCCCTTCTCACCAGAGGGGCAATCGGCGCCCCACCAGCCGATTCTAGTAAAAGAACGGAGCAGCCGCTATTGGGGCGCTTCCTCCATGCGAATGATGACGGACGCGGTTATGCGGGGATTGGCGCCCAGCGACTCAATCTTCACATCGACGGAACCGGTGGTTGCGCCGAGCGAATAGAGGGTTTCGCCGCGCTTGTTGATCGACTCGCCGCTCTTTGCGGCCACAAACACGCTCGTCGAGTCGGGGCGCCCATTGGCCGATCCGGCCAGTTGGATATTCGCGTACGCGTCGGCGATGTTGCTGGTCTTCTGCGGCGCTGATCCGCTGGTGCTGGGCGCGATCTCGATCACCTGCGATTCTTCGTCGTTGGCATCGCGCTTCATCGCCAGCTTCAGCACACAGCGATGCGCGCCGGGCGTGCTTTCCCCTCGCGTCAGCCGGAGGTCCGCTCGCCACACGCCGCTCTTCAGGCTCTGAATCGACAACTCATAGGTATTCCGGTCCAGGACGAACGACAGCGGCTTCGACAGCGATTGGCCGTCCTTGAGCGTGATCGGCAGCCCGCGGACCGGGAACCTCTCGCTGGGGCTTCGATACGCGTAGAACTCCACGATCGAAAGCTGCTTGGGCGCTTTCCCGACGACGATCCGGGGGTAGTAAGGGGGCTTGGCGACACGGTGGAAATCGACGAATTCGTTCGGGTCAATCACGATCCGCAGCGATCCTTCTCCCTGCCTTCTACCGTAGAACCGGTACTTTCGGGGATCGCGTTCTTCTTCGGTGACGCGCCGCAGGTGATGGGTGAAGTTGGAGTTCACCCGAACATCCGCCAGTTCGCACCGGCCCACCGGGCGCTCGGCTGCGATGTGCAACCTGTCGACGTATTTGACGACCTCTTCGGCTTGCTTTTTGGAGAAACGCTTGCAGTTGGCGATATCGCCGGCCAGCTCCTGTTTGATGCGCGCCTCGTTGCTCGGGTTGTTGTGAATCCGGATCAGGGCCTGAGCCGTGGCGTTCTTGATGCAGCCCGCCACCATCGCGTCCTCGAGACCCTTCTGGTCCCAATACGGGCCCAACAAAGCCGTGATTCGCTTGTCGTCTTTCTTTCCTCCTCTCACGTATTCGGTCGGGTCGACCCGGAAGGAGCGCAACACCAGGGGCGCCACGTAGCAGGCCCACTGCGCGTAACCCTGCAGGCGATTCAGAAGCTGCGGCAGCGCGTTCGTCCATTGATCGCCAACCTGTCCCAAGACACCCGGCAGAATCTGGAGGCTCGAGATCAAGCAGGCGTTGTAGAAAGGATCGTCCTTCATGCAGGGGCCTGGTCCGCTCGCAGTCCGCCCGGCCCATTTGGAGGGCGCCGAACCGGAAGGAGGAACCAATACGTCAGAACCGAGGGTGGCCCGCATCAGCGCGATCAACAACTCGACATCGCGCCGGCTGATGGTGACGCGATCCGGATTGGCGACAGTCGCAGAAGGGAGATTGACGGGAATCACCGCGGTGCCTCGCGCGTCGATGTCACTGACCATCTGCGCAAAGATCGCCGCATCGGCTTCGAGCAGAGGCAACGCAGCCTCTGCCATCTCCTTGGCTTCGGGCAACTCGGCCTGCCTGGCAAGACTGGCGCGGACTTCTTTCACCAGGTAGTCGAAGACCTTGCGGAGTTCCGCCACGGCTCCCGTGGGAGCAAGAAGAGGCCGGATCGTGAACCCGACCGTCGGCCCGGAAGTCCCCTCCTCGGTCCGCGGCCGTAGAGTGAACAGGCCGGTCAAGTGCCCTTGGGTCAGCGTGGTTGAGGGGATGAAGGGTACGCGGATGGTGATTTCGCCCGGGAGGCTCGACTCGACGGGAGCCGTCGCTACGGGTGACCCATTCGACTCGAAATCGACGCTGGTGATGTCCTCTCCGGCAACGCCGGCGAACCGGAGGGTGACGAGTTGCCCGGGTTGTCCTGAAGTGGGATCCGCCGTGCGCAGCCCAACCTGGGAAGCTGGAAACACCGTCAGGCTTTGCGAGACGGTCCCACAAGCGTTGGCCGCTTCCAGAGTGTAGGTGGCGCCGCCGACGGGCACGTCGACGCTTCGAGTCCCCTCGGCCGCGAGAGAACGGCTCTCGGGTCGCAAGCGCACAAAGTCCGCATCGGCGCTCCAATAGAGGTCGACGGGACCCGCCAAGGTGATGGTCGATGGGAACGCGGTGAAGGTTCCGATCGCCGGCGGATCGCACACTGGCAGGGCCAGTGGCGTTGCCTCGATTCGGGACACATCGGCCGTAGCGGCGTCCGTCAGGCGGCCCTCCAGCAGCAGCGACCCGGCCGAGACCACCACTTCCACCAGCGTTTCTTCGGGCAACCCCGCATCGGGGAACCAGGCCGGCAATGGCGCTTCGAGGGAGCCCTGAGGACCGATCTGCACGGCGTCATCCAGGCTCGCGAGCACCGCGCCCGAGGTGTCCCGGACAATCAGGCTGGCCCGGGCGCCGTCCGGCCCGGCGACCATCGCCAGCGGTGTCGTGATCGATTCGGTGTTTGTAACGCCAGGCAGGTGGAGCGTGGTGGGCGCGCTCGTCAGTTCAATGGGATCCAGGGCCGTCAGGATGCGGTTCACGAAACCTGTTTCTGAAGTACCCAGGACTGTCTGAGCCTGAATGAGCACGGACTGTTCGCTTTGCAACCGGATCGTGCCTGAAGCGTCGCCGGCGATCCCGAACAGCGTTGCGAAGGCGTCCGGAATCTCGACGGACCCACGGGCAGCGATTTCGATAGGGGCGCCGGCCGACCCATCTTCCGTTGATACCGAGTAAGGCGTCGCCTCAACCTTCGCTGGCGAAGCGCCTGGGTTGAACAGGCGAAGCACCGTACGCCGCACCCGCCCGTCTTCGAGCACGGCGCTGGCCGCACCCGGAATCAAAACATCGGTGGGGCCTTCGAACCTCCGAATCCCGGGGAAGATCGTGGCGTCGCCGGAAGAAACATCGAAGGAGATGGGCGAGCAGATTCCGCGTCCCGCCGTGACTCGAAACAAGGCGCGGGCCGCTTTTGGCAGATCCTGCGCCCGGATCCGAAACGTATTGGAACCGCCATTGAAGACGCGCTTGGCGACTTCCTTGCCCGCATCGTCGTATAACAACAATTCGGCGACGCTGTCCGCGGATACCAGAGCGACAAGCCACTCGCCGGCATCCGGTACGGAGAGGAAGTGCCTGGCTTCCCCGGCCGCGGGCAATAGGGATTGTGGGGTTGCAACCACCGAGGAGCGGATCTGTCCGGCCGTGAGGATGTGGGCCGTGATGGCCAGCGGCTGTAGCGAGACGACGCGAAGGGCCGCCGTTGTGTCCTTCACACCGAAAACGTGGTCGAGAACATCCGCGACGGCATACGTCGCTCCCGGCGCCACGGCGACGGTGACAGGAGCGGGCACGGTCGTGCCGGACGAGGGTAAAAGGTCAAGGGCGACCTCGGCGGTCTGGGAACCCTGGTTGAGGAGCCGAAGGGCGGTTGTGGTGCTCTGCCCGCCAGAGGCGACGGCGTTCGTCGCGACGGGAATGACCCAGGTCTGGGAAACGAGAAGAGCCGGACTACCAATCAATGCTACGCACGCCGCCAAACCGGGGACAGTTTTCACGCACTCCTCCGAAACGCCGATTGGAAGTAGTATAGCGAGGCTTGGCGCCGTCAGTCATTCTGCGCAGCCAGGCGCGGCGGGCACTGCGGGCTGGAATTTGCGGCGACAGAATGCTGGTGCCCGGGGCGGGACTTGAACCCGCACTCCCCTTGCGGGAAAAAGGATTTTAAGTCCTTTGCGTCTGCCGGTTTCGCCACCCGGGCACGTCAATTCCTTATCCTTGCATAAACGGAGGACATCCGGCGGCGGACCGCCGGTACTTGCGATTGGCCCGCGAGAGCCGTATCGCCTCGCCGCATCTCTTTTGCATCTTCTTCGCTTATAGATTATGTATACATATCTCTGTCCGCGGGCGTCAAGTTACGGTTGACCGCTCGATCTTGCCCAGTCTCCCGTAGCATTCGTTCAAAGCTAGGGTGAGAGACTGCTAGTACCAGCCGCCCTTCGCTTGACACCGGTCCGGAGCAACTTGTATACATAGTAGTGATCCACATGTCCACCATCGCCACCCGAATGCGAGTCGACTTTCCTGCCGTCCAGACGAGGCTAACCGCCGAGGAGGAGTCGGTGGTGATCCAAACACTGCGAGAGGATGCGACCTGGAGCCAGGGCGAACAACAGAAGCATTTCGAGCGCGAGTTCACGGAATATGTGGGATGCGCCGATAGCGTTGCCGTGTCAAGCTGTACGTCCGCTCTCGAGCTTGCCGCGACACTGCTGCGGCTGGGACCCGGCGATGAAGTGATCCTTCCCGCTCACACGTTCGTGTCGAGCGCGGTTCCGTTTGCCCGAACAGGCGCCAGGCTCGTTTTTGCCGACATACACCCCGAAACACGAGTGGTAACGGCCGAGTCGATCCGAGCCTGTCTTTCGCCGAGGACCAAGGCGGCCGTGGTGGTCCATTTGTACGGGTTGCCTGCGGACATGGATCCGATCCTCGAACTGGCCGCGGAGCGAAACGTGTCCGTCGTCGAGGACACGGCACAGGCGTCGGGCGCGACGTATAAGGGCCGGAAGACCGGGTCGATGGGCGATTTCGGCTGCTTCAGTTTTCAAACTCAAAAGAACATGTCGACCCTCGGCGAGGGCGGGATGCTGACCATGCGCAACCGCGAACACGGGGAAGTAGCGCGGAAGCTGCGGTGGATGGGAACGTGGCCGTTCGCCGGGGAACGGGCCCGATACTGGGTGCCGGCAATGGGAAATCTGGTCGCGGGCATGGAAGGTGTTTGGCCCTTCAATTTCTGTTTGAGCGAGGTTCAGTGCGCAGTGGGGAGACTGCTGTTGAAGCGTCTCGACGCGCTGAACGAGGAACGCCGCCGGCAGGCGGAGTTCTTCCGCGAAGGTTTAAAAGACTTCCCCGAGTTGGTCTTTCAGCACGTCCCCAACGGACATGCGCACGTGTATCATCTCTTGTCTGCCCGCTATGACGGAGCGCCGTTCAGCCAGACCCGGGATGACCTGATCGAAATATTGTACCGGGAGTACGAGATCAAGTGCATTGTGCAATACTGGCCCTTACAGCGGTCTGACCTGTTCCGTTCGTTCGGCTATGGCGATGCGAGCGCCCCCGAATGCGACCGGTTCTTTGATAATATGATTAGCTTCCCCTTCTGGACTGCGATGCCAAAGGACGTGATGGCGTACATGCTGGAGAGCATCCGCTCCGCGCTCCAGGCATTGCGGCGAGGCAGGCGAACCATGAGTTCCTAATGGCAACGGCTCTCAACGCTCCTGTGAAACGAGCGAATACGAAAGCTGCGCGAGCGCCGCGGCGCGGTCGCAAGAAGGAATACCTTGCCGAGCGCACGTACCGCGAAATGCGGGAGCGCATCTACACAGGTGTGTATCGTCCAGGGGAGCACCTGAAAGAAGAAGTTCTGGTGGAACAGTTGGGCGCCAGCCGCAGCGTGATCCGTCAGGCATTGACGCAACTGACCTCCGAAGGGCTCCTCCAGGATCGGCCGAAGAAAGGCAAGTTTGTCTCGGAGTTCACCGAGGAGATGATCGCCAAGCTGGTTCCGATCCGAATCGCGCTGGAGCAACTCGCGGTGAAGGAGGCCATCGCGACGCTGACCCCCGAGGATGAGAAGGAACTCCGGTCGATGGCCGCCCGGTTGCGGCAACCTGACATCAGCCTCACGGAACAGGATGCCCTGGACGTGGCGCTACACCGCAAGATCTGGCGGTTGGCCGGCAACGATGAACTCGAGAAACTTCTGACACGGGTCGTCGGGCCATTTCACATGGTGTCGAACGCTGTGCTGTTGTCCCCGTATTACCGGCGAAACGCGACCGCGATCTCCGTGCAGCAGATCTTCTTCGAACGCGAGCGCCACGCCGCGGGTCATCAACCGTTGGTGGACGCCATCTGCCGTAAGAACGTGCCGGGCGCGATGAAGGCCATCGCGGAACACATTTCGTCGAACTACTATCAACCATCGTTCGAGGATTTCTCCAAGAAAGTCGGGGAGTTCCTCAAGCTTTATGTGCATGAAGATGGGTAGGCGGCCCCGCCTTTCCCATCGTCATTTCGGAAGCTGCCAGCGAACCACTTCCAATCTGGTCTCGTTATCCTCGCCGCGCCACGACAGGCTGCTGACCAGGGCGCCATCCGCCAACTGAACGGTCCGGCCGAAGCCGCCGCCGCTGGGTTTGTCCCGTGGAGTCTTGGCGTCCAGCACAAAGCGGTCGTGGTCGAAGTCGAATGCAAAACTGTCAGCGGTTTCCCGACCGAGTACCGCATGCAGCCCGAGAGGAGGGCTCATGGAGCGCACGGTAAAGGTCAACAACAGACGGCCGTCGCGCAATCGCAGCACGGCAGGGTAGATCTCCCCATACCTGGAGAAGTGGCCGGCGCGGCGGAAGCTCTTGCCCTGATCACTCGACTCATAGAGCAGCAGGTGATCCTGGTTGTCGTTCCATCCTTTCAGCCACTCCCCAAGGGGTTGGCCTGGGATGGGGAACTCTTTGCTGTCGACCCGGACCAGGTTCAACAGTTTCCCGGACTTGTGGCGAAACAGGACCGCCTCGCCGAAAAAGTGGTACTTGCTCTCGAAGTCGAGTGCCTTCACACGTTGGGACTTGTCCCAGGAGCGGCCGCCATCGCGAGAGCGCCAGAGGTAGTCGTTCCGGCGATTGTCGGAGGCGCCGAACACAAGGGCGCCGTCTTCGAGCGCCAGAACATTTCTCGTCACCTGGGTCTCCGCCGGCGAAGCAAATCCTTCGGGGCCAACACTCGTCGTCGACCAAGTGCGGCCTCCGTCTCCGGACCGGTGAATGAAGCTGTAGGTGTAACCGTCTTTGTTGCGGACGTCCTGCGCCAGCAGGTGGACGGTGATAAACACCGTACCGTCCTCGAGGATCGTCAGGTAGGGCTCCCGTCCCAGCAGTCCGATGGTTTGCGGTCGCGACCACGTCTTGCCGCCGTCCGTGGAGCGAAGCAGGAGCATGTCCTCGTAAACCTTTTTCTGTGGCAACGGGTATTGGTGAAAAGCGACCATCAACAGTTCGCCCGAGGGCATCAAAGCCAGGCACGGCTTGTAGTCTCCGACGACTCCAACCGGAATACGCTCGGCGGGCAGTTCGGAAGCAGAGATCCGCTTAGGGCTGCGAACCGTGATCGGCTCGGCGGTGCAGCAAACGGCTATCAGAACGGCGATGAAACAGCGCAGCATAAAGGCTCCCTCGTTGACGTCACTGCTGGGGCGGCGAAGCGGTCACGATCAGCCGGGGATTGACCGGGTCGCTCACATGACTTCGATCGTAAGACGGGGTCCAGCCCAGCATCGTGATCACCTGGTGTACCGGGGCGTACATCCCTTTGTCCAGCCGGCCCACCGGGCTCTTGAGATAGCGGCTCACCTCGCTCGAGCTGCAGAAGAAGCGATCCTCATGATGGGCCGCGGGAATCTCGTACTCCCGGTAACCTGATCCGGACGGCACGCGCACAATCAGCTTCGGAGGCTGCGCGGGCTCTGGCTCTTCTCCATAGAACCAGGAGACGGGCAGGGTCCGGAGGCGGCCGCCGGTAACATCGCCGGGACGCGCATTGACCACGCTGCGTTGGAAGTAGAGGAAGACCGTCTCGTCGATCGAGGAGAACGTCGCGTAGTCCACGCCACCATAGTCCTCCGGCAGCACGCCCACATAGTCGAACCCGCGGGCCATCTGCGGCTCGGTATCCGGCTTGACGTACCTTGCCGGGGGAAGCACCGCCGTGTCAAGCGTTCGGAAGTGCATCCAGGTCTTGCCGTCGTCCTTGCTGACGGCCGACGACAGGCGCCCCCGGCGGTAGCCGGCCCGGATCTCGTCTCCCGACACCTGGTTCCACACGATCAGCAGGTCGCCGGTCTTGGGAAGGCGCGCTACCGTGGGAGGCGAGTAGGAACTGGCGAGGCTGGTGGGCCGGGGAAGATCAAAACGCTCGCCGGGAGTGAACCGCATCACCTGACCCGAAGACTTCACCTGTTCGGAGGGTCCGCTGTGGCTGGTATAGATTCGACCGAGCGTGGTCCGGCAGAACAACAGCAGGCTGGCGGCGCGGGTTTCGACGATGCTCGGCTCATCGCAGGGCCACATTCCTCCGTACCCTTCGTCGTGCCAGATCATGATGCCACCTTCGCTCCGGCGCCAGGTGTGACCCTCGTCGTCGGAATAGAACGCGTAGGCGATGTCGGGCTCCGGGAAATGAGCGTGTCCCTCAATCGGGACGAGCTTGCCATTGAGCGTGCCCCACGAACGGCTCGCGTCGTACAGCCCCATGTGACCGGCGCCGTCTGTGAACCGCACGGGCAGGACCAGGCGTCCGTTGCGCATCTGGATCATGGTTTTCGGATACGGCCAGCCACCCTCACGGCTGACCGTGATCTTGCCGCGCCGTTGCCAAGTCTTGCCTTCGTCTCCTGAAACGTGGAAATACAGCGAGCCTTGCTCGACCGCTGCGCTGGACGCGGGCTTCTCCGGGACGGGCCCGCCGATCTTGCCGGACTGCAAGGCGACGACGTAGTCGACGGCAACCGTCAACTTCTCCGGAGGCGACCATGCCTTGCCCCCGTCCTTCGAGTAGGAAACCCGGCCCGAGCCGATCATCATCAGGCGTCCATCGCGCAGTTTGGTCACCGAGGGAAACGGAACGGGCGCGGCAATCTCCGTTCCGACGGCCAGCCGTCGCGTGCCCACCGAGGGCGGACCAGGGGCTCGCTTCTCAATTACGTCCGCAACCGTCGGTTGCGCACAAAGGAGGCCGGGAAAACAGAAAAGGAAGACGGCTCGTGTCATGTGAGACACCTCTCTGGATCACTGCCAATCATTGACTTCAAGGCGTCGGCCCACTGGCCGGATTGACGGGTGGACGCAGCGGAAGCGCCCACCCTGGCCGGCGCGTTCCTTAGAACAGGAACGTCGCCATCACAATGATCTGCCGGCCGCGGTAGCCTTCCGTGCCGCGGCGGAGATACGCCGGGTCGGTCAGGCGTTGCCCGTTGGGGTTCCGGATGTCTCCGGTCGCGCCGACGTCGAACAACTGGTGGTTCAGAAGGTTGTACATCTGCGCGCCTAACCGGATCTTGAACCGATCGTCGGCGCCGAACGGGAAATCCTTGTAAGGATTCATCGTCAAAACCCACATGCCGGGACCTTCCAGCACGTTGTTGGGCGCGTTCCCCAGGGTTCCCGCCCTCGGAATCGTGAAACAGGAAGCATCCCACCATGCCCCTGTGCTGTTCATCGGGCTGAAGCCTTTGTTTGGATTACAGCCCGCGACCAGGTCTGGTCTGCCCGAGAACTGTCCGATGCCGCCCGGGTCCACGCCATTGTAGATCGGTGTCCCGAAGTTTCCGGAATGCCAGTTGAAGACGCTGGAAAAGCTCCAGCCGCCCACGACGCCATTCGCCAACTTCCCGCCGATGCCCCGATTCTTCCACTCGGCTCCGAACTTCTTTCCGGTACCGAAGGGAAGTTCGTACACGGAGTTGATCAGGAAGTCGTGATACGGCCAGAAGGAGCTTCGAGAAGCGTCACGGGCACGGTCGTACGCGTAGTCAATCGTGGCCGCAGGAGCGGTGTCGCGCGAAGTGTTGGTGCCGTTGCCCATATCGTTCGACGAGCGCTGCTCGGCGTAGAAGATCTGCAAATAGAGGCCGTTCTTCCATTGATGCGTGAGCGCAAGCTGTAAGGCGTTGTACTTGTCGTACCCGCCATTTTCAACACGCGTGATGTTCTGGAAGGCCGGATATGGCCGCCGGTTCTGATTGAATGGCTGGTCGCTCAGGAATGGTGTGTTGGCGTTGTACTGCAACCCCAATTGCCGGCTGATATTGCCGATGTACGAGATGCGGGCGCCCCAATCGCGGAAAATCGCCTTCTCTACGGTGATGTTCCATTGCTGGACGTACTCGGGGCGGAAGTCGGTGCTGACACTGTTTCCCGTGGCCACGCCCGCGGGTCGCGATCCGGCCGGGAAGGGACTGGGCCATGCGTATTGAGGACTTCCACCCGTCGCCGCTACCGCCGGGTTGAGAAAGGAATCCGTGACCGCGAACGGGCCGCCCGTCTGGAGCGCGGCCCACCGCAGTAGTCCGCTGTACACGCCGTAGCCGCCACGAATCACCAACGATCCGGTTCCCGTCGGGCGGTAAGCGAAGCCGAATCGGGGCAGAAGCCGCGAGTTGGCGTTGGTCAGCTTGGACGGGTACTTCGCCGCGTCCGCAGCCACCACCGGGACCGCGGGGTTCCAGAACGGGCTGACGTTGTCCAGCGCTTTCTGGTCCGGCACCACAATGCGGCCGGTGGGCAGATCGAAATTGAAGTACAAGCCGTTCTTGTCGCGCGACGGGTCGAACCGAGTCCAGCGGACGCCGATGTTGAGTGTCAGCTTGCGGGTGACTTTCCAGTCATCCTGTACAAACCCACCCCACTCCAAGCCGCGCCGCGCGATGGTCGGCCGCGGCGATGTCCGCGAGAACGTTCCCGGATAGCCCAGCAGGAAATCGGCGAACGGCTCGCCACTGAACCTGCCATCGAATCCAAAGCTTCCAAAGCCCGGGTTGAACAGGCTGTCCTCGAGAATCTTTACGAACGAAAAGCCGGTCTTGAAGGCGTGGGCGCCCCGGATGTAGTTCAGACTGTCCGAAAACTGATATCGCGTATCGGCATTTCCGGCCTGCTGAATGACTCCCGACTGCCAGTTCGTGATGCTGATGTTCGGGTAGCCGCGGAGTCCGGTGGTGGGCACACCCTGGATTCCCCAACGCTGCAAGACATCGGCGCCGAAGGACTCGGGTTCGCTTCCCGAAACCCTTCCGGGCGTCGCGCGCTGCCTGGGAGTGGTGACCGACAGGATGCGGGTGACGGAGAAGCGGGCCTGGTTCACCAGCGACGGCCCGAACGTATGGGTGTCGGCCAGAATCCAGCGGTTTTCGGGAAACGTCTGCGAATAAGGAGAATCCCACTGATTGCCCGCGCTCAACTGCGTGCTTTGCGCGGACAGCCGGCGCTGCCCTTGATAGGTAAACGCGACAAAGTTCTTGGTCCCGAGGTTTTGGTCGAATTTCATCACCCACCGTTTTTCGTCGCTGCGGGAAGAGTCGGCGAACGCCGCGTTGTTCACGAAGCCGTTCGGGTCGCCGATGTAGTTATACGTGCTGTAGAAATCGCGCATTATGTTTTGCGCCACCGTGCTGATTCGGCTCGTGGGGATGACGTTGTTCGGGAAAGGCTGGCCGGTCAGCGGGTCCCGCGGCTTTTGCGGGAAGTTCGAATAGTTTCCCTGCCGCATACTCGCTGTGGGGATGGTTTTTAGAAAGTTGCCGACGATGTCGGACGGCCGCGGCCGGCTGTAGTTAAAGTACCAAAAGGTCCGGTTCTTTCCGTTGTAGAGTTTCGGGATCAGTACTGGGCCGCCGACGCCGATGTTTTGCCGCCATTGCGGGAAACAGGGCGCTCGCGCCCCTTGGAAGAATGGAGTGTTCACCGCGTTGAGGCAGGGGTTGGCGAGCGTGGCCGTGTAGTCGCCGTGGAACTCGTTCGACCCGCTCTTAAAGGTCACGTTGACGTTGGTGGCGCGTGCGAATTCCGCGGGTGCGTTTCCGCTGACCACGGTGAGTTCCTCCTGCGCGGTCGGCGGCGTGAACAGGGAGATGGATTGCTGCGCGCCTTCCATGCTCACTTCGGTAACGCCTCCGCGGTTTCCCCCGTAGAGGAAGAGCGCGTTGCGGCCGCCCGCCGATCCTGGCGCCCACATCAGCACGTCCATCGCCCATCCGGATCGAGTGTTGTCGGAGAGCTTTCGGTCGAGGGCGACTCGAGGCAGGCCGTAGTTGATGGTGGTCCCCTCGGTTTGGACGACGGGAGCCGCGCTTCCGGTCACCTCGACTCTCTCGGTGACATCACCAACACCCAAGTCCGCATCGACGCGCCGCAGTGTAGCGGGCTCGATCTTGACCCCAGGCACCGCTTGCTTCTTGAATCCCGCTCTTTCGAATTCCACCCGGTAGAGACCGACAAAGAAACCGATGGCGCGGTAGTCGCCGTTCTCATCGGTGGTGAAGGTACGAGTCGCCCCGTTGGCTTCATTCACGATGACGACTCTGACTCCCGGCACGGGCGCGCCGCTCTGATCGCGGACGGTGCCCGTGAGGTCGCCTTGGATGCTCTGTCCGTTCAAACCAGAGATGGCCAGGGCGATCAGTAGAAGCAGGCATGCGAAACCCCTTTGGATCATGGAATTCTCCTTTGCGTGAAGGTATGTATACGTCAGACCAATTTTGCGACCATTCTATGCCCCCTGCCTCTGGTGAGTCAAGGAAACTGTTGTGACGGCCTTCCAACCGCAACAGCCATATGGTGGGAGAGGTTGGAAATCTCAGTTTGGGGGACCCCGGAGTGCACAACATGTATACACCACGCGGCCGGGCAATCCTCCGCCTTGTGTAGAGGCCCAAGTGGGAGCCTCCTTCCAACCAAACATGGCGCGCCGCTCCGGATGAAGAGCGCTCGCCCGCCTCCGGGGTCCAACGCGATGTGTCACCTTACCTTGAACTCGGCGAGGGGGACACCGATCGAAGCGGCCGGCTGGCCATTCGGCCGCGGGAAGCGAACGTCCCCACAAAGTACCAGGGCGAGCAGAGGATAAGCCGTGCCGCTATAGGTGATGTAATGCGGCCCATCCGTGTTGAGCGACTTGGTCCACCATCGGCCGGAAACTCTCTGATTGGCTCGAAGCCAGGCGATGCCCCGGCGGATTCTTGGGTCGGACGCCGGAACTCCCGAATCGCGGAGAACGATGAGCGCCAGGCCCGTCATGTGGCCGTCGCTCGGCGGATTCCCAAATTCGGGTTCCGCGCGCAGGCGGTCGGCCCGGTTGCCGGCGCCCCATTTCTCAGGCTTGGAAAACGAGCGTAAGGCCCAGCCTCCATCGGGCCGCTGGGCATCGGAAATCACTGCGAGGATCTTTTTCTTTTGTCCCGCGTCGAGAAGATCCGGCATCCGTGAGGCGGTCCACAACAACGAGACGCGGTCATAGTCGTTCTGCGTCGCCGCGTGATCGCGCAGGTAGCGTTTCAACCGGGAGACCGATTCCCGCACCTTGGCATCGCCGGCCCGCTGTTGCAGCCAGCCGGGAGCGACCGCGGCCGCTCTGGCCGCAATGGTCGCCGCATGAAACGCGCTCGACTCGAGCGGCGGCCAGCACGTGTCGGACACCCAGGTTCCCGACTCCTGCTGAATGTCGAACATCAACCGCAGCGCCTGGTCGGTCTCCGCCGACAGCTTGCCCTCTACGTTTGCATCCCATTCCGCAAGGCCCGCGGCCAGATAGATCGGCTGCTCCGAACGCGCCGCCTTGAGGAACCACTCGCGCCGCGTACCGGCCAGAACCTCCAGCCGATCGGACAGGTAGCCTCGGAGATCCTCCGGCGGCCGCCCCATCGATTTGGTCAACTGCGGCCGGACGAGCATGTACGTGCCGGTAGTGTGACAGGAGACGCATTTGCGATCTCCCACCCAGGCGCGCGCCCCCTGCTCGAGGTAGCGTAATGCGGCGTCCAGGGAGGGTTGTTCGAGTTTGGGTTCGTCGGCGAAGGCTTTGGGAACGGCGATGTCGCCGTGCTTGTACTGGAAGTCGGGGTTGTCGGCTGCCAGCAGCGCCAGGGGAGTCAACAGCACGGCCAGGGTACGCATGATGAAAGTGTACTCGACCCTTGTGGCTCCGGGTGGAGGGCGAGTGAGCGACGGCGCAGCCAAATCAGAATAACGATGTTGGGGCGGCAGTGATTGCGGTAGAATCAAGGAGTTCGGGCCGTGGCGCAGCCTGGCTAGCGCGCTTGCTTGGGGTGCAAGAGGTCCCGGGTTCAAATCCCGGCGGCCCGACCAAATTCCTCAAACACTTACAGACTCCACGACCGCCAGACACCCCATTCTGGAGTCCAAGTGGTGTCCAATTTTGGACGCCGGGAGTCGCGGATGGAAAGCATGTCCAACGAACGAATCGTGAAAACGCCGGGCACCTGTGGCGGGAGGGCTCGCATTGCGGGACACCGCGTGCGGGTGCAGGACATCGTTATCTGGCACGAGCATCAAGGCATGACGCCGGACCAGATCGTTTCGGAGATACCGACCATCACGCTGAGTGACGTCCACAGTGCACTCGCCTATTACTTCGACCATGTTCAGGAGATTCAAGACGAGATGCGAGCGGATGAGACATATGTCGAAGAGTTCCGCCGTAATCATCCCTCGCTGCTGGATGCGAAGCTTAGCCGGGAGCCTTTGAAAGAGGCTTCCTGATCGGTGGCCATCACTTTTCACCTGGACGAGCACATCCCGGCGGCTCTGGCAAATGCCCTCCGCCATCGAGGCATTGACCTGACAACCACGACCGACGCCGGCCTCGTAGGAGCCGAAGATCGTGAGCACCTCGCCTACGCCACGAATGCGGGACGAGTTGTGGTTACTCAGGATGTGGATTTCCTTGGACTGCACTCGGAGGGTGTCCGTCACGCAGGCATCGCGTTCTGGCGCCCACGAACACGCAGCATTGGAGACGCACTGCGCCGTCTGGTGTTAATTCACGCAGCATTACTGCCTGAAGAGATGAAGGACAGCGTCGAGTACCTTTAGACGGATTGCTTGGGGTGCAAGAGGTCCCGGGTTCAAATCCCGGCGGCCCGACCAAATTCCTCAAAGACTTCCAGCCCCCAACCCCACGGGGCCTCGAAAACTGGGTCCAATCCCAAACTCACTCGCCCGATTGCTTGCCAGGTAGCCGTGATACCCATGGGGTGCTTTGGCCGTCGTTCTCTGTATCGTGAGACGGAGAGAAATTGCCGCCCCTTATGCATGCAGAACGGCGATGGCGCCCAAGCCTCCCGGTGCTCGACCAATCGGCCGCCTCGGCGAGGAGATGACCCAGGACGGCGGTGAGCCGGGATCAATGGCTCCAAGAGTTGAGCCGCTACCGTGGGCAGGTGCGGCAAGTTTTGGGCCACGCCTGGAGGTTGGACCTGATGAGTTTCCACTGCGGAGGATGCCCGTTCCCAAACGTTCTACCGATCTGGCTGCGGTCCACGTCGGCGCCCGGAAGGCGAGTGTTGGAATGGTCCAAACCCGCCGATGCGTGCCCCATCAGCCGACCGGGCGGACGAATCCACGTTCATCCTGTTGACGAACAAGCAACGACCTTCCGGCCCGCTCGGCGGCGCCGGGGATGAGATAGACTCTCAAATACGTTGTTGTTCCTGAATGAACATCGATCCAGACCGCATTGGCGTGCGCTCCTCCTCGCACTCCTGACCGCCGGAGTGACCCACTCCGCGGTCAAACCGGTAGGGGACCGCAATGTGCTGGTAGTGACCGCCTCGGGCGGCGACTATCTGATCGCCTGCGGGGGAACGCTGGCTGCCTTCGCCCGGCAGGGCTATCAGGTGTACGTCGCTCAGTTCGGCAACGACGAAAAGGTCTCGCTCGGACTCAGCCAGGCGCAAAGCCGCCTGGCGAACATTTCCGAAGCCAAAGAAGCCGCGCACGCCGTGGGTGTCACCGACATGGTCTTCCTCGACCACAAGAGCGGCGAATTGGGTTACACGTCGTCGACCGAGATGCGGCACCAGTTGTTCGGACTGATTCGCTACATCAAACCTGGCATCCTGTTCATCCCCGATCCGTACGTCCACTACGAAGAGGATCGGGATATTTTTTGGGTGGGAAAAATGGCCGAGGACGCCTGGGGATATAGTGGCGGCGGGATGTTCGGCAACGATCTGACCCGGTACGGCCTGCCACCCTACGGCGCGCCGGAGGTGTTCTACTACGCGCCGGCGCGTCCCTATCGTCCTGGCGAGGGCGGCGACGGGCGAGCCAGGTTCGCCGCCCGCGACGTGTCGTCGACCATGGACCAGAAACTGGTCGCCGTGGCATTGATGCACACCCGGAACCGCTTTTACGCTGAGACGGTCCGGAAGAAATTGCCCGGCGCTCTGCCTGTGGGACTGGCGGGCGACCTGGAAGCTGCGCGCCTGATGCAGGCGTTCGTGACCGAACTGGCCGAGACGATTGGGACCAAGCACGGGTTCCGGTTCGGCGAGGAGTTCAATCATGTCGCCGGCACCGGCGAGGCGATTCCTCCCTACGCGCTGGAGCGGGCCACGCCCAGGAAGAAGCCGTGAAGACACTGCTCGCCATTGTTCTTCTGGTGTCTGCTGCCGCGGCGCAGAGCGGGAAAGGACCCGTGCTGGTGATCACGCCGTCGAGCCGGGACTATCTGTTCGGCGCGGGCGGCACGCTGGCGCGGATGATCGGCGAGGGCCGGCGAGTCATTGTGCTGCAGATTGGCAACGAAGAGAAGGACTCGATCGACCTGGGTCCCGCGGAAACGCGCCTGGCCAACAACGCTGAAGGCGAGGCGGCGGCCAAGATCCTGGGCGTCCAGGAGGTGCTCAATCTCGGGCACAAGAGCGGCGAACTGGGCTACGTTTCCAGCAGCGAACTGCGCAATCACGTCATGGCGGCATTCCGGTTCTATAAACCGGAGACGGTGTTCTTCCCCGACTGGTACGTGCACTACCTGGAAGACCGCGACGTCTGGTATGTCGGCCACATGGCCGAAGAGGCGCCCTACGGGGGCGGGAGCCTGTTTCTGCAGGAATTCACGTATATGGGGATGGGCGGCGCCGCGGCGCGCGAATATTTCTTCTATTCGCCGAACCGGCCGTACCGCGCGCGAGAGGGCGGCGAGGGAAGCGCGCGGATGACGCACTTCGACATTGGGGCCACGTTTGACCGCAAGGTGAACGCGGCGTCGGCGCTAAAGACCTCGAATCACCGTTACGCCACGCAGGTGAAAGTGCGGCTCGATCGCGCCGGCACGCCCAGTCCGCTGTTGGCGCGGGTCGATGAGCAGGCGGCGAAGGACTTGGTTCGCTCGTATCTTGAAGAACTGGCTTCGGCGGTCGGCAAGCCCCATGGGATCGGGCTGGCCGAAGAATTCAACCACCTTTCATCGAGAGGGGGCGGCGTTCCGGAGCACATCCGCGAGCACGCCCGCCCGATCGCGGGGAACCGATAGGACGTCTCCAAGGCGAGGATCATGGCTACGAGTGGCCGCGCTCGCCTGATGCCTTGGTGTTAGAATCAACGCGGATCATGCCACGCACTCTCCATGAGATTCTGACCGTGCTGAAGGCGAACGAAGGTGACCTGCAGAGCCGCGGGATCCGTCACGCGGCGGTTTTCGGGTCGATCGCGAGGGGAGAAGCCCGGCCGGATAGTGACATTGATGTCCTGATAGAACTCGATGGGCAACGGCCGATGGGGGTTTTTGAGTACGCCGCGCTCAGGATCCACGTCGAGGAAGTTTTGGGCGGCGGAGTCGACGTTGTCAATCGAACAACATTGAAGCCCTTGTTGCGCGAGAGCATCCTCCGCGACTGCGTGCATGCCTTCTAAGAACCCGGCCCAACGGCTGCAGGACATAGTAGACAACATTGACGCGATTGCCGCGTTTGTCACCGGGCTCGATTTCGCTTTGTTCGCGCAAGACCGAAAGACGGTATATGCTGTAACACGCGCACTGGAAATCATATCGGAGGCGAGCCGGCGGCTGCCTGACGAACTCAAAGGGCGGCATTCCGGTGTTGATTGGAAGGCTGTCGGCGCGGCGGGCAACGTCTACCGGCACGAATACGAATCGGTGGATGATGCTCTCTTGTGGAATACGATTCAGCACGAGCTGACTCCACTTCGTATAGCCGTGCTCGCCGAGATGCGGCGCTGAGCGGCCCTTTGAGAAGGGATGCCGCCAGGATGCCGGGTAACAGATTCCTGGGGTCGAGGGAACGAAAATTGGGTCCATCTTTCGCCGATAGGAGACGCACTATGCAGTCCACACGCAGAGGCATCGTCAGAGGATTCGGTTTCAGCTCGCTGCTGGGCCTGTTCCCGTTCGCACGCAACGCGTCGGCCGCGCGCTCGACGCCCCCGAATATCCTGAAGGAACTCGGCATCCGGCCGCTGCTCAACTTCCGCGGCACCCACACCGTGATCGGCGCCTCCAAACAGTGGCCCGAACTGCACGAGGCCATGGCCGAGATCTCCCGCCACTTCGTTCCGCTGGGTGAGTTGCAGGACAAAGTGGGCGCCCGCATCGCGGCACTGATGGGTACCGAAGACGCGTATGTCACCACGGGCACGGCGGGCGCCATCACGATCGGAACCTGTGGCTGCCTGACGGGCGAGGACACCGCCAAGGTGCGTCAACTGCCGGACCTGACGGGAATGAAGTCGGAGGTGGTCATCCTGAAGGCGCATCGCAACGGGTACGATCACGCCGTGCGGAACGCTGGAGTGAAGATCGTCGAGCCGGAGAATCGGGAGCAGTTCGTCAACGCGCTCAATGCCAACACGGCGATGGTGTACTTCCTGGGCGGCCATAGCGGCGACTGGGATTCGCCGCAGCCAGTGCCCATCGGCGAGATGATGCCGATTGCGAAGAAGGCCGGCGTGCCCGTGATGGTGGACGCGGCCAACATGCTGCCGCCGTGGGAGAACCTGCGAAAGCTCGCCGCGCTGGGCGTCGACCTGATTTGTTCGAGCGGCGGCAAGCATATGAGAGGGCCGCAGTGCTCCGGGATCCTGGCGGGGCGGCGGGACCTGGTCCGGGCGGCGCGGCTGAACTCGAGTCCCTTTTCCGATTCCCTGGGCCGGCCGATGAAAGTAGGCCGCGAGGAAGTCGTCGGGGCATGGCTGGCGGCGGAGAAGTACAGCAAGCTGGACTTCGACGCGATCGACCGCGAATACAAAGCGCAGGCGGACTATCTGGCCGGGCAACTCCGCAAGATTCCCGGCATGCAGGTAAGCTTCGCGCCGCACGACCAGACCCGCAAGGTGCATCGCGTGGTGGCCGAGTGGGACGAAACAGTGCTCGGCATCACCGGCGACGAGTGCGAAAAGCTCCTGCTCGACGGGGAGCCGAGGGTCGCGGTGATGCGCCAGAAGAAGGCGATCATGTTCACGGTCTTCATGAACGACCCCGGCGACGAGAAGTTCGCCGCCAAGCGGATGCGCGAGATTTTCTCGGACGTGAAGAAGAAAGGGTAACCGCTACCAGCGCGGGAGCACGCGCTTCCAGTTCGGATCGACGTGCTTCCGCATCTCCAGTTCGTCGTCCCGTTTGCGGAACGGGATCTTCTCATAGCGTTCGCGGCCCCGCGCCAGTTGGTCGTAGTCGAGGTCGACGCCCAAGCCGGGCTTGTCGGGAATCCGCACGCAACCGTTGACAAAAGGGACGCGCCCTCCTTCCACCACTTCGTCGGCCGCCACCTGCCACGGGTAGTGGGTGTCGCAGGCGTAGGTGAGATGAGGGGATGCGGCGGCGGCATGAGTCATGGCCATCAGGCTGACGCCCAGGTGGCTGTTGGAGTGCATGGAGAGCCCCATGCCCAGCACGCTGCAGAGATGCCCCAATAGCTGGACCTGCCGGCAGCCGCCCCAGTAGTGAGGATCGGAGAGTACGATTTGGACCGCGTCCAGGCGCCTGGCTTCGGGGACGTCGGCGAAGCTGGTGACGGCGACATTGCTGGCCAGGTCGGTTGCGATTCCCTCGGCAAGGAGCTTCCGCCGGACCTCACCCATCCCTTCGAGCGTCGCACAGGGGTCTTCCAGGTAGCCTTCGCCGGACAACTCGTCCTTGAGGTCGCGGCCCACCTGAATGGACGTCTCGACGGACCAGGCGCAGTTGGGATCGATGCGCAGAGGGTAGCGCGCGCCGAACTCCTCGCGCAGCGCGCGAATGGTCGCCACCTCGGTGGCGGGATCGAGCACGCCGCCCTTGAGCTTGATCTCGCGGAAGCCATATTGGGCGATCATCTGCCCGCACTCGCGCACGGCGGCCTTGGGGTCGAGCACCTCGCCGTACTCGTCTTCGCGCGCATCGTCACCCACGCCTCCTCCGCCGCCATGCTTGTAGAAAAGGTAAGCGGAGAACGACACCTCGTCGCGCGCGCGGCCGCCGATGAGGTCGCACAGGGGCCGGCCCACGGCCTTGCCGATCAGATCGAGGCAGGCGATTTCAAGCGCGGCGAACGTGCGCATGTGCTGGTCGAGCGGATTCTCGCCGGGGACCAGGTACGTCTGGGTCGCGCCTCCGGCGACATCCACCTTTTTAGCGGTGCCCAGCAAAGCGGCGAGCAACTCGGCGAGGCGGAACGGGTCGCGGCCGAGAACCATCGGCTTTGCGGCTTCGAGGGCGCCGAGAGGTCCATCGCCTCCGTACGTTTCGGCGATCCCGGTGATGCCGTCGGTCGAGATCAGCTCCACGATCGTCCGCAGCGCGAAGGGGGCGTGCAGACCGTAGGAGCTGCGAAGGGGCGGATCGGCGATCGCGATCGGATGGAGACGGACTTCGGAAATACGCATGGTACTGGTATGAATCTTCAGGTGGTTGAGCTGATCTGCCGCGGCTCGCACTCGGGCTTACGAGCAGATCCCGTTTGACCGCAGGCGGAATCGAGCATACCATAGAGGAAGTGCGCCCGTAGCTCAGCCCGGATAGAGCGTTTGCCTCCGGAGCAAAAGGCCGTAGGTTCGAATCCTACCGGGCGTACCAGCCCTCTCCTTGTTTCACTACCTTGCCTTCTGCGTCTGAAGGGCCAACCTCGCTTGGCCCGTTGCCGGACGCAAGTTCTTCGACCGATCTTGACAAGCCTTGAGGCTGTGGGTCTGATCTGCGGCCGGAGAGGCCGATCGAGGTCCGGCGCCGACTTTCGGAAAACCACACGCCAGCTTGACTTTGTCGTATTGCAGGGAAGAATGATCGAAGACGGTAATTCGCTAAGACGCAGTGTACGTCGGAGAACCGACACTGGCAGGCTGCGTTTGGTTGCTCACGGACGCTTGAGCATGAGCCGACCCCAGCGCCTCGTCTGAGTCGCTACACTGTTCATGTGATGCTTTCTTTAGCGCGCGCCACAAGGCTACCAGGGATTCCCATCGGCACGGCACAGCGTTTGTTGATCCGGTTGCAGCCTACCGCCGAACGATGAATCGGGCAGACTTTCAGTTGCTCGCCGAAGCGCGTCTAGCGGACGCTCTTGTCTTGATGGGCGGCGACAGATGGGGAGCTGCTTACTACCTCCTCGGTTACGCCATAGAATGTGGGCTGAAAGCCTGCGCAGCACAGTATTTTCGGCAGGACGAGGTACCCGACATGAAGATCGTCAATACCTTCTACACGCACAACCTCGACAAACTCTTGCAAATCGCGGGCATCAAAGATGACCTTGAGAAGAGGGCCAGCCACGACGCTGCGTTTCAGATCAATTGGAACATGGTTCGTGACTGGGATGCGACATCGCGGTACGATCATACGATCTCAGAAGCGAAGGCTCGCGACATGAAGATTGCCGTCGCAGATCCGACGAGTGGAGTTCTATCGTGGCTGAAAACGCAGTGGTAAGAGAACAATTGACGGAGACTATGATCCGCTCGGGCGCGGAGTTGACGGCGAAGCTGGATCAGGTCGGCATTCCCATTGTGGCCGCCATGTGGTACCTAGTGCCGGAGATCAACGAGTGGCGTTTGATGTTCGCCTCACCCGAAGTAAGCGCTCAAGGACCACGATCGGTCTACGAAAAAATTCGGCGAGCAGTCGAGGAACTTGGAGGCGAGGCTGCAATACCTCTTTCCATGATTGGCGTCTTAGAGGCTGAAGCTGACTTGGTTCGCCTGTTCAAGGTTGGTGTCCGAACCGGTCCGGGCATCAGTCGAATCCGTTTCTCAAAGAACGTCATCAACGGCCATTTCATCGATGACGCGCTGATCTACCGGGCGGCCTGAACTCAGGCTTCCCAACGCCAGGAAGCGCAGGTTTGCGGCGACACTAATACTAATAGAAGTACCTGCCTTCGAGAAAGTCCTTGATCTCAGCGACCGTCGTTCGCGTGCCCTGGATGGCATCAAGAACCCGCTGCACGGAGGAGTCGATCTCGGGCGGCCGATCCCAATCGGCGGGGCCGAGGTGGTTCCGCCACAGGCGGATCGCGCCGGTATTCTCGTCCCCGGCGGCTTCCAAGCCTCGCAGCGATTTGCGGAGCTTCTCCTGGCTGGCGAGAGTTTCCAGCGAGTCGAGAGATACCTGTTCGGCGATCTCGTACAACCACTGCGCGAGCCGGACATAGGATCGCACGATCCGCGTCTCATCGGCGAAATAGGGGTTCTGGAACCGTTCGGCAATCGCCATGGCGCGGTCGCACGCGGCGATCTTTCCGGAGAAATCCCGCGGGCTCGTGTAGTAGCGGAAAACCCCTTCTCCCAAATACGGCCGGCGGCGCTCCCGAATCAACTGAATGAACTTGCCCCACGAATAGGCGATGGGGAACTCCGAATCGTAGACATCGAATTCGATCGGGCCCATGATCTCCGACCACTCGCCGAAGGCTTCGGGATTCTCCATGCCTTCGCGAGTCGCCCAGGCGGTGGCAAACGCGCGTGTATTGCGGCCATGCAGATTCCAACCGTACTCAGCCAGCGCCGCGGTGCTGAAACCGTAGGTCTCACGGGCCTTCCTGGACCATGCGAGCATCCCATAGGCGCCCCGGTAGCGGCGCTGCGAAAGTTGGACAAGATAGTCGCGCACCCGATGGACTGAGGTCTGGGGCACTTTGTATTCCGGGGTGTCGACGCGGGCGTTGGCGCCAATCGGCACGTCGTAACTCGCGACCCACCGGCCCTCGGCCGCATAGTGGTCCAGCAACGGGTAGCGGAACAGATCGCGGGGTAAGTGCGTGACGCGTTCGAGCGCGGTGGCGCAGGCTCGCTCGATGCGAACCTCCGGCGGAGCCTCCGCCACCACGCGATAGTCGCGTTCCGTCGTGACCGTGGACAGGAACAGCCGGATGCGGAACCGCGGATGCCGTTGACGGACTTCGCGCCAGGCATTCACCAAGGCGCGCCCCTCCAGGACGAACTGGCCTACGGCGGTGGTCTCCGGCCGCTGGTCCTCGACGGGCCGCTCCGACAGCCAGCAACTTACCTCGTCGACGCCTTGCGCGGCCATGTCCTCGAGCCACTCCTGGACGATCTTCTGAAACTGCGGGTGAGCCGCGAACGGTGCGCGATGCTGGCTGCCGCGCTTGTGGGCGAAGTAGCGCCCAGCCAGCGCCGCGTCGCCACGCCCAGCCAGTTCCGGATACGCCCGGAATAATCCGCTGGCGTCCAGGAAGTTCAGGTGGATGAGGTAGGGCATGTACTGCATGGCTTGCCGCCGCGCCAGTTCGTACAGGGGCGTCTCGATCACCGCGCCGTTTCTGCCGCCGCGCTCGACGGTTTTCAGTTGCGTGTTCGACATCTTTCCGTAGTTGAGCTTCAGCGATGTCATCCAAGGCACCCAATTTGCGGGGTCGGGAAAATTCCACAGCCCGCGCTCTTCCAGGTCCGGCCAGTCGGTGATCTCGGCCAGCGGCAGGTCGACGTTTTGCTGCCTGGCGGAAGTTTCCAATAGCTGACTCAGGGTGCGGGCTGCGTAGTAGACGCCTTTGCCATCCAATGCTGTCAGCAGCAGCGCAGAGTCCGCTGCGGGGAGTATGGCGTATGCCTGATCGCGGTTGGGAAGACTCTCCAAACGCCGACGCCGCGACTCGGGTAGCGCACCTTGCGGCCAAGCCTTGTCCTGAATCCCAACCAGGATGGTGACCAGCGGCGCACCGTCCGTTGCCCCAAGGATAGAAGAGAGTTCGCCGGCCGCCTGCCGTTCCACGGGTCCGGCGCCCGGACGCAGGGTTACACGGATGCGTCCGCGGGGCACCACCATCTTTCGATCCAGCCGGACCTCATGGGGCAGCGGTAGCAGCCACCGCATCCAGCGATCCGACGCTTCACCGGATAGCGGAACGGCGCCGGCGCCGCTCGCTGGTGAGGACAGCGGGATCAGCCAGGCAGTAAGACACGACACCAATGCCAACCAGGTCGAACGCATTCCGTTCAGAATAGGCCGTTCCTTCTGCGGCCTGCAACCGGAATCATGGAACGTCGGGTTCCATTTGATCTGGTTGTCCTTGACGTATCGATTGGAGCGATTCTCGCGGTCGTGCCAGTTGTGGCTCTCTAGGTTGCACAAAACTTGTCGTTTTGCACGAGCTGTAAAACGTTTCGAAGCTCACACACCTACCCGTCCGCGAGCAGGAGCGGTGACCCGGCCCGTTTTCCCACTGGCTCATGGAGGGCACCGGCGCGGACCTGCGCGCGCCGGTGCGGCGGTGATATGCGGGCTTCGGTCAGGACAAAACGAACGAAATCAGATCGGTGGCGAGGATCTGGCCGGACGCGCTTTTGCCCAAACCCCTAACGAACACGCGCCCCGAGACTCCGCCCGGACGCCAGACGAGGCCGAAGTCGGGCGCCGGCAGGAACTTGGAGCTGGGTGCCGTCAGAGTTCCAATCCCCAGTTGCAGCAGAATCGGACCGCCTTGCGCCAGATCCAGCCACGTCTGCTGATCCGTCGAAAACTCGAGATCGACGTAGCTCAACCCGGAACTGGTGTAGCCGATGATCGCGCTTTGTCCCGCTCCCAGGGTCACGGGACCGGACAAATCGAGGAACGGACCAGTCCGTCCTGGAGGCCCAGCCGGACCCCGCGGTCCACGCGGCCCGGGCGCTCCCGCGGGACCGGCCGGGCCTATCGGACCTGCCACACCCATGGGGCCCATCGGACCCATGGGGCCCATCGGACCGGCCATGCCCATCGGGCCCATCGGACCGGCGGGCCCGCGCGGGATCAGGAATACGAGCAGCTTGTTCAGTATCGACTGCTTTCCAACCGCCAGCAACAGCGCCTGCGTCGCCAGCAGTTTACGGCCGATGATCTCGAGGATCAGGCGGTTCCAATCCTGGATCAGTTCGATGAGGTCTTTGCGGATCTCGTTCAAGTCGTTCTCGATCGACAGCAGATCCAAGTACACCTGCACAACCGCCAGCTTTCCGTCCGTTGACGATTTCCCTCGTGCCTCCTGCCCGGCGGTGTGATTCTTTTCCAGGCGTTCCTGGATGGAATTCAACCCTTCCCGCACCCCTCCAATGCCGGCGGTGAGGCGAGCCAGGCCCTCCTCGATGCGCATCGCGGCGGCCATGGTCTCGGCAGCGCGCGCGTCGGCGTGATCCAGCGACTCCGAAACCTCGTCCAAGAGGCCCATGTCGAACGGCACAGCTTCCTCGCCGATGGCCGGCCGGATCCGGTCCAAAGCCTCACGGTCGCTGATTACCAGCTGCCGCTCCGCAACCAGCACGTTCCGATGCTCCCGCCACAGCGCCACCCGCGCCGCGCCGTCCTGTTCCAAACCGGTCATGCGCTCCCGCAGAGCGTTTGCACGTTCCGCAGCCGCGCGGTTTCGTTTTGCGATGAGAGTCAGTTCCGTTCCCAGATCCCCGGGTCCAAATCGATCCTGCGCCATATTTCCTCCTTCGCGTTCGAAAATGGCCGATTTATTTCAATCTAAGATTGTGCGAGATAATCGCGCGTTGCCCCTCGATCGATCGCAAGAATCTTGCCCGGATCCAAGTAAGCCGCCGGCACGCTGATTCCTCCGTAACCCCTGATGGAAAAGGCCTGCTCCACCCTCACAATCGTGTGCCCGTTGGGGGACCATGCCGATCGTTGTTCCAAATTCGCCTGAGACCAAGGGCTGTCGTTTGCGTCGATCATCGATGTGCCCGGAAAGAACTGAGCCCATCCGGCTATCGCGCTTCTCCAAAACGCCTCAGCAGACAGCACCTCCTGCCAGATAAATGTTCTACGCGAACCTACAAGCGTCGGTTGAACATGCATCATCGAAGCATGCCTGATTGGTGTTGCATAGGCCAGGCGGAGCCAGCGCCCAGTAGGTGTAATATCCGACCCAGCACAGATTGTCAATACCGCACTGAGACTTCGCCGCACTGAAAGACTTAAACGTTGTTGGCGGCTGGAATCCTTCAAAAAGCAACCCCAAGATCGCCCTCAGTCTCATTTCAAGCTCTTTTGACTTTCGGTTACACAGATCTCAATGTGTTGAGACCCGATGTATGGTTGGTGCAAATAGTGCAACGTTTGTCGCCTCAAGGCCGCACTTAAAGATACGCGCGGGTGCCCAGGAATCGTGCCATCTCCCTTGGGCGGAGAACACGTGTTGTTCGGGAGTGAGACCAAAAGTCAGAGGTTCGAATCACCTCGGGCGAATCAGGTCAAGCCGTCTGCATGTTTTCTTCTGCCGGAGGCTACTCTGCCAGCGACGGCCACCGGGGAGCGCGCTTTTCGCGGAACGCCTTGACCCCTTCGATGAAATCGGGGCTGCGGAACGATTCCTCACGGAACCGGAACGCGGTGTGGCCGGCCTCCACCAGGCTGCGGCCCCGGCTTTCGGAAACGAACAACAGTCCGGAGCGGACCGCTTCCAGACTGGATTCCGCAAGCGCACGGGCCAGCGTCTCTGCCCGACCTTGGAGTTCCGCGGCCGGGCACACCTCGCAGACCAGCCCGATCTGTTTCGCCTCGGCCGCATCGATCAGGCGGCCGCTGAGACTCAGTTCCACCGCGCGGCGCTCGCCGATGGCCATCGCGATCGAACGGAAGACAATGTACGGCCACAAACCGATTCGAATCTCGGTCAGGCCGAACTGCGCATCTTCCGCGGCCAGGACGATGTGGGCGTTGGCGGCTAAGCCCATGCCCGCGGCCAGGGCCGGCCCCTGCACCGCGGCGACGATCGGTTTGGTGGCGCGAGCGACGAGCGTGAACAACTGCTCGTGAACATGGGCAAGCTGGCGTGCCTCCGGCGTGAACATCTCGCCTAGGTCCATGCCGGAACAGAATGCGGGGCCTTCGGCGTCCAGGAGCACAGCCCCAGTCGAGTCTTCGTGCATGGAGTCTTCGATGGCATCGACCAGGGCGCGGCAAGTGGCCAGGCCGAGGGCGTTCCGTTTTTCCGGCCGGTTGAGGGTCAGGCGGAGCACCCGCCCTTCCATCCGCCGTTCGAGTCCCGCTGAGTGGCTGTCCATGGCGTCCTCTGTTCTCAGTCTAGACGCCCGAAGTGGATGAGCCAAGGCGCTCGTGAGACAATCCGGACACGAACCATGGAACGAATTTTTCAGCAAGCCCGTGACCGCGGCGGAGCCTACCTCGCGGAGCGCTTCCGCGCCAACCGCGACGAGATTCTGGCATCGGTGGGCGAGTATTACAAACTGCCGGCCGCCTTTCTGGTGACGGGACGGACGGCGGAGGCCGCTTCGCTCCTGGACTGGGTCCGCGCGGAGGGAATGTCGGCGGATGGCGACATTGGCCCCCGGCCCGGAGAGACCCGCGGCTACTATCACACGTATTACAACGTTTGGGTGATTCAGGGCGCGCAGCGGATGGGAATGTTCGACCTCGCGCAGCGCGGCGCCGCCTTTGTGGCACGCTCGTGGGATGCCGACAGCGGCGGGTTCTATTCGAGCATGAGCGAGTCCGGCCCCGAGGTTCTTCAGGACCTTTGGGTCACCTGCGGCGCGGGCCAGTCGATGTTGTATGCCAGCCGCCTGGAGGTGGCGCGGGGCGCAGGCCGCTGGCTCGAGCGCCTGATGCATCTCCAGCCGGACTATCCCGCGCGTCTCTATGCGGTCTACAGCCGGGAAACCGGGCTCCACACTCAGTATCCCCCCGAGGAAGAAATCCGCTTCGTGCTCGATCCCTCTCGCGACCGGGACGAGTTCTTCTTCAATCCCGGGATCGCGGGCGGCTTTCTGGCCAGCCTCTACCGCGCCACCGGCGAATCGCGCTGGCTCGATCTGGCCGAGGCGTACATGCGCCAATGCGAGGTGGCCTGCGAGACGCAGTTCCGATCGCTGCGGGCAGGGAAGGTCGCTTGGGCGGCCTCACAACTCTACCGGCTGACGGGAAAGGAGACGTATCGCCAGACCGCCGAGCGGGTGGGCCGCAACCTGATTGCCAGCCAGGCCGCGGATGGCGCCTGGAAGCCGGACTTCATGAGCTGGATCGACGCGACGGCGGAGATGGTGGTCTGGCTTGACGAGGTTTCTCAGGCGCTGGAAACGTAGGGTGCGGCGACCATGCCCGGCCGGCGCCTTTCCGTCGCCGATTCGTGACACCGACTCGACAGACCGACGGCCGCCGCGATTGAAAGTGCTATGATGTGCACCGCCGGTGGCGGTGGTCGTCTCACTCCGCCTGACCCGGGAGACAGACGGGAGGGCAGACTACTCTGACAACCCCGGGCCAAACCCACGAGCTGCGGCCGACGGGCATCCAGGCGGTCGGCGCTCTTCCCTGGGGTTCGCACTTTTGTCACTTCTACGAGACGAAGGCCGACCTTGTTGACATTCTGGTCCCCTATTTCAGAACCGGACTCGAGAACAACGAATTCTGCATGTGGGTTGTCTTCGATCCCCTCGTTGAATTCGAGGCGCGAGCGGCTCTCGAGAGCGCGATTCCCGAAGCCGATGTCCATTTCGATGCGGGAAACATCGAGATCATCCCGCACGACGAGTGGTACTTGAAGGGGGGAGTGTTCGATCTTGGGCGGGTCATCGACGATTGGAAGCGGAAGCTCGATCAGGCTCTGTCCCAGGGGTACGCCGGAATGAGAGTAAACGGCAACGAGGCGTGGCTCACGGACCGGGATTGGGCGGCCTTTGCGGAGTACGAGGCCCGGCTCCAAAATGCGCTGGCGGGCACACGGATGATCGTTTGTTGCACTTATCCGATTGGCGTCCGCACCGGCGCGGAGTTGCTCGATGTCGCCCGCAGCCATGACTTTGTGATGGCGAAGCGCAACGGGGACTGGCAGGTTCTGGAGACCTCGGAGTTGATTGAGGCTAAAGCCGAAATCAAGCGGTTGAATGAGACCCTGGAACGGCGAATCCAGGAGCGGACGATCGCCCTGGGACTGGCCAACGAGGATCTCAAGAACGAGATCATCGGACACAAGAAGACCGAGGCGGCTCTTCGGCTCAGCGAACACCAGTTCCGCGAGTTGTCGGAAAAAGTGCTCACGGCTCGTGAAGAAGAAGGGGCGCGGATCGCACGCGAGATCCATGATGAGCTTGGCTCCGCTCTTACGGGCCTAAAGTTGGACCTCGAAGGCCTGAGCAACGAACTGACGCAACCGGTGAGTCAGTCCCGCGCGGGGGCGCTTCGCGAGAGGGTGAACCAGATGGCGGAGCTGGCCGATACCACTCTCCAAACCGTTCGAAGAATCGCATCGGAAATGCGGCCGAGCGTCTTGGACGACCTCGGACTGGTCGAAGCGCTCCACTGGCATGGCCAGCAGTTTCAAGAGCGGACTGGGATTCCCATCCTGTGGAAGTCTTTCGTCGAAACCGCCGGTCTGAACGACAGGCAGTCAACCGCCGTGTTTCGGATATTTCAGGAAGCGCTCACGAATATCCTTCGCCACGCCGAGGCGACCGCGGTCGAGATCACGGTGTCGCAGGATACCGGACGGTTCACGCTGATCGTCGAAGACAACGGGAAAGGGATCTCGGAAGAGGATATGACCAGCGAATCGTCCCTGGGACTTCTGGGGATGTCGGAGCGCGCCCGGCTGGCCCGCGGTACAATCTCCATCGCTGGGAAAGCGGGCGAGGGAACCACAGTACGGGTGAGTGTGCCCGTGCCGCATGCCTGAAAGACAGATCCAGAGCGTTCTGCTAATCGACGATCATGAAGTCGTTCGGGACGGGGTCAAGAGAATTTTTGACGACCGTGCTGGAGCCATTCAGTTTGGCGAAGCCGCCACCGCCGCGGAAGCGCTCCGCCTGGCGTACGAGCAGGATTGGGATCTGGCGGTGCTCGACCTCTCGCTCGGCGGCAGAGGCGGGCTCGAAGTCCTGAAGGAGCTCAAGCAGGCACGCCCGAAGCTCCCCGTGCTGGTCCTCAGCATGCACTCGGAAGAACAATATGCGCGTCGCGCCTTCAAGGCGGGAGCAGCAGGCTACATCACGAAAGGCAGCTCCCGGGCGGAGTTGCGGAAGGCCATGGAAAAAGTGTCCGGCGGCGGACGCTACGTCAGCCCGGCTCTCGCCGAAAGGCTCGTTGTCGACATTTCGCGGGATGATAGCCGCCCGCCTCACGAAACCCTTTCTGATCGCGAGATGGAAGTTCTGCTGTTGATTGCGTCCGGAAAGACTGTGGGCGAGATTGCGGACCAGCTTGCCCTGAGCGACAAGACCATCAGCACGTACCGCGCCCGCATCCTGGAGAAGATGTTCATGAAAACCAACGCGGAACTTACACGCTACGCCTTCCAGAACCGTCTTGTCATCTGACGCCATGTAGGGCGGACACCGACAGCACCACCGGAAGGTGTAGGACTCCATTATCCGAGTTCCGCCGATACTCCAGCCATCCTCGTCCGTCGCATGCTGGACTCATGTGGAAGATAACCCCGGCGGGATGCCCGCCGACGGCATCGAACTCAGGCGGATCAAGGTGCGTTTCGGATGCCGAACTGCACGCTCTTTTTGAAGCGCTCACGGATCTCGTTCTGGTTCTCGACTCTCAGGGGCGCTATCTGAAAGTCGCACCTACCGCTCCTGGAGTCCTCTATTGGCCTCCCGAGGAATTGCTTGGCAAGACCGTACACGAGGTCTTCCGGACCCAGGAAGCGGACTTTTTCCTGGCGCACATCCAGCAAGCACTCGAGGAGAACCGGAGCCACGGAATCGAGTATCCCTTGGCGATCGGCGACCGCGAAGTGTGGTTCGAAGGCAGTGTTACGCCCCTTGGAGACGCCGCGGTCCTGTGGGTCGCCCGCGACATCACGGAGCGCAAGCGGACCGAAGAGCAACTGCACCAGGCCCGGAAAATGGAGGCGATCGGCCAATTGGCCGGAGGGATCGCCCACGATTTCAACAATCTCCTCACCGTGATCAACGGATATGCGGATCTCCTGGTCGCGCGTCAGGCGCCTGGCGAGTCTCCGGAAAAGGAAATGCGCGCCATCTGCAAGGCTGGCCAGCAGGCAGCTTCGCTCACGCGAAGGCTTCTGGCGTTCAGCCGCCGTCAGATCCTCCAGCCGGTCAAGGTGAACCTCGATGCTGCCGTTTTGGACATTCAACCCATCGTGCGGCGGCTGCTGCCCGAGAACATCGACATCGCCTTTCACCTCGACGCGGGAAACGGACACACGAAGGTGGATCCGACGCAATTGGAGCAGGTGGTCATCAACCTCGCGGTCAACGCACGGGACGCGATGCCTCTTGGAGGCAAGCTGACGATCGAGACCGCCATTGTCGAACTCGACGAGCCCTACGCGAGCGCCCACGCCGAAGTCAGACCCGGACGTTATGTGCTGCTAGCCATGACGGATACCGGCATCGGTATGTCGGCCGCCACCAGGGTCCGCATTTTTGAACCGTACTTCACGACGAAAACGGGAGAAGCCGGTACCGGGCTTGGTTTGGCGATGGTCCATGGCGTCATCCGTCAAAGCGACGGATACATTTGGGTCTATAGCGAACCGGGCGCCGGCACTACCTTCAAGATCTATCTTCCTCTCGCCGAGGCTCCCAGGCCTTACGATCTGTCGCGGCCGTCCAACCCGGTCCCCTTGCCAGGTGGTGACGAGACCGTCCTCCTCGTCGAAGACGACGACGCCGTCCGCGAATATGTCGCCGAAACGCTCGCTGTGTTGGGGTATGAGGTCATCCAGGCGGCCAACGGCCGCGATGCGGCCAGCAAGTCCGCGGCTTTTGAGGGACGCATCGCCCTGCTCATCACGGATGTGGTGATGCCCGGCGGGAGCGGACGATCCATTGCCAGCCAGCTTCTGCTCGATCGCCCCGATCTGCAGGTCCTGTACATCTCCGGATACACCGACGACGCGATCGTGCGCCACGGCATTCTCGAACCCGGAGTGGCGTTTTTGGCCAAGCCATTTTCCGCCGACACACTGGCCCGAAAAGTACGTGACGTGTTGGACAACCGGCGCGAGTTGCCTGTCGTCCTCGTGGTGGACGATGACTTGTCCGTTCGAAACCTCCTGTGCGACGTACTGAAGCACGCCGGATATGCTGCCGTCGAGGCATCGAACGGCCTCCAGGCGCTGCGGCTCTGCGAGGAGACACGCGTCGACCTTGTCATTACGGATCTCGCGATGCCGGACAGGGAGGGCATCGAAACCATCCAGGCGCTCAGGCTGGGATTTCGCGGCGTCCCGATCATCGCGATGTCAGGGATGTTCGAGGCGGACAATCTGCTTCGGATTGCGCAGCACCTGGGAGCCGCCAAGGTGTTCCAGAAGCCGCTGGATCTGGAAAAGATACGTAGCGCCGTGCACGATTTGCTTTCGGCCCGCAAGGTTCCTCCCACGGATCGGACAGACCGGTTCTGACGCCAAGGACCATCCCCATGCAAGCCAGTGTTGCTGACACTCCCTCACCCGGCCGTTTGGCTGAACGGAATAATCTGGTCGTGCAGCATCTGCCATTGGTCACGGCGATTGCCTCCCAAATCCGCCAGCGGCTGCCGGGCCATATCGACCTCGACGATCTGGTTCAAGCCGGAACCGTTGGCTTGATCGATGCCGGAAGAAAGTTCGACCGAGCCAAAGAAACGTCCTTTGGTGCGTACGCAAAACACCGGATCAGGGGCGCGATCCTCGACAGCCTGCGCGAGCTGGATTCTGCCACTCGTGACCATCGGCGTCGTCAGCGGCAGGTTGACGATGCAGTGCGCGAACTCTCCTGCACCCTTCAACGTGCCCCTACCGACGCCGAAATCGCGGCCAAACTGGGCGTCACCCCGGAGCAATGGTACCGGATGAAGGCGGATTTCCCGCCTATTCATGTCGGGACACCCGCACCGTTTCACGATCCGGACGCCGCTCCGCGGGATATCCCGGACAGAGCCGAAAACCGGCCCGACAGCCAGTACGTCCGCAACGAGAAACGCCGGCAGCTTGCCAACGTGGTCACGCGGCTGCCGGAACGGGAACAAAAGATGCTCGCCCTTTACTACGGCAAAGAGATTCCAATGAGAGAGGTCGGCCGAATCCTCGGCATCCACCAAAGCCGTGCGTCCCAGATCCACAAAGCTGTGCTGCAGAAGATGGCCAAAATGTTGCGGCAGGCTGGAATTCGCCCGGGCGGCTAGTGGCTGCTGGAGTTCCCGAGGCGCCGGCCGGGGGGCATCCGTTTCAAACGGCCGCGGTGCTGTGCCGCGCGCGGCGCGCCGCCAGCCAACGCCGCCAGCGGTCGAGTCCCTCACCGGTGGTGCTGGACAACTCGATGACCTCCATTCCGGGATGCACGCGGCGCGCATTGGCGATCGCGGCTTCCTTGTCGAACGGCACGTACGGCAGCAGGTCCATCTTCGACAGAATCATGAGTTGGGCGCGGTGGAAGATACCCGGATACTTCAACGGCTTGTCGTCGCCTTCGGCCACGCTCAGGATCACGATCTTCGCCTCTTCGCCGAGATCGTAGCTGGTCGGGCACACCAGGTTGCCGACATTTTCGATCAGGAGCACCTGAATCTGGTCCAGATCCCAGGCGCCGAGCGCCCGCTCGATCATCCGCGCGTCCAGGTGGCACGCTCCCGCGGTGGTAATCTGCTGAACCGGAAACCCGTAGCCGGCCAGGCGGCGGGCATCATTATCGGTCTGGATATCGCCGGTCAACACGGCGACCCGGTCGACGGGGTTGAAGCCGGCCAGGGTTTTTTCGAGCAGCGTCGTTTTTCCCGCGCCGGGAGAGCTGATGAAGTTCAGGCAGAGGATGTCCCGCTCCTGAAAGCGGCGGCGCAACTCCGCGGCGATCCGGTCGTTCTCATTGAGGACTCGCCGCTCGACCTTCTCCTGCACCCTTTCACTCACGGTTCCTCCAATTCCAAATAGGCGACTTCCAGTTCGTCGCCGCTGCGAAGGCGGGTCTGTGCGCTTCCGCACGCCGGGCATTCGAGTTTCCACTGAACGACCGTGAACTCGCGTTCGCAGGCCAGGCATTGATGAGCCAGCGGACGCCAGTCGACCTCCAGGACGGCGCCTGCATGGGCCGTGTCGCGAGTGAGTACGTCGAAACAGAAAGACAGGGACTCGCGATCGATTCCGGCGAGTTCGCCGACCCGCACATTCACCCGGGCCAATCTGGCGCCGGGATGCGCCCGCAGAGTCTCTTCGGCCGTCTCCAGGATGGACTGCGCGATGCCCATTTCATGCATGGCGGTGATCGCAGGGCGCGCCGGTCAACGACGGCATCTCGAGAGCGTTCATGGCCGACCCAGGGGCAGCGGAGGCGGCACTGCGGCCGGAGGGTCGCAGGTATGCGACCTCTACGAGCAACATCGGGCTCAAGATCCTCATTGCTCGTCACCTTAACAGATCCGGGGAAGCTGATCGCCCGACAGCATGTCGACCACTCGCGCGGTGCCGAGCACCGTCTCCAGGAGCACGATGCCCCGATTGGTTTCGGTCACGACGCCGATCTCCCGCGCATCCAGACCATACGGATGGGAGCGCATGGCCGCCAGCACCGCCGGCGCGGCTTCAGGAGCTACGATGGCGATGAGCTTTCCTTCGTTGGCGACATACAGCGGATCCAGGCCGAGCATCTCGCAGGCGCCGCGCACTTCCTCCCGGATCGGCAGGGAGTTCTCGGCAATCCGCATGCCCACCTGGGACTTGGCCGCAATCTCATTCAGCGTGCTGGCCACGCCGCCGCGGGTCGGATCGCGCAGGCAGTGAATCGCGGGATGCGCGTCGAGCATGGTCGAGACCAGCCGATGCAGCGGCGCGGTGTCGCTCGTCAGCGTCGTTTCAAACTCGATCCCTTCCCGCTCGGCCAGGATGGCGATCCCGTGATCTCCGATCGATCCGCTCAACAGGATGACGTCGCCCGGCCGTGCCTGGCCGGAGGACAGCCGCACTCCCTCTCGCACGATACCGATGCCGGTTGTATTGACGAAGACGCCGTCGCCTTTGCCCTTCTCCACTACCTTCGTGTCCGCTGTCACCACCGCCACGCCGCAGGCGGCGGCCGACGCCGCGAGGGATTCGGCGATGCGGCGCAGGTCACTCATCGGGAAGCCCTCTTCCAGGATGAAGGCGGCGCTGAGGCACAACGGCATAGCCCCTCCCATGGCGAGGTCGTTCACCGTGCCATGTACGGACAGAGAGCCGATGTCGCCGCCGCGGAAGAACAGGGGCTTCACCACGAAGGAATCCGTGGTGAACGCCAGTCGCGTTCCATTGACTTCGATGATCGCCTGGTCATCCAGGCGGTCGAGAACCGGGTTCTTCAGCAGGGGCAGAAACAGTCCGGCCACCAATTGCGCCGACAGCTTGCCGCCGCTTCCGTGGCCCAGCAGGACGCAGTCGCTGCCGGTGAGGGGCGCGGGACACACGAGGGTAGGCAGGCTATCGCTCATGTCAGGCCCTCACCTCGCGGCGGCGGTAGTGATAGTAGGCCGCACACGCGCCCTCGGAGGAAACCATGGGAGCGCCCATCGGCGTTTCCGGAGTGCATCGGGTCGCAAAGACGGGACAATCGAGCGGCTTCTTCCGGCCTGTCAGAACTTGCGCGCTGATACATTCCGCCGGTTCCTGAGCCCCGGAGGCCGTCAATCCAAAAACCCGCTCGGCATCAAACGCCGCGAACGCCTTACGGAGGCGCAGGCCGCTCGACGGGATGGGGCCAACGCCGCGCCAATTCCGGTCGCAGGTTTCAAACACCGTTTCCACCATCGACTGCGCGCGCACGTTGCCCTGACGGTCGACCGACCGGGCGTATTGGTTCTCCACCTCCGCCCGGGCCTCTTCGAGTTGGCTCACCAGCATCAGGATCGCTTCCAGCAGGTCGACCGGCTCAAAGCCGCCAACCACGATCGGCACACGGTAGTCGCGGCACAAATCCTCGTAGTCGCGGAGGCCGGTGATGGTGCAGACGTGGCCGGGTGCGATCAACCCCTGGACCCGGTTGAACGGGGAACCGAGCAGCGTGCGAATGGCCGGCGGCACCAGAACATGGGAGACCAGAAGCGAGAAGTTCCGCAAGTCCAGTTCCCGCGCCTGCCACGCGGCCATCGCGTTGGGTGGGGCCGTGGTCTCGAACCCGACGGCGAAGAAGACGATCTGCTTCAAAGGATTCGCGCGCGCCAATTTGATCGCATCGAGAGGCGAGTAGGCAATCCGCACGTCGCCGCCCGACGCACGGACGCGAAACAGGTCCGTCTTCGAGCCTGGTACTCGCAGCATGTCCCCATACGAAACAAAGATCACCTCCGGCCGGGACGCGATCTCGACTGCCTTGTCGATCAGTTCGATGGGCGTCACACACACCGGGCAGCCCGGGCCGTGAACCAGTTCCAGTTGCGAGGGAATCAGCTCATCGAGGCCATACCGCATGATGGAATGGGTCTGCCCGCCGCAGATCTCCATGAGGACCCACGGCCGCGTTGTCTTCGCGTGAATTCGTGCGAGGAGAGACCGGGCGACATGGGGGTCGCGGTACTCGTCGACATGCTTCATGGCCCGCCTCCGCCGCCATCTTCCAGGAGGTCGAGTTTCTCCAGCAACTCGTAGCTGGCGAGGGCTTCCGCTTCATCGACGCGGCTGATGGCGAAGCCCACGTGGACGATCACGTAGTCGCCGACCACCGCCTCGGGAACAAAGCCGAGACACACCTCGCGGGTGACGCCGCCGAACTCCACCTTGCCGGTGGGAATTCCCTCGGAGTCGGTGACGCTGACGATCCGCCCTGGAACAGCCAGACACATAGAGATCCTCGCAGGACCGCCGGGAACGGCCTCTAGCCGTAGTCCTGCACGTGGCGCGCCACGAGAGGATGCAGTTCCAGCCCATGGCCAGCCGATCAATTTGGTTTCAGAATAGGCGTCGAGAGGTACGCCGAGTGGGGCAAAACGCGCAAGGCCAGGGTCACATCCGGCACATCCTTCCATCCGAAAAAATTGAGTTCTGAATCGGCGACAGAGGGATTCCATTTTGTTCGCGGATGCCGTACACTGAGGGCGCTTGGAAAGGGTGGTGTTTGCATGTCTTCTTCGGACATGTGCTCACCGGGGGCCAGCCAGGCAAGGCCTGTGACGATCGGCCGCGGCGACATCGGCCGGCTGATCGCGACGCTGCGAAGCGAAGGCTATTGCGTGGTAGGGCCTGTCGTCCGAGACGGAGCCATTGTTTACGACGAAGTCACGTCGGAATCGGATCTACCAGCCGGATGGAGTGATGAGCAGCAGCCAGGCGCGTACCGCCTGAGACGCGACGGTCAGGCGCTGTTCAATTTCACCGTGGGACCGCAATCGTGGAAGAAGTTCCTGCACCCGCCGCAAGCGTTGCTGTGGCGGGCGGCGCGTAACGAAGGCAGCCTGCGAATCACAGCCGGAGAGGTGAAGGAGGCGAAGCTCGCCTTCTTGGGCGTCCGAAGCTGTGAACTGGGCGCGCTCGCAATCCAGGAAAAGGTGTTCGGCATGGCCGAACCTCCGGATACGAGCGGCCAGACCGGGCGGCGTGACGTCCTGATCGTGGCTGTCGACTGCGGGCGAGCCGGGGGTACGTGCTTTTGTGAATCGATGAACACAGGTCCTCGCGCCGGCGAGGGCTTTGACCTGGCGTTGACCGAAGTGGTCGACGCCTCCCGCCATTATTTCGTCGTTCGGACGGGAACTGAACAGGGCGCGGCCCTGTTGGCTTCGCTCGGCAGCAGCGAAGCTACGGACGAAGAACTTGCGTCGGCCGAAGCCGCGATCGCTTCCGGGATGGGCCGGACACTTGACACCGACGGCATCCAGCCCCTGCTTTACCGCAATTATGAGCATCCGCGTTGGGACCAGGTGGCCGAGCGCTGCATGAGCTGCGCCAACTGCACGATGGTGTGTCCCACCTGCTTCTGTTCCACCATTGACGACACGACCGACCTCACCGGAAGCACGGCCGAACGCCGACGGCGTTGGGACTCCTGCTTCACTGCCGACTTTTCGTATATCCACGGCGGAAGTGTGCGCCAGTCCGTCAAGGCGCGCTACCGCCAGTGGTTGACTCATAAGCTCGCCACCTGGATCGAACAGTTCGGCGCGTCGGGATGCGTCGGCTGCGGGCGCTGCATCACCTGGTGTCCGGCGGGCATCGATCTGACGGAAGAGGTCCGCGCGATCCGGGCAACCGAATACAGACGGGAGCAAGTCCATGGAGACGTTGGAACGAATTCTATCTGAGCATCCGTTTTTCGCCGGCATGGATCCTCAGCACATCCATCTGCTGGTCGGGTGCGCCTCCAATATCCGGTTTGACGCCGGGGCGTTCATCTGCAAGCAGGGTGAGGAAGCGGATAAATTCTATCTGATCCGGCAGGGAAAGGCGGCATTGGAGATCTTCCCGCCGACCAAAGGCCCGATCATGATTCAGACGATCGGGGAGGGTGAACTGCTGGGTTGGTCTTGGCTCGTGCCTCCGCACCGCTGGCGTTTTGATGCAAGGGCGCTCGAACTCACGCGGGCCTTTGCCTTGGATGGCAGGTGCCTCCGGGAGAAATGCGAGAACGACCCGCGTCTCGGCTACGAGTTGCTGAGGCGCTTCTCGACCATTATCGCGGACCGCCTCGAGGCGACTTGTCTGCAACTGGTGGACGTGTATGCCGTGCACGCTTGACGCGCCCTCGACGAAGGTGGCCAGTACCATGATTCCCGCCCTGTTCCGGGTGGAACGCTACCTTCAGGAAACCGACGATACCTTTACCCTGGAGATGGTTCCGGCGGAGGGTGACCAGCCCTTCTGTTTCCTGCCGGGGCAGTTCAACATGTTGTACGTCTTCGGCGTCGGTGAGGTGCCGATCTCGATCAGCGGCGATCCGGACAAGCCGGCCAGCCTGGTCCACACTACTCGTGCGGTGGGCGCCGTAACGAAGGTGATGCAAGGCCTTCGCCGCGGCAGTGTGATCGGCGTCCGCGGCCCCTACGGCGTTTCGTGGCCGGTTGAGGCCGCCGAGGGCAGCGACGTCATCATTGTCGCCGGCGGGATTGGCCTGGCGCCGTTGCGGCCGGCGCTCTACCGCATTCTGTCCCGCCGCGATCTCTATGGCAAAGTCGTGCTTCTCTACGGTACCCGCACCCCCGAAGACATCCTGTTCCGCAAGGAACTCGAGCGGTGGAGGGCCCGGTTCGACCTCGAAGTGTACGTGACGGTCGACCGGGCGATCGCCCCCTGGCGCGGCAGCGTCGGTGTCGTCACCAACCTCATCTCCAAGGCTCCGTTCGACCCATTGAGCGCCATGGCGATGCTGTGCGGGCCGGAGATCATGATGCGCTTTGCCGTGCTCGAACTTGAAAAGCGAGGCGTTGCGCTTGACCGCATGTATGTGTCGATGGAACGGAACATGAAATGCGGCGTGGGCACTTGCGGTCACTGCCAGTTCGGCCCGATGTTCGTCTGCCGCGACGGACCGGTATTTCCCTACGACCGGGTCAAGAACTGGCTGGCGATTCGGGAGGTTTGAACCATGCCCACCAAGAAACCAAAGCTCGCTGTGTGGAAGTTTGCCTCCTGCGACGGCTGCCAGTTGTCGCTCCTCGACTGCGAGGACGAGTTGCTGGCCGTGGCGGGCGCGGTCGAAATCGCCAACTTCCCGGAGGCGACCCGGGCGGTGCTCAAGGGTCCGTACGATCTCTCGCTGGTCGAAGGCTCGATCACCACGCCCCACGACGCCGAGCGCATCCACCAGGTGCGGCGCCAGTCGCGATACCTGGTGACGATCGGCGCTTGCGCCACGGCCGGCGGCATCCAGGCTCTTCGGAACTTCAAGGATGTCAAAGGATTTCTCTCGATCGTCTACGCTCATCCTGAGTACATCGAGACGCTGAACAAGTCCACGCCGATCGCCGAGCACGTGTTCGTCGATTTCGAGTTGCGCGGCTGTCCGATCAACAAGCGGCAGTTGGTGGAAGTGATCAGCGCGTTGCTCAACAACCGCAAGCCGGTGATTCCGACGTACAGCGTGTGCGTCGAGTGCAAGCTGCGCCAGACCGTTTGCGTGATGGTGGCCCAGGGAACGCCGTGCCTCGGACCCGTGACCCAGGCGGGCTGCGGCGCGATCTGCCCGGCCTACGCCCGGGGCTGTTACGGATGCTTCGGCCCGAAAGAGTCGGCCAACCCGCCCGCGCTGAGTGCCGGTTGGTCGCAGTTGGGCGTGTCCGACGGCGGGATCCTTCGCGCCTTCCGCAGTTTCAACGCCGGCGCGGACGTCTTCCGGCGGGAGAGCGAATCGCACGAACGGCCCGCAAGTGGGGGGCCGCTGTCATGAAAAGCAAGACCATTCGAGTGGAGACCCTGGCCCGCGTGGAGGGCGAGGGTGAACTGCACGTTCGGATCGGCGATGGCCGCGTTCGCGATGTGAAGGTGGCGATTCCCGAGCCTCCGCGCTTCTTCGAAGGATTCCTTCGCGGCCGCGAGGCCGCCGAAGCGCCCGACATTACGGCTCGCATTTGCGGCATCTGCCCGATCGCCTACCAGATGAGCGCCGTGCACGCCATTGAGCAGGCCTACGGCCTGACCGTCGGCGGCCAGCTTCGCGAACTCCGCCGGCTGATTTATTGCGGCGAGTGGATCGAAAGCCATGCCCTGCACGTGTACCTGCTGCACGCCCCGGACTTTCTCGGCTACGACGATGGCATTGCCATGTCGCGCGACCACAAGGCCGCGGTCGAGCGCGGGCTGCAGTTGAAGAAAGCCGGCAACGAGATTGTCACGCTGCTCGGAGGCCGGGAGATTCATCCGGTCAACGTGCGCCTCGGGGGGTTCTACAAGGCGCCGGCCAAACGCGATTTCGCGGCTCTCCGCGAGCGCCTGTTGTGGGCCCGGGACGCCGCGATCGAGACGGTGCGCTGGACTGCCGGCCTCCCGTTCCCCGACTTCGAGCGGGATTACGAATTCGTCGCCCTCCGCGCGCCGGCCGAGTACCCGTTCAATGAAGGACGGCTGGTTTCCAACAAAGGCCTGGATATCGAGGTCCGCCATTTCGAGGACCACTTCACCGAGGAGCACGTCAAGCACTCCAACGCGCTCCACTCCGTCCACAACAAGCGGGGGCCCTACTTCGTTGGTCCCCTCGCCCGGTACAACCTGAACTACGACCTGCTTTCACCTCTGGCGCAGGAGGCCGCGCGCGAGGCGGGCCTTGGCGTGGCCTGCAGGAATCCTTTCAAGAGCATCATTGTCCGCGCGGTGGAGACGCTTTACGCCTGCGACGAAGCGCTTCGGATCATCGACGCCTACGAGATGCCCGAGCGGCCGGCGGTGGAGTTCACTCCCCGGGAGGGAACTGGCTGCGCCTGCACGGAAGCGCCCCGCGGCATTCTGTATCATCGCTACGTCGTGGACTCCGAAGGCTTGATCAAGGAAGCGAAGATCATTCCGCCGACCTCACAGAACCTGAAGACCATCGAAGCGGACCTGTGGCAACTGGTGGAGCAGAATCTGTCCCTGCCCGAGGACCGGCTCACGTTGGAATGCGAGCAGGCCATTCGCAACTACGACCCGTGTATTTCCTGCGCCACGCACTTCCTGAAGCTGCGTGTGGTGCGGGATTGACGTTACCCAGATGGCTGAGTACAATCCGCCTGGCTTCAGGCTTTTGGGGATGCGGGCTGTGCGCGCCGAGGTGCGGCCATCTCGGCAGCCGGTTCGGCAGGGCTGGGCCAGAGGGGCTTCGAAGCATCGATCCGTAGCCAGCACAATCCGCCGAGCCCGTACAAAACGCCGGTCAGATACAACGGCGCATCCCAACTCGAGAAATACTTCAATACCAGCGATACGATGATCGGACTGAACGCGCCGCCGATTTGTCCGGCCGTGTTCATGAAGGCGCTCACCATGCCGGCGCGCGAGCCCCCGATATCCACGCACGTACCCCAGGCGGCCCCAAGCGGCAGAGCCGAGAACGCCGCGGCGATCGCAATGAACACCGCCGTCATGGTGCCGTCCTTCAGCCCGACGCCCGTCAGCATGAAGCCCGATGCGCCCACGAAGGACACGATGCCGATGGAGGCCCGGCCCCACCGCAAGCCGAATTTGCGCACGGCCGCGTCGGTGGACAGCCCTCCGAAGAGGTCGGCGATGACGCTCAACAACAGCGGCAGGCCCGCCAGCAAACCCAGTTGCACGGACTCGATGCCGCGCGATTCCTTCAGATAGGTCGGCAGCCAGGTAATGAAAAAGTAGAATCCGTAGCTCTGCGTGAAGTACATCAGGCAGATAAGGCCGAGGTTGGGATTGCGGAAGAGTGCCACGAACGAGGCCCAGTCGAGAGTGTGGTGCGCGTGCAGCGCCCGCCCGCGCAGCACCAAGTCTCGCTCGGCGGCGTTCACCGACTTGTGTTCGGAGGGGTCGTCGCGAAACCACCAATACCAGAACGCCGCCCACACGAAGCCGAGGCAGCCGAACACCAGAAAGACCGTCCGCCAATTCATGGTCTTGAGCATCGCGGTCACCAGCAGCGGAGTCAGGCCGCCGGCCAGGTGCGCCCCCATGAAGAAGATGCCTTGCGCCCGCCCGCGCTCGGAGGCAGGGAACCAGCGCGAGAAGGTCAGGGCGGCATTGGGCCACGCACCGGCCTCGCCGACCCCGAAGAGAAATCGCACCACCAGCAGGGAGACATAGTTGAACGCCCCGGCCGTCGCGATGGTAAAGGCCGACCACCAGGTGACGATCCGCGTCAGTACCCGCCGCGACCCAACCCGGTCGCCCCAATAGCCGGTGGGAATCTCAAACGCTCCGTAGGCGATGATGAACGCGCTGAAGACGAAGCTCATCTGGACCTTGGAGAGCCCGAGTTCCTCCATCATCAGGGGCGCGGTGATCGCGATGCAGATGCGATCCAGATAGGTGATGGCAGCCAGCAGCAGGCACAGGCCGAGGACCCGGTAGCGCACCATCGTGGGGCGTTGCGAAGCGTTCATTCCAGTCATTTCCTCACCAGCCGCGCAAGTTCGCGCAACCGGTCCGTGGCGATCACGGTCTCATGATTGTACTCATCACCGGCCCGGACTGGTTTGTGATGCAATAGGAACTTCACTTATGGCCCAAGTTTCGAAGTCCGCGGAACGCTATGACGCCGTGGTCATCGGCTCCGGCGCGGGCGGTGGCACCGCCGTTCACGTGCTCACCGCAAAGGGAATCCGGTGCGCCCTGCTCGAAGCCGGACCCATGCTCGACGTGAAGAAGGAATTCAAAGAGCACCAGTGGCCGTTCGATGTGGACCATCGCGGCGCCGAACCGGGCGGCGCCTCCTACTTTGGCGCCGGCAAACCCTTCGGCTACTTCACCACCACCAGCGGCGGATGGCAGTTGGACGGCGAACCGTACACCGTGGGCGACGGCAGCCAGTTCCAGTGGTTCCGTTCGCGCATCATCGGGGGACGCACCAACCACTACGGCCGCATGTCGTTCCGGTTCTCCGACTACGACTTCAAGCCCTACTCGCGCGATGGCCTGGGCTGGGACTGGCCGATTTCCTACGAAGATATCGCGCCCTACTACGACAAGGCTGAAGCGTTCATTGGCGTCACGGGCAGCAAGGAGGGCATTCGCAGCGCGCCCGACGGCGTGTTTGAAGAGCCCCCTCCGCCCAAGGTCCATGAACTCCTGATCAAGAAGTCGTGCGAGAAACTCGGGATTCCCTGTATTCCCAACCGGCGCGCCGTGATCACGAAGTCAAGGCGAGGCCGACCGGCCTGCCACTATTGCGGCCAGTGCGGGCGCGGCTGTGTCACGGCGTCCAACTATTCCTCCAGCCAGCTTCAAGTGTTTCCCGCCATGAAGACCGGCAAGCTCCAGGTGTTCGACATGGCGATGGCGCGGGAGATCACCACCGATGGCAGCGGCAAGGTGACCGGCGTGATCTACATCGACAAGCGGACGCGGCAGGAGAAGTTTGTCGCGGCGCGAGTGGTGATTGTCGCCGCCAGCGCCTGCGAATCCGCCCGCCTGCTGATGAACTCGAAGACCAGAGAGTTCCCGAACGGCCTTGCCAATGGGTCGGGCCTGCTTGGCCGTTACCTCATGGACACGGTGGGCTTCGGCCTCAGCGGTTATGTTCCGGCGTTTGAAGGGATGCCCCACTACGACACTGACGGCTTCGGGGGCGCGCACCTCTATATGCCGTGGTGGCTGTGGGATCGTCACGACAAGCTGGATTTCCCCCGTGGGTATCACATCGAGATCGGCGGCGGCTATGGCATGCCGTCGGTCGGGGCGTTCCACGGGGCGGCCCGTGAATTCGGTTACGGCGCGGAAATGAAGAAGAAGATCCGCGAGCAGTACGGATGCCGCGTCGGGTTCGCCGGCCGCGGCGAGATGATCCCCAACCAGAACAGCTATTGCGAGATCGATCCGAAGGTCGTCGATCGCTGGGGCATTCCCGTCCTGCGCTTCCATTTCAAATGGAGCGACCACGAGTGGAAGCAGGCGCGGCATATGGAGAAGACGTTCGCCCAGATCATCGAGACCATGGGCGGGCGCGTCTCCGGCTTGAGCGCCGCGCAGCGGGAAAGCGACGGCATCTCGATTCCCGGCACGATCATTCACGAGGTGGGAGGCGTTCGCATGGGCGCCGACAAGCGTACCGGGGTGTTGAACGGCTACTGCCAGGCGCACGAGGTGAAGAACCTCTTCGTCATGGACGGCGGATCGTTTGTCAGCAATCCCGACAAGAACCCGACCCTGACCATCAACGCCTTCGCCTGGCGGGGCTGCGACTACCTGGCCGAGGAGATGAGGAAAGGCAATGTCTGAGCCCCTGGATGTTTCCCGGCGGCAATTGATTCGCAACCTGGCGCTCGGGTTGGTCGCCTCCGGCACACTCGACCTCGAGGCCGCGCAGCACGTGCATCAGGCGGCCCAGGCGGAGAAGGCGGCGGGCCCGTACAGGGTGAAGTTCTTCCAGCCGCACGAATATCAGACGCTCGGCCGCCTGGCCGAGTTGATCGTCCCCGCCGATGACCATTCCGGCAGCGCGAAGGAGGCCGGCGCGCCGGAGTTCGTCGACCTGCTGTGCAGCCAGAACGCGAAGCTCGGCGGTATCTTCACGGGGGGCCTGGCGTGGCTGGATGCCGAGATGCGCCGGCGGCACGGGAAGGCGTTCGCGCAAGCCGCGGCGGCGGACCAGACCGCGATGCTCGACGCGCTGGTGCTTGCGGAGCGGTCCGAACGGGAGCGGCGCAGCGAGACTCTGGTGTACGAAAAGGCCGCGGCCTACCAGGCGTTCAGCGACTATTCCACCCGTCGCGCTTCCAACCTGGCGCCGGGAGCGTACTTCTTCGATTGGGTCCGCAAGCTGACGGTGGATGCCTTCTACACGAGCCCGATGGGAGTCAAGGAATTGGATTTCCGTGGTAACCGGTCGTACTCGAAATACGAAGTACCGGTGGAAGCGATCGAGTACGCGCTAAAACGAAGCCCGTTCGGAGCGGCGTAGACCTCCTGGCGCGCCTACGATGCCTCGACCCGCGAGTGTAGACATTTCCCCGCCGTCGTGGGGCGGACTTTCAGTCCGCGGCGCGCTTTAGCGCGCCCTTGGGGTTTGGCCCTTCCTGGTGGCGCCGGTCTCCGATCCATAACCGCTAAAATAACTACCCGCGGCTGGCCAAAGCATTGTGGCTCGGACACTCGTGTCTGCGGCGGGACGATGGCTCCGAACCGCGGGTGTAAGCCCGCGGGTGCCGTGAAGGCGGATGTGAATGAGGACCCCACGCAACCCGCGGGTTTATACCCGCGGTTCGGAGAGAATGATGCGCCGCGATTGTAGGCGCCTGACAACCGGGAAAAATGGCCTTGACTGCTAAGTGAACAGCATTGAGTCTAGTCTAGTCTCGACGCTCCAGCCACGAGTGTCTGCGCCACAAATCGGCCCGCATGTTGTCAAAGTAGCGCCCCCGGGTTTTGCACCCGCGTTTCGGAGCTGCCGTCGCCTATTCTGGAAGAAGCCTATGTCCTTCCAGAACCTGCTCTACGATGTCATCGGCCAAACGGCGATTGTCACGCTCCATCGGCCCAACCGCCGGAACGCTCTTTCGCTCGAACTGATGAGCGAACTCGTCGCCTGCCTGAACACCGTATCGGCGGACCCGTTGGTGCGCGCCGTCATCCTCGCCGCCAGCGGAAATGTCTTTTCTTCCGGCCATGACCTCGCGGAGATGGTGGGCGGGAATATCACGCAATACCGCCGGTTGTTCGACGTCTGTACTGAACTGATGACCAAAGTGCAATCCATTCCGCAACCCGTGATTGCCGAGGTCCAGGGTTTGGCAACAGCGGCGGGATGCCAGTTGGTGGCGACTTGCGATCTGGCCGTCGCCGCCGAAGAAGCCTCGTTCGCGACTCCCGGAGTCCGTATCGGCTTGTTCTGCACCACCCCGATGGTCGCGCTGACTCGCACCGTCGGGCGCAAGCGAGCGATGGAGATGTTGCTCACCGGCCGTCGCGTGGATGCCCGCGCGGCGGAAGCCTGGGGCCTGGTCAACCGCGTGGTCCCGGCCTCCGAATTGCGCTCCGCAACCCTGCAACTGGCTTCGGAGGTGGCCTCCGCCAGCAACTTCACGGTCGGCCTCGGCAAGCAGGCTTTCTACTCCCAGATTGATCTCGATCAGCCGAAGGCCTACGCCTACGCCAAGGAAGTGATGTCGATGAACGCGCTCGCGCACGACGCACAAGAAGGCATCTCCGCGTTTCTGGAAAAGCGTGCGCCGTGTTGGGCCGGCCGTTGACCCATAAGCGCTAAAATAAGGATTGCCGGCCGACCACCTTCCGCGCTAGTCTCAGGGCATGAACGCACTTCTTGAAGACTGGCCGGTCTTGCTCAGTTTGTTTCCCCCTAACTGGGACGAACTCGGCCGCCAGACCGGA
>CAZGUX010000067.1:0-29722 GCA_964529305.1 uncultured Solibacteraceae bacterium | reverse complement strand
CGGAAATCTATATCGCCTTTGTGATCTACTCCGACGACGAAGCCAAGACCTGGAAAATGGCGGAAGGGTACTACAAGACACCGATGGCTTTGTTCGGCTGGTTCGACGGGCAAGGAGTGGTCAATGGACTGGGAGGCCACTGGTCGTTCGGCGAGTGCACGGTTGCGGAAGCCACTAACGGCCGTTTGGTGATTTTTGGCCGTTCGGAGGTGGGCCGTATCGTTTATACGTCGAGCACCGATGGAGGGACGACCTGGAACGCTTTGCTGCCAACGGAGCTGGCCAACTCGGGGTCGCCCCCCTTCTTGACCCGCATCCCCAAGACCGGAGATTTGCTGTGCGTGTGGAACCAAATGTCACGCGAAGAAATTCGCCGCGGCTACCGGCGCGGACGGCTTACGTCCGCAATTTCGAAAGATAACGGATTTACGTGGACGAAATTCAAGACGCTTGAATTGAGCGAAGGATTAGACGACGTTGCACGGGTCGTTCCCGAGTTCCCGATCACCATGGTCAGGGCACGCTCTTTTGTCGGGGAATTGCCCGACGGGTTCAGATACTTCCACTATCCGAATGTCTCCTTTGCTGGAGACCGCGTGTTCATCGCCTATCTGCGCGGCGGGCCGGAGTTTGGAATCGCGGAGCAGAAGCTCGGCGAACAACGGGATTTCTTGAGGATCTACCCGTTGGACTGGTTCTATCAGTGATGCCGTAAGTCCGGCTCGACCCGAGATCCCGCGTGGTTGTCAGGAAGCCGGGCGTACCACTCGCGTGGCGGACCCCGTTTGTGGTGGAATGTCTTATCTCCATGTGGCAGCAAAACTACACCCTGCTCAGCGGTAGTCTCACGCTGTCCGCGCTGGCCGCGGCCTAAGTGAGCGGTGGCGCTGAGGAACGAACGCAGATCCGCAGCCACCGCTCCCTCGCGGTCGCGGACAAAGGTCGGTTTCCTTCACGGCGTGAGCCGCGGGTTGTACGACACCAGAACCCGCGGGCGGGACGCCCGCGGTTCGGAGCCGAGGCGTACCGGTCGGGCGCATGTGCGGTCGCCGATCCGGCTCTTCTACTCGGCAACCAGCGCTTTCGGGAAAGCCGCCATCCGTCATTCACCACCGTCACAAATAAATATTGCCATTATTTCGATTCGATTAGAGCTCTCCACCCGCATCAGATCCAAACCCCCATCTATAATTGGTTGAGAGAACCCCCTCCTTTGTTCCACTTAAAGTGGAACAACTGGAACACAAATATGACCAAAATTGCCCATAACCGCCGTCTCTGCAGCCACTTGCCGGAAATCCCACAGTTTTCTGTTCCACTTGTTCCACTTCGTGCCCTAACTCGTTGATTTCACTCTCCGCCAGGTGGAACAAAGTGGCACGTTCCATTTGTTCCACTTCCGGGCGCAGTCACAACGGTCGAAAATAAATCCACGCTTGCCCCTCAACCGTTTGCAGGAATCTAGAATCACCACCCTCTGGACCGCCCTCTATCCTGAAGGTGGAAAGGGTCTCCTGTGGCGCTGTCGATCGCTTCTCGCTTTCTCAGCGCGCACGACCCCTCCGCCTTCGCCCGCCGCGGCCCTCGACTTCCGCCCCGACCCTGCTCAACAGCAGATTCTCGCCTCCGGCCATCCGTGCCGCATCCTCTGCTGCTCCCGCCAGTGGGGCAAGTCCACCGTCGCCGCCATCCTCGGTGTCCACCAGCTCGTATTCGGCCCGCCCGGCAACCTCACTCTGGTCCTGGCCGCCTCTCTCCGCCAGTCCTTCGACCATGTCTATTGGGTCCCCGTCATCGAATGGGATCTCCGCATCCGCCGCCTGGTACGCTTCCCACTTCACACCTCATACCGCGACCTCATCACGCTGGTCGAGAACGAACTCCACCATCCCGAACTCGGCATCACGACTCCGCTGATTGTCGGCGCCACCGGTCCGGGCGAAGTCTTCCTCGACTTCCTCCGAGGCTCGGCCATCCCTCTGGTCCCGGTGAACATCACTTCGGGAGGCAACGTCACCCAATCGCACGACCGCTGGAATGTCCCCAAGGCGGATTTGGTCAATGCCCTCGCGATTCTGATCGAGCAGGAAAAGCTTGGCGTCGTGCGCGAACTCCCTTTGGCCAACGCCCTCTACGGGGAACTCACGCACTTCGACGCCCGCATTCAGCCGAGCGGCCATACGAAGTTCGGCGCCTTGGACGCGGGCAGCCACGATGATCTTGCGCTCGCGGTAGCGCTGGCCTGCTGGTGCGCGCAAACTCTGGCCCTGCGATTCACCGGCGGTCCCTCGCCGACAGGGTCAGATTCTATGCGTTTGAACCTGGAGCCGATCGGCGTTACGCCGTGGGGTTGCCGACCCTTCCGCTTGCTTCAGCTGACGCCGGCGGCTTGTGCCGTGGCCTCAGGTGGCGTCCGCGCTCAGTCCTGGTGTTCTATAATCGACTCCAACGAGGAGGCACAGTTGCCGGGATCGCCGGGAGGCCGTGTGCTGGGCGCGATCGCCCTATCGCTCTGCCTGCCTGCCGGGCTGGCCGCCGGAGTCTCGTTCACTCAATCCATTCGTCCCGTGCTCGCACGTAGTTGCTGGAACTGCCACGGCGGCGCCGCTCAGTTGTCAGGTCTCGACCTGCGGACCCGGGAAACCGCGTTAAGGGGCGGCACTCGCGGAGCCGCGATTCTTCCGGGCAAGCCCGAGGAAAGCCGCCTATACCGGCTGATCGCCGGCCTCGAAAAGCCAGGCATGCCGATGGACGGCAAGTTGCCTGGCGCCGAGGTGGAGTTGTTCCGGCAGTGGATTCTGGAAGGGGCTCCATGGGAAGGTACCGCCGACGCTCCGAAGGCGGCGTCCACGCGCAGCCTGGAAGATTACGAGATCCCGGCAGAGGCTCGGAAATGGTGGGCGTATCAACTTCCTCAACAGGCCGCGCTGCCGGCCGCGCCGGAATATTCTCATCCCGTGGATCGATTTCTGGAAGCGCGGCGGCGGGAGAAGGGATTGACGGCCGCCGGCCCTGCCGATCGCGCCACGCTCGCGCGGAGGGCGTATCTCGACCTGATCGGGCTGCCGCCTACTCCCCAACAGGCGGCCGAATTCGTCGGAGACGGATCGCCGGGTGCGTGGCCTCGCCTGATCGAGCGGCTGCTCGCCTCGCCGCATTACGGCGAGCGATGGGGACGCCATTGGCTGGATGTGGCTCGCTACGCCGATTCGAACGGGTTCGAGCACGACTTCGACCGGCCGAATGCGTGGCGCTACCGCGACTATGTCATCCGGGCGTTCAACCAGGACACGCCTTACCACCGGTTCCTGAGCGAACAACTCGCGGGCGACGAACTCGACGAGGTCACGAACGATTCGCTCATCGCGACCGGCTTTTTGCGGTGCCACGCGAAGGTCGGCTTCCGGGAGAAAGACAACCCGCCTTACCGGTACGAGTACCTGGACGATATGATCGCGACGATCGGGCGAGGCATCCTGGGCCTGACCGTACACTGCGCCCGGTGTCACAACCACAAGTTCGACGCCATTCCGCAGAAAGACTATTACAAGCTCCAGGCATCCCTGTTCAGCTATGTCGAAGTGGACCACCCGCTGGTGCCAAAAGCGGAGGCTGAGGCGTATCGCGCACAGTGGTCGAGCGTGGAAGCTCGGCTGAAGCCGCTGCGAGACGAACTGCGCGAGATCGAGGCCCCTTACCGCGAACGGATCGTGCAGGAGAAGTACAAGCGCTACCCGGAGCACATTCAAAAGGCGATCGCGACGCCGGAAGCGGAACGGACGCCGGGACAGGTCCTGCTGGCGAACCAGATTATCCGGACCACGAACGCCGCGAGCGCGGAAATCGACAAGCTGCTGCCGCCCGAACTCATGGAGCGCAAGCGGATGTTGGTCGAGCGGATGCAAGCGATCGAACGGGAGCGGCCGAAGCCCATCCCGATGGCGATGGGCATTACCGACGGCGATTACCGTTTTGCGCCCGATGGCCCCGGCGACGAGCCGGCGCCCGGCAAAGGCATGAAGCGGGAAGCGATCGAGGGAAGTTTCCTCCATCAGGGGCCGGGCCGGTATCAGCCCCCGGACTCGTTCTTCCTGATTCGCGGCGACCTCCAGAGCCGGGGATCGCGCATGGAACCGGGGTTCCTGACCGCGGCCACGTATGGAAATCCGCCGACAGCCGTGCCGCCTTCCGACGGACATACGTCGGGAAGACGGAGAGCCCTGGCGGAATGGCTGGGCTCGCGAAACAATCCCCTGACGGCGCGAGTGATCGTCAATCGTGTCTGGCATCATCATTTCGGCCGGGGGATCGTGCCGACCCTTGACAACTTTGGCCGCAACGGAGAGCCCCCCACCCATCCCGAACTGCTGGACTGGCTGGCGGTGGAATTCATGAACCGCGGCTGGAGTGTCAAGCAACTGCACCGGCTGTTGATGACTTCGAAGGCCTATCAGATGGCTTCGCGAGGAGACGCGGAGTCGGCTGCGAATCTCGACAAGGACCCCGACAAAACGCTGCTCTGGCGCTACCGGCCGCAACGCCTGGAGGCGGAGGCGGTGCGCGACCAGATGCTGGCGGTCGCGGGGACTTTACAGGCCGATCTCGGCGGACCGCCGGTGTTCCCGCCGCTGCCGGGCGGGGTGCTGGAGCAGATGAAGTACGGGATCTGGAAGCGCGACACGGATGGGCCCAATGTCTGGCGGCGCAGCGTGTATGTCTATCGCAAGCGCGGCCTTCCGTTCCCGTTCTTCGAGGTGTTCGATTTGCCTGACCAGAACTCGTCGTGCGGGCGGCGGAATGTGTCCACCGTGCCGACGCAGGCGCTGACGCTGTTGAACAACGAGTTCGTGCTGAAGCACTCCGCCCTGTTCGCGCGACGTGTGCAGGAGGCCGAGCCCGCGGATCGCGACCGGCAGATCGAATTGGCCTATCGCCTGGCGTTGGCGCGTCCTCCGTTGGAGGCGGAACGCGAGACTGCGCGGGAGTTCCTGAAGACGCGGTCGTTCGACGCGTTCGCTCACGTGCTCTTCAACCTGAACGAGTTTCTGTACCTGCGGTGAACCATGGCAAAACGGTTCCGGTCACGGCGTGAGTTTCTGTTCGAGTCCTGCGGCGGGCTGAGCGGCCTGGCGCTGGCCTCGCTGCTGGACCAGGACGGTCTGCTGGCGGAGTGCTCGACGGGAAGTTCGTCGTCGAGCCCCTATCGAGCCAAACCGGCGCATCACCGGGCCCGCGCCAAGAGCGTGATTTCGCTGTTCATGAGCGGCGGCGTCAGTCATGTGGATACGTTCGATCCGAAGCCCGCGTTGGCGAAGTACGCCGGAGAGCCGCTGACCGGCAAAGGCGAGATCATCGTACGTCAGGGGCATCCCGGACCGTTGATGCCCAGCCCGTTTCGTTTTCAGAAATACGGCCAAGGGGGCCTGGACATTTCCGAATTGTTTCCGGAGACGGCGAAGAAAGCGGACGATTTGGCGGTGTTGCGGTCGGTTTACGGCAAGTCGAACGATCACGTGCAGGCGCATTACGAACTCGCCACCGGCGTGATTCGCATGGGGTATCCGAGCGTCGGGTCGTGGGTGACGTACGGCCTGGGCTCGGAGAACCAGAACCTGCCGGCGTTTGTCGTGCTGTACGACGCGCGCGGCGGTCCGTTTGGAGGGCCTGCGAACTGGACCTCCGGGTTCATGCCCGCGGCGTATCAAGGCACGGTGTTCCGGTCGCAGGGCGATCCGATTGTCGACCTCAAACCGCCGGCGGGCATTTCGGCCGAGGAACAGCGTGCGCGGCTGAGCCTGCTCGATCGGTTGAATGCCATCGATGCCGAGAAGAACCCCGGGTCCTCCGAGTTGGCCGCGCGCATCGCGTCGTACGAACTCGCCTATCGCATGCAGGGCTGCGCGCCGGAGGCGGTGGACCTGACCCGCGAGTCGCCGGCCACGCTTGGCCTGTACGGAATGGAAGATCCGGTGACCGCGCCGTTCGCGCGGCAGTGCCTGATGGCCCGGCGCCTGGTGGAGCGCGGCGTGCGGTTCGTGCAGCTTTATCACGGTGGGCTAGGCAATCAGAACAGCGATACCTGGGACGCGCACGACAACGTGCACGCCAACCACACCAAGCACGCGGCGGAAGTGGACCGGCCCATCGCTGGGCTGTTGACGGACCTGAAGGCGCGAGGCATGCTGGATTCGACCCTGGTGGTGTGGCAGGGCGAGTTCGGGCGGATGCCGATTTCGCAGCGAGGGTTGGGCCGCGACCACAATCCGGGTGCGATGAGCATCTGGATGGCGGGCGCGGGGATTCGCGGCGGGCAGGCCATCGGGTCGAGCGACGAGTTCGGCTACAAGGCCGCGCAGCAGCCGATTGCCATTCACGACCTGCACGCGACGATGTTGCATCTTCTCGGCATGGATCATACCCGGCTGACGTTCCGGTATAACGGCCGCGACATGCGGTTGACCGATGTCTATGGAGAGTTGATTCCGCAGATTGTGGGATAAGTGGGCGTTACAACGGCCCGCCGGTGGAGGACGCCGGTCGGAGACCAGCGCCACTTGCAATCGTGAGGGCAAAGGATCAGAATCTCCAGAAGCGAGTTCGCCATGAAGAAATCTCAGACCCGACGCCGGTTCATTGGAACCGTTCCCGCCGTGGCCGCGGCCGCGGCCGTGCCTGCCGCCGCGAGCCCCTCCGGCGGAATCTACGAACGGCTTGGTGTGAAGACGTTCATTAATGCCTACGGAACCTTGACCACGCTGGGCGGGACGCTGATCTCCCCGGAAGTCCAACGCGCCATGGATGAGGCCTCCAAACACTTCGTGTCGATCCACGAATTGCAGGAGAAGGTCGGGCGGCGCCTGGCCGAACTCACGGGCGCCGAGGCCGCGTTTGTCACCTCCGGGGCCTCGGCCGCGTTGTGCCTGGCCACGTGCGCGGTCACCGCCGGCGACGACCGGAAGAAGATGAACCAGTTGCCGGACCTGACCGGAATGAAGAGCGAGATGGTGATTCAGACGGTTCATCGCAACGGCTATGATCACGCCTTCCGCATGGTGGGGATCAGACTGGTGGAGGCGGAGACCGCCGACCAGGTTCGCGCGGCCATCAATCCGAACACCGCGGCGCTGGCGATGGTGCTGAGCCACAACTCGCTGGGACACAAAGTGGAGCTGCCGGAGATGATCGACATCGCCCACAAAGCCGGGCTGCCGTTGATTCTCGACGCGGCGGCCGAGGTTCCGCCGGCGGAGAATCTGAGCAAGTTCGTCAAGATGGGGGCAGACCTGGTCGCCTTCAGCGGCGGCAAGAATCTCCGTGGCCCGCAGTGCAGCGGAATCCTGATGGGGCGCAAGGATCTGGTGAAGAAAGCGTACGCAAACAGTTCGCCCAATAACTACTTGCCCCGGATCGCGAAGGTTGGCAAGGAGGAAATTGTGGGACTGCTGGCCGCGGTGGAATTGTACCTCCAGAAGGATCACGAGGCCGAGAGACGCGAGCACCACGCGATGCTCGACCGCGTGTCGGCCATCGTGAGTTCGGTGCCGAGCGTCGTCACGGAGCTGACGCCGAACGACGACTATAGCCACTCGCCGCGGCTCTCGATTCAGTGGAATGAGGCGCAGCTCGGCGTGACCCTCGATCAGATGATGAGCCAGTTACGCGACGGCAATCCGGCCATCGTGGCCACGGATCTGCGAGTGTACAAGCCGCACTGGAAAGGGCTGGGCGTTTTCCCGCGTAATTTGAAGCCAGGCGAGGAACTGATCGTGGCGCGGAGGGTGAAGGAGATCCTCGGGACGAGGGCGTGACAGGCCACAACTTGACAGGGGAAGGAACCGGGAACCCGCCGCGCCCGGCGGAAGGGGTACTTCTTACGAGCCCGCCGAGCCGGCCCCGCTCTGTCCCTCGGGCTGATGCCGCCCGCTCGCGGGATGGACCAGAAGGCGGTCCCAGCCTGTGACTCCCAGCGTCCGGAAATGCTCGGTGAGAACATCTTCCACGCTGTATCGACCGGGATGCTGCAGGTAGTCCACGATCTTCTGATGCTGTCGCGCGGTGGTCTCAAAATGCTCCGCGGGAACGGGCGACTGGCGAATCGTCGCCTGCAGGTAGGCGAAATAGGGCGTCGAGATCCGGATGAGTTCCTCCCGCAGCAGCGAGTGGCCGGCAATGCCCCAGATGTGCTGGTGAAACTCGAAGTCGGCCCGTAGCAACTTCACCATCTCGTCGCACCGGGCCAGGTCGAACAGGAGTTGGTACCTCCGATGGACCTCCGCCATCGCCGGCGGCGTGAGGTGCTTCGCCGCCTCGCGCAAGGCCACGGCTTCCAGAGCCACCCGCAAGCTGATCAACTGCGAGACTTCCTCTCCGCTCAACTCGATCACGAACCAGCCCCGGTTGTGGATATTGCGAACCAGCGATTCCTTCTCCAATTGCAGCAGCGCTTCCCGCACCGGCCCCCGGCTGGTATTCAACAGGCCGGACAACTCGGTGTCGCGCAGGCAATCTCCGGGCTTCAACTCCCCGGTGCAGATGAGTTCCCGTAACCGTTCTGCAATCTGCTCACGCAGGCTCTTGAAGTTTATCGCTTGTATCTGCATGGACTTAGCAACCAGGGCATTGACAGCACCGATTATCTCACAGACAATCTTCTTTCAGAAGTTTATTGTTAACATTTGACGAGGTACCCATGAAAGCCGCGTTTCGATCCCTTTTCCTGTTTTCCACCCTGGCCGGTTGGCTGGCGGCGCAGAACACGACGGGCACCCTGACCGGAACGGTCCGAGACCCCTCCGGGGCGGTCCTCGTCGACACCCGCGTCCAGATCGCCAATGAAGGAACCGGGTTGCGCCGTCAGGTGAATTCCAACCGGGAAGGACTGTATCACGTTCCGTTTCTGCCGGTCGGAGTGTATTCCGTCACGGTGGAAAAGGACGGCTTCAAACGTCAGTCGCAGACCGGCGTCCGGCTCGAGATCCTGCAAGTGCGCACGGTGGACTTCACGCTGGAACTCGGCGCCACGTCGGAAACCGTGACCGTCGAGAGCCGCGCTCCGCTGCTCGAAGCCGAGACCTCCCAAGCCGGCGAAGTGATCAAGGGAGAACAGGTGAACAACCTGCCCTTGAACGTGCGGCAGTTCATGCAACTGGCGTTTCTGGCCCCGATGGTGACTCCGGCCACCAGCGACTTCCGCTCTTCGGAGGTGAGCCGCGACATCACCGCGCCCGCCGCCGCGGGACAGCGTCCCGAGCAGAACAACTATCAGATCGACGGCGTGGACAACCGGGAGAGCGGACGAAACAATGTCGCCGTTGGGGCGTCGGTCGAAGCGGTGGGCGAATTCAAGGTGCACACCGGGATCTCACCGGCCGAGTTCGGCCGGGGCGGGGGATTGATCATCAACGTCGCGACCAAGAGTGGGACCAACCAATACCACGGCTCGTTGTACGAGTTCATTCGCAACGACCAGTTCGATGCGAGGCCGTTCTTCTCGTCGCGCGTGAATCCGCTCAAGCGCAATCAATTCGGAGGCGCGTTGGGCGGCCCCATCCGGAGGGACAAGCTGTTCTTCTTCGGCAACTACGAGGGCTTTCGCGAAGCCTCGACGGGGAACCCGCCGGTGGGTGTGGTGCTGACGCCGAATCAGCGAAACGGCGTGATGGCCGGGACGGTGGTGGATCCCCTCAACGGCCGCACTCCGTTCCCGAACAACACCATCCCGCAGAACCGGATCGATCCCATCTCGCGCAACATCCTTCCGCTGCTTCCCGAGCCGAACAATCCGGACCCGCTGCGCAACTTCGTGTTCAACGGCGTTCCCAGCGGACGGACCCGAAGGGATTACACGGTTGGGCGAGTGGATTACAACCTGGGGCAAAACGATATTCTGTACGGCCGGTACCTGTTCAACGAAGAGAATCTGAAGACACCGCCGACCTTGCCCGCGCCGGCCAACTCCGGCGGGCGGGACTTCCGCCTGCGCGCCCAAACGGCCAGCGCCCACTGGAACCATGTCGTGCGGCCGACGCTCATCAACAGCTTCACGCTGGGCTTCACCCGCTACCGGAACATTCTCCAAACGTTGAACTCGTTTGTGAAGGACTACATTACTCCGGCCGGCATCACCAATACGCTTTCGGCGGTGAATCCGTTGTTCTGGGCCGCGCCCGCGGTCTCGGTGCCGGGCTATCTGTTTCCGTCCGAAATCAGCCCGAATTTCCGGACCATGAATAACTTCCAGATTCAGGACAGCGTCCTGTGGAGCCGCGGCTCGCACAACATCAAGCTGGGCGCCGACCTCAGGGAGATCCGGACGTACATGTTCTATACCGGAGGGAACGGCAGCAGCACTTTCGCGAATCGATACTCGGGCGACCCGGCGGCGGACTTTCTTCTGGGGTTTGCGTCGGGCGTGAACAAGACGGCGCGAGCCACGAACTGGAACAGCAAGATCCGTTACGCGGCGGCGTTCGTTCAGGACGACTGGAAGGTGACGAAGCGGCTGACCCTGAATCTCGGGTTCCGCTACGAAGTGGAGAGCGCGCTGCGCCAGATCGACAACGGCGCGCCGGGCTTTGACACCCGGACGGGCGCGATTCAGATTTCGAGCCTGGCCACCAACCTGGCCAAGATCCGGGATTTCTACCAGAACATCCGCAGGGACATTCCGCTCCAGGTTCTGGACAGCGGGCGGTCTCCGTATGACGCCGATACGAACAACCTCGGCGTGCGAGCAGGCTTCGCGTATCAGTTGATGCCGAAGACCGTGCTGCGCGGAGGCTACGGACTGTTCTACGACGCGCCTCAGATTCAGGCATTGGCGTCGGCCAACGATTTCGCACCCAACACGCTGCGGCCCATCTGGACGGCGAACCCGACGACACCCGACCTCGGTTACAATCCCGAGGGCCGGACGGCCGCCGAGGAGACCCTTCGCAGTGCTCCTCTCACGCTGTTCCCGTTTCTATCGCGGAACTTCCCCTACGGCAAGATTCACCAGTACAACCTGAGCGTGCAGCACCAACTCTCCAGGACGCTGGTGGCCGAAGTCCTCTACCAGGGATCGAACAGCACCAACCTCCTGGTTCTCGACAATGTCAACGTGAAGCCTCCGGGGCCCGGCAACGTGCAACAGCAGTTGCCCTATCCGGGGTTCGCGCGCGTGGCTCCCTACGATACGTGGGGACAGGGCAACTACCAGGGCGCGGCCGTCAAGCTGGAACAGCGTATGTCGAACGGGCTGTCGTATCTGGTCAGCTACACGTTCTCCAAATCGCTCGACCTGGCGTCAAGCTTTGACGTGGCTCCGGTCTGGGTGGATCCGCTCAATAAGCACACGGCTCGCGGCCCGTCGGACTTCGATGCCCGCAACCGGTTCTCGGCCGCATACGAATACCGGCTTCCCTTGGGAAAGGGCCAATTTCTCGGCCGCGACCTCCAAGGCGCGGTGGACCGGTTGGTGAGCGGGTGGGGCGTGCGAGGCGTCACCGTGTTTCAGACCGGGCTGCCGCAATCGGCGACGATGTCGGTGGCTCGCAACGGGACGTGCGTGGCCACGTGCAGCGCGAGGCCGGACCGGCTGGCAGACGGGAATCTGGACAAGGGCACACGATCGCTGCAACGGTTCTACGACGTGAATGCCTTTCGCGCCCTGACGCAAGGGGGAGTGGAGCAGCGCGTCGGAAACGGCGGCAGGAATATCCTGAACAGTGCCGGCGTGAACAATTGGGATCTGCAGATCTTCAAGGACACGATGATCCGGGAAGGTCATACTCTGGAGTTTCGTTGGGAGATGTTCAACGCGTTCAACCACACGCAATGGGGCGCCGCCGGAACCAACATGGAAGCGCCGGCGCAGTTCGGCGTGATCTCGAGCACACGCCTGCCGCGGATCATGCAGTTCGTATTGCGATACGCGTTCTGATAGGAAGAGGCGAGGGAGGATCGAATGCTACCGGCATTTGCGCTGCTATTGGCCCTGGCGGGCATGGAGAAGGGCACGGTCGCGCCCGTGGACGGAGGGATGTTCGAGCGGAACGCGATTCCCTCGATCGCGCGTCTCGAGAGCGGCAAGCTGATTTGCGCGTGGACCTTCGCCGGGAAGGCCAATCCCCGGCTGCGGATTGCCGCCGCGATTTCGGGCGATGGCGGCCGCACCTGGTCGAAGCCGCGTGTGCTGATGGAGCATCCCGGCAAGAACGACGCGGATCCCGTGCTGCTGGTGAACGGCAAGCGGGTATTTGTCTACTCGGCCACCGTCAACGATCCCGATAAGCTCGATCGCAGCCAGGTGTTCATGGTCTCGAGTGACGATGACGGCGCGACATGGTCGCCGCCGCGGGAAATCCGGTTTCCGAAGAAATACACCGGCGGCATGGTCAACAACGGAATCAAGCTTCGAGACGGAACCCTGGTTCTGCCGTTCGCCTGGGATTTGTGGGCCGAAAAAGGAATACCCGCCCGAACCGAAGGGGAAATGGACTTGGCCTCAGGAGTGCTCCGCTCCACCAACGGCATCGACTGGACTCTTCACGGCGAGTTGCACATCTGGGAGCCCAAGATGACCCCGGGTTCCACCAACGGGCTGTGCGAGCCGTCGCTGGTCGAGTTGGGGAATGGCGATCTGCTGATGGTGATGCGCGCAGGGACGCCGCATCACTACGAAAGCCGCAGCCGGGACGGCGGGAAGAACTGGGATGCGCCGCGCCCGAGTCCCCTGGTCGGCCATAACACGCCAACCGCGTTGTGGCGCCTGGACAAGAAACCAGGAGAGATCATCGCCATCTGGAATCACTCTCCAATGCACCGGTATCCGTTGAGCGTCGCCATCTCCGCCGACGGGGGTAAGACGTATTCCAAACCGAAGGTGGTCGACGAAGGAGGCGGGCGGCAGGTCTCCTATCCGGGAATCGTGCAGGCCACCGACGGGACCTTCGTCGCGGTCTGGCAGCAGCAACTGGCAGGCCCGGGACGGGAGATCCGGTGGGCGCGCTTTTCCCGGGAATGGGTTCTCCAGTGATGACGCGGCGCCAGGCGCTGGGGTTGTTGTCGCTGCCTGGAGTTGGCGTTGCCGGCGCAATCGACATCGAGCGCACCGTGATCTTCCGCGGACGAGAAGGCCCGGTCACCTATTTCCAGCCGCGGGCCTGCGGCGTTCCCGGTGGAACCCGGCCCAAGTTGTTCCTCACGGTTTCGCCTGTAACGGGCGACGACGTGTTCTGGAATCTCCATTGGTCGGAGTCGGAAGACCTGGGGCGGACCTGGACTACGCCCGCTCCGGTTCCGGGTCTCAAACGAATCGATCACCCGGACGGCATTCGCGAAGAGATCCTGGTGGACGCCTGTCCCGAGTTTCATCCGCGGACGGGAACGCTGGTGATCCTGGGCGACAACGTCTTCTACGCAAGGGACGGGAAAACGCAGACGAGGCGGCCCGGACATTTGTGGCAGCAACCGGTGTACATGGTGCGCGGCCGCGACGGCCGCTGGGCCGCGCCTCGCTACCTCGACTGGAAGCACCCGCAAGCCACCGCCATGGTCAACTGCGGCAACGGCCAGCGCCTGAACCTGCCTGATGGAGGAGTGTTGATCGCGTTGTCGCATACGCCGGTGGAGCGGTACGCTGATGGACCCCTGGGTCCTCGTGGCGCCGGTCCTCACTCCGCGTTCGACCGGGCCGTCACGGTGGTGAAGTGCGCGTTCGACGGGGTCGAGATGACGGTCCGCGAATCGGGGACGACCTTCCGATTGCCGGTGAAGCGGGGATTGATCGAACCTTCACTGGCGGCTTTCGACAACCGGTTCTTTCTGACGCTCCGCGCCGAGGACGGCCGCGGCTACGCGAGCGTGTCGCACGACGGGCTGAACTGGGAACCCATGCGTGCCTGGGCCTGGGACGATGCGACGCCGTTGACCATGTCGACCACGCAGCAACGCTGGCTGGTCTTCCGGAATCGCTTGTATCTCGTATACACCCGGCGGAGCGCGGAGAACGAGCATGTCGTTCGCTGGAGGGCGCCCTTGTTTCTGGCGGAAGTGGATCCTGAACGGTTGCGGCTGCTCAAGCGTACCGAGACGATCGTGTTTCCGATGCTGGCGGATGCCCGGACCGGCAACTTCCACGCGCTGGGTGTCGACTCGAAACTGGCCGCCGTATTCTCGACGGAGGAGACTTCCGAAGCCCTGAAGTGGCGCGGAAATACCCTGCTGGCCAGGTTGACGTAAGGCCGTCCGTGACAGGAGAATGCCCGAGATGGAAACTCCCTGGAAGTGTGTGTACGAACTCGACGCGGAGCGCAAGCCGGCCGGCGGAAGCGCCTTTGAACTAGCTGCCGCCGTGCGGCGCGGAGCCGATCTGCGCATCTACACGGAGTTCCGGCACAACGAGCACATCGATCCCCGATCAGATTGCGCCGAGAATATCCAGGAGGTGTCCGATTTTCGCGTGACGTATCTGGTGGAAGACCGCTGGCCGGCCGGAATCATGTCGCTGCGCCAACCCGTTCAACTTCCCGGAGGCTTCGGACCCCGGCCGTCGATGTCGTTCTTCCTCTACAACCAGGACGGGAGCCAGGCCATCGCACGGCCGTTTCTGGATGGCGGCGCACCCCAGCCCGAGCCTGACTACTCGGCCATGGCGCGGTATCACCTGGAGCAGACCCACGACGCCGGAACCAACGCTCCCAGCCACAACTTCGTGTACGACTTTGACGTCTTTCGCTTCTACGTGGCGGATGTATGGGAAGAAGTTCTCAGCCACTCGGCGGAGGGTGAAGTGGCTTCCGGGTCGATCGACCGCCTGGCGGAGGCGTTCGTGCGCGGGCGTGAAATCAAGGTCGCCATTGAGGGGCTGTGCTCGGATCTGGGCAGCGCGCCGCACGAAGTCTTTGTTCAAACGGGCCCCGGCTACTACTACACCGACCGCAAGCTGTTTCTGGCCGAAACGCAGCCGGTTGTCCGAACCACCCCCGAAATTCCGATGCGCTATCACAGCCACGGTTGGGATTTCGGGTGGCTTCTTCCGAGAACGGATGGACTCGTGGCGCGGTGTCTGGTGGATCCCTATACGTTGCGATTCACCAAGTCGGAGTCGAGACACGCCATCCGGTGGTTCGTCCGGTAGCCAGGTCTTTGGCCGGTTCCCCGCCATCCGGCTTATCCTGGGAACATCCGCCCGATGAACCGAAACTGGTTACTCGCGACGAGTCTGATTCTGGGAGCGTGCCAAGTGCCCGAGACAAAGAAAGCGCCGGAACCCCTGCCGCCGGTGGAGACTGTGACGCTGGTCGAATTCAGCGATGGCGGCGAACGCGTGCAATCGATCTCCACGAAAACCGTCGTCAAAACGGAGGACGAGTGGGAACGTCAACTCACGCCGCTGGCCTTCTCCGTCCTGCGGCATCACGGCACGGAACTTGCCTTCACCGGTCAATATCACAAGTCGAAAGAACCCGGCCTGTATCGCTGCGCCGGGTGCGGCAACGCTTTGTTCCACTCCGGCCAGAAGTTCGACTCGCGCACGGGGTGGCCCAGTTTCTGGGCCCCGGTGGCGGAGGAGAACATCAAGGTGTCCAGTGACTCGAGCTACGGCATGACGCGCGACGAGGTGCTGTGCCGCAAGTGCAACGGCCATCTGGGCCACGTCTTTGCGGACGGTCCCGAGCCCACCGGAATGCGCTACTGCATGAACTCGGCCGCGCTGCGCCTGGTCCGCCCGCCGAACGACCGCTGACGAACGAAGGAGGCGCCGCGACCACGACCTCCACCGATGCGCCATCATGGAGGATCGCGTGCCCTTTTCCTTTTGCGATGTCAGCCTTCCCGTGCCGCTCGACCAACCCTTCACGTATGGGCTGCCGCTGACCCTGCGCCATCGCGTCAAACCCGGTTGCCGGGTGATCGTGCCGTTCGGCCCGCGCAAACTGACCGGGGTGGTCCTCGAGTGCCACGAGCGGGCGCCATCGATGGCGGCGAAGGAGGTGCTTCGCCTGCTCGATCCGGAACCGGTCCTGGACGAGACGCTGCTCGGCCTGGGCCGCTGGATCGCCAGTTACTACTGCGCGCCCCTAGGCGAGGTGCTGCGCACCATGCTTCCCCTGGGTGGCGATGTCCGTTCGGGGAAAGTCTACACCCTGACCGACGCCGGGCGCGATGCGGCGCGGCAACTTACGCTGGGCTCCGAAGAGGGCGACCCGGTGATTGAAGTCCTGCGCGTTCTGGAAGCGAGGCCGCTCTCCGCCGCGTACCTGCTCAAGAAACTCCCGCTGGCCGACAGGGCCATCAAAAGCCTGATCAAGAAGGGCTTTATCGAGGTCGAGGAAATCCGCGAGGAACGGGACCCGCTACGGGCGCCTTCCGGCCGCCTTCGGGTGGAAAGCGCTATCAGGCCTCCGGAAGGGGCCAAACTGCCGAAGGCGGAGCGGGAACTGCTGGCGTTCCTGGAACTTCATCCCGGATCGCATAATCTGGAGCAGCTCGAGGACATGGTGAAGAATGCGGGGACAGCCGCGCGGGCGCTGGCCCGCAAGAGCCTGCTCACGCTGCGCCGGGAACCCGTGGCTCTCTCCGGGTGGAGTCACACCCGCCCGCCGCACGTCCTGAACCCGGCGCAGCAGTCGGCGTTCGAGCCAATCCGCGCCGCGATCGAGGCCAAACAATTCCGCACGTTTCTGTTGCACGGTGTCACCGGGTCGGGCAAGACGGAAGTCTATTTGAGCGCGATCGACACGGCTCTGGCGGCGGGACGCGGGGCCCTGCTGCTGGTTCCCGAAATCGCGCTCACGCCGGCCATGGCCGGCCAGTTCCTCTCCCGCTTCGGCGATCGAGTGGCCATTCTGCACAGCGCCTTCACCGACACGGAGCGCTCTGACCAGTGGAAACGGATCCGCGGCGGGCAGGCCAGCGTCGTGGTCGGGACCCGCTCCGGCGTCTTCGCGCCCGTCAAGGATCTCGGCTTGATCGTGGTGGATGAGGAACACGACACCAGCTACAAGCAGGAGGAGACCCCGCGCTATCACGGCCGCGCGGTGGCCATCATGCGCGCGCAGGCCGTCAACGCGTGCGTCGTGCTGGGCTCGGCAACGCCCAGTCTCGAAAGCCGCTTTAATGCCGAGCGCGGCAAGTACACGCTGCTCGAACTGCCCGCGCGCGTCCAGGCCAGGCCGATGCCCGAAGTCGAGTTGATCGACATGCGGACGGAGTTCCTGGAAACCCGGAAGCTGACCACCTTTTCCCGCCGACTGCTGGAAGCGATCAAGTTCCGGCTCGAAAACCGCGAACAGACGATGCTGCTGCTCAACCGCCGCGGCTTTTCGAGTTCCATCGCCTGCCGCGCCTGCGGCGACCGCATGCAGTGCGTCAACTGCTCGGTCGCCCTCACCTTTCATCGCCGCGACCGGCGCATGCTGTGCCACTACTGCAACTACGCCGCGAGGGTACCTTCGGAGTGCCCCAAGTGCGGCAGCGAAAAGATCTACTTCCTCGGCACCGGTTCGGAAAAGGTGGAGGAAGAACTCCATCGCGAATTCCCGGAAGCCCGCATCGCCCGCCTGGACCGGGACACCGCCTCCGGCCGTAGACAGTTCGAGCACATCCTGGGCGGATTCCGCGACGGATCGTTCGACATCCTGGTGGGCACCCAGATGATTGCCAAAGGTCACGACATTCCCAACGTGACGCTGGTGGGCGTGGTGTCGGCGGATATCGGCCTCGGCATGCCGGACTTTCACGCCGCCGAGCGGACCTTCCAACTGCTGACCCAGGTGGCGGGGCGCGCCGGCCGTGGCGACACGCCGGGCATTGTGCTGATTCAGACCATCAATCCGGACCATTACGCCGTGCGCCTGGCCGGGTTGCAGGACTTCCCGCACTTCTACGAAAAGGAGATCGAATACCGGCGCGCGATGAGCTATCCGCCGTTCAGCGCGCTGGCGAATATTCTGGTGCGGAGCGAGAAGCAGGAAGAAGCCTTGCGCCTGGCGACCGATCTGCATCGCCTGCTCAGCCCCGCGCCGGAGAAGGTCCGCATTCTGGGACCGGCGGAGGCTCCGGTGGTGCGTCTGAAGGCGGAGTTCCGCTACCAGATGCTGATCAAATCGGCGAGCCGCAAGTCGCTGGGCGAACTCCTGCACCGAGCGCGCCAATATGCGCTCGAGCACAAATGGCCGGCCACGGCTCTGGTGATCGACGTGGATCCCGTGTCGTTGATGTAAGAAAGCACGAGGCCGGGTCCTAGGGTGGTTCTCGTCTCTTTCGTAACCCCAAGGCTCATCATACTTAGTACCCGATTTGAACCTTGGTAGGAGGAGCCAAGTGTCGTATAACGCTGAAATGGGGGACACGCGGTTGCAGGGGCTTGCCGGTCGTGCCGCGCTTTTACTGGCGCTGGGGTGCCCAGGCCTGTGGGCGCAGAATTTCAGCGGAGTCTTTCGGCAGCACGAAGCCGAAATCACTATCTACCGGAAGTGCGATTCCGGCAGCGCGCGGACCGAAACGCAGCAAAAGGTCCTCACCGCCGGCCAGAATCGCATTCCCATGGAATCGGCGCCGATCTCGTGCGGACCGTTCCGGCTGCAGGAAGGCGACTTCGTCTTCAGCGCGCCTACGGGCGGCCTGACCGCGACGCTCAGCGGGCAGGATCTGGCGTTGCTGCGCACGCCGGCGAAGATGTCCCTCGGTTCCAGGGTTTCGGCTCGCGCCCGGCTGCTGGTGGCGCAACCCGCGGGGCAAACGGCCTCGCTCTCGGCCACCGCGGCGACGATCGGTTCGTCGGGGACGTGGAGGGCCGTCACCGGATGCCCGGCCAGCCGTGTGATCGACGCGAAAAAGGCTGGCCAGATCGAGGACGTCAGCCTGTCGGCGGATGCCTCCTGTGGCGAGTTCACGTCGCTGCGGCTGGGTACCTATCGAAAAACCGAAGGAGGCCTACTGGTCGAGTTCGACGCCTACGTCGACAGCACGGGTGCGGTGGACCTGTCGGACTTGGACTCGGTGGGGCAGACGCCGATCATCCGGAGCCTCAGCTACAGCGTGCGGTACCGTTCGGTCTGGCGATTCACTCGCGCGGCGGGGAACAACAACCTGGTGATCAGCAGCCTGGATCCTCCCGGCGCCTCGAGAGTGGAGCCGACCGCGACCCAGGACTTTCGGGCTCGCGCCAGGCTCACCCTCGAGACGGCCGATCAGGCCACGGCGATCGCGCAGGTATTTCGGTCGAAGACCGATCCGAGCCCGCTCAAGAGTTCCGCGGGCGTCACCTTCAGCCGGGGAACCACCGAAGGCGACTTGCTGATCCCGCAAGTCCAGGTTCCCGCCGATGCCACGGCCCTGTACGTCAAGGCATTGGCCCGGAATTCCGCGGGCCAGGTGCTGGCGGAGAGCGACTGGTCGGAATACGCCGTCGCCTATGACTTCGCGATTCGCCGCCCGCTCGAAGTCGTCCAGGTCGTTCAGACCGAGGACAACGAGATGCCGCTGCTGGCGCGCCAGACCACGGGGGTGCGCGTGTACGTCGAACTGCTCGGCGGCCAACTGAAGAATGTCCGCGACGTGGTCGAGGTGTCGCTCTACGGGTCCCGCGACGGAAAACAGATGCCGGACTCACCGCTCCGGTTGAGCCGGGGCGGCGCGGTCCAGCAGGTGCTGCGGGCGAGCATCCCCGTCAGCTTCAACTTCGTCCTTCCCGACGACTGGACGGGCGAGGGATTCCTCCTGCTGAGCGCCGTGGTGAACGAGAACCGCCGGACTCCGGAACTCGACTTCAGCACCAACTCCGGCGAGGAACTGGCGCTGTTTCAGGCGCAGAGCGAGCCGTTGCGAATCGTGTACGTGCCGGTCTGCGTCCAGATCGGCGACGAGGCAAATTGTCCCAACGAGACAGTGATGGCCGAAATGGGGGACTTCGTCCAATCCGTCTATCCCCTGGCGAGCGACGGCTTGCGGTACCGGATGCTGACGATTCCGGCGCCGGCCTTCCGGCGTCACCTCTACCCTCGCACGAACCTCGGAAGGTCCCAACTGTTCTCGTGGATGCGGGAGTTTTGGGAGATGGCGTTGAACGGGAGAAGCCAGATCGATCCGCCCTGGGATCAGATGGTGTTCTTCATTCCTCCCGAGGAGTCCCGGCAGAGGGAGGGCGAGGCGGACGCGAAGTTCAATGGGGGCGCCGGCCGGGTGATCTGGATGGCCGCCGACCCGGCCGATACCAAAAAGGCCAAGCGTACCCTGGCCCACGAAATGGGTCATAATTTCGGACTCAGACATCCGAATACCGAGGATAGTTGCGGCGCCTCCGACAACGACACCGATTGGCCTGCGGGCGCTCCGGCGAGGCAAGCCGACAGCGCGTTCGATCGCGGCAGCAACAGCTTTATCTTTCCTGCAGTCGAAGATCTGATGACCGACTGCAACGAGGTCTGGATTTCTCCCTTCCACTACAACAAGCTGTGGGAAGGGAACTTCGTCCCGAAGTGGAAATCGGCGCCGGGAAAGGCCCGCTTGGCCGAGGTTGGGCCCTCGGAGTCGATCCTGATCAGCGGCCTGGTGAACCGGAGCGGCGAGGCTCGTCTTCCCCCCATGTTCCGGTTCGCATCGGCAACTCCAGCGGCGGCACTGTCCGACACCGGCGCCTATTGCCTGCGATTCCTGGATGGGGCCGGAGAAGCTTTGTCGCGCCACTGTTTTGATCTCACGATCCCGGCCGCCGAAGATCCCGCCGATGAAGTCGCGGCTTTTACCTACCGGCTTCCTTTTCCCGATAGAACGGCGCGGGTGTCCCTCGAGCGCGAAGGCCTGGCGCTGGCGGAAGCCGTTGCCTCCGGGAACGCGCCGCAACTGACGATCGTCACCCCGCAGGCGGACGAGGTGTGGGATGGCGGGGACCGGACCTTGTCGTGGACGGGTGCGGATGCGGACGGCGACCCGTTGACCTATGCGGTGCTCTATTCCTTCGATCGGGGCGCTTCCTGGCTGCCGCTCGAGCTGAATTTGACCGAGTCGATCTATCGGGTGTCCACACCGCGGATCCAGGGCGGGGAAGACGTGCGCTTTCGAATCCTGGCGAGCGACGGCTTCCACACAACAGCCGTAGATGCCGGCCCGATCAAGGTTCTCCAGCAACCGAGGGCGGAGATCGCCGCGGCCGCGTTGGACTTCCTCAATGTGTTGACCGGCTCTTCGCGACGGCGCACCGTCACCCTCCGCAACTCCGGAACCGGACCTTTGCACGTCGCATCGACGAGCCTTCCCACGGGCTTCCGCCTTGCGACGGTGTTGCCGTTGACCATTCCCGCTGGGGGTGCCTTGCCGATCGCCGTGGACTTCGCGCCCGTTGCCGCGGGCCTGTCTGAAGGCAAGTTGGTTCTGCGTGGAGACTCCCCGGAGGCGAGCCTTGTCGAGCTCGGCCTCTCCGGGAAGGGAGTGGCCGAGAACACTGCGGAACTCGCGCTGGAACCGGCGGCTCTCGACTTCGGCAGTGCCACCGCCGGGGCACAGGTGGAGAGGCTGGTAACGATCCTGAATCGCGGACCGGCCCCGCTGACCGTGCAAAGCGCCGGACCCCTTGCCGCCCCGTTCTCGCTCAGCGCTCCCTTCGAGCCCTTTACCCTGGAGGTTGGCGAGGCTCGGAGCCTTACCGTCCGGTACCGTCCGACGGCAAACGGCACGTTCACGGCAACGTTTGCCCTCTCCTCGAACGACCCGAGCGCGTCCGCGGGCCGATTATCGATTCGCGGTACGGCGACCGGCGCGCCAGCGCCGGAAATTGGCGTCTCTGCGGCGAGCGTCGACTTCGGGTCCGTCGCCACCGGCCAAGCCGTCACCCGAAGCCTGACGGTCACCAACCGGGGATCGGCCGCGGTCGACGTGCGCAGCTATTCGATCGGCAATGCAGGGTTCACCGTAACACCAGCGCCTCCGCTTTCCATCGCCGCGGGCGCCGAACGGGTTCTGACGGTGCGTTTCGCTCCCACCGCCGCGGGCGCGATCACGGCAACCCTGCGGATTGTGAGCACCGACCCGGCGCGGCCCAATCTGGACGTTGCCTTGCGTGGAACCGGGACCGCGTCCGGCAACCCAGTTCCGATCATCACCAGTATCGATCCGCGAGAGAGTCTTGTGGGAAAAGGCCCGACGCCGATGCAGGTGCTTGGCTCGGGCTTCGTCCGCGACTCAGTCGTGCGGTGGAATGGGCAGAACCGGGCGACGACCTATGTCAGCGCGACCGAATTGCGCGCCCAGATCACGGCGGCCGACCTGTCCGTCTCCGCCAAGGCGCGCGTGACCGTGTTCAATCCTGCGCCGGGCGGCGGTACGTCCAACAGCGAGGACTTCATCATCTACTTCGAAATCTTTGGCATTCCGTTCTGATGGCCGCTTCCGGCGGAACCGCGTTCCCGGCCGGCGCGTCCCAGACACTAGACCGTGACACCGCGCCGAACTTTCATCCTTCTCACCGCGGCGGCCCTGCCGCTGGCGGCCGCTGAGTTCTGGGAACAGCCCGCCTTCCCGAACTGGAGCGCGGAAGTCGTGCGGCGGCTTCTCACCGATTCGCCTTGGGCGAAACCGCTGACTGTGCCGTTCGATTACCAGCCTCCCCCGGCGGACCCTCTCCGTTCGGAACTTCTCCAGATCGGCTTGCCCGGCGGCGGGGGCTGGCCTCCCCGCATCCCCGGAGTGGGTTGGCCCGGAGGCGGCACCACCGGCCGGATCCCCCGAACGCCGGGTCCCGGCCAGGGAACCGGCCGCGGCGAGACTCACAAGATCCGGACCGAAGTCCACCTGACGATCCGGTTCTCGAGTGCCCGTCCGATCCGCGAGGCGCTCGCCATCGAGCAATGGGGGCCGGATGGCCTACGCACTCCCAAGGCCGAAGAGTTCCTGAGCCGGAGCGAACCCGACACCGTGGTCGAGATATTCGGTCTGCCGGCGATCTTCTACTCCCAAGGGACGGACGGGCTCAAGGACGATCTGACCCGCACAGCGGTTCTGGTGGTGAAAGGGCGTTTGCTAAAGGCAATCTCCGTCGAGTCTCCGGGGTACGGAACGCACCTTTCGGCCACGATGCGGTTTCCTCGCGTGGAGAATCTGACAGGGGACGACGGCGTTATTCAATTCACTGCGGACACCGCCCAGGGGAAGATCGCGCAGAAGTTCAAGCTCAAGCCGATGACCTACCGCGGCCGGTTGGAGATGTGACGCCCCGTCGAACGTTCCACCTGAAAACCGATCGCCGAATAGCGACCAGAAAAGCCAACCCACCCGGCAACGGGCGGCATCACATCAGAATGTACGAGAAATAGATGTTGGGGTCGAAGCAGTTTCCGGTCCGCGGCCCCACGGAAAGCTCCACCATGGGCGTGATCAGGGCCGTGTAGTCAGCGCTTCGCGATGCCACATCGATGACGGCGGCGACATCGCCGAATGACAAGTGGCCGCCTCCAGACAGGAAGACCACCCGCTGTTCCCTATTTCGGAAAATCGCTTCCAACCGATCACCAAGTTCGGCGAGCGTCAGTTCCTCAGAGTGAAGACGCACTACGCCCGGACGAAGGACTTGAACGATTTCTCCCGCTATCAGGTCGGGACTACACGGGTACGGCCAGTGCAAGATTGACTTCAAGGCCGATGGATTGATCGCGGAAAAAAGCCGGACACGCAACCAGCATGAAGAACGTTGGCCCTAACAGCATGGTCAGTATCGCGAACTTCCGCATGGCTGTTGTCATTATGGTACGAAGCTCATGTATCGCTGAGGCGAACGGGTCCCGACGGCGATCGCTCATGAATCGGCCAGATCCTGATCGATAAAAGCGAGTTCTATCGATCAGCCCTGCTCGCGCGCACCGTTTTGGACTGCATTCCGAGCTCGAACTAAGGCAACTCCGCCGCACCAGGCTCAAGCTTCGCTCCAAGCCCCTCCAAGCGCGGGCCAAGGCCTGGAGGTGATGATCCCTTGCGCGGACGACCGGCGCTATCGTAATCCTGCAATCGAGTAGCTTGTGCTGCGCCCGCCTTCGGGGTTCTGTACGAGAACGCCCTGTGCGATAAGTTCGAGAATGTCGCGGTGCGCCGTATCCTGCGAACACTTCGCGAGCACCGCGTATTTCGAGGACGTAAGCTTGCCCTCAAAGCGGTCGAGAAGGCGGTTGACAACAAGCCGTTGACGGTCGTTGAGCGTTACGTCCTTGATGCGTTCCCAGAATCGCGCCTTGGCAAGGACGGCGCCCAAGATGTCCTGGGCCCCGTCGATGGCACGGCCGAGGCAGCCGAGGAACCATTCCATCCAAGGCGTAATATCCAACGTACTTTTCTGCGTTCGTTCGAGAATGTCGTAGTAGTCGTTCCGTTCCTGCCGGATTTGGGCGGACATGCTGTAGAAGCGTTGGGAGCTGTTTTCCGAGCGCGCGAGGGCCATGTCCGCGACGGCACGCGCGATACGGCCGTTGCCGTCATCGAAGGGGTGAATGGTCACGAACCAGAGATGCGCCAGTCCTGCCCTCAGTACGTCGTCCATTTTCTGCTGCCCCTCAAACCAATTCAGGAATGCTCCCACTTCCGCATCGACTCGGTTTGCTTTCGGCGCTTCATAGTGGACCCGTTCCTTTCCGATCGGGCCGGAAACGACCTGCATCGGCCCTGTGCTGTCATCGCGCCATGCGCCGGTACGGATCTGGGTCATGCCACTGCGGCCTGTCGGGAACAGCGAGGCATGCCATGCGAAAAGCCGTTCTGCGTTCAGGGGTTGTTCGTAGTTCCGGGTGGCGTCCAACATCATTTCGACCACGCCTTCAACATGCCGGTCAGCCGCTTTCAGGGCGCCGATGTCCATGCCAAGACGGCGAGCTATCGAGGACCGGACCTGGTCTGCGTCCAATTTCTCTCCCTCAATCTCACTACTTTTGACGACGTCGGTCGTCAGCGTTTGAAGGACTGCCTCCCGCCGAAGGTTGAACCCGAGGGCTTCCATGTAGCCGATAAGCTTGCCCTGCCGGTGGCGGACGGCAGCGAGAGACTCGGCGAGGCGCTCGGTGGTCCACGAGAATTTCGGCCAATCAGTCAGTTCATGGATATACATTCTCCGCACCTCATGCGGACATTATAGCCAGGAATCTCCGCACGCAAGTATACGCCGCTCTTTTTGCGGAGAATGACCGGTCAATGTCCGCAGAACCCAAAACCCCGACCCACACCGGAGCCTCCCCGCCGACATCTGGGTGACGGCCCATGCGAGGCGGTGGGGCCGGTATCGCAAGTTTGTCGCCCGCGCCACAGCGAAGAACCCCGCGGACCCATTCATCGACCCCGAAGGCTACCGCGCCTACATCAACACCGCCGAGGCGGAATTCCGCCGAGGGGTTGTGCACTAGCAGAGTGAAATACGAGCCCTCATGATTGGAGGCACTGCCTCAGGATCGTCGCGATGGAGTCGCGGCCTTTTCTCTCTGCCCAGGCGAGCGGTCTTGCCCAGGAGTCGGCCTCGCGTTCGACTGGATCGGCGCCGCGAGCGAGGAATAGCCGGACCAGGTCCTCGCGGCCCCACCGGCACGCCCATCCGAGGGGTGTGCTGTTCAGGATCTCGTCACGGAGATCCAGGCGGGCGCCGGCATCGAGCGCGGCCGTGGCGAACGCCGCGCGCTCCTGATCGGTGACGTGATCGCCCGTGGTGACAATCTCGTGAAGAATCGTCGCGCCGTTGCGCAGCGGGGCGTTCGGCGGACCCAATCGTTCGAGAATCATCTTGAAAATCTCGAGATAGCCCGTGCGGTCCCATTCCGGATGGCACCAGGGACCGATCCAGTGGTTCCAGAACCCGAGGGGTGCGAGCAGGAGACCGTTCCAGCGAGGATCGCCGCTCGGAACATCGACATGTTCCAGGGCCATGCGAAAAATCCCGGCGTCTCCACCGCGCGCCGACGCGGCGATCAATTGCTCCGCGACCGGCCCTTTGCCGAAGCCGTCGTCGGGAAGGGGAGTATCGCCGTATTTTTCGAGTAGTTTCCGCGCGAGATCGGGCCGGCGATATAGGCCCGCCATCGACGGATTCGACTCGCCGCCGTATCGCTCGAGCAATGCGACCATTCTGTCGTCGCGCTGTCCGTAGGCCTCCGAGAGCGGGGTTCCGCTGGCATAGACCTGGCCATTCGGATCGGCGCCCGATTCGAGAAGCATTTCGGCCATCTCGTATTTGCCATACCGCGTGCATTGATATAGCGGCATGCCCCAGGTATACCCGGGTTCTTCTTCGCCGCTGACACGCACGCGCGCGTCGGGATCGAGTCCGAAACCGAGGAGCAGTTCGAGTATGCCGGAGCGATCGCAGTCGACAGCCAGGGCAAGCAGCCAGCCCCGATCGTCGCGCGGGGTGACGATGTCTTCCTCCGCGTGTTTCCGCCTCAGAAATTCGGCGTCGCCAATGATGACCGCGGCGCGAGCCGTGAGGGGAGCCCCTCGCTCGCGCAACAGGCCCATCATCTTCGCGGCGGGTTCGGCGCGATGACTCGGATGACAGAGGATGCCGGCTACATCGAGCGGTGTCGACTGATCCGCGGCCTCGCCGTGGACGTCCGCGCCGTGGTCGAGAAGCCACGCCGCCACCCGCGGAAGGAGCCGTGCCGAGGCGACGTGCAGGAAACCGCGCTGCGTCTCCGGGTGGCGATACGCGACCAGGGTCGGGTGACGTGTGAGGATCTCGATTGCCGCGTCCTCGTCGCCGGACTGCAATGCCTGGCTTAGCTCCCCGGGCACATCGGAAGTAGTGGGCCGTCCCGTTTCGCGTCGACTTTCCTGCTCGCGAAGGATGGCGGCGATTTCGTCATAACCACGCTCAACCGCGATAATCGATGGCGTGGTCGCATCACGACGCGGGTAGACCGTCGCATGCGGATTCGCCCCTAGCTGCATCAGCGTGGCGGCCATTTCGGGCAGACGGTTCATCACGGCGTAGTGCAATGCGGTGTGTCCGTGCGTTCCCGGCTCTTCGAAATTCACGAGTTCGGGACGGATGCGGAGCATGCTGCGCACCCTTTCGCGATCGTTGGCCCGCACTGCCTCCATGAGGCGGGTAGCGGTCAGACCGTCAACATAGCCTTTCAGTTTGGGCCAACTGCCGTATCCGTAGCTGCGCGCGAGCACGAGTTGCGCGTGATGCAGCGCGAACGTGGCGGGGTCGGCCCCGCGGAAGAACCGTTTCACTTCGGCGATGGCGCTCTCATCGCCCGCAAGGTAGGCGTCCAGGAGTTCTTTCGCCTGGCGTTTGAGTTGTCCCAGATCCGGACGTTCAGGGAGCCGGCGAGTGGGGAATGACGGCTTCACGATGAGCTCCTTTCATGCGCCCGGTGTCCGCTGGCTCGGGCAGAAAAGAGTCCACTGCGATGAGAAAATCGAACCGCGACAACTCCAGGGGGGACTCGGTCCCTTTCCGCGGACACGGCGGCGTCCTGGCGCGCGCCAGAGACAGCATACCACGCGAGCCCGCGCACCCGTCTGGGCAAATCTGTAATGTTTCGGGGATATTGGTAGCGCTAACGGGATCGAATCCGAGGGCTGGCAGTTCAGACCAGTCCAACTGGGTTTAACTGGTTGCGGTTTGAGTACAGTTGGTATTCCGGGGATGCTCCGGAAGACCTCTGCGAACCGCCGACGTCACAGCGCGGTCACAGCGAATTCTGCGTCGTGCGACTCCGGTCACGCCATGACCGAAATAGGCCTTTTTTGAAAAGGTTATAATGGCAAGAGGCGACACAGAAAGGGAGCCCATGGTCCGGACCGTCAATCTGAATGCAGAGATCCCAGCTAGCCGTGAACTTCATATCACGCTGCCGGCTGATTTTCCGATCGGTCCCGCCGAGATGGTTCTAGTCGTCTCTTCTCCAGCGTCTGCCGGGACTGGGACGCTCGGCGATTTCGTGAAATCCGAATTCTTCGGAATGTGGGCTGACCGAACCGACATCGGAGATAGCGCCCAGTTCGCGCGGCATCTGCGCACTGAGGGATGGAAGCGTTCCGCCTAGATGCTGCTGCTCGATACCGACATTCTGATCGATTGTCTTCGGGGAGTGCCGACCGCAAGAACGTGGCTAGAGAGCGCGGCTACAGAGGCCTTTGGCATACCTGGCATAGTCGCGATGGAATTGCTGATTGGTTGTCGCAACCAACTGGAACAGCAACGTGTTCAGAAATTCCTGGCGGCTTATCCCCTTCTGTGGCCGGATGCCTCCGAGTTTGCGCGCGCTTACGAACTGTTGGCGGTGCATCGCCTGGCGACCGGAGTCGGAATCCCCGACTGCGTGATCGCAGCGATGGCGCTTGCCCGTCACGCGACGCTCTTTACTTTCAATCGCAAACACTTTCAAATCTTCCCCGGCTTAGATGTGCGAGAGCCCTATCAGCGGGGGTGAGGCTCGTGACCAAAGTGCGCTTAACGGGCAGGGTTCGCCACTGGCCCCTACCGACGTTCGTGCGGATGGCGGGCCATCGCGGCGCTCCTCCAAACGCAAGCCTCGCTGGCCGCCGGTGTTCCCCTGACCGACTTCAGCAAGCGCCTCGGCCACACCAACCCGCATGTGACGGCGATCCCAGGCCATGCCGGGCCATGACAAGCTCGCCGCCGACGCGTGGGAGAAGTTCCAGAAGCAGGGGAGGAAGCCCGCTACGTCCGCCCGGAAACGCAAGACACCTGAGCGTCGAAACCCTGTTCGCCATACAATGGAGCGATTGTGCCCGTGAAACATCGCTCGTTAGATTTGACAGAATTCGCTTGAATTACCCGAATCGAACACAGCAGCATCAACGTTGTGAAGTTACAGGAGACGCTGACCGATGAAATCCAAAGTCTTGCCCGATGAGTTGGACGAGGTTGAATTATGGAACCGCGAGGATGCATCGGAGCTTGAAAGGCCGAAGGCGCTCAACAAGTACCAAATCGTCGTCGCATCGAGGGACTGGACAGTCGAGACCATCGTCAGGCAAGTCGAGCAGGAGCATATCGACCTCGATCCCGCGTTCCAACGGCGGAACGCTTGGCGGGATCACCGCAGAAGCCGGCTGATCGAATCGTTCATTCTCGGCTTTCCCGTCCCTCAGTTGGTCTTGGCCGAGAACCCGCGTCGGCGCGGAACCTTCGTCGTGATCGATGGCAAGCAACGACTGATGACTATCGCCAGCCTGTACCTTCCGGCATACCGCAATTATTGGGCGCAGCCCCGTTTCTCAGGGCTCAGCGTCCTTACCGACCTCAACGGCACTTCGTTGGATGCCTTTCTCTCGGAATCGCAATACGCAAAAGAACGCCGTCAACTCGGGAACGCCGACATCCGTACGACGGTGATCACAGGGTTCACGGACGAAGACGTGCTGTACGACATCTTTCTATCGCATAAACACCGGGTCAGTCCCACTCTCCTCGCAGGAGCTTAGGCAGGTGCTGAACCGCGGAGAATTCTCAAAGTATCTCCTTCAGATCACATCCGATCCGAATCCGCTTTGGGAACTCCTGGGCATTGACGCGCCGGACCCGCGCCTCCGGGATGTCGAACTCCTTCTGAGGCTGGTGGCCTTGCAACGCTTCTCGCCCTTTTATCGAGGAAACATGAAAGCGTTCCTGGACAATTCGATGAAGTCGCTCAACAAGGATTGGGGGACCGAGCGGTCCGAAATCGAAGACCTGACCCAGCAGATCTTTCAGGCGACGAAAACTGCTATCAGGATCTTCGGGTCCGAGGTCGGGAAA
>CAZGUX010000066.1:0-22179 GCA_964529305.1 uncultured Solibacteraceae bacterium | reverse complement strand
CCTTCTCCCTGCTCGAACGCTGGTCCCCGGCCTTCCGGCCGGGGTTCGGATGGGGCGGGGCGGCTGGTTCGGCTGCGTCAGAATCCGCCCGGGTAGACGTAGAGCCATACCGCGGAACCGGATGCGAGCCGTCGAAACGGGAACCGGCCGTCAATCGAACTGTTGACGTATAGGGATCGGCCGTCGTAGCCCAACCAGGGACATCCGTCGCCGGTTCCGGTGTTGAACCTCGGGCCCATGTCCTCGGGCTGGGTCCAGGCTCCATCGCTCAGCGTCGAGCGATAAAGGCGCTGGGGTTCGGCCGGGTTGGGACGCTTGGCGAGGATCACCGTCCGGCCGTGGGGCGCCACGGCGACGTCAATCTCGTCCCCGGTTGAATTGACAGGGGCTCCGAGGTTCACCGGCGCTGCCCAACGGCCGTCGCGGAAGACGGCGGAATAGATATCGTACCCGCCAAGCCCCCCCGGCCGGTTGCTCCCGAAGAACAGCCGTTTGCCGTCGGGAGAAAGCACGGGCCGAAACTCGGCTGATTCGGCGAGGCTGACGGGCGGGGGAATTTTCTCGGCGGGAAGCCAGGCTCCGCGGTGGAGACGGGAGACGTACAGGTCAGTGCGGGGTTCGGCCGGCGCCGCGGTTCTCACCGCGGTGGCGCCGCCATGGGCCGAGCGGGTGAACAGGAGGGTGGTTCCGTCCGCGGAAAGGGAAGCATCGAGGTCATGCTGGGCCGAGTTGATGTGCGGGCCGGCATTTTCGGGCTCGGACCAGCGATCGGCGCGGCGGCGAGCGATCCAGACGTCCCATCCTCCGAGGCCGCCAGGACGCCGGGACTGAAACACCGCGACCGACGCGGACCGGTCGAGCCCGACACAACCTTCGCCGTAGGCCGGAACCGCGGGAGCGAAGGGAGCGACGATCAAGCGGTTAGGCGGCAACGCGGTCTGTGCGTCTAGGCAAGCGGCGAACAACGATAGAGCGAGGCCCAGACAGCCCAGGAAGAGGGCCGCGAGGCGGCTCTCGAATCGATTAGCCAATCGTTTCGACACAATGCGAAACGTAGCACCGGCTCCGCGGGACCGTCAAGTATAATCGGAGCAGCCATGGCAACCATGAACGATGTGGCCCGGCGAGCCGGCGTGTCGATCGCGACGGTTTCGGCCGTCGTCAATCGGTCGACCTACGTCAGCCCGGCCCTGACCAAACGGGTCAAGGAAGCTATCACGGAGCTGGACTACACCGTGAACCAGATGGCCCGGAGCCTACAAACGCGCTCGAGCCACACGGTGGGGATGCTGATTCCCGGGTTCGCCAGCCCCGATCCGTTCTTCGGGCAGGTGGTTCAGGGCGTCGAAGGTGTGCTGCGGCATAGAGGATACTGCCTGATCTTGGGTCAGACCTACAACCAGGCGAAGGAGCAGGACCGGTACCTGGAAGCGTTCCGTTCGCGCATGGTAGACGGGTTGCTGGTGTTCCTCTCGCCGGGCGGCGACACGGTGCTGCGGCGGATGGTGGAGCAGCGCCGGCCAGTGGTGTTTCTCGGGCGTATTCCGGGTTTTGAGGCCGATGTCGTCGCGTCCGACATCGCGTACGGAACGGCGATGGCGGTGGATCATCTGGTCAGGAGGGGGCACCGGAGGATCGGCCTGGTGACGGTCAGCCAATCCCTATCGGTAGCGACCGGGCGGTTGGAGGGATGGCGGCGCGCCATGCGGAGGACGTCGCTTTCCGCCGACGAGTGCTATCACTTCTCAGGCGAACTTAACTCGGAGACGGGGAGACAAGCCGCGGAGACGTTCTTGGGTCTTCCCGCACCGCCGACGGCCATTTTCGCCGACGATCTGGTGTTGACCACCGGGATCATCCGGCTGCTGATCGAGCGCGGCCTCGAGATCCCCGGCGATGTCGAGGTGATGAGTTCGGACGATGCGGAATGGCTGGACGCGTTCCGGCCGCTGGTGTCGACGGTGGTTCAGCCGAGTTGCGAGATCGGCCGGATGGGGGCCGAGTTGCTGCTGAAGAGAATCCGCCACCCCCGAAGGCCCTTTGAGAGGATTCTGCTGCGGCCGGAACTGCGTATTCGAACGTGAGGTCCAATCGGGCGCCGGACCATTGAACGAAAATTAGCCTTGACGAGCGAGGGAAAGTCAGAATAGCATGTAAAACGATTAGCGAAACGTTTCGCCCATTCCACAGCGAGGTTCAAAGGAGGCTTCGCGATGACCCGTCAAGTAACGGCTTGTCGATGGCTTGCTTTGTGATAGCGTGTCCCGACCATGCTGCCCAGATCGGATCTGTATTGCGAACATCGGGGCCGGCACGTTGTTTTCCGGATGTCGTCGGGAAGATCGATCTTCCTGGCGGGGTCAACCGCTGGTTCGATCCGGCGGGATTTGCTCAGCCGGCCAGCTTTCGCTTTGGCACGGCCGGCCGCAATATCATCGAAGGGCCGGCTCTCAAGTCCACCGATTTCGGGATTCACAAGAACTTTGCGATTACGGAGAAACACCGGCTGCAGATCCGCTTCGAAGCGTTCAACGGGCTGAACAACGTGAACTTCGCACTGCCCCAGAACAACCTGGCCGCGGCGGACTTCGGTACAATTGCCGCCGCGGGTCCGAGCCGGGAGCTGCAGTTCGCCTTGAAGTACATCTTCTGAAGAGGAGGTTCGATGCGAAGACGAGGTCTGCTGGGAGGTCTGGCGGCGTGGCCGGCGGCGGAGGCTCTGGCCCAGCCCGCGGCGCGGCCGGGGACGCCAGCGCCCCGGCCCAAGCGGGACTGGCGGAGCGCGCCGTTCGAGGTCGCCGTTGCGCTGGGCGAAAGCACTACCGCGGGGGGCACCGCGACGTCCCGCGACCTTTGCTGGGTCAGCCGGCTCGCGGTCCTGCTCAACGAGTGCCAGATGAAGCCCGTGAAGATGGTCAATCACGGAATCGGCGCCAACCTGATCTCGCAGCGAAGCCCCTACTACGAGAAGTCGGGCCGGCCTTCGGCGATGGAGCGGTACGAACGGCACGTGATCGCGTTGAAACCCGACCTGGTTTTTGTCTCCTATGGCCTGAACGATGCCCGAGGCGGCACGCCGCTGGGCCAGTTTCTCGAGGATCTGCGACACATCGTGCTGGACATCAAGACACGCACGGGCGCGGTGATCGTGCTGGTCAACGCCTACTTCATGACGGACTTTGATCGCTACGATCCGTTCCGCCTGGGAAGCGTTGAATCGTTCATGGGATACAACGCGGCCCAGAGGCGCCTGGCCGAGGTGTTGGATGTGCTGTATGCGGACGTGTGGGATGCCGAAGGGATGGCGCCCTGGGTGATCGATCCCGACGGCGTCCATGCCAATAATCTGGGACACCAACTGATTGCCAACCGGATCTTCGAAGTACTGGCTAAGAACTGCAGTTGCCTGGCCGAACGGGCGCGCGAGGCGCGCAGGACGTTCCAGCCCTGGCGCGACGAATCCGTTCTGAAAAAGCTGTATTAGGGGCCCCTCGCATTGAAACTCTGGAACGTCGTTTCCGTCCTTCTTTTGCCCCTGGCCGGGCACGGCGCGGAGATCCGCGCCGGAGTCGCTAAAGCCGACCTGCCCCTCGGTCCTGGCGTGCGTCTGGCGGGATTCGCCGGCAAGCGGATCTCGTCCGGAGTGCACGATCCCTTGCAGGCACGCGTGCTGCTGCTCCGGACGGCGACCGAGAGCGTGGCCCTTGTAGCCTGCGATCTCCACGATTTTCAGTCGCGGCGCGTCAGCGAGGAAGCGCGCCGGACGATGAACATCGGGTCGATCCTGTTCGCCGCGTCGGGCACGCACGCCGCGCCCGGCACGGCCTTGGAAAGCGACCGGAGTTGGGTTCCCGCCGTGGAAGAGACGATTCTAGGCGCCCTGCGGCAGGCGGACTCGGCGACGTTCGCGGCGCGGTTCGGCGCCGGACAGGGCACGGCCGATCTGGCGTACAACTGGAGGATGGTCGATCCGGACGGCGTCGTGACGATGCTGTGGCGAAATCCGGAGCGAAGGGCTACGGGCCCCCTGTTCCCCGGCGTGCCAGTGTGGAGGATCGATACCCAGGACGGCGAATTGCGAGTCGTGTTGTTCGGCTCTTCGGCGCGGGCCAGCCTTGCGGGAAAAGACAACACGCTTCTGTCCGGCGACTACCCGGGCCATGCCGCACGGCGCGTGGAGGCCAGCCTGGGCAGCGGCGTGATTGCGTTGTTTCTCCAGGGCGCCGCCGGGAACCTGGCGCCGCGTGCCGGCGAAGGCGCGCCTGAACACGCCAAACAGGCGGGCGAGGAACTGGCAGAAGTGGTAGTGCGGGTGGCGCGCGGGATCCAAACGGCGGTGGAGCCGAACCCGGACCTGAGCGTCCAACGCACGCAGTTCGAGTTCCAGGAGCGATGGGGGAACGGCCGCAACGTCCCGATTGAGACGGCGACCGTCGTGGTGAACCGGAGCTACGCGCTTGTGGCCGTGCCGGGCGCGCCGTTTGTCGAACACCAGATCAACCTGGCGGATCGTTCGCCGGCACTTTACACCATCCTCGCCGCGCACACGCAAACGGCGAACGGGCAGTGGGCCGGCATCCTGCCCACCATTCGCGCCGCGGCCCAAGGAGGGTACGGAGCCAGTTATGCGACGCGGTTAGAACCAGGCGCGGGAGAAGCGCTGGTGGATGCCGCGCTGGTCAATATCTACCGGGTTTTGGGAAAGCTCGACGATCTGCCCCGAGGAAGCCTGGTGCGCGAGATGCCGCCGGAAGGGAGGCCTCGATGAGAGCACTCGCGGGATGGATGACCGCTGTGTGTTGGCTGGCGCCGGCTTGGGCGGAGACCCTGGAAGCGGGAGCGTCGGCGATCGAGATCACGCCTCCCGCGGGATTCGAGATGTGGGGCGCGGCCGGGCGGAAGGGATTCGCGGAGGGCGCCCTGGACCCTCTGTATGCGCGCACGCTGGTGCTAAAAAGCGGCGGCCGTTCGATCGCGCTGGTCACGCTCGACCTGGGCCGGACGTTCAGCCGCGAGCAGATGGACCGGGTCCGCCAGAAGGCGCGGGCCAAGACCGGAATCCAGCATGTGATCTTCACCGCGTCGCACACGCACACGGGACCCAACATCCTCGACGACGCGTTCATCACGAGCGCGCAGCAGCGTTGGGAGCCGGAGTCGCTGGAGCGCATTGTTCGCGGCATCGAGACGGCATACCAGAAGAAGGCCCCGGCTCGGTTGGGTGTGGGCTTGGGCGCAAGCTATGTCGGGTACAACCGGCAGGATGGCCCGGTCCGCATCCTCAGCAAGAATCTGACGCGCATCCGGACCTCGCCGCAGGACCCGATTGTCACGGTGCTGCGGGTGGATGGCCCGGGAGGAAACCCGATCGCCATCCTGGTGAACTATGCGGCGCATCCGGTGATCCTGAACCACGTCACCCGCTTCTCCGCTGACTTTCCCGGAGCGATGTCCGCCTACGTCCAGAAACGGACGGGAGCCATCTGTCTGTTCGCGCAGGGCGCGTGCGGCGACGTCAACACGCATCACGTGGCCGTTGGCGGATTGGTGGGCGAGGCGGTACGAGCCGGGTATGAACTCGGGCGAGTGGTGGAGCGGGTGGCCGGCGACATCCGGACCCGCGAAGGGAGCAGCCTGCAGATCGCCGAGGACGAGATGACGTTTCCGAACCGGTGGGACCTCGGGAAACTCAAACGGCTGGGTGCGATCCCGACCTACCATCAATGGCTGGCGACCGGCCGCCCGATCGGCTATCCGCCGGAAACGATCCGCGCGCCGGTGACGACCCTGCTGGTCAACGGGATGCTCGCGATGGTGACGCTGCCTGGCGAGCCGTACGTCGATCTTCAGATCGACCTGCGGGAACGGCTGCCGGAGGTCCATACGATGCTGCTGGGATACGCCAACGGGTACCTGGGGTATCTGCCGACCATTCGCGCCGCCACCCGCGACGGCGTGTCGTACGGCGCTAACGCATGGCCAACGGTTGTGTCGGTGGGCGCGCCGGAGCGGATGCTCGACCGGGGCGTGATTCGCGTGCTGGAATTTCTGGGGAAGCTGAAGCCGAAGGAGGAGAGACACGATGAAGCCGAATGAATTCGCCCGGCGCGAGGTGGTGAAGGGGCTGGCGATCGGGTCGACGGGACTGGTGAGCGCCGAGTCCCTGCTGTCCGCCCCCAAGTGGACCCCGCGGTGGTTGACTCCCGACCAGGCCGAGTTGACGGCGACTCTCGCCGACCTGATCATTCCGCAAACCGAGACTCCGGGTGCGCGGGCGGCGGGGGTTCACGAACACATCGACCTGGTGCTGAGCGAGGAACTGCCGGAAATTCAAAAGGCGTTTGCCGCGGGACTGGCCCGGGTGAACGTGGCAAGCCGTTCACTGCACGGCAACGATTTTCTGAAACTCGCTCCCGCGCAACAGAACGCGATCCTGACGTCGATGGCTGTTCCGGAAAGCGACGGATACCGGTTCTTTCTCGATCTGCGAGGGCGCACCGTGTTTGCTTACTATACGTCGAAGATCGGAATTCACCAGGAACTGGGCCACCCCGGCCACCAGGTGTTGGGCGAGTGGGCCGGCTGTCCTCACCCGGACCACCACGGGGACGCCGATTGAGCGGGACTGAGACCCGAGGTCAGCCAAGGGAGGATCGATGAAGACTCACGATGTTTTGATTGTCGGTACCGGGGCGTCCGGCGGAATGGCGGCGAAGGTACTCACGGCGCAGGGCCTGGAAGTGCTGCTGCTCGAATCGGGTCCCGCCGTCAAAGCGTCGCAATTCAAGACGCATTCGATGCCCTATGACTTCCCGTTCCGGGGCGTTGGCAGTCCGAGCAGGATCCGGAAGGATGGAGCCTTGGCGGCATCGGAATTTACGCCGTTCACGGGATACTTCGCCGAGCGCAGCCAGCATCCCTACACGACGCCCGAGGGGAAACCCTGGGACTGGTCTCTGCGGTCGCGGATTCTGGGCGGGCGGACGCTGCACTGGGGACGGCAATCGTTCCGGCTGGCCGCGTACGACTTCAAGGGCGCTTCCCGCGACGGCTACGGGGTGGACTGGCCCTTCACTTATCAGGAACTGGCACCCTACTACGACAAGGTGGAAGCCTACATCGGGGTGCAGGGACGGCGCGAGGGCCTGGAGCAGATTCCGGACGGCGTGTTCCAGCCGGCGTTCGCCTTCAACTGCTACGAGCACCTGATGCGCAAGGCCGCGCGCAAGAAGGGTGTGCGGATGACCTCGCTGCGGGTGGCCCAGTTGAGCCGCCCGTTGGGAAAGCGTCCGGCGTGTCATTGTTGCGGCAGTTGCGGCCACGGCTGCGATGTCGGCGCGTTCTTCTCGACGCCGGCCGTCACGCTGCCCGACGCCCTGGCGACTGGAAAACTGACGCTGCGCACCGACGCGGTGGTGCGTCATGTCGTGGTGGACAGCGAGGGCCGGCCGAAAGGCGTCGGGTTTTACGACCGGGTGACGAAGAAGTACGAAGAGGCACATGCGAAGGTGATTGTGCTGGCGGCGTCGACGCTGGAGTCGACGCGCATCATGCTCAACTCGACGTCCCGCTTTCATCCCAACGGTCTTGCAAACTCGAGCGGCGTCTTGGGGCGCTACCTGACCGACCACTTCACCGCCGGCTCGGTCGCCGGGCTGCTGCCCGAATTGAAGGGGACCCGGATCCGCGATGAGGGTGGCAAATCCAACGCGTCGTACATCCCGCGATTCCGGAACGTCCGCGACCAGCACAAGGACTTTCTGCGAGGCTACGCGATCATGGTGCGCGGCGGGAGCGGACTGTTTCCGCGCCACGCCGAATACCTCCCGGGATTCGGCGCCGACTACAAGCGCAGGATCAAGGAAACTCACCCCGCGTGGGCGATGGTGTACGCTCGCGGCGAACCTTTGCAGACCGCGGAGAGCCGGGTGGAGATCGATAAGAACGTCGTCGATGCGTGGGGGATCCCCGTGCTGCACATCCGGTACCAACGCACCGGGAATGACCGTAAGATGCTGCGGGACGCGTTTCAGAACCTGCAGGAGTTGATGCACGCAGCCGGGGCGGAGATTCTGCACGCGGACGAATCGCTGAGCACGCCGGGAGCGATCAGCCACGAAATGGGAACCTGCCGGATGGGCCTGAATCCCAAGACGAGCGTGCTGAACGGGCACAATCAGTCGCACGACGCGAAGAATCTCTTTGTGATGGACGGGGGCTGCTGGCCCAGTTCCGCGTGCCAGAACCCGACCGAGACGATGCTCGCCATCGCGTGGCGCGCCAGCGATTACCTCGCGGCCCAGGCACGTAAGGGCGAGCTATAAACCAGGAAAACACTCAATGCCAAAGGTACTTCTTGTAATCGGGGATGCGGCGGAAGCCATGGACACGCTGTATCCCTACTTCCGGGTTCAGGAGGACGGATTCGAAGCCGTTGTCGCGGGGCCGGAAGCTCGTGTCTATCCGCTGGTGATGCACGAGATTCCCCCCGGGTGGGACATCACGCGCGAATCGCCGAGTTACCACCTGAAAGCGACGGTCGCGTTTCGAGACGTCGTCCCGGAAGAGTACAGCGGGATCTTCCTGACCGGTGGACGGGCGCCGGAGTACCTGCGATACGACGCCCACCTGATGGAGATCGTGCGTCACTTCTTCCGGGAACGGAAACCGGTGGCGGTGGTCTGCCACGGAGCTGAAATTGTAGCCACCGCCGGAGTGATTGGCGGAAGACGCATCGCCACGGTCGCCAAGTGCCAGTTCGACGTCGAAGTGTGCGGCGGGATCTTCGTGAACGAGGGATGCGTCCGGGACGGCAACATGGTGAGCGGGAGGACGTGGCACGACAATCACTTGTTCATGGCGGAGTTCATGAGGATGTTGAACGACGGGAACGCGGCACCTGTGAACGGATCGAGGGAAGTGCAAGCCATGGCCCCCTGACGGTCGCGGCACCGAAGGAAGGCGTCCGCCGGTGAACGGTACAATGAAAGCAGGCGCATGCGGATTCTTGCTGCTCTCGCCGTGCTGCTGGTGGCCGGCGCGGGCATCGCGTTCCTGCAAACTACACCAGGCGAGACTTCACCGGGACCCCCCGTTCTCCAGAACACGGGTAAGCCGATGGCGGTTACATTTAGTTGCACGGACGACGATATCACCGCCGCCGGGATGACCTGCACCGAGCAGGAACCGTGCCCCGTCTACGTCGAGTTCACGTCGGTCGAGGCGCTGGGCAACCAGTTGATCGTTGCCGGCAACCTGCATTCGTCCAGCGCCACACTGTATACCCTGCTTCTGGCGAGCGCCGACGGAGGTAAGACGTGGCGCGAGGCCTTCGACCGGGTCAAGCACGCCGCTCTCGACCAGATCCGGTTTTACGGGTTTCAGAACGGGTGGATCTCCGGCCAGACGCTGGTTCCCATTCCGAGCGACCCCTTTTTCCTGGTAACGAGCGACGGCGGCAAAACCTGGCGGCGGCGGCCCCTGCACGAAGACGGGCGCCCCGGCACGATTCTTCAGTTCTGGTTCGATAGCGCCAAGGACGGCGCGATCCTGCTGGACCGTGGTCAGTCGTCGGACGGCAACCGCTACGAATACTACGAATCGCCGAACGGCGGCGAGACTTGGATGGTGCGCGAGACGAGCGACAAACCGATCCGGCCGAAGCGATTGCCACGCCCGCAGGATTCCCCCGTCGTACGCGTGCGGGCCGATGAACGATCGAAGTCGTACCACGTCGAAAAGCAGGAAGGCGGGCAATGGAAATCGCTGGCCAGCTTTGCGCTGGAAGCCGGCGGGTGCAAGCCGGCCCCCGTGGAGTTGAAGGAGCCTGAACCCGCGACCGAGCCCACGGCGGCGGCGCCCGCCGCCGGCGGCGTTCTGGTCGTGCCGTCCGACCCGGAGAAGCGGAAGAAGCCCCCCTCGCTCAAACGGCCGTCGAAGTAACCGCCGGTTCATGGTTCGACCTCCGCAATCCGCCTACAATGGAGGTTCCCGATGAAACTTGCCCTGGGGCAGATCAACACCACGGTCGGCGCGATCGAGGCCAACGTGGCAGCCATGGCGCGGGCCGCCCGGCAGGCCGAGTCGCGAGGCGCGGATATGGTGGTGTTCCCCGAGTTGTCCGTGACGGGGTATCCGCCCCGCGACCTGGTGGAGAAACCCAGTTTCGTGGAACGTTCCGAAGAGGGTCTTCGCAAGGTCGCCGAGGAAACCCGCGAGCTGAATATCCACCTGATCTGCGGATTTGTCGGACACGCGGCGGCTTCGTCCGGTAAGCGCGCGGTTAACGCCGCGGCGGTGATCCATCAGGGACGGATCTGCTTTCGCCAGGTGAAGATGCTGCTGCCGACCTACGACGTCTTCGACGAAGCGCGGTACTTCCAACCCGGTGAGCATCAGCACGTGTTTCAGGTCGGAACCCTGCCGGTCGCGCTGACGGTGTGTGAGGACGCCTGGAACGATAAACAGTTCTGGGAGCGCCGGCTGTACCGTAGGGACCCCGTGGAGGAACTGATTCACGCCGGCGGCCGCATTTTGGTCAGCATCAACGCGTCCCCGTTTCACGACGGGAAGCGGGAGCTGCGGCGGGAGATCCTCTCCGCCACCGCGCGGCGTCATCGGGTGCCGGTGGTCTACGTCAATCAGGTGGGCGGCCAGGATTCGCTGGTGTTCGACGGCAGTAGCTTTGTGGTCGACGCGAACGGCCACATCGCCGCCAGCGCCAGGTCGTTCGATGAAGACCTGGTGATGTACGACTTGAAGACGAACGAAGGCGACCGGCACGAGAACCTCGCCGATTCCCCGGAGGCGGTTTACGAGGCATTGGTCCTCGGCACGCGGGACTACATTCGCAAGTGCGGATTCAAACAGGTACTCATCGGGCTTTCGGGCGGCATCGACTCCTCCCTCACCGCCGTGATCGCGGTGGACGCCGTGGGACGGGAGAACGTCGCGGGGATCGCCATGCCGGGGCCGTATTCGTCCGGCCACAGTATCCGTGACGCCAAAGCGATGGCCGAAAACCTGGGCATCCGCTTCGAGATTCTCCCGATTACGCCGGCGTACGAAAGGATGATCGAGTCGCTCCAACCGGTGTTCGCCGGCACGCCCCACGGCGTCGCCGAGGAGAATATCCAGGCGCGTCTGCGGGGCGTGACGCTGATGGCGTTGTCCAACAAATGGAACGCTCTGGTTCTGACAACCGGCAACAAGAGCGAACTCGCGGTCGGCTATTGCACGTTGTACGGGGACATGTGCGGTGGCCTGGCGGTGATCAGCGACGTGCCGAAGGTGATGGTCTATGCGCTCTCGAGGGTGGCCAACCGCCGGCACGCGGGCGCCATTCCGGAAACCGTGTTTACCAAGCCACCCTCGGCCGAGTTGCGGCCGGACCAAAAAGACTCGGACTCCCTGCCCGAGTACGAGGTGCTGGATCCGATCCTGCGCGCCTACGTGGAAGAGAACGAGACACCGCAGCGCATCGCGGAACAGCAGCGCCTTCCTCTCGACCTGGTTCGCGATGTGGTGAGAAAAGTGGACCTCAACGAATACAAACGCCAGCAGGCGGCGCCGGGTCTGAAAGTCACCAGCAAGGCTTTCGGCATCGGCCGCCGCTTTCCGATCGCGCAAAGATACTCCGAATGAAATACGTCTTCGTCGTCGCGCTACTCATGGCGAGCGTGCTGCTCGTCTCTCAGCCCGCCCCTCGGGAACAGGTCGGTCCGCTGGCCGGCGGCGGGTATTTGCTGAACTCCGGCTGGAAGGTCACGCCGGCCGGGCGTCAACTGGGACTCGATACGCTGCCCATGTCGAGCGCGCTCAGTCCGGACGGCAAGTACCTGCTGGTGCTGAATGGCGGGTATCGGCCGCCGTCGATCAGCGTGATCGATGTCGCGACGGAGAAGGAACTCAGCCGCACGCCGGTCGCCGATGCCTGGCTGGGGCTGGCGTTTTCGCCCAAGGGCGACCGCGTTTACGCCGGAGGCGGATCGCGTGCCGCGATCTACGAATTTGCCTGGGCGCAGGGAGCGCTCACGCCCGCGCGGACGTTCGTGGTGGTCCCCGAGGGAAAACGGGTGGACCGCGACTTCATCGGCGACGTCGCGCTGAGTCCGGATGGACGTTTGTTGTACGCGGCAGACCTGTATCGCGATTCCGTGGTGGTGATCAACCCGCAATCGGGCATGGTCATCGAGCGGTTCAAGACGGGCCGGCGGCCGTATCGCATTCTGTTTCATCCCGACGGCAAGTCGTTCTTCGTGTCGAGTTGGGCCGATGGCAGCGTGGGTCACTACCAGGCCGACAACGGAACCCTGCTCGCCACCGTGCGGTTGGGCGCGCACCCGACGGATATGGTGTGGCGGGCCGGGAAAGTGGAGGCTCCCGAGGGCCAACCGGCGTGGGTTGCCCGATTGTTTGTAGCGGCCGCTCACACGAACAATGTCTATTCGGTCGGCGTGACGGAGGCCAAGGAGTTGAAGGTTCTCGAGTCGATCAACGTGTCCCTGACGCCGCGCCAGCCGGTGGGAATGACGCCGTCCGCTCTGGCGTTGAGCCGGGACGAGAAGACCCTGTTCGTGGTTTGCTCGGACGCGAACGCGGTGGCCGTGGCCGACATCGACGGACCGCGCAGCCATGTGGTGGGGTTTGTCCCGGTGGGCTGGTACCCGACCGCGGCGCGAGTGCTTCCGAACCATAAGCTGGTGGTGTTGAACGGGCGCGGCAACCGGTCGTACCCGAATCCGAAGGGCCCCTCGCCCTTACGCAAGGCCGCGCCGCTGCACCAGGGCAACGTCGCCGTGGAGTACGTGGGCGTGATCCAGCAGGGCAGCGCGTCGTTCCTCGATCTGCCGCTCGACGAGCATCTGGACCGCTACAGCCAGACCGTGCGCGGGAACTCCCCCTATCGCGACGCAAAGCTGGACGACGCCGAAACCGGTGAAGGCAACCCCATTCCCGCGCGTCCCGGCGCGCCCTCGCCGATCCGGCACGTGATCTACATCGTGAAGGAGAACCGGACCTACGATCAGATCTTCGGCGACGTGAAGGAAGGCAACGGCGACCCGAACCTGCTGTTGTTTAGAGACGACGTCGCGCCCAACCACCGCAAGCTGGCCCGCGAGTTCGTGCTGCTCGACAACTTCTACGTCAATTCCGACGTCAGCGCGGATGGGCACAACTGGTCGACCGCCGCGATCGCGCCGGACTACGTACAGAAGATGTGGCCGAACAGCTACGCGGGCCGTCGCAAGAAGTACGACTACGAGGGCAGCGATCCTGCCGCGCTTCCGCCGGCGGGCTACATCTGGACCAATGCGGCGGCGGCGGGCGTGACTATTCGCAATTACGGCTACTTTGCCGAAAACATCACTCCGGCGCCGGCCTCCGGGGATCAGGTGAAGTCCGTACGGGACCCGGTTCTGGCCAAGTTCACCAATCGGGCGTACCGCGCGTTCGACCTGGACTATCCGGATGTCGAGCGTGCCCGCGTGTTCGTCGAAGATCTGAAGACGTTCGAGACGCAGGGCGAGATGCCGCGGTTGATCCTGCTGCGGTTGGGGAACGACCATACGTCGGGAGTCGCGGCCGGGAAGATTTCGCCGCGGTCGGCGGTGGCGGACAACGATCTCGCGTTGGGCATGATTATAGAGGCGGTCTCGAAGAGCCGGTTCTGGACGCAGACCGCGATCTTCGTGTTGGAGGACGATGCCCAGAACGGCGCGGATCACGTCGACTCGCACCGTGCGCCGGCGTTGGTCATCTCGCCGCACGTGCGCCGCAAGACCGTGAACAGCACGATGTACAACACGACCTCGATGCTGCGAACCATGGAACTCATCCTTGGGCTGCGGCCGATGACGCACTTTGACGCGGGGGCGCGCCCGATGTCGGCGTGCTTCGGAGCGCAAGCGGACCCCGCGCCCTATGCCGCGGTGCGGCCGCGCTATCCGCTGGACGAGCGGAATCCGGCCAACACGGCGTTGGCCCGGCGGTCCGCGGAAATGGATTTCAGCCAGGAGGATCGGATCGACGACGATGAGTTGAACGACATCCTGTGGCGGGCGATTCGTGGGACCGAGCCGCCCGTTCCGGTGCGGAGCTACTTCGCGCGATGAACTCTAGCCCGTCACACTTTCGCCTAGTCCCGACGATCGATAGGAACCAGAGCAGAGTTTGGCCGAAGGGCTCGGGCGTTTCACATTGGGCCTTCCTCCAGAATCACGTTCAACAGGGGTGCCCGAAGCGGTGGTTTCACTTGAGAACGTCGATTCTCTCCAGTACGTTCACAGCAATTCTTGGAGGTCTTCAGGTTTGATCTCGCAATCAGCCAAGATCTTCCGCAGCAGTCCCAAGCCCAACGCTCGACCGCGAAAAGGAACAACGGTTGCACGTCGGTCCGGGTGACGCAAGAAATAGTGGCCTCCTCGAGTTCGTTCCACGGCGAAACCTGCGCGCTCCAGAGCGCGCACGAGTTCCTTTCCCGTGGGACGCGGGAGCGTGCTCATGCCGCGACGGTCACTCTTTGAATGCCGATGAACTCCAGGTTGCTCGGCTCGTGGCCTTCCACCTCGAGGCAAAGCTCAATCGCTTCGCGAATCTCGATCATGAGTTCATCGAGAGAGGCGGCATCGGTGTGGCAACCCGGCAATTGCGGGACCGAGGCCACGTACATGCCTTCTTCATCTCGCTCGATCACGACATCGAACTGGCGCGCCATATCCCTAATGTAACTCGACTCCCGAACGATCAGCGCTCCGATCGACCCGGCGGCCAGAATCCCAAGTGGACATCGTCGAGTCCGCAAGGTAGCAGAACGAACTACCGCGAGCGATAGCGGTCACCGCCATCGCGGAACCGGCGCAGGGCGAACAGATCGTTGCGCAGGCGCTCGCGATCGCGGGGATGCAACTGATGGGCGTTGGCCAGGTCCTGCATGTTGTCGATGGCCCGGTCCAACCGGCCGCGATCGAACACCCCCTGGCGCGCTCGCTGTTCAAACCGGGATAATTCCTCCATGGCGCGCTGGAAGTGCTTCGCCTCGTGGCGGTCGACAAACGACCGGGAAGAGATCATCTGCAGGTCGCGCATGGCCTGGCTAACCGGGCTCGCGCCGCGATAGTTGTCGCGGCCGTATCCGTAGCGGTCGTCACGGCCCCAGCGATCGTCGTAGGCTCCGGCCGGAGGGCGGGGCTGCGCAAAAACGGTGCCGGCGACGGTCACCAGCACCAAGGTTCCAAGAAGGAAAGGTCGCGTCACATCGTGCCTCCGCACCGTCAGACGCGGTACGACGGCAAAACGGTACAACGCTACTCGGCGGCTTCCGCTCGGGCCAGGTCGCGCTTCAGGAAGACGAGATAGCCGAACGTCACCACCAGCCCCGCCAGCACCACCAGAACCGAGACGCCGCTGAAGATGCCCGCCAATCCCCAGTTCTGTTTCAGAAAACCGGCGATCATGATGCCGAATCCGCCCGCGATCGTCTGGGTCGTGTTGAACAGGCCCATCGCTGTCGAGCGCTTGTGGGATGGCAGCAATTCGCACAGGATCGGCATTTCGTTGCAGGAGCCGAGCGACCGGAACAGGTAGAACATGCCGATGGCGGCGATGATCACCCCGTAGCTCGGCTTGGTCAGGAACACCACCAGGAACGGCGCCGCACAAAAGTAGAAAATCAATTGCAGCAGCATGCGGCGATGCTGGCCGCGGCGCGCGAACCGGTCGGCGAGAAAGCCGCCCACCATGGCCCCGATGGTCGTCGTCATCTGCGGCAGCGCGGTGGCGGAGAATCCCGCCGCGGCAAGGCCCATGGTGAACGTCTCCCGAAAATAGAGCGGCAGCCAGTTCAGGAACATCCAAATGCCGACCGACAGCAGCATCCCTTCGACGACGAGAATCCAGTACGAAGGGACGGATACCACGTCGCGAAGATTGCGCCACATGGAAAGCCGGGGAACGTTCTTCTGCTCTGCATGAACGACCTCGGCATCCCGCAGATAAAAGAACGCGACGATGCCAAACAGCAGGCCCGCTCCGCCCAGCGTGTAACAACTCCAGCGCCAACCCATGACGTCGCCGATGTAGCCGGCCAGCGACGCACCCAGCACGGGCCCGAACGCGAGGCCGATGCCGTGAAGCGCCACGGCGGTGCCGCGCGTGGCCGAGCCGTGGTAATCGGCCACCAGTCCCAGCGCCGCCGGCAGGTACGCACACTCGGCGACGCCTAGCAGGATCCGGGTAGCCAGCAATTCGTTGGCGTTCCGCGCAAAGCCGGTGAGGGCCATGACGGCGCTCCACAGAACTAGGCTGTACGCAATCGTCCGGCTGCGCGAAACGCGATCTCCCAGATATCCGGCAAACGGGGAACAGGCGGCGTAGCTCCACAGGAAGAAGGAACCTACGGCCGCCAACTGGACGTCCGTTAACCCGAGATCCCTACGGAGCAAAGGAAAGACGGAGGCCACCGCGGTGCGGTCGGCATAATTCAGAGACGCGATAAAGAACAGAAGCCCCAGGAGCTTCCACTTGTAACGCGGGTCTTGCCCGGTCCGGCTGAAGGCCGGCACGGTCGCTTGTGCATGCACGTATGGACCTCGATCCGGCTATTGTATGCTACCGCCGTCGAGTTCGCAGTGCGTATGCTCCAATTCCGGGGCTAATTATGATCAAACGCCCGGCGCAGCCGCTGGGCCTGCAGTTCGTTGAGGAGCCGCATGATGTTGTACGCGCTCAGCTCAATCAGCAACCGGGTCACCTTGGCGTGTTGTTCGTCGGTGAGTGAGCCCTCGACGTCCCGCATCGCATCGAGCAAGGTTTCCTGCTGCTTCTCCAACTCGTCCTTGGTCACGACCCCGTCCGCCATCGCATTGGTGAAGGATTCCAGCTTCTCCACCTGCTCGTCGATCAGGGGTAAATCCAACTCCTCGTCCAACCAGTTCGCTCGCGCCACTCGTGTCTCCTCAGCTTTCCTTGTACCAAATCCTTACGGTTTCGAATAGCTCGGGTTCGGCTCCGGCCGCTGCGCGTTGACGTCGCGCAGCCAGAGGTCGAGCTTCGCTTTGAGTTCGTCCGCCCTTCCCGGCAACTGGGCGGCCAGGTCCTTTTCCTCGCCCGGATCGTTCGCCAGGTTGAACAATTCGACGCGGCTGTCTTCGTAGTAATGGAGCAACTTCCAGTCGCGCGCCCGGATGGCGCTGACCGGTGATGTCGTCGTGTAGTAATGCGGGTAGTGGAAGTAGAGCGCGTCGCGATCGAGGCGCGCGGACGGGTCCCGCAGCACCGGATGCAGGCTTACCCCGTCCCCGCCGGCGGGTACGCCGGCCACGTCCGCGATGGTGCGATAAAGGTCGGTCGACACGACCGGCTCCGCGCTCACCGTTCCCGCGCGGGTGACTCCCGGCCACTTGACGATCAGGGGCACGCGAACCCCGCCTTCGTACAACGACCCCTTCCCGGAACGCAGGGGGTGGTTCGTTGTCACCCGCGTGCCGTCGGACCCCTGCAAATAGCCTCCGTTGTCGGAGGTGAAGACCACCACCGTACGGTCCTCGATCCGGCGGGCCCGCAACTCCGCCATCACGCGGCCCACGCTCTCATCGAGACTGTGCACCATGGCCGCATAGGTGGGATTCTGGTGGCGCATGCCGGGTTTCAGCTTTCTCCGGTAGTGGTCCCCCAGTTCCGCCTTGGCTTCGAGCGGAGTGTGCGGCGCGTGATGGGCCAGGTACAGGAAGAACGGCTCATCGCCGGCTTTGTGCATCACTCCGAGCGCTTCCTCGGTCAAGCGGTCGGTCAGATATTCTCCGGGCTTACCGAAGGACAGACCGGGGACATAGCGTTTCTCGCCGCCGAACAGGCGGTCGCCGCGATAGGGAGAGAAGAAGGTCTGTGGCGCGCCCCAGAACGTTCCGCCGATGTTGACGTCGAACCCCTGGGTTTCCGGATAGTGAGCCGCGTCGCCCAGGTGCCACTTGCCAACGGAGGCGCTGAGGTAGCCCGCCGGCTGGAGCAGTTCCGCCAGCGTGACCTCCGCGTGCGGCAAATCGGATACCGTGGCGGGTGGAATGAGCTTCCGGCCGCGCTCCACGCGCTTCGATCCCTCGTACCAGATGGTCATGTGAAGCCGCGCCGGGTGCTTGCCGGCCATGATGGACGCGCGGGTGGGCGAACAGATGGGCGCGGCCGCACAGGCGTTGGTGAACCGCATGCCTTCGGCGGCCAGGCGATCGATGTGAGGCGTTTCGTGCAAATCGGCGCCGTAGACGGCCGTGTCGGCCCAACCGAGGTCGTCGGCCAGGATCAGGACGATGTTCATGCGGCGCTGCTGGGCGTGGAGCAGCGACGCGGCAGCAGAACCGAGGAACGTGCGGCGGGTGACGCCCCGGCGAGAACTCAAACGCCAATTGGCGTCTTCGGCAGGAAATCCGGCGGTGCCCAAGCAGAGCGCGCGCTCGGGCAGGAGATCGGTCAGCCGGCGTTTCGGAGTTGTTCTTGTCGACACAAGCTCGTGCAACATTTCTTCATTCCGTTTCTGTTCCGCCACATAGGATCCGATGCCTGTAGCTGAAATCGAAAACATAGCGAAACAAAACCAAGGTGTCGAGGACTGCGCCCCGCACCCAACCACCGCGACATCCACCCGCTACGATCAACGGTACTCTTCTTCATCAAGTGGATGGAATCCAATGCGTCCTTTCGGAGGCTCGGGCGGCGGCTCGAGAAGGCGGTTGATCACGTCGACAATCGCCTCGATTTGCTTCCCTTGCCCCTGTTGCGTTCGTTTGAGATCCTCGATCTCCCGAACCACCTCTTTGTGGGTAGCAAGGTACTGCCGGAGGCGAATGAAGGCCCGCACGATCAGGATGTTCAGTTGCACAGCCCGTTTGCTGCGAAGGACGGAGGAGAGCATGGCCACTCCATGCTCGGTGAAGGCATAGGGCGGTCGTCGGAGACCCATCTTGGCGGCTGGATTGGAGGTCACAATTTGTGATCTCCAATTTTGGAGCTCCTCCTTGCTGAGCTGGAACATGAAGTCCTGGGGGAACCGGTCCAGGTTGCGCTTAATGGCCTGATTGAATACTCTGGTCGGCACGTGGTACAGCGCGGCCAAGTCGGAGTCGAGCATTACCTTCTCGCCACGAATGAGGTAGATCCTTCGCTCGATCAGCTCGACTGGAACAGTTTGGTCGGTTGAGGAGGGCTTCCTGGCCATGTGAAGGTAGGACAACTATCGGGAAGATTGCGCCTCGATTCGCAGGCTCATAACAACTCGATCATCCGCCGGAGAGCGTTATACCGCTCTTCCAGCTTTCCACGCCCGCCGGCGGCCTCGATCTTCGACTGAATGTGCGGCGGCAGGAACTGACGGTCGGTGCATTCGAGAATCGCCGCCACTTCCTGGAGTTCCTTCTCGGCGCTCTCGGTGGAGGGCAGGAAGCCCGCAACCACCTCGGCGAGCGCCTCCCGGGTCACGTGCTTTGCGCCCCCCAGCATCGACTTGCGCAGCGCCCGTCCCACCATGCCCTCGATATCCGCTCCCGAGAGTTTGCCGGCCTGCGGAATTTCGGGGACATCTTCCAGCGCCAGCGGAGCGCCCATCTTTTTGGCCATGGCGACGAACATCCCGCGGATCTCGGCCGCTTCAGTGGGGTAGAACAGCGGGATATGCACTTCGGCCCGGCCCTGGCGCTTCAGATCGATGGGCAGCAGATCGGGACGGCACGTGAGCAGCATCCAGATGATTTGTCCCCGGTATCGCGTATCGCCCATCTGCGCCGCGATCATCGAGAAGACGCGGCTCGAGGTTCCCGAATCCCCGTCCTGTCCGCGGTCCCCGAGGGCGGCATCGGCTTCGTCAATCACCACGATCACCGGTCCCATGCCGCGCAGTACGTTGAGCACGCGTTCGAGGTTGCCCTCGGTTTCGCCCACATACTTGGAGCGAAAGTTCTTCAGCGTCACACACGGAATGCCGATTTCGCCGGCCATGCACTGCGCCAGAAACGTCTTGCCCGTGCCGACCGGGCCACAGATGAGATACCCCATCGGCAGCACGTCGGACTCTCCACGTTTCAGCAGAGCCGCGTCTTCCCGCAATCGCTCCTTGACCGGTTCGTGGCCTACCACGACGTCGAGCGACCACTTCGGCTGAACGAACTCCAGCAGCCCCTGACACTGCCGCTCAATCAATTGCTTCTTGAGCGTCCGCATCCACTCGGCGTCCACCTTGCGGGGCCCTTCCAGAGCGGACTGGACGATCAGGTTCAGGTCCACCAGCGTGATGCCCGCGGTCAGGCGGGCCAGGTCGGTTGGGCCATATTCGGAGACCTGGCTGAGGTCGCGGCTGCCGATGGCCCACTCGAGAAAACGCTCCCGTTCCGCGACGTCCGGAAGGCTGATCTCGATGCCGGCCACATGGGGGCTCGCCGTAAGGCGTTCGCTCATGGCAGACAGCTTTTCGTCGATCAGGACGAACGCCATGTTCAACTGCTTGATGTGCAGGCTCGCCGCCCAGTTCAGCAGCGTCACGACGTAGGTGGCGGCAGGCAGGCTCAGCCGTCCCGGGTCGCCCGCCGGCACCACGAACGAGGATTGATCGATGACGATCGCCGCGCTCAGGCGTTCCGTCTCCGCCATGATGTTGTTCTGCACGAAGCGGTCGAGCATGGCGAACGCCGTTGAGGGGTCCTTGCGCGCGGCGGCCAGATCGCCGACCTTGCGGTTCGCCAGGGTCACCATCTCCTTGAGGCGGGTGCCGTCGCGTCCGGCGAATGCCCGCAGTCCGCGCGCCAGGTCGTAGTGCAGCACCAGGTCCCAACGGCCGAAAATCTGCTCGGCCAGGAAATCGCCCAACGTCCCGTAGGTCGGCGCTTCGCTATTCCGGACGAAATCCTGCACGGAACCGTGGAGCACGAACATCGCCGTCGTGCCCGAGAAATAGAGATCCGAGAGCCGCGCGGCCCAGGCGGGAAACCACTCCGGCCCGCGGTTCTGCTTCCGTAGTGCGTCCATCAGCGGCCGCCCCCTGTGTCGCTCAGCAGGATCGCCGGCGGCTCCCTCATCTCATCCACCAGGCCGGTGATGGACTGCAATTCGCTGATCGCCTTCTCGGTCGACTGCATGCTCTCGGCCACCGAGTCGATCTGGCTCGACAGGAACTCCGTGTCCTGCCGGTTCACCGACGATTCGGTCAGTGCCTGGATTTTGGCTTCGATGCGGTCCAGTTCGACGCGAATGAACTCGGCGTTTTTCGCCGCCTGCTCGTGATTCTGCAACCGCAACTCCTGCGCCGCGAGGCTGTCCTGAAGCGAGCGCTTCAGGCGCTCATCCCCGGCTGTTGCGAGCATGGTTTTCACCTGCTCCACCCGGGAGCGAATCTCCTCGGGATTCGTGCGCTTGAGAAATTGTCCCAGAGCTTCCTGCGACACCAGCAACCGCAGGAACACCCACAGCAACCGGTCCAGCGCCGAGGTGTTGGAATCTTCAGGCAGCGCGCTCTGGCCGCGAACCCGTCCGGCGATGGCACGCATCTCGAGACAGCGCGCCTTCAATGCCTCGAAACGGCGGCGCGATTCCATGGGTAGCATCCCGATGATCTCGTTCAGCGAATTCTGCGTGGCCGCCACTTCGGGCTGCCGCTGCCGCTGGTAGACGTCCGCGTCGATCGCGCGGCGGAACTTCTCGTTCGAGACCAGCCCCGCCAGGTACAACGCCTCCAGGCCCGCTACCAGAGGGAGCACCGCGTCCGGCCAGGGACTCAAGAGGGCGGCGGCGATCCCGCCCCAGAACAGGAGTTGATTCCAGCGGTAGAAAAAGGCGTTCCTGATGTAATCTTTCAGGCCGGCGCGCGCCCCAACCAGCGGCGGCGGCTCTGTGTGCGGGTTCGCCATCGGCCTTACGTGGACTCTTCCAGCTTCTCTATTATGTCGCGTATCTCAAACACGATCTGGTTGAACTCCGGTTCGCGCTGCATCACGCGCGCGGGACGATCCGGCGCCGGCAATTCCATTTCTTTCAGCAACCGTCCCGGCGACGGGGACAGGATGTAGACGCGGTCGCCCAGGTAGACCGCCTCGTCCACCGAGTGCGTGACAAAAAAGACCGTCGCCTCCAGATCCCGCCACAACTGGACCAGCAGATCCTGCATGTTCAATCGCGTCGAAGGATCGAGCGCGCCGAACGGCT
>CAZGUX010000065.1:0-11029 GCA_964529305.1 uncultured Solibacteraceae bacterium | reverse complement strand
GATCCAGGTTCTCGCGGTAATAGTCGAGCGAGCGCTTCATCCCTTCAAACAGGTCAATCTTCGGGATCCACCCCAGGTCGCACTCGATCCGCCGCCAATCCGCCGCGTAGCTGCCGATGTCGATCTGCTTCAGCTCGGAGGAAAACGGCCGGAACGAAACCGGCAAGCCGCCGGCGACTTGGGCGCAAACCTGGGCGATCCCGGCGATCGGAAGAGCCATGGGGCCGCCGACATTGTACGTGTCGGACGGAACCTTGACACAGGTCCCGGCCAGGAGAAACGCATCGACCGCGTCGTCGACATACAGCGCGTCGCGCAGTTGACGGCCGTCCCCGAAGACCTCCAGGCCTTCCCCCAACACCATGCGCCGGAGAAAGGTGGACAGGAATCCCTGACTGGGAATGTGCAAGGCCATCCGTGGCCCGTAGACATTCGTCAGTCGAATGACCACAGCGTCCAGTAGCCCCATGCGTGTGAGCATATGGTGATACATGGTGGCGGCATATTTGTGCACGCCGTTGAAGTCCACCGGGTTCACGGGGTGCCGCTCGTCCACGGGGAGGTACTCCGGTACGCCGTAGATCTGGCGGGTTCCGGCGTAGACCACGCGGGCGCGCGGCGCGGCTTGCCGGACGATGTTAAGGAACTTGAGCTGGCTGACCGTGTTGATCTCGAGGTCACGCTCGGGAAAGTGCATGCTGTGCAGGTGGCTGATTTCGCCCGCGACGTTAAAGATGACGTCGCTCTCGGCGATAGCGTCCTCGAAATCGGCGGCCTGACCGATGTCGAGCGGAATGAGGCGCGCGCGATCGCGGATCGCGGCGATGTTGTGCGGGTTGGCTCCGCAGCCTTCGATGGCCGAGTCGACAATCGTGACATCCGCCCCTAACGCGGACGCTCGAATCGCCAGATTGCTGCCAATGAAGCCAAGGCCCCCCGTTACCAGGACCTTCTTCTTCGTGTATGGCATGAACTGCCCAAAAACAGATTGGTATTCTTATAACCCGCCGACGGGTGAGTGCGCAAGGGCCAGGCGAAAATCCAGGGTACTACCGCGACTCCGTTCGGGCAGACGCCCGTTCAAAATGTTCAGAATCGGCCTCGGCAGCGTCGCCGCGGGTGTCTACAAGGCCGATTCGACGACTCCGCTCCGAGCGGAGCGTAGGGCGGCGTCAATGACGGCCACGGCTGACGCCCCGATTTTCGCCGAGGAACGATTGTCGACCGGCTTTCCCTGGATCAGGTCCACAAAGCGGCGCATTGGCGCCACGCAGGAGTACCCTCCTGGCGGATGAGCGAGTTCGGCACGATGGACGGTGCCGTCGTGGCAGCGTACTTCCATCCGCGGCCGCTCGACATCGACCAGCAGCATTCCTTTGGATCCGTACAGGCGAACGTCTACCTGATAGGGCGAGCCGGCGGGCATGGTGGCGGCGCCGCCGATGGTTCCGGTCGCGCCGTTGCGAAACCGGCAGACGATGGCGTTGAACAGGTCGGCGCCGGTCGAAGACACTCCCGTGATGCCGAACACGGTCTCCGGCTCGAGTCCGCTCAACAGGAACAGCAGACCCAGTGCATGCGTCAACTGCCCGTGAGCCCAACCGCCGCCCTTCGCGGGGTTGGCCCATGTATCCAAGCCGGGGCGAACGAGGGACTCGGCGCCGACCCACGACTCCTGCCCGCTGAAGAGTTCGCGCAAGGCGCTGGCCATGTGACAGTGAACGTGCTGGATCTCGCCGATGAGTCCGGCTCTCATGGCGGCCAGGGCCTGGTCCGCCATCTCGGAATAGTTCCAGCCGTACGGGATGAGGAAGTGGCGGCCCCTGGCGTCCGCCAGGTCGCGCAACTCGCGCGCCTCACGGGCGTGAAGCGTCATCGGCTTTTCACACACGACGTGAAGGCCGCGGTCGAGCGCGGCCTTGGAGTGCTCGTAGTGCAGATAATGAGGGGAACAGACGACCACTCCATCGAGACCAGGCAGATCGAGGAGTTCACGATAGTTTTCAGTTCCGAAAGTAATGTGAAAGAGGTCCTGAAATCGTCGAAGCTCCTCCTTCCCCAGGCGGCAGATCGCCGCTACCTCCACGTCGGGGAAACTCCGGAGGGCGGGAATGTGGTTCTCGACCGCCCACCATCCCGCACCGATCACCCCGATCCTGACTGCCGGCATCGCGCGCCTCCGGGTCCCCCGGCACTCGAGTGTGCCATCTTGGGAACCTTCGATCATAACGCTACTGCCATCCGATCACATTCCTTCATCACAGGAGACCGATTGTTTATACTAAGGACTTGTCGTTGGAACCCGTTCCGACTCCACTAAATCTGTTTGCCGGCTACGATCCGGGGCCTTTTTATGACGAGATGTTCGAGGCATCCGGGCAACCGCGGTCTCACTACGCCCCGTTGTTTGAGCGCTTCTCATTGATGCAGCCGGCCCAGTTTGAGGAGTTCCGGCATCTCGCCGATCTCGCTTTTCTGATTCAGGGCATCACCTTCACGGTCTATAGCGACGGCCGCGGCACCGAGCGCCTGTTTCCCTTCGATCTGATCCCGCGAATTCTGCCGCACTCGGAGTGGGAGCGGATCGAACGAGGGCTTTCGCAGCGCGTGATCGCCCTCAACCTGTTTCTCCAGGATGTCTACGGGCCGCAGCGGATTCTCAAGGACAGGAAGGTTCCCCGCTCGCTCATCTACTCGTGCCCCCAGTTCCGCCGCGAAATGGTGGGCATCGAGCCTGCCTTGGGGATTCACACCCACATCTCCGGCATCGATCTGGTTCGCGATTCGAAGACCGGCGAGTTCTTCGTGCTCGAAGACAATGTCCGCACGCCCAGCGGCGTGTCATACGTTCTCGAGAACCGCCTGGTGATGACCCGGACCATGCCCAAGCTGTTCCAGAACTATCCGGTCCTCCCGATCGATCACTACGGTTCGGAACTGATCTCGATCCTGCGCAGTCTGTCTCCGCGCGGAGCGCAGGATCCGGTCGTGGTCCTGCTGACCCCCGGCGTGTTCAACAGCGCCTACTTCGAGCACAGTTTTCTGGCCGGCCAGATGGGCATCGAACTCGTCGAAGGGCGCGACCTGATCGTCGACTCCGGCATCGTCTACATGAAGACCATCTACGGTCTCAAGCGCGTCGACGTGATCTACCGCCGCATCGACGACGAATTCATCGATTCGCTCGAGTTCCGCGCCGAGTCGCTCCTGGGTGTGCCTGGCTTGATGGGTGCGTACCGCGCGGGCAACGTCGCCCTGGCCAACGCCGTGGGCAACGGCGTCGCGGACGACAAGGCGATCTACGCCTATGTCCCTGAATTCATCCGCTATTATCTGGGACAAGACCCGATCCTCCACAACGTGCGCACCTATTTGTGCTCGAATCCGGCCGACCTTGCCTATGTCCTCGATCACCTGCCGGAGCTTGTCGTCAAGGCGGTGGGCGAGTCCGGCGGATATGGCATGTTGATGGGCCCGTCGGCGGACAGCCGGACGATTGCCCTGTTTCACGAGCAAATCCAGGCCAATCCGCGCAACTACATTGCGCAGCCGGTGATCGCGCTTTCCACCGTTCCTTCTCACGACCCCGCCGCGTCGCGGTTTGCCGGGCGCCACGTCGATTTGCGCCCCTACTGTCTGTTCAATGGCGAGAAGGTATTGATTGTCCCCGGCGGCTTGACCCGCGTGGCGCTCCAGCCCGGTTCGCTGGTCGTCAACTCCTCCCAAGGCGGAGGTAGCAAAGACACCTGGGTGCTGGGAGAGAACCGTGCTGTCGCGAATTGCTGATTCCCTTTACTGGATCGCCCAATATCTGGAGCGCGCGCAGGAATCGGCGCGTATTCTCGACGTCAACTACTACATGGTCCTCGAGCACTCCCAAACCGTTCATCGCGTGCGATGGGAGCCGCTCATTGTCATTGCCGGCGAACACGAGCGGTTCTTCCAGGTGTACCCGGAAGCCAACGCCCAGAACGTTTTCGAGTTCATGGCGTTCCGCGAGGACAACCCCAACTCCATCGCCCAATGCATCTCCAAGGCTCGCGAGAATGCCCGCACCATCCGCGAGCGGATCTCCCGCGAGATGTGGGAGGACATCAATGGGCTGTACCACAGCATCCACCGGTTCAAGCCCGACGAGGAGATCGCCGTCGGCCCGCACCGCTTTTGCAACCTGGTGAAGTTCGCTACCCATCGCTTCCGCGGCGTTGCCGACGGGACCCTGCCTCATGACGAAGGCTGGCAGTTCCTGCGCGTCGGCGCGGGCCTGGAACGCGCGGAGGTCACCGCGCGAATTGTCGACATTCAATACACCGACCTGATCGAATCGCCCGGCGATCTGGGCGGACTCGACAACCATCAGTGGCTGGCCGTCCTCAAATCCGTGGGAGCTTATGAGGCCTATCGCCGCACGTACCTCTCCAGGGTCGAGCCAGAGCGCGTGGCCGAACTGCTGATTCTTCATTCCGAGCATCCACGGTCGGTCCGGTTCAACATCACCGAAATGCAGGCCGGACTGCGGGCGATCAGCGGGACACAGCCCGGGACCTACGCCAACGAAGCGGAGCGGCTCACGGGCCGGCTACTCGAAAGCCTTCGCTATCACCGCATCGAAGAGATCTTCGCCCGTGGCCTTCACGATTATCTGGCCGATGTCCAGCACACCTGCCGCGAAATTGGCGCGGAGATCGCACGAACCTATTTCTATTACGCGGTGACGCCATGAACCGCTTCCGCCTTCATCACTTCACCGAATTTCAGTACGATGGTCCGGTCTCGGAGAGCTTCAACGAGGTCAGGCTTCGGCCGATTCACGACGATCGCCAGAGCTGCATCTCGTTCCGCCTGTCGACGGTCCCGCACGCCCGCGCCCTCGCGCACCGGGACTACTTCGGGAACTGGGTCCATCAATTGAACGTCGTCTCGGAGCACCGTCATCTGACGATCGAGGCGGAATCGGTGGTGCTCGTCCACAATCCGCCGCCCGTGGTGGGCGAGAGCATTTCGCTGTTCGAGTTTGAAGGCATTCGCGAATCCATCTACGAGGACCAATACGAGTACCTCGCCCCAACTTCATATGTCCCCAATCTGGCGCAACTGGATGAATTGATCGACAGCGCGCGCCAGCGGAGCCAAGGGAGGGTCGCGGGCTTTGTCCAGGCCGCGGCTGACTTGATCCACAACCGGTTTCGCTACGAAAAAGGGGCCACCCACGTGCATTCTTCGATCGAGGACGCCTTGCGGTTGAACGCGGGCGTGTGCCAGGACTTCGCCCACATGCTGTTGGCCGTTGTCCGCATGCAGGGGATCCCGGGCAGATACGTTTCCGGTTACCTCGTCCCACAGACGGCGGCCGAACCAGGCGCCGGGGTGGAGCAGGTTGTCGGAGGGCAGGCCTCCCACGCCTGGACCGAGGTGTACATTCCCGGTTCGGGCTGGATCAGCTACGATCCCACGCTCGGCGCGGAGGTGTCGGTTCGACACGTCCGGCTGGCCTATGGACGCGACTATGGCGACGTGCCGCCTGTACGTGGAGTTTACAAAGGCCACGCCGGTCAGCGTTTGCACGTAGACGTTCGGGTTCGCCCGGCACTCGACGACGAGGGCCGCGAGCAACTGATGGAGACGGCGGCAGGGCCGGAGATTTCGCAGACTGATCAGCGACTCCACCAACCTCAACAACAGCAGCAGCAGTAAGGCGGTGTGCGCCTTAGACGGCGGGGTACGTCAGGAACCCCTTCTCGCGCAGTCCGGCCAACGCCAGCCCGAATCTCCCGCGAACACCTGTCTTTTCGAAGATATGCTTCAAGTGAATCTTTACAGTTCCCGGCCGAATCCCCATCTCCCGTGCGATTTCCTTGTTCTTGAGCCCCTGCTCGACCAGTTCGACGACCTGTTGCTCCCGAGGCGTCAGGTTCGAGTGGTTCTTGTGTACGTTGCGATCCGCGCCATGGAGCAAGTCCCCCTCCATCCAGTTCCTCCCGGCCGCCACGGCTCGCAGGCACTCCAGGAACACTACGGGATCGACGGACTTGCGAATCACCCCCAAAGCGCCAACCTGAACCAGCCGCAACGCTTCGGACTCGCTGATCGAAACCCCCCAGACCACTACAGCCGTGGCCGGATCGCGGCCGCGCAACGCGCCAATCCAGTCGATCACGGCGGGCAGGCCGAACGACTTGTCGAGGACCACGACCGACGGGCGGCGGATGCGAACCAGATCCAGTGCCTCCGACAGCGAGTCAACGGCGTTCAGCAGTTGAAACTCGCCGCTGGCCCTTAGGAAGCTCCGAACCCCCTCTACGGTCAACGGCTGGCTTTCGCACACCAGAACCGTCTTGGCAGAAGCCTCCGGCTGGTCCCAAGTCATCGCCCGAGGCTCGATCAGGGACCTGCAGACGGGCTCGACGTGAAGCGGTTCCGTGAGCCTCATTCCCTCGTTGTGTCGTGCCAACTTATTCATTCTACACCCCGTTCGTGATACTCAGACGGCCGGTCCGTCCGGGTCGCTGTGGCGCGCCGTAGGCAGGCACGTCCCTGCGGATCTGAAAGTTGTGACCGGGTTCGTCCGGCGCGCCGGCCGGTATCGGAGCGGCGCCATCGGCACGCCCCACCTGTTCTGATCGGTCTTCCCCTCAAAAGATTTAGTGGCAAGAATGTGTGTTAGTCTCATACTTTCGCGAGTAGTACCGATTTATACTAAAGGGAGAGTCCTACCTTCGGTCATGCCGTTGTCACCGATCCTTGCTTCCGGCCATTGGAGGCACCTGTTCATCTGTCCCGATCGGTCACTTTTCCAACAGGTTACGGTATTTTTGTCGGAACTGACCCCGAGCGCTCCCCTGGTCGACCTGAAGACGTACCCCAACAAACGGGCATTGGCAGAGACCTTCCAGGGGCAGGCGCCCACCCTCTGCTTCCTGGATGTCGGCTCAGACCGGGATAAAGCCCTCGGGGTCCTGCAGGATTTCGTGGGAGCTCACCCCAATGTTCCTGTCATCGCGCTCAACGCGTTGTCGGATCCGCACCTCATTCTTCTCTGTCTTCGTCAGGGGGCGAAGGAGTTTCTCAGCGCGCCGTTCTCGGCCGAGCAACTGACCGCCGCCCTCGAGCGCCTGGCCAAGTTTGTGGTGGACAGCGGGGCCGGTACCCGGCGGACCGGAAAGGTCTTTTGCGTCGTTCCGGGCAAGGGCGCGGCCGGCGCCTCGACCCTGGCCTGTGGTCTGGCCTACAATTTGTCCCGGCTCAAACAGGGCCAGAAAGTCCTGCTTGCGGACCTCGATCCGGTGACCGGAACCGTTTCGTTCCAGCTCAAACTCCGGTCTCAATACAGCTTCATCGACATCCTCACGAACTCCAGCCAACTGGACGAGAGCATCTGGAAGGCAGCGGTCGCTTCGTTTCAGGGGATCGACGTCCTGCTCTCGCCAGAAAACCCGGTGGACGGATTCAGCGGGTCGCACGAGGTGGCCACCCTGATCAACTTCGCCCGGGAGCGCTACAACTGGATCGTGCTCGACACCCGCGGGCCTTACGGAGACTGGGGTCTCACGATCGCGCGCTGTTCGGATGAGATCCTGCTGGTGACGACCAACGAGTTGCCGATGCTGCACGCGGCCCAGAGGGCCATCGCCCATCTCGACCGCAGCGGAATCGACCGGTCAAAGATCCGTCTGCTGGTGAACCGGCACAACGCCGAGGCCGGGTTAGGGCGCGAAGCGATCGAAATGGCGCTTCACCTGGACGTGTACGAAGTCTTACCGAACGACTTCGATTCCGTCCAGAAAGCTCTGCTCGAGGGCAAGCCCGTGGCGGCGAGTTCGAGCCTGGGGAAGGGTGTGGCGGCGCTGGCCAGCCGGCTGACCGGCTCCAAACAACAGGCGACCGGGCGGAAGAGCCTGTTCTCGGGTTTCTTCTCGATGTTCGAGAGCAAGGCCTGAGGCCCGTTCACTCCCGGTCGGTTTCGATGGCCTGATCGAGCAGCAGGCCGAGTTCTTCACTCTTGCGGGTAATGCGTTCCCTCAGGTTTGACACCTGAAGTTCCAGATCCCGAAGGCGATCCGCCAGGTGCATGCAGGTGAGTACGGCGATTCGGGTGGAGTCGGCGGAGGGCACGCGGCGGGCGATCTGGTGCATGATCTCGTCCACCTGTTCGGCCAGGCGTTCGACTTCGCCGGTATCGCCCTTCGCCAACAGCGTGTAAGACTGGCCGAGCAGCGTGACGCGAACGGGGCGCTTTTCGGCGGCTTCCATGGCGCTAGGCTCCGCTCAACTGGTCGATCTGGCCCAACAGTTTTTCGATCCGCGAACGCACCTGGCGCTTTTCCGCCTTCAGCACGTCCAACTCGGCCTTCAACTCGGAGACTTGCTGCTGTGCCAGAGCCGCGGCCTTCAAGGCCGTGTCCCGTTCCGAAAGCGCAGTCTGCTTCTCGCCGGACAGGGCGTCTTTCTCCTGCCGCAACCGGCCCACCAACTGCACCGCCTGCAGGATTCGCTCTTCGAGACTGCCTAGGGAATCGCCGTCCTGATCGATGGTTTCCATGGCTTCGCTCTTCACGCCAACGCGGTCTTTGCCTTTGCAGCCAGAGCCGTAAAGCCGGCCGCATCTTTCGCCGCTACCTCGGCCAACACCTTCCGGTCCAGGCCAATCCCCGCCCTCTTCAAGCCGTTCATGAACCGGCTGTAGCTGATGCCATTGTCGCGGCAGGCGGCGTTGATGCGCACAATCCACAGCGAGCGGTAATCGCGCTTTTTCTGTTTGCGCCCGACGTAGGCGAATTTCAGGCTGCGTTCCACCGCATCCTGGGCGGCGCGGTAGAGCTTGCTCTTGGTGAGATAGTAGCCGGATGCCAGCCGCAGGTATTTCCTGCGGGAGTTCCGGCGGTGAGTTCCTCGTTTGACTCTGGGCACGTTTGTCTCTCCTTGTGTAAATCAACCAAACGCGGCGGAATTTCGTCGGGCACGTGCCACGCGCACCGTCCGCACGCGAGCGCCGCAACTAATACGGCAGCATTAGATTCAATGAGGGCTGGTCGGCCTTGTCCGCCACGACGCCCTGCGTCAGGCGGCGCTTGCGCTTGCGCGATTTCGAGCTTAACAGGTGCCGGGCAAAGGCATGACGCCGGGTAATCTTGCCCGTACCTGTTTTCTTGAATCGCTTGGACGCACCCTTGTGTGTCTTCAATTTCGGCATAGCTTGTTCCGAGGGAGGACCTACAGACGAACCCTATTAATTTACCACAGCTTCGGGGCTGCCGGCCAGCGGCGATAGTTGGATCAAGGTCGAGGCCCGGCGGCGAGTTCACCTTCCCGCCGGAATTACGGGCAGAAGGACGTGCGAAGGCCGGGCGCTCGAATGGTGCACCGTCTGGTTCGCGATCGCGATCTTGCCGCTCCTGCCAAACGGCTCCGCGACGTTCTGTGCCCTCGCGAATTGCGGAAAGTGACTGCTGGTGACGTCCAGCCGGATACGGTGTCCCGGCAGAAACGCGTTGCTGGTGGCGATCAGGTCGATCCCGAACTCGTACACGGTGCCGGGCTCCATCCACTTCGGACGATCGAGACCCTCGCGATGCCGCGCCCGGAGAAAGCCTTCCGCGACATTGTAGGCGCGGCCGTCCGGGGCGACGTCGACGAGTTTGGCGATCCAGTCGGTGTCCGGCGCATCGGACGAGGCATACAGGACGACCTTCACGGGACCCGTCACTTCGATCTCACGCGTCAGGACCTCCGACGTGTACACCAGCACATCGCCGCGCCTCTCGACCGGACGCTGATCGGCGGCGCCGACAGGCGTCGGAGCACCGCAGCAACTATTGCCGCCAAGGCTGGGAACCGGATTCATGGGATCGTACCGGTAACGATCGGGCAGGGAATTGGAGGACGGAGGCTTCCAACTCAGCCGGCCGTCGCCCTGAAGAGTGTTGGCGCTTCCGCCGCTATCCAGGTACATCTTTGTGTATTGAGTCCCGGCCAGCGGAAATTCGTTCTCCTGCCGCCAGACGTTGCGCCCCATCACGAAGACCTTCACGGGCCGCTCGTCGACGAGGCCGTTGCGATCCCCTTTCAGCCAATAGTCGAACCACCTGAGTTCCACCGCCCGCGTGTCGATGTCGGCCAGTTCGCCGAAATCCAACTCTCCGGCCCGCCGCGAGGGGCCGTGGGTCCACGGTCCGACGATCATGTGGCTTCGCTCGCGTGATTCCCTGGTTTTTCCCTTCCGGCTCATTCCCACGTATCCATTAACCGTGCCTTGCAGGTTCACGTCGTACCACCCGCCGTAAGTATGAACCGGAACGCCGATCCTCTCGAAGTCGTTCTCCACGTTCAGAGGTTTCCAGTATTCGTCGTAGTCGGGATGCTCGATCCAGTCTTTCCAGAAGGGCGCCGTGCGTCCGGCCAGTTTCGGCAGATCGATCAGGGGTAGGTTGGTGAGTAGCCTTTCGTAGCCGAGGCTTGCCGCATCGCCCTTCATCTCGTAGATGCCCGGGTTTTGCATGAGCCGGCCGCTGTTGCGCGCGACACCCCAGCCAAAGCGCATGGCCAGCCGGAATCCGCCGCTCGTGGTCAAGCCATGGTGGTAGAAGCTGGTCATGGCGACATTGGGAAACACCGTCACCAGGTGGGGCGGCGCCGTCCGGGCCGCTTGCCACTGCACGTGACCCAGGTAGGAGGCGCCCTGCATCCCCACCTTACCGTTCGACCACGGCTGGCGGGCGGCCCACTCGATGGTGTCGTAGCCGTCGGCGGTCTCGTTGCGGTAGGGAACCCATTCCCCGTCGGACTCGTGGCGGCCCCGGACATCCTGGAACACAAACACATACCCCCGGCTGGCAAAGAATGCAGGTACCGTGAAATTGTCCGGCCAACGGTCCACGCTGTAGGGCGTGCGCGAGACGATCACCGGATAGCGGCCTTCGTTCTTGGGCAAATAGAGATCGGCGTAGAGGATCACCCCGTCCCGCATGGGCACCGGAACGCGGTTCTCCATTCGGATCTCGTGGCTGGCGGGACGGGACTTCAGCAGCTTGAT
>CAZGUX010000064.1:0-29564 GCA_964529305.1 uncultured Solibacteraceae bacterium | reverse complement strand
GAGGGACTCGATGAAGTTGCGGAGAAACCGGAGGAGCCCCGAGCCGGAAAGGCCCTGAGGGAAATACGACCGCGCGGGAATGCCAAAGCGTTCCAGCGCCATCTGGAGCGGCGAAAGATAGACCGCCGGGTTTCGCAGGATCACGCCGATCTCACGAAACGGCCGGCCGGCCTGGACGTGCTCGAGCACTCGGAGAGCCACGATCTCGCATTCGCGCGCGGGGTTCTCCGCCGAGAAGGCCTCGACCGCGGGCTCCACGCGCTTTCGTTCCAGCCGAACGACCGTAGATGCCGGAAACTCTTCAGGGCTGCCGGCAGGCAGCGTCAGGGTGACGCGGGCCGATCGCGCCAGTTCCCGGACGAGGGCGATCTCCGGCGGCGACAGGGTGAAAAAGCCGTCCAGCCAGATCGTGTGGACGGCGCCCGTCCCGTCGCGCGCGATCCGCCGCGCGGCCAGGCGTAGCAGGTCCGCGCGGAAGCCGAGCCGCTGGGCCACGAGCCTCCGCTCCACCTCGCGGTAGACGGCCGCGACCGCACGGCCGTACGTCCAGCCCTCGGCCGCCTCCGCCAGTCGATCGGCCGTGCAGCCTGCCGTCGCGAGTTCTTCCAGCGTACGGGCCAGGGACAATTGAAGTCCGGGCAGGTCCGCCACGGGTGCGAACTCGGCCGGGGCGGCCGCGGCCAGCGCCTCGCCGGTCAGCAGGTGCAGTCCCACATTCGAGACCTGGCGCAGTCCTTCGACCCAGTCCGCGACAAAGCCCGACAGCGTCGTGACCAGGTGCGGGCGAACGACAAATCCCTCCCGGGCCAAGGCATGCCGGAGGTGCTCGGCCATGGTCGCGGTCGGGGTCAGCAGGCGGACGCCGGTGTCGTGCCGGCGGAGGGCGTCTCGCAACTCATCCAGGACCAAGGTGGTTTTTCCGGAACCGACGGGACCGACGACCAACCGCATGGTCTTGAGAGTAGCGCCTTCCGGGGGGAGGTCTTCCGATCGTACCAAGACTCCTGCGCGGGCCGGCCCTGATCTCGACGAGGCGTTTGCGGGGACCAACCAGATCGCGACGGTCCCGCGCGAGTAGGCCATTCTGCGATTCGCACCCCTCTTACTGACGATCGTGGCGTCGACGCCGCCCCCGACGGGAACCAGGGACACAGACTTAGCGCACGACTCGCCCGGCCTGGATCACGCTGCGGTCTTCCGGATCGTCAGACCCCGGCGGTCACGACATTGCCCGCGGCAGGGCCCTGCGCAGTCCCACCGGCCAGCCGTTCCCGATAACCCACGTGCCGCAGCCTCGTCAGTCCGACCAGCGGCCGCCACACCGTGTGGACCAGGTTGTGCTTGATCAGAAAATGCCAGAAGCGATTCGAGCGCTTATAGAGATACGACATTGCCAGATACGGCGCCACGGAACGCAGATCCTCCGGGCGCCGCCGCCAGATCGACGCGTGCGAAAAGAGGCGCTGGTAGATCCACTCGTAGCCTACTTCGAGTTCCTCCGGCGTCATGTGCCGGGGGCGGAACACCGCGTGGGCCGTGTCGTATAAGCTCCAGTCCCGATGCAGAATCCGCCCGGCCGCATCCAGTTGTCGGAAGAGCGGCGTCGCGGGGTAGGGCGTCAGGATATGGAAAGTAGCACATTCCATCCGGTTCTGCTCCACCCAATCGGCCGTCTCCGCGAAGACGTCCGTGCGGTCGTGGTCGAAGCCCAGCACGAAGGAGCCGTTCACCTGGATGCCGTGGTCGTGCAGCATCCGGACGCGGCGGGCATAGTCGGCGGTTCGCGGCGTCTTCTTTCTGGCATCGGCCAGGTTCTGGTCCGTCAGCGACTCGAACCCGACAAAGACCCCCGTGCAACCCGCGAGCGCCATCTCGCGGATCAGCGCGGGATTGTCGGTGACATCGATCGAAACGGCCGCGCTCCAGATCTTGCGCAGCGGCCGCAGGGCCAGGCAGAGCGCACGCAGGTACTCCGGCCGCGAACCGAGATTGTTGTCGACAAAGACCCCGTACGATTGGCCGCTGGCTTCGAATTCTGCCGCAATCTGACCCGGGTCTCGCATCCGATACGGCATGCGCAGTCCCTCGGTGGCCAGGTAGCAGAAGCCGCAGCGGTTGTGGCAGCCACGGGTCGCGATCAGGCTTGCGGTCGTCAGGAAACTGCTCCGCGGTAGCAGCGAACGCCGCGGCGCCGGGTCGTCCCGGTATTCGTTCTCGTAGGTGGTTGTGTAGCGGTGCTGCAGGCAGTCCGCCTCGGCGTCCGCGACAATGCGGGGCCAAAGCTGGACGCCGTCGCCCAGCGCGAGTGCGTCGGCGTGGGGCGCGCACTCTTCCGGACACGACAGAACATGAAGCCCGCCCATCACTACCTTGCTTCCCAGCCGACGGTACCATCGGGCGAGTTCAAACGCGCGCCTCGCAAACGTCAGATGGACGGTAATCCCCACCAGCTCCGGCACCGGCCTGCACGGCGGCGGTCCCTGCAGCAGATTCTCGTCCCAATAGGCAACCCGCCAGTGCGCCGGCGTGGTCGCGGCAAAGCTGGTCAACGCGAGGGTCGGCGTCAGCATGTGTTTGCCGAAGCTGGCATTCGGATCCTTGGGGTAAAAAGGATTCAGTAGCAGTGCGTAGCGCGGTTCGACCGGGCCCGATCTCTCGGCGGGATCGAGGTGCGGAGGGTGCGTCATCTCCCTGGGGACCCAGTGGCGGCGGTTCGGCTGGACGCGCATAAAAGTACTTTACATTACAAAGCAATGGGGGTCAAGACACCGCATTGCCAGGCGGGGCAGGCCGATGCGCCCTGATAGAATCGGTCCCATGCACTGGAGGATCAGGCGCATCGACTTGCCTCGCTCACAACGCCGGTGGCGATACTGTCTCCTGCTCTTATCAGTGGCCGTCGCGTGTCCGGCCGCCGGCGGTAAGGATGGCGCAGCCAGGCACCTGTTTGTCGATGACTTCTTCATCGAATCGATGGCCGGCCTGACGCGAGCCACCCATCAGCCACAACGCCATCCGGGCAATCCGATCCTCACGGGAAGCTCGCCGTGGGAGCATTGGTCCGTCGAGGTCAATGGCCGCCCGGTCCTTTACGACGAGGAGCGGCGGAAGTTTCGCATGTGGTACGGATCGCCGCGGGTGCAGGACAACGCGCCGCAGAAGATTCGCTATCGGGTCTGCTACGGCGAGTCGACCGACGGAGTCCACTGGGAGAAGCCCATTCTCCGGCAGGTGGAATGGGAAGGATCGCGCGAGAACAACCTTCTGCGATGGGGCGAAAACTGGATGCGGCGGCCGAACGTGATGCGGGACGATCACGACCAGGACCCATCGCGGAGATTCAAGATGACCTACGCCGATGTGATCGGCGGACGCACCGCGGTGGCGAAAGCCTACTCGCCGGATGGAATCCGGTGGCGGACCAATGGCGATGGCCAGCCGTGGTTCCGGCACGGCCACAACTCGAATCTGCTGGGCTGGGACCCCTACATCGAAAGGTACGTACTCTATCCGCGGATGTCGTGCTCTCCGTGCGCCGTCGGGCGATCCACCAGCAAGGATTTCGTGACGTGGACCGACCCGGAGACCGTGATGGCGCCTCCTCCGGAGGAGTCCGACAAGGACTTCAAGGGCCTCGCCGCTTTCTTTTACGCGGACCAGTATCTGGGCTTCGTCTGGGTCTTTCACCGCGATGCCGCCGCGAAGACAACCTCCTTCCTGGAGGCGGATGTGGAACTCGCCTCCAGCCGCGACGGCGCGCACTGGACTCGCGTGGCGCCGGGCAAATCGTTCTTTGACGTGGGCGCTCCCGGAACGTGGGATCGCGAAGGGCTGATCCTGGTGGCCCCGGTCGCGCATGGCGACCGGATCTGGCTCTATTACACGGGCTGGAACTTCCCCTACGGGCAGAAGGATGCCTTGCGGCGCACGCAGGAAGGCTGGGTCGAGAACGGGCAGCGCATCCAGTATGCGATTGGGTTGGCGACGCTTCGACTGGACGGCTTCGTCTCGCTCGACGCGGGCCGCCAGCCGGGAACCATCACCACCCGTCCCCTCACGGCCAAGGGAGAGATGTACGTCAACGCGGACGTGAAAGGCGAATTGCGCGTCGAACTGCTCGACCGGGACAATCGGCCGATTCCCGGCTATTCCGCCGCCGATTGTGAGCCGATCCGCTCGGACGGCCTGCGTCATCGCGTGCGATGGCAAGGCAAACGCCCCCCGCCGCGAGAGGCGAAGGCGCGCTTTCTGCTGCGTGAGGGCAGCCTCTACTCTTTCTGGTTCCAGTCATGACTTGCTGCGCCGATGCGCCGGCAAGGGCGGCATGAGGAACGACTGGATGTGGCTGCTGCTCGGCGCAGCAAGCCAACTGTGCGGAGCCAGTATCGCCGGCAAGCACCTATTCGTCGACAACCTCGTCATCGAATCGACGGAGCACGTAAGGCGCGTTTTCCATACTCCGGAGCGGCATCCCCGGAATCCGGTGCTTACGGGGAGCGAACCGTGGGAACACTGGTCCGTCGAGGTCGACGGCAGGCCCGTCCTCTATGACGACCAGCGAAAGCGTTTCCGCATGTGGTACGGCTCGAACCTTGTCGAGAAGACCGCGCCGCAGAGAATCCGGTACCGGGTCTGCTATGCCGAGTCCACGGACGGAGTGCACTGGATCAAGCCGACTCTCGGCCAGGTGGCGTGGGAGGGTTCGCGAAAGAACAACCTGCTCCGTTGGGGAGAAGCCTGGATGCGCCGGCCGAACGTGATCCTCGACGATCACGACCCAGACCCGTCCCGACGATTCAAGATGACCTACGTCGACGTGATCGGCGGGAAGTATGCCATCGCGAAAGGGTATTCGGCGGATGGAATCGACTGGCGTCTCAATGGCGACGGAACCCCGTGGTTCCGCGAATACCACGCCGCGAATCTGCTGGGATGGGATCCGCGGATCAACCGGTATGTGATCTTTCCGAGAATCGCCTGCTCCCCCTGCACCATTGGTCGCTCCACCAGTGGCGACTTTATCCGCTGGTCCGAGCCGGAGCTGGTGCTCGCTCCGGAACCCTCCGAACCCGAGAAGGACTTTGTCGGTCTGGCCGCGTTCCAGCAAGGAGATCTCTATCTGGGTTTCCTCTGGGTCTATCATCGAGTCCCGAACCAGAAGAAGATCGAGTACGCGGCCGCTGATATTGAACTGGCCTCTAGCCGGGATGGAGTGCACTGGCAAAGGGTGTCTCCGGGCAAGCCGTTCTTCGCGCAAGGCGGGCCTGGTTCGTGGGACCGGAAGGGGCTGTTGCTGATGCCGCCCGTCGCCCACGCCGGCAAACTGTGGCTGTACTACGCGGGCTGGAACTTTCAGTCCGGCATGGATTCGCTCGAGCGCTCGCAGAAAGGCTGGATCGAGAACGGCGAGCGGATGCAGAACGCGATCGGCCTGGCGAAGCTTCGGCTCGATGGCTACGTGTCGCTGGACGCGGGCCGCCCGCCGGGAACGATCACCACCCATCTCCTCGAGCCCAGGGGAAACTTGTACTTGAACGCGGACGTGAAAGGCGAGTTACGCGTCGAACTGCTCGACCGCGACAACCGCCCGATTCCGGGTTTCTCCGCCGCGGACTGTGAACCGATCCGCTCGGACAGTATCCGCCATCGGGTGAAGTGGCGGAGCGGGAAGGCCCGCGCGCAGCATCCGGACGAAGCCAAAGTGCGGTTCCTGCTGCGGGAAGCAAGTCTCTATTCGTTCGTCTTCGAGTGACCCAGCGGACTCGCCCACTGCTCCATCAACGGGGCCGTGAGCGGCAGGTCCACAGGCATACGCGCGTGAAGAGAGTAAGCTACCGCCTCGCAGAACTCCATGTAGCGCAGACCGTCCTCGAAATCCGGCGAGACCGGCGTTCCTTCCCGGATGGCCCGAATAAACTCGGCGTCGGTGGTGTGGTGCCGTTCCTCGGCCGGAGCGATCTCGACCGCCTCCATCTCTTTGCCGCCGGCGGCCGCCCGAAGGACATCGGGGAAGAAGCGATACGAGAGCGCGCCGCGGGTTCCGTAGATCTCGATCGAGTGGCCAGGCCCCGATGACGCGCAATCGGAGAAGTGAAAGCTCGCAGTGGCGCCCGAGACGAGTTGGGCCGAAATCGCCAGAGAATCGGGGACCGTCGCGGGCACGAGCGCGCCGCCGGGATCGCGGCGTTCGCGGCGATGGCTCCTGCCGATCGCCATCAGGCGAGCCACCGGCCCGACCCAGCGGTGCAGCACCTCGGCCCACATGCCGAGGGTCATGGCATTGACGCCGAGGACCTCGGGATCGGAAAGCCAGGAGTATTGGTCACTGGCCGCCGCAAGAGACATTCCGGTGACGCGGACTTCGGTGAGGTCCCCAGCGAAGCCTTCGCTCAGCAAACGCCGGATCACCCGATCGCCCTTCAACCCGGGGCGCGGCGGATACAGCGCGGCCACCTTTCCGGACTCCTTCGCCGCCGCCGACATTTCCAATGCCTCGGTAACGTTGCGAGCCATCCGGCCCTGGCAGAGAACGTGCTTACCGGAACGCAGAGACTCGATGGTCGCCGCCGCGTGCAGGACAGGGGGTGTGGCCACGACCACCGCATCCAGGTCGCCCGCGCTGGCGATCTCCTCCCAGCGTTCCACGACCCGGCCGATGTCGAAGGCGGCCGCTACCTGCCGCGCTTTGTCCGGATCGCGGGACCAGACGGCGACAAGATCCACGCCGGAAACCGCGCGGAGCGCCGGCAGATGCCGTTCACGAGCGACCCAGCCCGCACCGATGACGCCTACCCTGACGTTCTTCATCCACTCCCTTGATCGAGGACGCTCGCCGTCTACCACTCGAGCCGAAGTCCCCCGTAGATCTGGCGGAAGGCGTTGTCCTCCAGCGCGATCTGGTAGCCGGTGATCTGCGCGACCTGCCCGGGCGCCGAGATGTTGGTCGCGGGGTTTCCGAACAGGGTCGGGTGATTGAATAGATTGCGCATGTTCACCTGGAACCTGAGCCGGAAGTGTTCCTTGATCGGGAACCACTTGTTGACCCCAAGCGAGAACACGTTCGCCCCGGGCGTTTCGATGATGTTCACCCCGCAATTGCCGAAGCGCCCGGAGGGCGGTGTGGCGAAGGCTGCCGTGTTGAACCACTTCTGCAACGTCCGCTGGCCACTCGGGAGATTGGGATTGCCGGTGCAGTCCGGCCTCCCGGTGGTTTGGCCGGTGTTGGACGGGTCGGAGCCCTGAAAACTCGGGGTCACCCAATAGCCGGTGCGCGCGAAATACAGGCCGGCCAGTGTCCATCCGCCGATGACGCGATCGACGTACCAGGGCAGCGAGGCCAGGTGCTGCCGGCCCTTGCCGACGGGGATGTCGTATACGAAATTCGCCTCCGCCCGCTGGCGGGGAGTGTACACTTCGTTGCCGCGCTCGGCCCGGCGGTTGTACGCGTCCTGGATCACCGCGCCCAACTGGTTGTTGTCCAGCGAATCCGTCAGGTTCTTCGCCCAGGTGTAGTGGGCGTTGAAGGCAAGGCCATTGCTATATCGGCGCGTCGCCTCGATCTGGAGGGCGTGGTAGGCCTGGCTCGCTCCGCTCTCGGTGTAGGTGATGGTGTTGAACTGTGGATACAGGCGCCTGGAGGCCGTGAAGGGCGTGGTACTGGCCGGAGGCTGGTTTAGATTGCGCCGGTAGGGCAGGTGGCGGCTCAGCATCCCGATGTAGGAAACGCGCACGCCGGTTTGCATCCATACGGCGCGCTCCAGCGTGACGTTGATCTGCTGGGTGTAGCTGTCCCCCAGCGACGGGTTGACCGCGTTGATGGTCTGGGCGCCGAGGGGAGCGCCGGTTCCGCCGGGGAACGCGAGCGGCCACTGATAGAGCGGCACGCCGTTGCTGATGGTGTTGTCGAACGTGAGGCTGCCCACATAGGGACCGGAACTCAGCCCGTTGAAGACCTTGGGCACGAGCGAATCGTAATACCAGCCGTAGCCTCCGCGCAGGACGGTCTTCGCGCCCGGGCCGATGCGATAGGCGAAGCCGAATCGCGGCGCGATGTCCTTGGTGGTGGCGTTGATCAACCTCGTTCCCGGGAAGCCAGCCCGGTCCGCGGTGACGATGTTGATGTTCGCCGGGTAGTTCCGCACGATCGAGCTTCGTGACTCTTCGGAAGGAATGACAATCGATCCGGTCGCCGGGTCAAAGTTGTAGATCCGGTTGTCGCGATCGCGGAACGGGCCGTGGTACTCCCAGCGCACGCCGAGATTCAGCGTCAGCCGCGATGTGACCTTCCAGTCGTCCTGCACAAAAAAGCCGAATTCATAGTTGCGCGAGTTGTAGGCTGGCGTGATTCCCGACCAGGTTGACGTCCGGGGAATACCCAGCAGAAAATCCGCATATCCGTAGTTCGAAGCGAAGCCGGTAAAGTTGAACGAACCCAACGTGCCGGAGGGACTGGAGGGGTAGTTGTTGTCGCGCCCGTGCAATCCGTCGAAGCCGAACTTGAACGTATGGGCGTTGCGCATCCAGGTGACGGTGTTGTTCAGGTTCAGGCTCAACAGCCGCTGTAGCGAGGTGTTTTGCGCCGTGATGGCGGTGAATCCCGTGATCGTGTTGCCGGGAACGCCGTTTACGTTGTCCGGCACGGTGCCTGGATAACCGGTGAGACCGGCCTGGTCGATCAGTTGCTTTCCCAGCCAGCCTGAGTTGATCGGCCAGCGCTTGCCATATCCCCCGAGCCGGACCTCGTTGATCACCGTCGGGCTGAAGGTGTGAGTATCGGCAACGGTCCACGAAGACTGGGTTCGGATGCGCCGGAAGTAGCCCATCGCGGGCAGCAGGCCGTCATTGCGCTTGAAGTTCACCATCGAATGGAAATAGCGGATATAGGCCCGATTCTTGTTGGAGAACTGGTGATCGAATCTTCCCAGGAAGCCGGTGCTAATGGCGTCGTTGGTTTTCACCGGGCCCTGATAGTTGGCCGCGAGCGAGTTCGGGCCCCCGGTATTGGGAAGCGGGTAGAAGGTGTTCTGAAACGCGAGCGCCGACTGGCTCAGCCGGTTGGTGGGAATGGTGTTGTTCGCAAACGGCTGGCCGGTGGTCGGATCCCGAATGGCAAGCAGCGAGCCGTTGCTATTGGTCAGGGCCGAGAAGTTTCCGCCCCGCATGGCGACCGTGGGCACGTTCGGATTGAGGATGGTGGAGTTGGGGCTGGTGTCGCCGTTGTAGCCAATAAAGAAAAAGGTGCGGTTGCGGCCGTCATACACCTTGGGGATGTAGATTGGGCCGCCCAGCACTCCCGCCCACAGATGGTACAGCGAGAAGGGCTTTTTCGCGACAAAGAAGCTTCGGGCCAGGAATGGGCTGCCCTGATACAGGTACTCCGCCGATCCGTGCAGCTTGTTGGTGCCCGATTTGGTCGTCATATTGAACGTCCCGGCGTGAGCAAACTCCGCGGAGTTGTTGACCGAGTCGATGCGCGATTCCTGCAGGTAGTCGATCCAGGGGCTTTGCGCGCTCTCCTGGGCTCCCGAAGTGGGAGTCCGGGTGCTTGTGCCATCGATCGAATAGCCGTTGCTGTAGCCCCGGGTGCCGTTGATGCTGTACACCGATTGCGCGGTCACCATGGTGCCCGGCGCCAGCACGAACTGGTTGAAGGCGCCACGATTGGCCGCTACCGGCGCGTACTGGTAGACCGTCTGGCTTTGAATCACGCCGATCCGGCCTGTCTCGGTTTCGATCGGCGCGGCGTCCGCGCTGACGGTCACCGATGTGGTGAGATCTCCAACCTCCAGCGTCGCGTCCACGCGAACGACGGCCGTGGTCTGCAGCGCGACCGACTCGCGCACGAAGCGCTTGAAGCCGGTGTGTTCCACCAGCACCTCGTACCGGCCGGGGTTGAGATGCGTCACCTGATACTCCCCGGCGCTGGTGCTCTTCGTTTTCCGCACGTCGCCCGTGTTGACTTCGCGCACGGTGACGGAGGCGTCCGCCACCGCCGAAGCCGACGAATCGGCGACCTTTCCCAGGATGGTTCCAAACGTGGTTTGAGCCTGGCTGATGACGGCCCCCCCGGCGAACACAACCAGGAGGAACAGGGAGACGAGTTGGAAGTTGCCTTTGTAAGCGTTGCGCATTTCACCACCTCGGGAGTTCAGTCCAAGGGACAGCGGACGGCGCAGCGAGGCATCTCGGCCAGGCAAAACCGTACTTTGTCCCTACAACCAGACCCCAACCAAAGAGCTTCGATCGGCGTCATTATATATCATTTATGGGGCGCGGGATTCACCCAAATGAAAATCTTTTCAGCGGGCTGGCACGCCGCTGCGGCGGCGCGAAGATCTGGCACAGTGCCCCCTGCTGGTCTGCCATCGGTGGCGATACCACTCTAGAGACCCCTCAGTTGGCGGCGCAGGAACTTCCCGGACGGCGTCTTGGGAAGTTCCTCGAGAAACTGTACCTGCCGAGGGTATTTGTAGGCCGCCATCCGCTCGCGGCAAAAGGCGATCAACTCTTCTTCGGTCGCCCGCTGTCCCTCGCGGAGTGCGACAAACGCCTTGACACTCTCCCCGCGATACTCGTCCGGAACGCCGACCACCGCCGCTTCCTTCACCGCCGGGTGCTGGTAGAGCACGTCCTCCACTTCTCGCGGCCAGACCTTGAAACCGGAGGCGACGATCATGTCCTTTTTGCGGTCGACCAGATAGAACCAGCCGTGTTCATCCATCACGGCAATGTCGCCGGTGAGAAAGAAGCCCTGGTGGAATGCGTCTCGGGTGGCGTCCGGCTTGTTCCAGTAGCCCGGGAAAATGTGAGGACCGCGCAGTGCGAGTTCTCCAGGCTCGCCGGCCGGCGCCTCGCGGTCGCGGTCAACCAGATCGAGGACTTTCACGTCCGAATTGGGAATCGGCAGGCCGATGGACAGGGCGCCGCTCCGCGGATCCACCGGGCCCCGGGCATCGAGGGGCGTAATGTGGGACGGCGAATTGGACTCGGTGAGGCCGTAGGTGTTGTGGATGTAGTGGCCGAACCGCTCTTCGAATTGAGTGGCCACGGCTGGGGCGACCGGCGCTCCGCCCGTAAAGCACTTGGTCAGCGAGGCGAGAGCATCTCTGCTGGCCTCGGGGTGGTTCATCAGGGCGATATAGGCCGTGATGGCCGCCACGGTATTGGTGGCCTTCCATCGTGCGATCTGGGCCAGGGCCACGGCGGCGTCGAAGCGGTGAAACAGGATGAGTGGAGTCGCCGTCAGGGCGGCCATGGCGATTCCGGCCACCAGTCCCGTGATATGAAAGAGCGGGGCCAGACCGAGGATGCGGTCGTCCGGTCCGATTTGCATCACCGTGCGAAACACTTCCGACGTGAACGCGATGGCGCCGTGAGGGCACATCGCGCCCTTCGGGTTTCCCGTGGTTCCGGAGGTGTACACGAGATAGGCGAGGTCGGTGGCCGCCACGGGGACGCGTTCGGCCGACGACGACGCTTGCGATCTCAGCGACTCGATCAGGCCGCCGGCCGTCACCACCTGCTCGACCCGGGTACGTCCGAGAATCGGCGCGGCATAGGCCTGGTAGAGGTCGTCGAGCGAGACCAGCACGCGCGCTCCGGAATCGGCCAGGTGATATTCCATCTCCCTGGCTTTGAACATCGGGCTCAAGGGGACGACGATCGCGCCACGTTTCCATGCGCCGTAGAGCGCGACCAGAAACTCTGGGTCGTTCTGCAGGCACAGCGCCACGCGATCGCCGAATCCCACGCCCCACGCCGCCAGCCGCGCCGCGAAGCGACTGGCCAGATCGTTGAGTTCGGAAAAGGTCCAGGTCGACTCGAAGGAGTGAATCGCCGGACGTTCCGCGTGGCGGGCCGCGGTTCGTTCAAAGATGTCGATCAGGCTTTCCGCCGCCAGCGGCAGTTGCGGGGGGACGAACGGCGAATACTGAGCCAGCCAGGGCTTCCGGTCGTACGGGCGATCAGGCATTGCTTCGATTGTCGGCGATCCCGTGGCCGGATGGTTGACTCCCCGCGACAGCCACCCTATGTTGGCTTCGGGCGCTGAAATATGGCGATCAAGCAGATTCGCAATCACATTCCGATCGGCAGTCCGGCGCGGCGGGAAGCGGCGGACGGAAACGAGTCTCCGTTTCGCGTTTCGCTCGGCTTCGAACCCGCGTGGTTCCATCAACGGGTGGGAGTCGATTTCTCCGAACGGTGGCACCGCGATCCGGTCTACCGGTTTGAGACCCGAAAGTGCATGAAAGCGGAACTGCTGCGCCGATTTCCGGAGACGGATTATTGGAACTCCGTGATCGAGGCCGACCTGGCGTCGTTCTCCGGTTGCTTCGGCATCGGCATCGTGCCGGCCATCTTCGGCGTGCCGCTGCGGTTCTATCCGGACCGCTGGCCGGAATTGGAACCGGGCCGGCAGTTTTCGCTCGAGCAAATCGACTCGCTCGACGTTGACGCGCTGTTGTCCTCACCGTTTGTCGAAGAGTTGTTTGCGCAGATGGATGAGATCGAGCGCGGCTGGGGCGTTCTGCGCGGGTACCTCAACTGGCAAGGCGTGGTCAACACCGCGTTCCACTTGCGCGGGCAGCAGGTCTTCGTCGACCTGGTGGAGAACCCCGAGGCGGCAGACGGGTTGCTCGACGCCGTCACCGGCGTGATGATCCGCCTCGGCCAACGCATTCAAGAACGGCAGCGGCGTTCGGGCTTCGACGTCGATTTGATGTGCATCAGCAACTGCGTGGTCAACATGATTTCGCCGCGCATGTACCGCCAGCGCATCGCCCCGTACGACCGGCGGATCGCGGAGTCGTTCGACCGTTTCGGGGTTCATACCTGCAATTGGGACGTGACGCCCTACCTCGCCGAACTGCAAGCTCTCCCCAAGGTCGGCTACCTGGACATGGGCATTGTGTCGGATATGGCGCGGGTGCGCGAGATGTTTCCGGAGACGCGGCGGGCCCTGCTCTACAGCCCGAGGCGGATCATCGAAGCGAGCGCCGCCGAAATACGGGCGGACCTGGAGCGGGTGGCGCGGGAACTCGCTCCCTGCGACATCGTCATGGGCGATATCCCAGTGGAAACGCCCGACGAGCGGGTGCGCGAGTTCCTCGCCATGTGCCGCGACGTGGAACGCCGGATCAGTGGATCCGCTTGAGCTTGGTCACGCGGCCAATTTCCACCCACTCGACGACGTAGATGTTGCCCTCGTGGTCGAAACAGGCGCCGTGGGGGCAGATGAACTTGCCGGGAAGGAATTGGCCGCGCGGCTGCTTCCTCCGGTCGGAATAGGTTCCGGACGAGTCTTCGCAGAGGTGGGTGATCACCTCGTTATTGCGGTCGAGCAGCGTGACCCGCGACGCGAGATCCGGGATCAGCAGGACTCCTTCGCGCTCGTCGAAATGGCACGGGCGTAGAACGCCGCCGACGATCCGGACGAACTTGCCGTCGAGCGTGAGGTATTGAAGCCGGTTGTTGGTGCGGTCCGCGATGAGCAGGAGCGGCTCCGGTCCGCGCGTGTCGACGGTGATGCCGTGCGGGCAGTTGAGTTGGCCGGGTTCGCTGCCGGGAGCTTCTCCGATGGTGCGCAGGAAGTTGCCGTTGCGGTCGTACTGCAGCACGAAACTGGAGCCGTAGCCGTCGGCGATGTAAATGTCACCGTTGGGCGCCAGGGCGATGTTCGTCGGGTTGTATTTGCGGCCATCCTGGTAACGGTCGGACTCCCTGGGATACCCGATACGGAACAGTTCCTGGCCATCGAGCGTCGTCTTGACCACCACCGCCTTCGCGTGGTCGGTGAGATACAGGAACTCGTCCGAGCCTTCCTGGGCAAGGTGAAGCCCGTGCGCGCCGCCGCGGTATTCGCTGCCCCAGGATTTGACGAGCCGGCCGTCGGGGTCGAACACCGCCATCGCGTCGCCGGAGGAACTGGTGGCGTGCACCGTGTGGAACACGTAGATGAGCCCTTGTGCGTCCTCGACCACCCCGTGGGTGTTGCCGAACTGAAGGCTGTCGGGCGGTTGCGCCCAGTCGTGGATGACTTCGTATTGGAAGCCTTCCGTACCCGTGATCATGAAGTTGAAGAATCTCCTTGCTCGAAGCAACGTACCGCAATCGTCCGTGCGGGCGCAAATGCGATAGGCCACGCCGGTGACTCGCGGGAGTCCAAAGGCATCCTGGATGCCCCCGAATGATATAACAGTTATATACTCAATGCGCTTCAAGTTCGACCATGAGAAGAGCCGGATGGTGAAGCAAAGACACGGCATCAGTCTCGAGGAAGCGCGGGAGGTATTTGAGCAGGTGTATATCGTCGATCAGAAGCGAGACGATCCAGAGCAGTTCCGTGCAATTGGCTGGTGTCGAGGGGTGCTCTGCTCCGTGATATACGAAATCCGCCATGATGCCGAAGGCGAGTACTGCCACCTGGTGACCGCCTGGAAGGCGAGCAGTCAGGAGGAACAGAGGTATGCCGAAAACGTCTAGACGCAAACGAAGTGCCGACGAGATCGCGGAAATGGCGTCGCGAGGTGAAGACGTCTCAGAATTCTTCACGAACCAATTCAGGGTCGTGCGGCCTGTCCGGCGAGTGAACATCGATCTGACGCAGGGAATGCTGATGGAACTCGATGGACGGGCGGCCCGACTCAATGTGAGCCGTCAGGCCGTGATCAAGACTCTACTGGCGCAGGCCTTGAATGAGACGAGAGATCATGGAGCGCGCCGGACCGAACGGAGTGCGCCGAAGAAGGCGCGGCCCTGACGATAGCCACGCATCCGATCAGGCGAATTCTCTCTTAAGGATCTCGGCCAACGCGCTGGACTGTGTCCGCTCGACGGCGCGGGTGGCGCGCTCCTGAACCGGGAGAGAGAAACGGTTGGGCGCAAGCGCACGGATGGCTTGAGCCGCGGCCGTCAGATCGCCCGCATGGATCAGGCTTAGGAGGAAATCGATGGCTGCCTCCTGCCGGGACGAGCCGATGGAAATCAACAGGGTCTGCCGAAACTCAGGGTCCCGGGTCCGTTCCCAGGCCTGACGCAGGGCGGCGAACGCGGCCGGATGCGGAGACTCGCCCAAAGCCGCCGCGGCCTCGTGGCGCAGGTCGTCATCGTGCCCGCCCAGGAGTTGTTCGGCAAGGGGTACGCCTTCCTCCGGATCGAGCGCGAGCATCGCGGCCAGGCAGGCGCCCGTCACCTCCGGTTCCCGATCTCCCATCCGGATCTTCAGGCGCAGCACGAGGACGCTGTGCGGACTCCCGTAGGCGGCCAGCGCGCGGGCCGCGTCGATGCGGGGCCCCTTGGCCTCATCGGTCAGAAGGTCGACCAGTTTCGCCAGGACTTGATGCGACGGGATCGAGCGGCACCGAATCAACCCGAACGCGCACTCGCCGCGGAGCGTGGCCGCGCTGTCTTCTCTGCCGCCGAACACGGGTTCCAGTTGAATATAGGAGATTCCACGAAGAAACACTTCAGGCGCGTCCTGTTCCAGAGTCTTCAACGCCTTGACGATCGCGGTCTTGGCCCAGCACTGCGGATCGGATTTGACGGGATCTATCAGAAAGCGATCGAATGCGGCGATGAGGCCGGCGGACAGGTCCTTGCGTTCCAGTTCCGCCGCGAGTTTGGCCGCTTTCGCGGCGAGGTAGTTGTTGCGGCCCTGCAGAGCTTTGGTCAACCGCGCGCCCGTGGATGCGGAAGCGGGTTCGGAACGAACCGCCTCCAACTCTTCCAGTTTGCGATCGAAGGCCGCTTTGCCCACTCGTCCGATCATAGCGGGGCACGGCCCGCCAGGCAGAAGATCCCGCTCCGGGCGAGCATGCCGGTGGCGGATAATGAGGAGACCGGTTCTCAATGCCGAAGCATCCCGCTCTTTTTCCATTTGACCAGTACTGGTGGTTTTACCCGTGTTTCAGCGTATTCGTGCTGTTGCTGCTGCTGGTGGATCTCGGAGTGTTTCACCGCAAGGCGCATTCGGTTTCGTTGAAGGAGGCCGGCGCCTGGTCGGCGGTCTGGGCATCGCTGGCGGCCTTGTTCAACCTCGCTCTGTACACCTACGCGTCATGGCGCCTGCCGCAGGTGGAACGGCTGACCTCGATTCCCGGATTCGACGCGGCGTTGGCGGCCAAACGGGTCAGCCTGGAGTTTCTCGCGGGATATATCGTCGAGTTGTCGCTCTCCGTCGACAACCTGTTCGTCTTTATTGTCGTCTTCAACTTCTTCGCCATTCCACCGGCCTACCAGCACCGGATTCTGTTCTACGGCATTCTGGGCGCCATCATCCTGCGCGGCATATTCATCGCGATCGGGACCGCCCTGATGCAGATCCATTGGATCATCTACGTCTTCGGCGGATTTCTGATCTTCACCGGCATCCGAATGATGTTTGGAGGCGACCAGGAGATCGAACCGGACAAAAACCCCGTGATTCGCGGGTTCAAGCGGTGGATCCCCGTCACGTCCGACTTTCACGGGCAGAGGTTCTTTGTGAAGGTCGAAGGCGTGCTACATGCCACACCGTTGATGGTCACTCTCCTGTTTGTCGAGATTACGGACCTGGTGTTCGCGGTGGACTCGGTGCCGGCGATCCTGGCGTTGACGCGGGAACCGCTGATTGTGTTCACCTCGAATGTGTTCGCGATCCTGGGCCTGCGCTCGATGTACTTCCTGCTGGCCGGTGCGGCCGACAAGTTCCATTTGCTCAAGTACGGTCTGGCCATCGTATTGATCTTCGTGGGCCTGAAGATGGTGTGGCTCAACCAGGCGTTCGGCGGGCAGTTTCCGATCGGCTGGTCGCTCACCATCATCGCGGCGGTAATCGGCGGATCGGTGGGTCTCTCGCTCGCGGTTCCGAAGCGGCAGGCGGAACTCGTCGAGCGGGACAAATAGCTCTCGCCGGTTGAACGCCGGCCCGGCGTTGAGTAACATACAGCGGTGCGCTGCTTTCTTGCTGTTCCGCTCGGATGCCTTTGGCTCCTCTCTTTCGGTTGCTCGTCTCAGCCGCGTGTGGATGCGACCACGGCGCATCGGGTCCATCCGGTACTGATCCGCAACGACCAGCAGCCGATCCTGCAACTGACGCTGCAGGTGAACGGCACGGAGCCGGCGCGCGTGAACTCGGTGACGTGCAACGTCAACGGTTCCGACGATCCGGCCGATCTGGAGTCGGTGCGGCTTTTCTACACTGGCGCCGGCCAAGCCTTCTCTGCCGAGAAGGGATTCGGAAATCCGGCCAATCCATTAACCGAAATTGTGTTCTCGGGCGACCAACCTCTCCAGGCCGGTGCGAATGTCTTTTGGCTGGCGGGCACCCTGAAAGCCTCCGCCAGACTGTCCCACAAGATCGGCGGCGAGTGCACATCGGTCGTCACCACCGCCGGAACGATTACGCCGCGTACTCAATCGCCCGGCGTCCGTCACCGGATCGGGATCGCGCTTCGCAAGCACAATGACGACGGCGTCCACACCTACCGCATTCCGGCGTTGACGACGTCGGTCAAGGGATCGCTGCTGTCGGTGTACGACATGCGCCGCCGCAAATCGCGCGACCTGCAGGAAGATATCGACATCGGGCTCAGCCGTAGCACCGATGGAGGGCAAACCTGGGAACCGCCGCGCGTGATCATGGATATGGGCGAATATCGCGGTCTGCCCCAAGAGCAAAACGGGGTTAGCGATCCCGGTATCATCATCGACCGGAAAACCGGGGACATTTTCTGTTTCGCGGTCTGGATGTGGGGCAAGCCGGGCAAGCACCAGTGGAACGAAGACGGATCCGAACCCGGTTTCGAGATCGGCAAGAGCGCTCAATTGATGATGGTCCGGTCGCGCGACGACGGGCTGACCTGGACCAAGCCGGAGAACCTCACGCGGAAGCTGAAGAAGGCCGAATGGTGGCTGCTGGCGCCGGCGCCGCAGTCCGGCATCAACCTGGCGGACGGCACGCTGGTGATGCCGGTGCAGGGGCGGGACAAGAGCGGCGTCCCCTTTGCGACGATCATGGTGAGCCGCGATCACGGCGCCAACTGGACGGTAGGCGCTCCGGCTTTCAGTGGAGGTAACGAGTGCCAGGCTGCTCAATTGAACGATGGCTCGATCATGCTCAATATGCGGAACGACCACGAGCGGTATCGCGCCGTCTATGTGACCAAAGATCTGGGCCGGAGTTGGCAGCCTCACGAAACCAACCGCAAGACCCTGATTGAGCCGAACTGCAACGCCAGCCTGTACCGCGTCGATCGCGCCGAGGGCTCGCCGTTGTTGTTGTTTTCGAACCCTCACTCCCAAAAGAAGCGGACGCATCAAACCATTCAGGTGAGTTTCGACGACGGCCGCTCGTGGCCGGAGCCGAACCATCTGCTGCTCGACGAAGGTCAGGGCCGCGGCTATCCCAGCATGACCCGGGTGGACGCCCGCCACATCGGCATTGTCTACGAAGGAAGCCAGGCCGATCTCGTCTTCGAGAAGATCTCGCTGGAAGAACTGGAGAAGCGATAAACGGCTGACCCTCAGTGCTCCGGTCCGATGATGACGAAACCGCCGGAATTGCTGACGTAAAGCCAACCCAGCAGCGACGCGGGAAGCAGGCCATCCGTGTCGGGCCGCTCCGCCTCGGAAGGGGCTACCAGCGCGGCGATGACGTTGCCGTAGTCCCGGCCGCCGATGCTCAACGTCACCGTTCCCAAAAGCGCGTCCGCCCCGCCAGCCTGGGTCGCCAGGCGGGCATGCCCCTGGGCGCGGATGTCCTGCGCCTGGTGCAGAATGAGCGTGTTGACGCCGGAATCGATCACCAGTCTCCCCCGGTTGGTGGAAGCGACCATCCTTCCATGCGAGTGCTCGATCGGCGCCCTGAATCCCCCGGCCAGACCGGGTTCACCGAAGGCGAGTCTCTGGCGCCGCAGGTCAAGAAGATAGTCAAACTGGCCCAGGAAGGCCTGTCCCAAAACGCCTTGGATGTCGCCCGACAGCCGGCGGATTTCGGTCAGGGGCTCGATCAGGAACTCCTGCCGCTCGGCGCGGGCCGGACCCAACTCCACATGCGTGGCGACATAGCCGCCCCGCCAAACGAGACCGGCCACTGTGGATACTTCTACGCGGTACGCCGGCTTCCAGTTCAATAGGGCCGCCTGTGGTTCCGCCAGGGAGTTGGCCTGGGCGCCGGTGTCCAAGAGGAAAGTAAAGGGACCGCGACCCTCAATGAAGACGCCGCTCACAATGGGCCGTCCCTCGATGACCCGGATCTTCATCCCCGCGGTATTTCCGGGTTCCCGAGCGTAGGCCAGGGTCACCGCAGCCAAGCTGAGGAGTGCCGCGCCGGAAATGCACCGGAAGAACGTGGTTCGCATTCCGTGAGGATGCGCCTGGCGCCTGGGGCAAGTCGTTATCTCGTGGGGATCTTTTGGCGGAGTTGTGTGAGGAAACCGTGATGGAGTTGTGATGTCTCCGCAAGTGCGTCAAAACACGTTGATCGTGCCTTGGAAACAAGGATAATCGAACATAGGCATGGCGCTGCTTGAAGACAGGCCGGTTTCGTGGCACTTCGGCTCGGTGGTGGTGGACACCGCATCGTTCCGCGTTTCGGTCGACGGCGTCCCGCGAGACCTGGAGCCCAAATCCTTCCGCCTGCTGCAATTCCTGCTGGAGAACCGCGCCCGGGCGGTGACGAAGGAGGAGATCTTCCAGGCGGTGTGGGCAGGAACGGTGGTCTCCGATAACGCCCTGACCCGCAGCATCGCCCAGATCCGGAAGGCCATTGGCGACGACCCGCGGCAGCCTCGCTACATCGAGACGATCGCCACGGTCGGCTACCGGTTCATCGCGCAGGTGGAAGTACTCGCGGAACCGCTTCCGATCACGACTCGCCGGCGTCCAAAAAGGATCCCGGTTGCCGGCGTTGCGGCTTTGGTCCTTGTCGCCGCGACAGCCGGCTTCTGGCTGCGTTCCTCCACTCCAACGGCGGAAAAGCCGGTACCCTTCGTACCGGTGCAGTTCTCGTCGTCGGCGGCGCTAGACCTCGGCGCGTCATTCTCTCCCGACGGCAACCTGATCGCCTACGCTTCCGACAAGAGCGGGGCGTTTGAAATCTACGTCAAGTCGTTTGACACCGGCGCGCGCCAGCTGCAAATCACGAACGACGGCAACCACAATCTGTATCCTGCGTTTTCGCCCGATGGGCGGTGGATCGCTTTTGCCTCGACCCGAAGGCCCGGTATCTTCCGCGTCCCCGCGATCGGCGGTCCGGTCCAGCGCCTGGCCGACTTCGGTGTGCAGCCTCAATGGTCTCCCGACGGCCAGACGATCGTGTTCCGGTCCACCGGGGCGGCTTCGCTCAGCACGACCGACTACTACTGGTGGGCAACGTCCCACTTGTGGACGGTATCTTCGGGCGGGGGCCCGCCCAAACAAATCACCGGCGTGAACGGCCAGCCTCCCGGAGGACAAAGCTTCCCGTCCTTCAGCCCGAACGGCGGCGAGATCCGCTTTCTGAATCACCACCGGCGCGAAGCCAGCATCTGGACATACCGGGTGAAGGACGGGCAGTTCACCAAACGATTCGCGTCTACCCAGTTTCCTTACAGCGATGCCACCTTTGCTCCGGACGGCACGCGCATGTGGTTCGTCGACTGGAGGCTGAACGGCAACATCGGCATCTGGCAGCTCGCGCTGAATCCAGCCACGCTGACGCCGGTGGGCGATCCCGAACCGCTGTACCCTTCGTCGTTTGCCGTACCGTTCGATCTAAGTTTGTCGTCCGACGGCAAACGGATGGCGTTCACGGGGGCACTCTCCCACAGCGCGATCCTCAGCAAAGGCCTTTCGGGAAACCGGGATGAACCCGTAACCCTGACCCAGGACACGACCTACCGGTACGCGCTGTTGCGCAGTTCCCCGGATGGCACGCGGGTCGTATACACTTCGTTTCCGCGCAACGCCCAGTCGAGCATTTGGGTGGTGGGCGCCGGCGGCGGGCCGGCGACTCCCGTGGGAGGGTTGGGACGCAATCACCCGTCGCTGACTCCGGACAACCAAGTTGTTTTTTTTGTTGATCGCGGAGGGGGCAAGGTTCGGCTGATGAGCCAGAGCCTGATCGATGGCGCCTCGCGGGAACTGGGAGAATTGCCCCGTGGCACGACCCACGTGATGTGCTCGCCCGACTGCTCCCTGGTGACCTTCCAAAACGAACTCGACGAACGGACCACGGCCTACATCCAGGACACCGCCGCGGGCTCCCGGCGCGTGCTGGTCCCCGGAGGTCAGGCGGTCGGCTATCCCTGGTTCTCGCGCGACGGCAAATGGATCACGGTCGAACGGAGAGACCTCTCCACAGGCGGAAGCGAACTGAGTGTACTGCCAGCCGGCGGGGGAGGCGCGCAAGTGGTCTTACGATCGGATCAGCCCACGTTCACGGGTGGCTGGATGCCTGACAACGACGGGCTCCTGTTCGCCGGTTTCCGGGAAGGGGCGTGGAATCTTTATGCGGTCTCGCGAGCGACTCACAAGGTCGAACGGCTGACCTCTTACACGTCGCCGCGCACCTACGTCCGCTACCCGGACTGGCTGGCCGGGGACCGCGTGGTTTACGAGTTCAACGAAACCAAGGGCAACATTTTCGTGGCAAATCTTTGGCCAAACGCAATCCGGACCGGCCACCAACCGGCCGCGATGAGGGCGACAAACGGCGCCGCTGTTCGCATGATCATTCATCGAGAATCATCTCTTCCGGATCTTTGGTTGGGCTTTCGAAGTCCAAACGATATCCGTCGGGGTCAGTGACCGTCGTCACCCACAACCCATTGCCCACAAAGGGGCGCGATGCGGCAATTCCGCGCTGTTTGAGATCGCGATAGATCGCGCGGGCATCTTCGCAGAAAACGCAAATCGAGACGCCCTGGCCCAAGGGCCCTTCCGGGGCGCCCGCCGGGCGGCCCTCCCGCCAATACTCCTGGAGCATGAGCGCGACCTTGTCCAGTTCGAGCCAGCACCAGCGGATGCGGCCTTCCGGGCTCCAGTGGTTGGTGAGCACAAACCCGAGGCCGTCCACGTAGAACCGCAACGATGCTTCGATGTCGGTGACGTTGAAAAAGGGCACCGCCAGCGACGCGGCGTGGCGAGGGCTGGTCTGTCCCGTCGCTGGAGGCTCTCCCCAGGTGTAGGGCATGGAGGCAGTCTAACAGTCCGGCCGCGGGCGCCGCCGGTCGCACAGTGTTTCCTTGTGGACTCTCGCTTAACTGGACTCACACTACGCTATTCGAGGACTACACGATGGAAAACCTGGATCGCGAGCGCGAGGGTCTACGACGCCTGGGCTTTTGATGCGCATCGTCGCCGCTGATACCAGTCCGCTTTGTTATCTGGTGCAAATCGATCAAATTGGGCTGCTGCCTCGATATTCGAGAAGATATTCATACCTTCGGTTGTTTGCGAGGAGTTGCGCCACCCTTCCGCGCCCGCTCTAGTGCGGATCTGTATAAATTCCATGCCGGATTGGCTCGAGGTATCGGTGGTCAGGGCGAGCGAGGATCCGCCGTGAACTCCAGTGTTACTCTGGCTTTCGATGGCTTCTCCCCCCACCGAGGCTCTGGTTGCTGCGGCGATGCGCGGAGGCCCCTTTCTGCAACGAGTGCTCAACCTCAGTGGGCCCCAGGATTTTCGGGGCGAAGTCGGCGAAGAGGTTTGGAATGCGGCGGTGGCACTAGGAAACTGGTGCGCCGCCGCAATCGTGGCCCGCGGAGGATACAAGCCGCCAGGGCAGGAACCGGTCGCCCTGTTTCTGATCCGGAACCATCTGGCTGCCTGCGACTTTGACGGAAGTTCCGCCGCCAGCCGCCTGTGGACCTCCCTTCACAACCTCAGCAGTTCCGATGAGGCGCAGTCGCAGGAGTTCATTGTTGAGATGGGCAGGCCCTGGAAGGAAGGGGCATTGAACGTGGCGCTGTTTCTGGCCGCACATTTCCGGAAAGGACCGGGCATCATCCGCCTGCTTTGTGAAGCTGGAGGGCAGATCGATGCGCGCTGGGAAAGCGTGCGGGACTGGCTTCTGGACAGCGTTGCTCTTACACCGGCCGACTGGGTCGCGAAACGCGATGCAGAGCAACAAGAGCTGTTACGCGTGGCCGGGATGGACGAGTCCGCCAGCCTGATTCTGCAGATGGAACATACGGGCGCGACGCCGTTGATCTGGTCCGCCCGGCGCCACGGGCGAGTGCATCCTTGGATTGAAGGTGGCGCCGATTTGCTCGCCGCGGACGCACGCGGTCGAACCGCACTCCATCATTGCGCTGAACAGGGCGATTGGTGCGGTGTTCGATCCCTGCTCGCGGCTCGGTCATCTGGCTGGGACACGACTGACCTCGACGGAAACCGCCCCTTGGACCTGGCAATGAAGTCCCGGTATGGACGTGTGCTTGATGCACTATTGGAGGCGGGATCTTCTCCTCTTGACGCGCGGCGCGACCCAGGGGAATTCGAGTCTGGCGCGGCCCTTCGGCTCGCCTTGTGGAACGGCGTGGAGCATCCCCGAACGGCCGATGGCGCCAAGAAGATGCTGAGCCTGCTCCCGGTGGAAGAACGATACAGTCGCCCGGAAGAGCGCTTGTTCAGGGCGCTGGAGAACTACTATCCGGATCTTGTTCAACTCCTGCTGACGGCTGGTGTCGAACCGCGGTTCAGCGGGCCGGGACAGCAAACATGCCTGCACGCAGCGGCGCGGAATGGCGATGTGCAATCGGTCCGGCTACTGCTGACAGTGGCCTCAGTCGTGGCCGGCGCAAATGCCGCCAACGAGGATGGCTATACACCCTTGCACCTGGCGTGCCGAGACGGTGGCGCCGTTGGGGGTGTTTTGGCGGCTCTGCTGGCGGCGGGCGCCCTGCCTTGCGTAGTCGATCGGCAGCAACGAAACTGCCTGCATCTGCTCGCCGGGGCGAACGATGACGTAGCCGCGGCCAATGCAGTGCCGGGCCTACTGGAGGCCGGAGCCGCTCTTGAAGGCGCCGACTCGGACGGCAATACGCCGCTTGCCTGTGCCATCCGGTCCGCCCGGCCAGCTCTGGCCAATGCCTTGTTGAACGCCGGAGCCAATCCGAACACGCTCGTTGGCGGAGTGTGTAATGCGCTGGGATTCTGCGCCAGCGCCGGCGAGGTCCGGATGTTGATCTCGGCCGGGGCGAAGCTCTCGTGTTCCGATGCGGGAGTAGCCGAAGCTTTGCTGCGGCAGGCTTCCTATGGTTCGCTGGATACATTCGAAGTATTCCTGCGTGCTGTGAAACACCCGTGTACCGCTATCAACCGGAGGTCGGCCGGGGAAACGCTGCTCCATCGCGTTGCGTGGTCAGATCAGTCCCCAGCGGCGACCCGCGTAGAGTGGGTGCTGGCTATCTGCAACAGCGTAGACCCACGGGACGGCGAAGGGAAGACGCCGCTCATGGCCGCCGCGCGGTACGGAACCGAAGAGGCAGTGCGGCGGTTGCTGGACGCAGGTGCAAACCCGGGCGCGAAGGACACGGCTGGCCTGTCAGTAGCGGCGCATGCCCGCGCCAGCTCCCGGTGGGACTTGGCCGATCTGATCGAAGCCCGGTAGCGGACCCTTTGGTTCGGCTGGTCGACCGCCCCCGGATGGACGCGTTCCGGCCTTCTCGTTGCGAGTGCAGGGCCTGCGCCGCCGCACTCGGACCGGGGCCAAACGATTTGCGGTGCCGATCACTCGGGCACTTCCAAGTCCGACGCAGGACATTCTTCCGGCTTTTCCCGAGTGTCCAGCGGCGCTCGCCGGCATCAGTCGCGCCAGGCCGTCTTGGTAGGCTCTTCCCGTCACGCTGAAACGCCGAACCAACCGTCTGTAGACTCAGACGTCTCTATATTATGATGTCTGAGTATGCTTCAAGGCTCCCTTGATCTGTTGGTGTTGAAACTGCTCTCGCGGCGGCCGAGACTGCACGGCTATGCCATGATGTCCGCGATCAAGGACTGGTCTGGCGATGTGCTCCGCGCGGAGGAAGGTACCCTCTATCCAGCCCTGCATCGGATGGAGGAAGCCGGGTGGATTCGTGCTGAATGGATCACGAAGGAAACGGGACGGCGTGCCCGCGTTTATACCTTGACCCCGGCAGGCAAGAAGCGGCTCTCCGTCGAGGAGGCTCGCTGGGAGGCGGTGACTGCCGCCGTGAATCAAGTACTGAGGACGGCCTGATATGTCTATTTGGTCCCGTATTGCCAATGTGTTTCGCGCCGAACGCCTGCGCAATGAGATTGATGAGGAACTAGCGTCGCATCTCTCGGAAGCCGTTGAAATGGGCCAAGCCCCGTCGGATGCGAGAAAGGCTCTGGGATCAGTGCTGCGGCACCGCGAAGCAAGCCGGGATATCCGCGTCCTCGGGTGGCTCGACTCGCTCCGCGCTGATGTGATCTTCGGGTGGCGGCAACTGAGGAAGAACAAAGTGAGCTCGGCGGCGGCGGTCCTTTCGCTTGCTTTGGCCATCGGCTCTTGCACGGCTGCTTTCTGGCTGGTCGATGCACTACTGCTTCGGCCGTTGCCGGTGACAAATCCCGAGCAATTGTATGTAGTCGAACGGCAGTCTATCGGCGATGACGGTGGGCCCCAGGTCGGCGAGAGTTGCTCGTACCCGCTGTTCCGCATGATGCAAGCATCCCTGCAAGGCCAGGCGCAGTTCCTGGCAATCTCCTATGCCGATCGGGCGGATCTGACCTACGGCTCGAGCCAATCGGAGAAGGCTTATCGGCAATACGTGTCGGGTGGGATCTTCGAGTCCTTCGGCCTGCGGCCCGCGGCCGGCCGGTTGCTCACGAAAGCAGATGATCTCACCCCCGGCGCCCATCCTCATGCGGTGATTTCCCACGATTACTGGACGCGCCGCTTCGGTCAAGACTCGAGCGTCGTTGGCCGGACGTTTCGGATGGGCCCGAACCTCTACGAGATCGTCGGTGTAATAGGCAAAGGCTTTACAGGCACCGAGCCCGGCACGATCGTCGATGTTTTCGTCCCGGCCATGATGAAAGGTCAGGTAATCCATCAGCCCTACTCGTGGTGGCTGAGGGCGTTTGTCCGGGTGCCGCCGGGATTGACTGCACAAACCATCCGGGATCGGCTCGATATACCGTTCCGCGCGTTTCAGGACGAACGGGCCAGGACTCTCACTCGCATTTCCGAAGAGCGTCGAATGCAGATCCTTAACGAAAAAGTCGTTCTCGTGCCTGCGGCCTCGGGCATGTCAGGAATGCAGAATAACTACCGTCTGGCACTAAGCGCGCTAAGCGTGCTCGTGACACTCGTCCTGCTGATCGGTTCTGCAAATGTCGCCAACCTAATGACCGCCAAAGCGACAGCACGGGCGCGCGAGATGGCGCTGCGGATTTCGATTGGCGCGGGACGAGGGCGGCTAATGCAGTTGGTGCTCATGGAAAGCGCTTGGATTGCATTCTTGGCGGCAGCCCTTGGAGGCGTGTTCGCCTGGTGGTCCGCGCCCATTGTGGTAAGTCTCGTCAGCACACCTGACACCCCTGTGCGTTTGGCGCTTTCGGCGGACTGGCGACTGCTGAGCTTCGGCCTTTCCCTCGCGTTGGGCGTCACGTTACTGTTTGGCCTCGCTCCAGCGTTACGTGCATCGAGAGTTAGGCCCGCAAATGCGTTGAAGGGTGGGGAGGATCCCCATGGGCGCAAGCGTCTGATCAATGCACTGATTGCTGTCCAGGTAGCCTTCTGTTTCATTGTGCTGTTCGTAGGCGGCCTGTTCGTGGCCACTCATGATCGGATGGTGCGCCAGCCGACTGGGTTCTCATCCGAGCGCCTGCTTGCGCTGGACGTGGTTACAGCTCAGCCACAGTTACCGGTGTACTGGGATCAGGTCGCCAGTCACTTGAAAACGTTGCCAGGCGTCGAAAGGGTTGCTCTGGCTGGATGGCCCTTATTGAGCAACCAAGGATGGAATGGGTTCATTTCCGTCAAGGGCGCTCCTCCCGGCCAGGTACTTTGCGATTTTCTCAACGTTTCTCCCGGCTGGTTGGACTTGATGAAGATCCCGCTCCTGGACGGTCGGGACTTACAGCCCAGCGACGTGCACCCCGGTTCCGCGATCGTCAATGAGTCGTTCGCGAAGGCGTACTTTGGTGGAGAAAATCCGGTTGGCAGGACGTTTGTCGGTGTGGCTGGGAGCATACCCGTTCGGATTGTCGGTTTGGTCCGCGACGCCCGGTATTGGAACATGAGAGATCGTTTGGGGCCCGCTGCCTATTTGCCATTCGCCACAGTGGACAGCAAGGGGTCGGCACAGCCCAAAAGCGATGCGAGTTTGCTGGTGCGCACGGCGACGGAAGGCCCCCTTGCCATGGCCGCATTGCTGCGTCGCGAGGTGTCGGCCGCCCGCTCTGAGTTCCAGGTCAACAACCTGCGCACCCAAAAGGAGCTTGTTGAGATGCACACCGTTCGTGAGCGTCTTCTGGCAATATTGGCCGTGTTCTTTTCCTTGGTCGCTCTTGCACTTGCAGGTGTTGGACTGTTTGGGGTCCTCGACTACTCCGTCCTGCGGCGCAAACGAGAGATTGCCATTCGGCTCGCGATCGGCGCGCCCTCAGCCGATGTTGTGTGGCAAGTGCTCGGAGAGTCCGTGGCGATGGTGTTCATCGGAGCCGTCGCGGGCCTGGGTTTGGGTATGGCGTCCCAACGCTACATCAGGACGCTGCTTTACCAGGTGACAGCGACCGATGTCACCATACTCGCGGTTCCGACGGTCGCGCTTTTGGTAGCAGCGCTCCTCGCCTCCATGCCTCCGGCACTCCGCGCCCTGCGTCTTGATCCTGTCAAGGCGTTACGAGCCGCCGAGTAGGGCTGGAGCCGGCGAGTCATCACACTCCGGCCCTAGCCGGCGCCGGCAAGAGAGAATCAAACGGCAACCGCGGTTTCATTTAAGTTGATGGCGGCAACCGATGGTGATTGCGCTTAGGGATCACACCGATACAGGTGGGGTGGGATTAACCGCCGAACACGGCGTAGCATTTACCGGTGTTATTGGCGGATCGTTGCCCTCCCGAAGTTGGGCGCGCATGGTGGAGTTGGCCGGCGCCGATTCGTGTGGGGATGCTGGTCGCTCGAGAGTTTCGAATCCATGCCGGGGTCACTGTTCAAGTCGGCCCAATCTGGACGAAATGCCTGATATGCGCGTAATGGAGTCAATCAGATAGCGGGAGGTCGCGAAGTCCAGACTGGCTCAATTCCCACCTGCCACAGCGCGACTTACAAGCCTGTTCTAACTTGTTGTAAACACGGCGTATTGCCACCTGCCGCACTCTTCTCATTCAGGTGTCGTGGGGGCTGTCGCAAGTTTCTGTCGCCAGTTCGTCGCAACTTCCTAGGCCCTGCCGAATGCTCTCGCTGTCCCGGCCTTCCGGTCGGCGTCGCACCCATCGAGGCGTCGACCGACTGCCCTTGCGCGGCGGTTACCGTTTTGGTAACCTTGGCTTGGTGAGGATCATCAGTAAGGCGGCGATCACCGAATTCAGCAAGACGCACAAGGATGCGTTGGAGTCGCTGCTGCACTGGCACAGCATAACCAAGCGAGCCGCATGGAAACATTTGGCCGATGTCCGCGCCGACTTTCCGCACGCCGATGCCGTGGGGGCTTTCACGGTGTTCAACATCAGCGGCAACAAGTACCGGCTGATCTCGCAGATCAAGTACCGCTGGCAGATCGTCTACATCCGGTATGTCCTCACGCATGCCGAATACGATAAGGGGAAATGGAAACTATGAGCGCTACGCTTCTCGACGAACGTCGATATCGAGAGCTTCTCGATATGACTCTGCCCGTCGCCATCCGAACGGAGGAGGAGTACCATCGCTTGCTCGGCGCGGCCGCAGCCCTCATGGAAAAACCGGACGATGAGATTTCCGAGGAGGAGGGCAGGCTCCTGGAACTGCTCAGCATCCTGATCGACGAATACGAAACTCGGGCGCACCCGCTTCCAAAGGCCGAACCGCATAAGATGTTGGCCTATCTGCTCGAAGAAAAAGATATGAAGCCGAGCGACCTCTGGTCAGTATTGCCCAAGAGCCGTGTATCGGAAATCCTCAGTGGCAAACGCAGCATCAGCAAAGCGCAGGCCAAGCAGCTCGCAGAACTGCTCCGTGTGCCTGTCGATCTGTTCCTGTAGCCAATGTCACCTGCCCGCCCCGTGTTCACCGTCAATGGGCGGGAGCACCCGCACACGCACTCCCCCGTCGCGGTGATCATAGATAACGACGTCGATCAGATCCCAAGAAATCTGTGATTCCTGCCCGAGCCGCCGCGAGACGTTGACCTCGACGAAATTCTCGATCGCCGGAGATTGCCGGGTGTAGATGGCGCGGCGAAACAGCCGTCCGCCGGCCAACAGGAAGCCTCGGGGGACACCCAAAACCGGCCAATGAGGGACACCTCAAACCCGGCCAATCGAAATGGCAGGACATTGACGACGACGGGGACTTACCCTCCGTCGGGTGAGCAATGTCTTGAACGAAGAGAAACGACAACAAGTCCTCGCGCTCGGCCGGCTGGGATGGCCGCTACGGCGCATCGAGAAGC